>JBJMUN010000001.1:0-7019 GCA_045811185.1 Sphingomicrobium sp.
ATTTCGAAGCGCCGGCGGCCGTCGTCGCCGAGCTCGAGCGCCAGACCCAGATCAACGAGGACGTCATCCGCTACATGACGCTCCGTGTCGACGAGCACGAGGCCGGCCCGTCCGCGATGATGCGCCGCAACGAGCGCAGCGACCGGGATCGGGGCGATCGCGGGGACCGTGGCGGTCGAGGCCGCGACCGTGACGATCGCGGCCCGCGCCGCGACCGCGACGAATTCGAAGCTTAAGGAGCAGCGACATGGCACGCCCATTTTTCCGCCGCCGCAAGAGCTGCCCCTTCTCGGGCAAGGATGCGCCGAAGATCGATTACAAGGACGTGCGCCTGCTCCAGGGCTTCGTCTCGGAGCGCGGCAAGATCGTGCCGTCCCGTATCACCGCCGTCTCGTCCAAGAAGCAGCGTGAGCTTGCGCGCGCCATCAAGCGCTCGCGCCACATCGGCCTGCTTCCCTACATCGTGAAGTAAGGAGAACGACCCATGGAAGTGATCCTGCTTGAACGCGTCGAGAAGCTCGGCGCCATTGGCGATGTAGTGAAGGTCAAGGACGGTTTCGCCCGCAACTACCTGTTGCCGCGCAAGAAGGCGCTCCGCGCCAACGAAGCGAACCGCAAGGTTTTCGAGGCCAACCGTGCGAAGATCGAGGAAGACAATGCCCACCGCCGCACGGACGCCGAAAAGGCGGCCAAGGGCGTCGACGGCAAGAGTGTCCAGCTGATCCGCCAGGCATCGAACACCGGCCAGCTCTATGGCTCCGTCAGCGCGCGGGACATCGTCGAGGCGCTCGAGGCGGCTGACGCCAGGGTGACCAAGAGCCAGGTCGTGCTCGACCGTCCCATCAAGGCGATCGGCATGCACGAGGTGAAGATCGCGCTGCACCCGGAAGTCGCGGTGACGGTCAAGGTCAACGTCGCTCGCTCGCCGGAAGAGGCCGATCTCCAGGCCAAGGGCGTCGACGTCATGGCGCAGATGTTCGAGCGCGACACGGCGGCCTTCACCGAGGACTATGACCCGAACGCCGAGCCGGGCGCGACGGCCGAGGTTCCGGCGGAGGCTGCTGCAGCGGAGGGTGAAGGCCAGCAGGCCTAAGCAGCCGCTCCACGCGACAGATGAGGCCGCTCGCCACCACCGGCGGGCGGCCTTTTTCTTTGCGCCCAGCGGTTCGTCGCAAAGTTCGTTCGACAGTCGGAACGGTCGCGCGCCGGGCCTTGTTTAGCAGCCGGAGCAAGCGGGGGCCTTGTGAGGAGTAATTCGCAATGGCTGACGAACGCGACGAAGACCAATTCGGGGAAAACGAGGGCAGCAGCAGCCAGCAGACCACGGGTCAGCAGGGCCAGCAGAGTGAGTTTGGGCAGCAGCAGGATCGGCAGGCTGGCGGCCTTGGAGCGCAGCAGCCGACGAGCAGTCAGGGCAGCGAAGGCAGCTTCGGCGGTCAGAGCAGCGGTCAAGGCTCAAGCGGCGGGCAGCCGATCGGCGGCAGCGACAGCAACACGGGATCGGGAACGACGATGAGCCAAGGCGCCGACTTCGGCGGCCAGAGCTCGAGCGGCCAGGCCCAGTCAAGCGGCGGCAGCGGCGACACGCTGACGACCGACCAGGGCTCGAACGCCGGCAGCAACACGACCGGCCAAAGCGGCGGCTTCGGCGGTGGCACGGGCACCGGCGGATCCGGCGGCGGATCGTCGGGTGAAGGCTTCATCGGCTCGCAGGGAACGGGCACGGACGATTACCTGCAGGACGATAGCGCTTCGCCGGGCTCGTCGGGCACCAGCGGCTCCTCTTCGTCAAGCGCTACCGGCGGCTCTGACTTCGCGAGCCAGGGTCGCGGAGCGCTCGACGAAGACGAAAACGAGCCCGATGCCGGCTCCGGGGACGGCTCCCTCGGCGGCGGTGGCTCGGGAAGCTCTGGATCCGGCGGCAGCGGTTCGTTCTAAGCGACGCTTCCGTCCAGCAGACAGCGCCGCGTTCCTCCAGTGAGGAGCGCGGCGCTTCTCGTTTCAGGCGGGCTGCTTCGCAAGCATGGCCGTTTCACGTTCGATCCATTGCGCAAGGCTGGGCCGCGCGAGGATGCGCTCGACGTAGGCGACGGTGCGCGGATATCGCGCCGGATCGACCCTGGTGTTCGTATGCCGAAAATTCGCGAACGGTCCCGCAACGGCGATGTCAGCGAGGGTAAGCCTGGAACCCACGAGATATCCGCTTTCCTGAGGTACGGTTCGCTCGAGATAATCGAGGATCGGCGGAAGGTCGTTCAACTCGGCCTGCGCCGCCGCATCCTCGTCGCCCGGAATACCCATGAACCGCGGCGCGACGATCCGATTGAAGAAGATCTTCGCTCCGCAGGAAACCAGGATCGTATCCGCAAACTCGTCGTACCAGATCGTCTTGCCGCGGAGCTGTGGATCGGCGGGAATGAGCGGCGGATCCGGACGCTTGGCTTCGAGGTAGTGGATGATCGCGCTTGAATCCGCGAGCGTGAAATCACCATCGCGCATCGCCGGCATCTTCCGGAACGGGCTCGCCTCGAGAAAATCCGCCGAGTGATTGGGAAATCCGGTCGGCTGAAGGTCGACTTCAACGCCCTTCTCTGCCGCGCAGGCAAGGACCTTTCGGACGTATGGCGACAAGGACGACCCGAACACGATCATCGACTGCTCCCCTTCAAATCGCGCCGAGCAGCGGACACCGCCCGCGCGTTATCCGTTAACGTTCGAGACCAGTAGGAGTGCAGTCGATGCGCAGCAACAGCGGTAAGGACGAAGGCCGGAACAACCTCCACGATCCGACGATCCGTGACCGGGCGCTTGGACGGGGCGATGCGGCGACCGCGGAGAAGAAGCCAAAGGCACCGGCTGATCATCGCGAAGGCCAGCAGGACAAGTCGCCCAAGACCCACGGAATGCGATAACGGAACGAACGCTCTCGAGCACCAAGGCCAGCGTCAGCTTGCTCCAGGTGCCTCAGGCAGGTCTAGAATCTGTTCTTTCGTTGCAGTCGCCGTCCTTGTCGCGAACAAGAATGATCTTTTGACCAGTCGCCGCGGCGTAAATGCCGGCGAACGGAGACAGGTAGCTCCTGACTGCCTCGCGAGCCTCGTCACGGAGAAACTTACCATCCAGAGTGAAAGTCTTTTCCTGATGGAGGTTCTTGTTGCGCACCTTGGTCATTTCAGTCTTCGCAGCAGTCTCGGAGGACGATGTGCCGACAGAGCTTAATCGTCTCTTTGAGCAAAAATAGTGCGAGGCCAAAAATATCCAACCAGAAAATGGCAGCGGCCACCCACCGGGCCTCGTCGACCATCCACCGGTGCGCGCCGTGATCCGCTGTCCAATCGACCCACGCATCCACTCCTACGGCCATCATGTATACGATCAGGAACGCCAGGGATCCGACCACGACATGCACCGCAAAGCGCCACACAGGACGCAACGCGAGCGGCGTTTCATAAGCCAAATCGTCCCCCTTTCCCGAGCGGCGAGAGGGTAAAATTGGTATCGAGTTTTACAATGGATCAATGGATGCAGATCGCGCAATCCGAACGAACCGGAGTGAGTATTACCGCTGGCAAGCGGTAAAGCTCGGCGAGCGCCACTGCTGCGCAGTCTTCCTGGAGTGCCTCTGTAACCTACTCCTGCAGGTTTCGTCTTCTAGCCCCAGTTGGGTTGCCAGAACGGCAAAACTGTAAGACAGATAAAAACCTGAACGGTTCACATCGGGCAGGACGTAACGGTGATTACCCGCATTCGGGAAGTGCGACGCGCACGCGGCATGACGCTCGACGATGTCGCGCGCCGATGCGATCCCCCGACTACCCCGCAGACGATTGGCCGGCTCGAGACGGGCAGTCGCACCGTCTCGATAGGCTGGCTGAACCGCATTGCGATTGCGCTCGGCGTCGAGGCCCAGGACCTTGTTCAAGGGGACGACAAGGCGGAGCTCAAGGTCGCTGCCCTCGTCGGTGCAGGGGGCGCGATGGCTCCTCGCAAGACGGCCATCGTCATCCCGCCGCATGTAGAGCAGGGCCAGATGGCGGTCTTGGTGGCGGGCAGCGTGGGCGATTACCGGGCTGGGGACGAGCTTTGGTGCGACACGCTGGAGTCAGGAGAATTTCCGCGCGCGCTCAATCGCGATGTGCTCATCCCACGCCCCGCCGGCCGCTTCCTTTTCGGTCGCCTCATCAATCGCGACGAGGAAAAGCTGCAGATTCTTCCGCTTGAGGCGGGCGGGCGCCAACAGGTGGTGTCGAATCCGCCTTGGCTCGCCGTTGTTGTAAGGCTGGTGCGCAGCCTCTGAGGATAAGGAGTGTCAGGGACTTGGACGACGCCGCGAAACTCATCGATGCGAAAATCGAGCAGCTTGGCGACTGGCGGGGCGATCTGCTCGCGCGCGTGCGCGAGCTGATCAGAAAAGCCGATCCCGAAGTCGTCGAAGAGGTGAAATGGCGAAAGCCGTCGAACCCCTCCGGCGTACCGGTCTGGTCGCATTCGGGGATCCTATGCACCGGCGAGACCTACAAGGACAAGGTGAAGCTGACCTTCGCGAAGGGTGCCGCGCTCGACGATCCCTCTAATCTTTTCAACGCGAGCCTCGAGGGGGGCACGAGGCGCGCAATCGACCTGCATGAAGGTGACGAAATCGACGAAAAGAGCCTGACAGCGCTGATCCGCGAAGCCGTCGCGCAGAATGTCGCGAAAGCACCCAAGTAACACCTAGTCCGGCCGGGGAACCGGCCTTCGCTTCGTGCCCGCAAGCTCCTGATCCATATAGCGGATCTCGGCCGCTGCAGCCCGGTCGCTGATCGACCAGTCGGGATGGAGCGCCTTGAGCTTCGGCGTCACATCCGCAGACAAAGCATCATCTTTGAGGCCACGCTTGCGCGCAGCGGCCACCAATTGCTGCAGGTCCGAAAGATAAGCGCGGAAATCCTCGACGTCCTTGAGATTGGCGACATCGCCGTGCCCGGGCACGAATGCCGTGCTCGCTGCGTCGGCCATACGGCTGAATCCCGCGTCGGTCGCAGCCCATTCCTTGACCGAGCCGTCGATCAGATTTGGTGGCACCTTGCGCCACAGCATGTCGCCGCAGAACAGCACCTTCGCGTCGGGGACGGAAATTGTGAGGTCCCCGCCCGTGTGGCCGAGAACGGCCAGCACCATGATCTTTCGCGAGCCAAGCCAGATCGTCAGGCCCCTGTCCGTGACGAGGTCCGGCAACGGCAGCGCCTCGATGCGGGCCCTCAGCTCCGGCGTGATGCGGTCACCAAAAAGATTGATATTGTCGGCTCGCACCCAGCCGCGAACATTGCGATGAGCAATGATGATCGCCCCGGCGTCGCGAAGCGCCTGGTCGCCTCCCGTATGGTCGGCATGATAGTGGGTGTTGACGACGTAGCGTATCGGCTTCGCCGTGAGCTTACGGATCTCCGCGACGAGCGCGCGTGCCGCATCGACATTGAAGAAGGCATCGACGACCAGCACGCCGTCATCGCCGATGACGAAGCCGGCGTTGGAGCCAGACTTGTGCTCCGGGCCGTCGATCGCCGCGTAGACGCCCGGACCGATC
This sequence comes from Sphingomicrobium sp., assembly GCA_045811185.1. Classification (GTDB taxonomy): domain Bacteria; phylum Pseudomonadota; class Alphaproteobacteria; order Sphingomonadales; family Sphingomonadaceae; genus Sphingomicrobium. Next base: position 5,567 of record JBJMUN010000001.1, read on the forward strand.
TCTTTGAGAACGAACGGGAGAGTGGCGGGAGTCGGTTCTCGCGCAGAGGCCGGCATGGCAAGCGCCAGAAACAAGATCGTCCCTATGACGGCCCGTCGCATTCTCGCCCCCCAGCCAGTCGCAACGCTGCTGCTCGCCTGTCGCGACAGGCTCACGCCAGCGTGGTGGGCGGTGACGGGCTCGAACCGCCGACCCTCTCGGTGTAAACGAGATGCTCTACCAACTGAGCTAACCGCCCACTGGCGCGGCACTGCCACGCGAGCGTGCCAGCCGCAAGGCGCTCGATCACCCGCCTCTTGGCCAAGTGCAGGTCAGCGCCGCCGCTCGAGCCCTTCACGAGCGCATCGCGGTCGCTCTAATTTCCAGGTGCAGCCGCACCTTTCGAAAGGGTCCCGGTGCGGAAACGGACCAGGCTGAGGCGCTGGTCTTTCGAGGTTTCAGACGCCCTGGGGCAGGTCGCCGCCACCTGCGAAAGGCTCCAGGTAGCGCCCGAGCGCCGGCGGCTTCCAGCCTGACGTCGCGACGAAGCCGCGATTCAGGAACGCTTTCTTGCCGTAGCGCAGGGCGCTCCCGTCGGGGCCATCGACGACGCCTCCCGCAGCCAACAGGACCGCGTGACCTGCAGCCGTGTCCCACTCGCTCGTCGGCGAGGCTCGCGGATATATGTCGGCCTGACCTTCGGCGACGATGCAGAACTTGAGCGACGATCCGACCGCAACGTAACCACAGGTGCCGACGGCCGCCTCGAGATAGTCGATCGTTGCCTGGTTGAGGTGGGACTTGGACGCAACCGCGGTCAGTTCCGTCCCTCTCGGGCGGGTTCTGATGATCCTGCGGCCCCGCCCCTCATCGAGCCACGCTCCGACGTCGACGCAGCCCCCATGAAGCCGTCCCGTGGCAGGCGCAAACACAACTCCCAGCTTCGGTGCGCCCTTCTCGATCAACCCGATGTTGACCGTGTAATCGTCTCCGCCGCGAACGAACTCCTTCGTCCCATCCAGCGGATCAACGAGAAAGTAGGTGTCCTCATGGGCCGGGATGCGGCCCGCGGCGACTTCCTCTTCGGCGATCACCGGCACGCCCGGAGCTGCTCGCGCCAGTGCAGCGAGGATGATCAGCTCGGCTGACCGATCCGCCTCGGTTACCGGCGAGGAATCGTTCTTGTGCTCGACGTCGAAACCGCGGCGAACGACTTCCAGGATTGCCTCGCCCGCTTCCCGCGCCGCCTCGGCAAGATCGTCGAGGAGGCGCGCATGATCCGTCATCAGCGCGGCGCCATCCGGATCCCGCCGTCGAGCCGCACCGCCGCGGCATTCATATAGACGTTCTCGATCAGGAAGCAGGCGAGCCTCGCATATTCTTCGGGTTGCCCGAGCCGCTTAGGGAACGGCACCTGGGCGCCGAGCGCGTCCTGCACATTCGGCGGCATCATCGCGACCATCGGAGTCTTGAA
>JBJMUN010000002.1:0-41299 GCA_045811185.1 Sphingomicrobium sp.
CGCCGACCAGGACAATCTGTTCGTCACCGGCGGGTCCGGGGGCGGCGTGCTGACCGCCTGGCTGGTCGGCAAGACCAACCGGTTCAAGGCGGCGGCGGCGCAAAAACCGGTGATCAATTGGGCCAGCATGGCGCTGACCTCGGACGGAACGCCATTCTTCGCGCCTTACTGGATGGGCGCGCTCCCCTGGGAGAATTACCAAAGCTACTGGGCGCGCTCGCCGCTCAGCCAGATGGCCAACGTCAAGACGCCCACTCTGGTCGTCGTCGGCAGCGAGGATTACCGCACTCCAGTCAGCGAAGCCGAACAGCTTTACGCCGCGCTCAAGCTCCAGCGGGTGCCGACCGCTTTGGTCAAGGTCCCTGATGCCAGCCACGGCGGGATCGCGGCGCGGCCGTCGCAATCGGCGGCCAAGGCGGCAGCGATCATCGCCTGGTTCGACAAGTACCGGACCAGGAATGCGCGCACGCCGGTCGCCGATTCGACGAACGGCACTTCCCCGGCCGCGGCGCACTAGCTAGTCGGCCATTGCAACCTTTTGGGCCGCGCGGGCGTCCTGTCGCGCGGGCGCCCTCGCGCACTTTGGGGAGAGATGAGTTGAAAGCATTCCGCTGGCTTGGCGCGGCCGCGATCGCGTTGGTCGCCGTTCCGCTTGCCGCGCAGTCGACCGCGACGTTCAGTCCGCAACGCCTGTCGCAGCACGTCCAGACGCTGGGCTCCGATGCGTTCGAGGGCCGCGGTCCCGCGACCAATGGCGAGACCAAGACCATCGCCTATCTCTCGCAGCAATTCGCGGCGGCCGGGCTGCAGCCGGGCGGTGACCTCGTCGATGGCAAGCGGCAGTGGACCCAGGCGGTCCCCTTGCTGAAGTCGGAATGGCAGGGAGCGCCTCGGGCCAGCCTGACCATCGCCGGCCAGGCCACCCCGCTGACGCAGGGCGAGCAAATTGCGATCCGCGCGCCCACTAATGGCGACAAGGGCCTGTCGATCGACGGCGCTCCGCTGGTTTTCGTCGGCTACGGGGTGAAGGCGCCCGAGCGGAACTGGGACGATTTCAAGGGTGAGGACCTGCGCGGCAAGGTCCTGGTGATGCTGGTCAACGACCCCGACTTCGAGGGCGGCGAAGGCAATTTCGGCGGCAAGGCGATGACCTATTATGGCCGCTGGACCTACAAATATGAGGAAGCGGCGCGCCGGGGCGCGGCAGGCGTGATGATCGTTCACGAGACCGAGCCCGCGTCCTACGGCTGGAACACGGTCAAGAATTCCAACACCATCACGCAGTTTGACATTGTTCGCCAAAACCCCGCCGCCAGCCACACGCCTTTCGAGACCTGGATCCAGCGCGATGTGGCCGTCCAGCTATTCGGGAGAGCGGGCCTGGATTTCGAACAAGCGAAGGCTGCAGCGAAGCGCCGCGACTTCAAGCCGATTGATCTGAAGGCGACGGTAAGCGCGACCGCGATGACCGACGTCAGCACGATCACTTCGCACAATGTCGTCGGCCTGCTTCCCGGCAAGAAGTACCCCGACGAAACGATTATCTACTCGGCGCACTGGGACCATCTCGGCATCGGCAAGCCCGACGCAAATGGCGACACGATTTACAATGGCGCTGTCGACAATGCGACCGGCATTGCTCAGATCATCGAGCAGGCTCGCCGCTTCGCTCTCGAGCCGCGCCCTGACCGGTCCGTCGTCTTCCTCGCCGTCACGGCTGAGGAGAAAGGCCTGCTGGGCAGCGAATATTACGCGACCCACCCGCTTTATCCCCTCGCCAAGACCGTGGCGGTGCTCAACACCGACGCTATGAATGTTTGGGGGGCGGAAAAGAACTTCAGCATCCGCGGCACCGCAAGGCTCGACCTGCTCGACGACCTCATTGCGGCGGGCAAGACCGAGGGCCGCTACTTCACGCCGGACCCGCATCCGGAAACCGGGGGCTTTTATCGCTCGGACCACTTCACGTTCGCAAAGCAGGGCGTTCCGGCTGTGAGCTTCACGCCCGGCAATGACCTCGTGACCGGCGGCGTTGCCCGCAACGAAGCCCTTTCCGCCGACTATACTGCCAAGCGCTACCACCAACCCGATGATGAATATAATCCCAAGTGGGATTTCCGAGGCATCGCCCAGGACGCCAACTTGCTGCATATCGTCGGCGAGCGGCTCGCCAATTCGCGCGAATGGCCAAACTGGAGCCAGGACAGCGAGTTCCGCGCCGAACGCGACAAGACGGCCGCCGAGCGCAACAACGCCGCGCCAGCTCCGGCTGCCGTTCCCGCCGGGAAGCCCAGGAAGGGCGAACGCGGATGAGCGAGACGCTCGAGCCTGCCCTTCCCGACCATCTGGACGGGCAGGCCGAGCGGCTGATGCACCGCCTGTCCGACGCGGGCTTGACCGTCGCAACGGCCGAGAGCTGCACAGGCGGAATGCTCGCCGCATTGCTGACCGACATCGAGGGAGCCGGCCGCGCCTTCGATCGCGGATTCGTCACCTACACGAAGGAGTCCAAGACCGAGCTCCTCGGCATCGAACCAAGCCTCCTCGACCATAATGAGGCCGTGTCGGAAGTCGTCGCTCGCGCGATGGCGGAAGGCGCGTTGAAGAGGAGCAAGGCCGACATCGCCATCGGCGTAACCGGGTTTGCCGGTCCAGCGGGACGTGAGCATGAGGAAGGCCTCGTCCATATGGCTCTTGCCCGCCGCGACCGGACAACCCTTCATTGCAAAGCGCATTTCGGAGCGCGAGGACGCGGAGTCATCCGGATAGAATCCCTCAAGGCCATGCTGCAGATGCTTGAGCAATCAATCGAAGGGGAGTAGTTCGCCTTTTGTTCTGAGTCTCGTTAAAACCAGGAGAGCTTGGATGGCGGACCTCATTTTCTACACCAATCCCCAGTCGCGCGGGCGGATCGTTCGCTGGATGCTCGAGGAGGTTGGCCATGCCTACGACACAGAGGTCATTGCCTACGACCAACTGAAGAGCGATGGCTATCTGGCGGTCAATCCGATGGGGAAGGTGCCGGCTATCAGGCATCGCGACCATATCGTTACCGAGTGCGCGGCGATTTGCGTCTATCTGGCCGATGTCTTCCCCGAAGCGATGCTCGGGCCCCGGGCCGATGAGAAGGCCGATTACTACCGCTGGCTCTTCTACGCCTCAGGGCCGGTCGAGGCCGCGGTCACCAACCGCGCCGCCGGTTGGGAAGTGCCGGCCGACAAAGAACGGATGTTCGGTTACGGCAATACCGACCGCGTGATCGACGTCATGGACAAACTCCTCAGCCTTCGCGACTACGTCTGCGGCAGCCGCTTCACCGCGGCCGACGTCTATGTGGGCTCGCAGATCATGTTCCCACTGCAGTTCGGCATGCTACCGGAGCGGGAGAGCTTCACCCGCTACCGCGACAGACTGCAATCGCGTCCAGCTTACAAGCGCGCGAACGAGATCGACGAGCGCATCATCGAGGAGATGCAGCTCCGGCCGCCCCAGCCGCAGCCCGCCTAGGCCGCGTCTCAAAGCTTGCCTCCCCGCTAACCATTTCTCTTCGAACGGGCTTAACGCCGACTCGGTTAAACGTGGTTTCGCACCCAGCCTTACCCCCCGGGTGTATGCACAAGACCGGTCCTGCCACTTCCGCTTGAACCCTACTGGCAGGACCGGGATTGCCCACTGAACGAGTAGCAGATGCGTAAAGGGCCGCTGGATCGCTCTCCAGCGGCCCTCTCGTTTTGTCGGCCCTTCCCCCCGATCGATCAGGCCGGCAGTCTCTCTTTCATGGCCGCCCGGCTCCGTTGCAAAAGCCGACTACTGCCCTGGCCGCGCATCTCCCGCGAACCGGATCCTTTTCGGGATCGATGTCCGCGTCGCGAAGTTGGCTGGACGGACGAACGCGCCCGAAACGTTGATCAAGCACAAGGGCGCCCGCAACTGCGGGGCAACTGCCAGGGTGCAAGCGAACGCTTAAATAAAAGGGCCGAAGTCGCCTTCGGCCCTTTCATTTTTCCAAGTTTCTGCCCGGACTTAACGGCGATCGCCCATGAAGCGCAGCAGGAACAGGAACATGTTGATGAAATCGATGTATAGGTTCAGCGCACCGATGACCGCGGTCTTGGCGACCGCTTCGCCGTTCCCTGCGACCACGAAATAGATGCTCTTGATCTTCTGAGTGTCGTAAGCCGTCAGACCAGCAAAAATCAGGACCCCGAGCGCACTGATCGCAAGATTTAGGCCCGGCGATTGCAGGAACAGGTTGAGCAGCATCGCCACAAACAGTCCGACGACGCCCATGATCAGGAACGTGCCGAAGGCCGAGAGATCTCGCTTGGTCGTGTAGCCGTAGAGGCTTAGGCCCAGGAACGCCGCCGCGGTTGCGAAGAAGGCCTGTGCGATTGAAGTGCCGGTGTAGACCAGGAAGAGGCTCGAGAACTGCACGCCGATCAGCGCCGCGTAGAGCCAGAACAGCATCTGTGCGGTCGACGCCGACATCCGATTGATTCCAAATCCCAAAGCAAACACCAGCGCTAGCGGCGCGAACAAGACGATCCAGAACAACGGGGTCGCCGCACCGGTGGCCGGATTGACGATCAGGTTGATGAGGCTGCTGTTGGCGAACAGCATCGCGATGATGCCGGTCAGCAGCACTCCCGACGCCATGTAGTTGTAAACAGAAAGCATGTATGACCGGAGGCCCACATCGCGGGCGGCGCGTGGAACGCCTACCGTCGCGGCGCTCACGCCGGTCGTTTGCGGGTCTTGCCAATTGGCCATCGTGTCTCCTCTATGCGCGGGCGAAGGGCCCGTTCGCTTCCGCAAATATCGTGGATGCACGGTAGGACTTCAAGCGAAACCGGACATGGCCTCCTGTTGCTGAACGGTTGTTCAGGTTACGGCCAAGTAACGGCATTGCTCAAAGCGCGAACGAATGCGACATTAGGGCCGTGCTGGAGGCCCGCGCAGCGACCCGCCTCGATCGGTTTGTCCGCATCGCCGTCGCGGCGCTTGCGGCCCTTGCCGTCCCCATGACCTCCCATGCTCAGCAGCCGCAGCGCATCGTTGCCGTCGGAGACCTTCACGGCGACTTCAGCGCCTGGCAGGATATCGCTCGCGGCGCCGGCATCATCAATGCCAAGGGCCACTGGGCGGGCGGCAAGACGATCCTCGTCCAGATGGGCGACGTCACCGACAGAGCGCCGGATTCGCTCAAGATCGTCCAGAGCCTGCAGCAGCTCCAACGAGAAGCTGCCAAGAAAGGCGGCCGAGTGGTTGTCGTACTCGGCAATCACGAGGCGATGAACCTCCTGGGCGACAACCGTTATACGACCGCTGGCGAATATGCCGCGTTCGCCGACGGCCAATCTGCCACTCGGCGCGACCGCGTCTATGAAGTGAACCGCTCTCAGCTCGAAGCCGCGTATCGTGCGCAAACGCCGCAGATCACGCCCGAACAGGTCCGCTCTCGGTGGATGGCGCAGCATCCGCTCGGCTGGGTCGAGCATCGCATGGCGTGGAGCCCGGGCGGTGAACTTGGCAAATGGGCGACGGCTAACCCGGCGATCGTGAAGATCGGCGGCACCTTGTTTGCTCACGGCGGCATCAGCGCCGAATATGCTCGGCAGCCGCCCGATACCGTCAACCGCCGCATCGCGGTTGCCATGGCGCTGGCAGACGACAGTCCTACGTCGGTCCTGACGGATCCACTGGGACCGCTCTGGTATCGAGGATTGGTAGCTGCCGATCCGGACGCGCAAGCTGCGCGAGCCGCCGCCAAGCCGTCAACGCCAGCGCTGACGAGCGATCAGGAGCTGACGGCGGTACTCACCGCTTACGGCGCCCAGCGCCTCGTCGTCGGCCACACGCCCAGCCTCAAAGGCATTCAGGTCATCGACAACGGGCGGCTCGCCCGCATCGATACGGGGAACTCCAGATACTACGGCGGCCCGCTCAGCTGGCTGGAACTCGTCGGCGACCAAATGATCCCGCACACGGTGGCGCGGACGCCCTGAGCTCAAGGAGGGGGCTGATGACAAGGTGGATTGCAGCGCTTGCCATGGGGCTCGCAGCACCGGCCGCGGCCCAAAAACCTCCCGCCTCACCGACTGCGCTCTTTGCCAGCGACGTCCCCATCAAGGTTACCATCCGCGGACCGTTCGCAACGCTGGTGCTCAACCGCGCTGAAATTGCGCGGCCAGGAACCATGAGCGTCGACGGTGCCACCTATCCGATCACGCTCGCTCCGCGCGGCATCACGCGCTTGCGCAAGGAGACGTGCGACTTTCCACCCCTTCGCGTCCGCCTCACCCAAGCCGCGCCTGCCGGTTCGCTTTTCGAGCGCCAGCGAAGCCTGAAGCTCGTCACCCACTGCAAACGCTCACCCGAATTCCAGCAAAAGGTGCTGCTCGAATATTCCGCCTACCGGCTCTACAATCTGATGACGCCGCAGAGCTTCCGAGCGCGTCTCGCCAACATCGACTATCTTGATGAAGCCGGCCATCCCTTCGCCTCGCGCGTCGGCTTCTTCGTTGAGGACTTCAGCGACGTCGCCAAGCGCAACGGAATGCGAGACGCGAAGATGGGTTCGCTCGTGCCGGTCGGGCAGATCGATCCCACCTCCGGTGCGCGCTTCGCGATCTTCGAGAACATGATCAGCAACTACGACTGGTCGATGCGTGCGGCACCCAAAGGCGAGGAATGCTGCCACAATGCGAGGATGATGACCGCCGACGGGCCGGGAAGCCCGCTCACCGTCGTGCCATACGACTTCGACTTTTCCGGCCTTGTCGATGCCCCGTACGCAGGCGTGCCGGAAGGAATTCCCGTCAGCGATCTAAAGGAGCGCACCTACCGCGGCTATTGCATGCACATGACCCAGGCCCGACTGCTCGCGTCCCAGCTATCGACCAGGCGCGCTGAGTTCACCGGTGTCTTTGCAACGATTCCGGGCCTCGACCAGCGCAATCAGTCCCGCGCAGCATCCTTTATCCAGGGTTTTTTCAGCGATCTCGACCACGGCCGTGTGTTCAAGTCCTGCGTCAACTAGATTCCTTTTCGATGACGACCTTGGTCTTTTCGACGACCACGGCCCGGTCGACGCCGTCATAATCCGTGAGGAAACGCTTCATCCCTTCGCGCTCGCCATATTCGGTGATCCAAAGCATCACGAAGCAATAGTTGAACGCAATGCTGATCACTCCCGCGAGCTCGATGGCACCGATCCCCGCGGAAAGACCCGTTGCGACCGAAAGCAGGATGAAGAGCGCATCACCCGAACTCTTCAGTGAGTTTCGAAACCGTACGGCGCCGGCAATTCCGGCAAGCGCGAATGCGAGTGCCAGCGAATTCTGGACAATGATGACGATGCCAGTAACCACCATCGGCAGCACGATGATCGTGTTGACTAGCGACTGGTCATATTCCTCGCCGCCCCGCACGGCCATGTAGACCCAGCTCACCGGCAGCGAAACGACCAATGCGGCAACGATCGCGACCACGAGCCAAAACACGCTTTGGCCGAAATTCGCGACATGCTCGGCGCGCACGGCTCCGCTCGCTTCGAGCGGATTTTTTGCCGGTTGGGTGATCAGCTGCTCGACGCCGCCGACTGGGAGATAGTCGCGCAATCCAGGCCACAATCTGAGCGCAACAAAGATCACGAGTGCGATGACCAGGTAATATGCCGTAACCTGCACCAGCAGCTTTCCTGCACGCATCCTTACCCCCTTGCGAGCGCCCGCGAGGGCGCGTCCATATCACTCCATTCAGTCGTCGCGCTTCTGATGGTGATGCTTCTTGCTGTGTCCGTCCACCGGGTAGTTCGCGATCGGCTGGAGCACACCGAAGTGCTCCTTGAGCGGCTCATGGCCGAGCGCGGGCCACGGGATGTCGGCAAGCGGCAGCTCGGTGTCAGGCACCCTATCGAGGAGATCGCGAAGCAGAGTCAGGCGACCGAGGGGCTGGTCGTTGAAATCGACCAAAGTCCAGGGCGCAAAGTCCGTGTGGGTCGCTGCGAGCATCAGCTCGCGCGCCTCGGTATAGTCGTCGTAATGCTCCCGCGCTTTTATATCGATCGGTGAAAGCTTCCATCGCTTCATCGGGTTGTGGAGGCGGTTTTCAAACCTTTCCTCCTGCACGTCCTGGTCGCAGCAGAGCCAATATTTGAACAGCAGCATGCCGTCATCGACCAAGTGACGCTCGAACTCCGGCGCCGCGTTCAGGAAGTCCTGCGTCTGGTCCGGCTCGCAGAAGCCCATGACCTTCTCGACACCTGCGCGATTGTACCAGCTGCGGTCAAACAGAACGATCTCGCCTGCAGCCGGCAAATGCTCAATGTACCGCTGGAAATACCATTGCGTCTTTTCACGCTCGCTCGGCGACGGGAGGGCGGCGACGCGGCACTGGCGCGGATTCAATAACCTCGCGAACATGTCGATCGACCCGCCCTTTCCGGCGGTGTCGCGGCCCTCGAACACCACGACCATCCGCTGGCCGGTCTCTGAAACCCAGCGCGCCATGGCGCTGAGTTCCTGCGCCATCGGTTTCAGCAGTTCGTCATATTCGTCGTCGCTGAGCTTGCCGTCCCCGCTCATCAGCGCCCCCTGCTGGAAGGTGCTGTTGTCGCATGCGGTGGAGGAGATTGGAACCGCTCATCAACTTTGAGGTAATTCGGCTCAATGAGCCTGCCAGATCAACTGCTCCGCGTCGCATTGACCGGCGTCTATCGATTGTTGAGGGCCGGCTGGTTCATCAGTCGTCCTCGTACCTTCGGCGCCCACGCATTCGCGCTCACGCCCGAGCGCAAGCTCATCCTCGTCAAGCTTCGTTACGTGCCCGGCTGGAGGCTGCCCGGCGGCGGCATGAAGGCAGGCGAGGAACCCGGTGACGCGGCACTGCGAGAGCTCAGCGAGGAAATCGGCATGATCTCGCACGGTCGCGTCCGTCTTGCGGCAGAGCTCGAGCAAAACCCGCACCACCGCCGGGATCTCGTGAGCCTGATGATCGTCGAGGACGTGCGTTACAATCCGCGCTGGTCGTTGGAGATCGAGCGTGTCATCGAAGCGGCTCTCGATGACCTGCCACTCGATCTCGCGCCGGTCGCGCGTGAGTGGATCGACACGATCGGCAAGCAACTATAGCGCCATGCATCGTCTGTTTGTCGCCATTCGCCCACCGGAGCCAATCCGCGACCTGCTGATCGATGCGATGGACGACAGCGCCGATTTCCGCTGGCAGGACGATCAGCAGCTGCACCTCACATTGCGCTTCATCGGCGAGGTCGAGCGTCCGGTGGCCCAGGACATTGCCGACGCGCTGACCCGGATCCGGACAGAGCCGTTCGCACTACGCATAGCCGGTGTCGGTCGTTTCGAGCAGCGCAGCAGTGGCGCCCTATGGGCCGCAGTCGAGCCGAAACCCGTAGTCACCGCGCTCGCCGCCAAGGTCGAGCGTGCTTGCGTTGGTGTGGGCCTGGAGCCGGAGCGTCGGTCTTTCCATCCACACGTCACCCTCGCCCGCTGGAAAGGTCGCCGCACGCGCGAAGTCGCCGCCTTCCTCGAACGCGCTCGCGGCCTATCGTCGGAGCCTTTCGACGTGACCGAGTTCATCCTCTTCGAAAGCCGCCTGTCCCGCCACGGAGCGCATTACGAAGCGGTTGCTGATTATCCGCTAGCGCCCAACGACGGCAGTTAGCCGGTGAAAGAAGGAATGCTTTGTGGACATACCTCTGTGGACGTCACGGAAAATGCCGCCGCACATCGTCGGCAGCAGCCTTTCGACGAGGGTCATTTCCTCAAAGCTGCGGATGTCGATGTGAAGACGCAGTTTGCCGTGAAAATCAAAGGTGATGACACTGTCCTCGGGACAAAGGGGCTCGAGCACGGCGGTGAGTCTCTGTAGCTCGTCGGATACCGGCGTGGAGTCCGTCAAGCCGAAGATCTCTTCGACATTTTGGCCGCGCTGCTTATCGGCGTTCATGAACATTCTCCTTGTCCAGAAACGTTACATGAGCGCAAGGAGGAGCGGCATCCGGACATCGCCCAGTCCTGATGCAGGGCCATCACCGAGGCGCTGCGGACCCGATGATCAGATCTTGGAGGCGGCGTCCGCCAAATTCTCGGGAGGAACGACCATTGCGAACCGCAGCCCTTCGCTCGCAATCTCGACCTTCGTTCTCGCTCCGAGGTCATACGGAAGGATCTTGGTGAGCAACTCCATGCCAAAACCGTGACGCCCGGGCTCCGACACGCTCTTGTCGCGCATCACTTCGTTCCAGTTGAACTGAAGCCCGGCGCCGTTGCTGCCGAGCTTCCAGTTGATAGCGATGCGTCCGCCTCCGTTCGTCAGCGCTCCATGCTTCACGGCGTTTGTCGTGAGTTCGTGCACGGCGAGGCTGATCGACTCCGCCGCCTTTGGACGTAGCGCCACGTCGGGCCCCTTGATGCTGACCTGCTCGCCCTCGTGCGCAGCATGGGCCAGCAATTCGTCGGCGATCAGCCCCCTGAGGTCGATGCCGCGCTCCGGGTTGCGCGTAACCGCCGATTGCACCCGCGCGAAGGCGTCGAGGCGACCGCTAAGGTGTGCCGCCATCTGCTCGACGGAGGAGCTCGATTCCGCTGTCCGCTGAGTAATCGACTTCACAACCGCGAGCGTATTGCGAACCCGGTGCTGAAGCTCCGCGAGCAAGGTCCGTAGGCGTCCCTCGCTCTCGCGCAGAGCGGACTCCGCTTTGACGGTGCTCGTCACGTCGACGAAAGTGATTACAGCGCCGGCGATGAAATTGTCGATGCTGCGGTAGGGCAGCACTCGCGCGATATAGGATCTACCGTCCTTGGACGTAACGTCGCGCTCCGTCGTCCCGAGCTTGGTCAGGACCTTGCGAACGTCATCACTCAACTCGGGATAGTCGACCCGTGAGCCAAAGTGATCGATCGGCCTTCCGACGTCGGTTTCGAGAAGGTGGAACAGCTCGGTTGCCGTTGGCGTGAAGCTGCGAACGCGCAAATCATTATCAAGGAAGATCGTTGCGATCTGCGTAGACTCGAGCAGGTTGCGAAGGTCACTGTTCGCCCGCGCGAGGTCGCGAACCCGGATGTCGAGCTCGGTATTGACGGTTTGCAGCTCCTCGTTGACGGACTGCAACTCCTCCTTCGACGTCTCCAGCTCTTCGTTCGAGGATTGCAGTTCCTCGTTGATCGACTGGTATTCCTCATTGGAGCTCTTCAGCTCCTCGTTCGTCGATTCGAGTTCCTCGATGGTCGCCTGAAGCCGTTCCTTCGTCAGCCGCAGCTCTGCTTCGAGCCGCTCGACATGCTCGTTGGTGACACCGGTTCGGTCGCCAGCCGGGGCAGCGTCGGGCACCGGGCCCGCATCCTGGAACAGGACGACGATCGCCGTGGTGTCATGCCCGTCAACGATCGGTTCGACGATGAGATTGACGAAGTGAGAGCTGCCGTTGTCGCGTACGGGCACGCGCAAATGCTCGATCCGCTTCTGTTCTTCCATCGCCTGGTGAAGGGCCGAGCGCAGGTCCAGCCTGAGGTCGCGGTGGACCAAAGTCAAAAGGTTCAGGCTCGCCGTGCCTGTAACGGGCTCGAGGAAACGACCAGTCCGGCCCGAGAAGTGCAGCACCTCGTGCTGCGTATCGATGATTACATATGCAGGCCCATAACGCTCGGCGACCTGATCCGCACGCCTGCTGATCGAAAGCGCCAGCCCGCCGGCCCGCGGCGGCGGAGCCACCTTTGTCGTGGCGCTCTTGAGCAAAGGGGCTCCCCGGGCGACCAGCGGAAACTCTGGAAGAACTTTCGTCGGCGTCTCCAGCCGCCTGAACAGACGGTTCCTGCGATCGACCGGCGCGAACAGTTTCGGGTGCCGCGTCACATTCTCGGAAGCGCCAAGGAACAGGAGGCCGCCCGGCCGCAGCGAAAAATGGAATATCGGGATAACTCGGTTCTGCAGCTCGGTGTTCAGATAAATTAGCAGGTTGCGGCACGACAGCAGGTCGATTCGCGAAAACGGCGCGTCTTTGATCAGGTTATGCGGCGAGAAGATGCACATCTCGCGCAGTTCCTTCGCCACCCGATAGGTGTCGCCTTCCTTGACGAACCAGCGGGCGAGCCGCTCGGGCGTCATGTGATCGACGATCGCGCTCGAATAACGCCCCGCCCGCGCAACGCCAAGCGCCCTTGAGTCGAGATCGGTCGCGAAGATTTGCACGGTCGGCGCATGGTCGAGCTTCTGGAGATATTCAGCAACCAGGATGCCGATCGAATAGGCTTCCTCTCCGGTCGCGCAGCCAAGCACCCACACACGAAACTGGTCGGCTGGGCCTTTGCCCTCGAAAAGCGCCGGAATCTCCCGTTCCAGCGTCTCGAACTCTTTCGCATCGCGGAAGAACTGGGTGACGCCGATAAGCAGATCCTGAAACAGGTTGTGGACCTCGTCCCGGCTCTTGCGCAGCGTCGCGGCATACTCTTCGATGGTAGGCATCTGCAGCACCTGCATCCGGCGCTGAACGCGGCGCAGGAAGGTGTTGCGCTTGTACCCGTGAAAGTCGTTACCGGTAACGGTTCGAAGCGTGCCGGCAATGTCGCTCAGAACGGACGCGACCTCATCCGAAATCTCGCCTTCTGCCGGAATTCCCAATGTTACGAGCCCGCGGATATAGAGCGCGATCTGTTGCGAAATCTGGTCAAGCGGAAGCAGGAGATCGACAATACCCGCAGGGCTTGCGGCCCCCTGCTCTGCGGCGTCCGCTTCGCCGTTCAACGATTGGGCGATCGACAGCCCGCCATACTGCTTTGTCGCGGTAACGCCGGCCGTACCGTCGCTTCCAAGTCCCGCCAGGATCACGGCCACGGAACGATCATGGGCATGTTCGGCGACCGAGATCAGAAGGCTGTCGATGGTTCCGCGTTGGCCAATTGGCTCACTCGTTGGCCGACTTGCGATATGGCCGTCGGTGATGGTGATGAGCTGGTCGCCGCCGCCAACATAGATCCGCCCCGGCTGAAGCCGCTCGCCATTCTCGGCCTTCTTCACGCGGTCGAGTGTCTGCTCCTCCAGCGCCTCGACAACCGCGTCGACGGACAAGCCGTCCTGCTGCCGGACGGCGACCACATAAGCCGCGTCGAGGCCGTCATGCATGTCCGCGAAAATGGTAACGAGGGCACGCAGCGACGCAGCGCACACGCCGATCCCGATGACGCAAAGAGGTTCGGTTCGCGGATCCTTCTTGGGTCCTCGTGACGGCCTCTTCTGCTTCTGCTCGATGTCCGCCACACGCCTGTCCTGCCTGGGTGCCCTATAAACCCTTAGCCGTAGTCGCCGCGAGGAAGAAAGTAAGTCAGGCTTCGATTGTAGGCGCCCCGTCGCGAAGCGAGGCGAGGGCCGCCTGCCGCAACACGCCAGCATATCGCGCATATTCCTCGGCCCGTGCCTCGTAGAGCTCGGCGACTGCCGTCCGCCCACCGGACCGGGCATCCTCTGCCATTCGCGTGACCAGGGTCACCCGCTCTTCCATGATCCGCAACGCGATCCGCATCGCCTCGCTGACCTCCACGGAGCGCGCGGCAAGGACATCGGCCGTATAGGCATGACCGATCTGGCAGCGGAACCGAAGCGGCTGCTCGCCGCGCACCTCAGACAGGACACCGTAGCAATCAGGACAGCTCAGGGCGGATGGATCGGCAATCGTGCGGAGCGCATGGGACCCGAGTCTTGCGCCACCGGCAATCTGGACTTCGAGGACCAGATTGTCCGGCGGCGGGACAGTCTCTCCCGCGTCCGATCCCGCGATCTCGGAAAGCACCCGACCGAGATCGCTTGCGGGCGCGACATTGTCTGCCTGCACTGCCTCGAGCGCAGCGAGCGGCATCTGGTCGGCATGAGCATCGAGCGGATGCTGGACGACGGCGGTCCCGCCGCACGCCTTGATTGCGGCAAGGCCTGACGCGCCGTCGTTGAGGAGGCCGCTCAGCACGACCCCGACCGCTCTTGGACCGTACGCAAGCGCCGCCGAGCGGAACAGCGGATCGATCGCAGGGCGCGACATGTTCTCGCGGGGGCCATCGCCGAGCCGCATGATCCCGTCGACGAGAAGCAGGTGGCTGTTGGGAACGGCCGTATAGACCCGCCCCCGCTCCACCGGCTGTCCGTCGGCTGCCCGCACGACGGGCAACGGTCCGGCGGACGAGAGCGCATCGAGCAGATAGCCCTGGCTCCCGGTCGGCACGTGAGTCGCAACGAAGATGCTCGCGGGAAGCTCTGCAGGAAGGCTCGACATGATCTGCCGCAGTGGCATGTGGCTGCCAGCCGAGCCGCCGATGACAATGATGTCCCTCTTGGCCATGCGGTCTCGCTTCCCGCCGAAGAAGCGAAC
Organism: Sphingomicrobium sp.; assembly: GCA_045811185.1. Taxonomy (GTDB): domain Bacteria; phylum Pseudomonadota; class Alphaproteobacteria; order Sphingomonadales; family Sphingomonadaceae; genus Sphingomicrobium. Next base: position 14,375 of record JBJMUN010000002.1, read on the forward strand.
GGAACGACTCTCCGTTCCAACGGCAGTCCGGTCAGACGATGCCGATCGCCAGTGCTGCAGATTCCTGCCGCAAACGCACAGCGGATCGGGTTCGGCTTCGCGCCTCTCTATCACGACTGCGTCACCCTGTCGCTGGATGATCCGCCGTGGCGGCCTTCAAAATCGGGCTGCGGCACCCATATTGCTGAAGCCGCGTTGACCGGCTGCGGCTCCCCACGCTAGATTAGAACATAAACGGAACGAAGCCCATCCGATGCTGACCCATATTTCAGTCCGCGGCGCGCGCGAGCATAACCTCAAGGGCGTCGACGTGGAGATCCCGCGCGAGAGCCTGACGGTCATCACCGGGCTCTCCGGCTCGGGCAAGTCCTCCCTCGCGTTCGACACCATCTACGCAGAGGGCCAGAGGCGCTATGTGGAGTCGCTCAGCGCATACGCGCGCCAGTTCCTCGAAATGATGCAAAAGCCAGACGTCGAGCACATCGACGGTCTCTCGCCGGCCATCTCGATCGAGCAGAAAACGACCTCGCGCAACCCGCGTTCGACGGTCGCGACGGTCACCGAGATCTACGACTATATGCGCCTGCTCTGGGCGCGCGTGGGCATTCCCTATTCCCCCGTCACGGGTTTGCCTATCGAGGCGCAACAGGTCAGCCAGATGGTTGATCGGGTGATGGCGCTTCCAGAGGGCAGCCGTCACTATCTTCTCGCCCCGGTCGTTCGCGGGCGAAAGGGCGAGTACCGTAAGGAGCTTGCCGAGTGGCAGAAAGCGGGTTTCCAGCGCGTCCGTATCGACGGCGAGTTCTTCGCGATCGAAGACGCCCCCACTCTCGACAAGAAGTATAAGCACGACGTCGAAGTGGTTGTTGATCGAATCGTCGTTCGCGAAGGGATCGAGTCGCGCCTCGCTGACAGCTTCGAGACCGCGCTCAAGCTCGCCGAGGGCCTCGCCTATCTCGACCCCGCCGATCCACCCGCCGGGACCGAGTCCCAGAATAAAGGCATGAAGCTCGACTTCGGTGTTCCCGGGCGCATTGTCTTCTCCGAGAAATTCGCCTGCCCCGTCTCCGGATTTACCATCGCCGAGATCGAGCCCAGGCTCTTCTCCTTCAACGCGCCGCAGGGCGCCTGCCCAGCCTGCGACGGCCTCGGCGAGAAACTGGTGTTCGACGAGGATCTTGTCGTCCCGAACCACGCGCTTTCGATCAAGAAAGGCGCTGTGGTCCCCTGGGCCAAGTCCAATCCCCCGAGCCCTTATTACATGCAGGTTCTCGCCAGCCTCGCGCGCGCCTACGACTTCGACCTGGACACGGCTTGGGCCAAACTTCCCGGGGAAGCTCAGAGCGTCATCCTTCATGGCACTGGCGGCAAACCCGTCACCCTCCGCTTCATCGACGGCAAGCGCAGCTACGAGGTCAAGAAACCCTTCGAGGGGGTGATTGGCAACCTGAACCGCCGCATGGCGCAGACCGAGAGCGCCTGGATGCGGGAAGAACTCAGCCGCTACCAGGCCAGTCGACCGTGCGAGGTCTGCCAAGGCGCCCGCCTCAAGCCCGAGGCGCTCAGCGTCAAGATTGCTGGCGAGGACATCTCCATGTCGACCCGCCGCAGCGTCGCCGACGCCCACGCCTGGTTCGGCTCGCTTCACAACAGGCTGACGCCGCAGCAAAACGAGATCGCCAAGGCCATTCTCAAGGAGATCAACGAGCGCCTCGGTTTCCTGCACAATGTCGGCCTCGACTATCTCCACCTCGACCGCACCAGCGGCACCCTGTCGGGCGGCGAGAGCCAGCGCATCCGGCTGGCATCGCAGATCGGCTCGGGCCTCTCCGGCGTCCTTTACGTCCTCGACGAGCCGTCAATCGGCCTTCACCAGAAGGACAATGACCGGCTCCTTGAGACCCTCAAACGCCTCAAGTCACTCGGAAACACCGTCCTCGTCGTCGAGCATGACGAAGACGCGATCCGCCACGCCGATTATGTGATCGACATGGGCCCGGGCGCCGGCGTCCACGGCGGCGAGGTCGTCTGCCAGGGCCCGCTGTCCGAGCTCCTCGCCTGCGAGCACAGCATCACCGCCGACTATCTCTCGGGTCGGCGCGAGATCCCGCTCCACAAGACCCGCCGCAAGGGCTCGGGCAAGTACATCACCGTCCACGGCGGCACTGCCAACAACCTTCAGGACGTCACCGTGAAGTTCCCTCTTGGAACCTTCACCTGCGTCACCGGAGTCAGCGGCAGTGGCAAATCCTCGCTTACCATCGACACGCTCTACGCGGGGGCCGCTCGCGCGTTGAACGGCGCCCGCATCGTCTGCGGCCCGTGCGAGAAAATCTCGGGGCTCGAGCAACTCGACAAGGTCATCGACATCGACCAGTCGCCGATCGGGCGCACGCCGCGGTCCAACCCCGCGACCTACACCGGTGCCTTCACCCAGATCCGTGACTGGTTCGCCGGCCTGCCGGAGGCGAAGGCGCGCGGCTACAAGCCCGGGCGTTTCTCCTTCAACGTCAAGGGCGGCCGCTGCGAGGCGTGCCAGGGCGATGGCCTGATCAAGATCGAGATGCATTTCCTGCCCGACGTCTACGTGACCTGCGATGTCTGCCACGGCGCCCGCTACAACCGCGAAACGCTCGAGGTGAAGTTCAAGGGCAAGTCGATCGCCGACGTGCTCGACATGACGGTCGAGGACGCGGCCGAGTTCTTCAAGGCCGTCCCCGGCATTCGTGACAAGATGGAGATGCTGAAGGAAGTCGGCCTTGGATACGTCAAGGTTGGCCAGCCGGCGACGACGCTCAGCGGCGGCGAGGCGCAGCGGGTCAAGCTGTCGAAGGAACTGTCGCGTAGAGCAACCGGCAAGACGCTCTATATCCTCGATGAACCTACCACGGGCCTGCACTTCGAGGATGTCCGCAAGCTCCTCGAAGTCCTCCACCGCCTTGCCGACCACGGCAACACGGTCGTCGTGATCGAGCACAACCTTGACGTCATCAAGACGGCTGACTGGGTGATCGACCTCGGGCCAGGCGGCGGTGTCAACGGCGGCACGATTGTCGTCGAGGGAACACCAGAGACCGTGGCAGCGACGGCTGCGAGCTTCACTGGTCATTATCTAAAGCCCCTCCTCGAGCGGGCGAGCACCAAACCGACGGTAGTGGAGTCGAAGCCGAAGCGGCCGGCGCGACCGCGCAGGGTCGCGGTGAACGAGCCCGATTTGATTACGGCGAAGTAAACGCGCTCTCACGTTCGGCGGGTTCGCTGTCAGATCAAAGCGAGAGCGCGGCGATCAACCCCATTGGAATCATTGGACGACTCTAAGCATTATCCATGAACCGCACTTCGACCTCGTGTCCTTCGATCACCGGCCGCCCCTCGCGGATCTCGAACCCGTCGAGCAGCCGCACGTTGACGCCGACGCGGCCGTAGCTCTCGCCGGTGCTGTCCCAATGCGTCCCGCACGCGCAAACGGGGCAGTGGTGGAGCGCGATCATCCGGTCGCCCCAGACGTAACGCTTAGTCTCGCCTTCGACCCGAACCTGCCCGTCGTCGGGATAGTAAGCGACCAGCCAGGCAGTCCGCCTGCAGATGCTGCAGTTACACGACGCCACCCACTCCGGCACGCCGGGTACCGTCACGCTCACCGCGCCGCAATGGCATGAACCGGCAATTGCCATCCTCATCCTCCTGCCGAGCGAGACGACCGGCCGCCGATCGTGCGACCGCACCGCCCGCCCGCCTTCTAGCCCATCCAGTACCGTCGTGCAGCGCCAGCCGGCCCGCGTGCTGCTGGTACGACTTCGGCTGCGGCGGCAGAGCAGAAGCCGGCGCTTCGGACGATCCATCTCGCCGTGGATTTGGCGTTAATGGCAGCTCTGTTTCTGCTTTTCTGTGCGTCCCTGATAGCCTGCCGACATCCGCTCGAACGGTGCGCGCGCCCTGTCCTCTCACCGGTCTAGGAAAACGGCAGGAACATCGCCACGCCTCAAAGATTCGTATCCCAGCTCACCCCTCGCATTTTGCCCCCCGGTTTAAGCGACTCGGCGCACGCCGAAAGCGCGTCACGGATAATGGCTTGTAATTAAGCGCCTTAACCATGCCCTCTTCGCATTCAGGGGGAACGACGGTTGGATCACGAGACACTCGATTACTATCGGGAACGGGCGCGCGCCGAGTGCGAGGCCGCGCTCAATGCCTCGTGCGCCGAGGCCCGGCGCGCCCATGCCGAACTGGCGGCGGCCTACGAGCACTTGGTCCAGATTGCCGAGCTCGAGCAGCGCGGCGAGCTTGAGCCCGGCAAGGTCGCCAGCATGGCCGAGGCGCTGCACCAGCGAGAAAAGGCCGAGTTCGGCGGTGTCGCTCCAAAGCCTGAAGCTCCGTCCTAGGACAGCCCGTCAGCTACAGCATCGGCCACAAAAAAGCTCGCCAACGCAGTTCTCGACTTCGTCCATCCACATCAGCCGTGAGAAGGTCTATGATGGAGCTGTCCGGAATCGCCGGACGAACTCGAGGAAATTCCCATGGCAATGCCGGTCCAGTTCCTGGCCGCAACGGCCGCCCTTGCTACCGCGGCTGCTCCGGCCGCTGCGCAATATCAAAGCTATCCGGAGCCGCAGCCGTACCCGCGACAATATCCCAGCCAGAGCTATCCGCAGGAGCAATACCCTCAGGGACAGTATCCTCAGGGACAGTATCCTCAGGGCTATCCGCAGCAGCAATACCCTCAGGGACAGTATCCGCAGCAGGGCTATCCGCAGCAGGGCTATCCCAATCAGCAATACGGCACGGAAAATGCAGTCGGCGCCGTCGTCGACTCACTGATCGGGAACCGTTACGGCCCCACGGACCGGCAAGCGATCCGCAACTGTGCTTGGGCAGCCGTGCAGCGCGCCCGCGCCTTCCAGCCTTACCAGCCCTACGGCGGATATCCCGGTCAGTATCCTCGCTATCCGCAGCAGACCTATTCCGGTGGCGCCCGCGTGACGGCAATCACCGGCGTAGGCCGTCGTCAAAACGGCAGCGTGCGCGTCCGAGGCCTGCTCGACACCCGCCTCGACCACGCCCAGCCCTACGGCTACGGCGGAGGCACTTACACGCCCGGCAATGTCGGCTTCCGTTGCGACGTTGACTATCGCGGCGCTGTCTACAACGTGCAACTCGACCGAGCCTACCCCGGCTACTGAGCGGTCAGGCGGTTGCTCCCGGTTTTTCGAGGGCCGTGGCTCACGTTCTCATGAGGTTGCGGCGCGCTCTTGCGGACGAGCTGCTCGGCATCAGCGCCATGATAGCTGCCGGCAATCCATCCCCTGCCGATCAATGCCGGCCCGATCAGCAAGCTACGCACCTCACCCTCCGTTCGGCCAAGCGGCCAATGCGAACAAACCGCTGTTCCTAAGGAGAATTCAAGAGGCCGCCCCGAATGATACCTAGGGACCTTTACGGCCCCGGCCGCCAGCAAAAGATCCGAATTGAATCGACTCGGATGGAGGCAGATAGTGACGTCATGGGGCCAAAGGATCGCGAATATTTTATGCTGCGGGCCGAGCAGGAGCTGAACGCTGCATCGCGCTCCAGGGGCCAGGTTCGGGGCCGCCATGAAGAGCTCGCCTGGCTCTACCAGATGCGCATCATTTACATCGATCGCGGCCTCGTCGGCGACGTCGCCGAAAGCCTCGAGGAAGCCCCGGAAGCACCCGCCATCCCGCTCATCATTCCGGCCGGCTGATCACCGTCTCTGCCGTTGAAACCAATTCGTCGGAAGGTCGTTTCGGCGGCGGAAATGCTGCTTAGAAGCGGCACTGGAATTCGGGTTTTGAAGCGTGGCAGGTTACAGGCTTTATGGCCTCGACGGGGTCAAAAAAGTCGCGTTCGGCGAGTGGTTCGACGCCGAGAACGACGAGACCGCGATCGAGGTCGCGAAGAGGATGATGGACGGGCACGACTGCGAATTGTGGCAGGGACGCCGGCTGATAGCGCGCATCCCTCACGAACGCAGTCAGCAACGTGAAGCCAGAGCTTGAGACCCGCCGCCCGCTCGCGTCGCATAACGGGATGTGCCCCTGCAGCGGGTCTCGCCAACGCGTTACGCCTGCATTGGGGCCGAGGGTAGTTACCGAAAGCGAAGGCTAGACCTTCAACGATGATTTGCCGACGGCGACGACGAAATGTCCAACGCGCTCGTTGCCGCTCTCGACCGTGACCTCCGCTCCGAAAAACTGCTTACCCGCGACGATCTGGTCCGTGCCGATGTCGAGCGCGCCCCGGAGTGCCTGCTTGGCCGCGCATTTCTCGTCAGGGCAGGTGTGATCGTCGGTGGCACAGAAATCTTCGTTGAGGATGCAGATTCTGTAGGTTGGCATGGACCCGCAGCGAAGGGAGTTGCCGTTCGTTCCCCTCACCAACGTGGGTTATGATGCGAGGCGCTCCAACAGCAGGCCGAACACTGCCGGATGGATCGCGTGCTCAAACTTCAGGCCGGCCGTGTGACCCACCACCCAGCAGACGTCAGCACCGAGCGTCTCAAGACCCTCGAACTTCACGTGCATCTTGTCGCCAACGCTCGGCCGCTCGACCAGCTCGACTTTGCAGCCGTCAGTGGACAGGTCGTGGACGCGGACCCGACAAGCAGTCTTGCCGGGAGCGTGGAGAGCCACCTTCCCCGGCACCTCGATGCGTGCGCTGCGCCGTTCAACCTCCTTTTTCTCCTCCTGCATCGCAGGGGCGAAATCGAGGCCCGCTCGCCCGTCCTTGCACCAGCGGACCGCAGCCGGGATCGAGCCACGTCCGAGCACGCTGAGCTGGATGTCCTCGCCTGGAACCAGGTCAATCGGCGTTTCGATGCCGCAACCGCCATAGTGCAGGTCGGTAAGCTGAACTGGGTGCCGGACGCCGCCTGCCCGGACCATGAAGCCGCGCATCCGCACGGGACGACGGACGCCCTGCCGGTCAAAGCTGCTGATGTACTCCGCTTGTGCCTCGGGCTTGGTCACCGCCCCACCACAATCGCTACGAACGCCTCAGCGTAACCTGCGTTACTATGTCGTACGCGTCAACCAGAGGCCGTCGGCCTCAGCGAACCTCGGCAACCGGATGGATCACTGCGCAGGCGATACGGGCACCGCTGTTGCCGCTGGGATCGGTCACATAATCGTCGGCGCCAGCATGGATCACCAAAGCCGCGCCGTCGGCATCGAGCAAGGCTCCAGCTGCTCCCGCCGGGGCGAACAAGTTTGCGTTGGGCAGCGTCAAGGTCGTGCCGAGTACCCCGTTCGCAGCGACCTCGACGTTCGGCACGTCACCGGCATGCGGTCCCGCGGGATTGTTCATCCCGTGCTTCTTGCCTGTCGGATTCCAATGCGGCCCGGCGCTCGCGAAGTCGGGCGGATCGCAGCGGCCGACAGAGTGAATGTGGACGCCGTGCACCCCGTGGGGCAGGCCCGAAGCATCGATGCGGAACGTCACTCCGCCAGCGGTTTGCCAGGCGCGGATGCTGCCTATGGACTGGCCGCTCGTATTGACCAGCGGCATTGGCTGACCGCCCTTCGGCTCATCGTATGCACATGATGCCAAAGCAATCGCAGCGGTGAACAACATGACAAAAGTACGCATGGGAACCTCCACGGCCGTTCAAATGCGCTAGGTCGCGCTTGGTTCAGCCTCGACCCTCACTAACATCTGCCCCTCGGTGACCTGCGCACCGACGCTGGCTGGAAGCTCGGCAATGGTCCCGTCGAAGGGCGCGGTCAGCGCGTGCTCCATCTTCATGGCTTCAAGGGTGAGGAGGCGTTGTCCTTTGAGAACCTTTTGTCCCGGCGAGACGTCGACCGCCGTCACCTTGCCGGGCATCGGCGCTTCGATCTCGCCATCGTGAATACCGTGCGTTGTGCCCGTGCCGCGGGCCGAGAGTGCGAACTCGTAGGCCTGCCCCTCGTAAAAGGCGACCACGCGCTCCTCGTCGCGAAAGCCTGAGACGGCAGCGACCTCGCCGTCGCGCGTGGAGATGGTCCGGAACATGCCTGCTCGACCAAGCGTCACACTCGAGCTCGCAGCAGCGTTCAAGCGAAAACCGGCGAGATCTCCAAATGCGCGAGAATCCTCGTCGATTGCCAGTGCAACGGCCGCAGCGCCGCGCCAGATCTCCTCGTCGGGCTCTGCTTCGGGCACCAGTTCGTCCAGATGATTCTCGATAAAACCGGTATCGATCTCGGCTGATCCGAACTCTGGGTGCAGCACGGCGTTGAAAAGGAATCCAGCGTTGGTCCGGACCGGCCAAACCTCGATCTCGTCGAGCATTGAGGCGAGTGCCTGAATGGCCTCGTCCCTATCATCGCCGCGGGCAATCAGCTTGGCGATCATTGGATCGTAGAAAGGCGTGATCGCGTCGCCCTCTTCAACCCCGGTCTCGATCCGTCCTTCCTCGCCGAGATCGAAGTGATCGAGCTTGCCGACACTCGGCAGGAAACCCCTCGACGGGTCCTCGGCATAAAGCCGCGCCTCGATTGCGTGGCCGCTAATTCTCAGCTCGCTTTGAGTCCTCGGCAACGGCTCGCCCGAAGCAACCCGGATCTGCCATTCGACCAGATCCTCGCCGGTGATTTCCTCGGTAACGGGATGCTCGACCTGGAGCCGTGTATTCATTTCCATGAACCATATGCGGTCGGGCCGCAGGCCTCCCGACGCGTCGGCGATGAACTCGATCGTGCCGGCGCCCTCGTACTTCACGGCCTTTGCGGCGCGTACCGCCGCGGCGCAGACTGCTTCGCGGGTTTCGGCTTGCATCCCGGGTGCCGGCGCTTCTTCGATCACCTTCTGATGGCGACGCTGGAGGGAACAATCACGCTCGAACAGGTGGACGACATTGCCATGGCTATCGCCAAACACCTGCACCTCGATGTGGCGCGGCGAGAGAATGTACTTTTCGATCAGCACGCGATCGTCACCAAATGCATTTGCCGCTTCGCGCTTGGCGCTCTCGAGCGCCTCGTCGAACTGACCGGCTTCGTCGACCCGGCGCATGCCCTTGCCGCCCCCACCTGCAACAGCCTTGATCAGCACCGGGTAACCGATGGCGTCAGCTTCGCGCTTCAGATGCTTGGGGTCCTGGCTCTCGCCGAGATAGCCCGGAGTAACCGGCACTCCGGCGCCCGCCATCAGCTTCTTGGCCGCATCCTTAAGTCCCATGGCACGGATGCTGTCCGGCCTGGGCCCAACGAAGATCAATCCCGCGGCAACCACCGCCTGCGCGAAGTCGGCATTTTCGCTGAGAAAGCCGTAGCCTGGATGGATCGCATCCGCGCCGGCCGCCTTCGCAGCCTCGATGATCCTCGTGCCGGCAAGGTAGGACTCGCGCGCAGGACTGGGCCCGATATGCACCTTTTCGTCCGCCATGCGTACATGAAGCGCCTTGGCATCGGCGTCGGAATAGACCGCAATCGTGCGAATCCCCAGCCGCCGGGCAGTGCGGATCACTCGGCACGCGATCTCGCCGCGATTGGCAATGAGCAGCGACTTGATCATTCGGCGGCAACCAGCATCGGCTCTTCCGCCTCAAGAGGCCTCAGTCCTAGCTTGGCGAACAGAGCTGCGTCGGCGTTCTCGCCCGCATTTGCGGTCGTCAGCAGCTTGTCACCCGTAAAAATGCTGTTTGCACCGGCAAGGAAACAGAGGGCCTGCGTCGAGTGAGACATGCTCTCCCGACCGGCGGAGAGCCGCACCATCGATTGCGGCATGGTGATCCGGACGACAGCCACAGTTCTCACAAATTCGATGTCGTCGATCATCTTCACGCCGTCGAGCATGTCGCCCAGCACAGTTCCCTTGATCGGGACCAACGCGTTGATCGGCACGCTTTCAGGGTGTCGTGGAAGCGTCGCCAAAGCGTGGACAAAGCCGACTCGGTCGGACCGGCTTTCACCCATGCCGACGATTCCCCCGCAGCACACTGCGATGCCGGCCTTCCGCACCTCCTCAAGCGTATCGAGGCGATCCTGGAATGTCCTGCTTGTGATGATATCGCCGTAATGCTCGGGCGATGTGTCGATATTGTGGTTGTAATAGTCGAGGCCGGCGTCCTTGAGCGCTCTTGCCTGATCGTTTGTCAGCATGCCGAGCGTCATGCAGGTTTCGAGACCGAGCGCCTTCACTTCCGCGATCATCCGGGTCAACGCCGGGATGTCGCGGTCCTTTGGCTCTCGCCACGCCGCGCCCATGCAAAATCGCTGCGAGCCATGCGCTTTCGCCTCACGCGCCGACGCAATGACCGCCTCGACGTCCATCAGTTTTTCGGCCTTCAGGCCCGTTTGCGCATGCGCGGACTGTGAGCAATAGCCGCAATCTTCGGGACAACCACCGGTCTTGATCGACAGCAGCGTGCAAAGCTGCACCTCGCCCGCCGCATGGCTCTTGCGATGCACGTCGGCTGCGCGGAAGACGAGATCCATGAAAGGAAGATCAAAGAGGTCCGCGATCTCTGCGCGGGTCCAATTGTTTCGCATGATTGTCATTACATCCTGAACACGCCGAACTGCGGCCGATCAGGGATTGGCGCACTCAGTGTTGCTGCGAATGCAAGTCCGAGCACGTCGCGCGTCTGCACCGGATCGATGATGCCGTCGTCCCACAGCCTCGCGGTGGCATGCCAGGGGTTACCCTGCGCTTCATAATCCTCGCGGATCGGTTGCTTGAAGGCCTCGGCCTGCTCGGGCGTCCATTTGGCGGCGTCGCGATGGACGGTCGCAAGAACGCTCGCCGCCTGCTCGCCGCCCATCACGCTGATCCGCGAATTGGGCCAGGTAAAGAGAAAGCGCGGGCTGTAAGCGCGGCCCGACATGCCGTAATTGCCGGCACCGAAGCTGCCTCCGATCAGGACGGTGATCTTGGGCACGCTCGCGGTCGCGACAGCTGTCACGAGCTTTGCGCCGTGCTTCGCGATCCCTTCGGCTTCATACTTCCCGCCGACCATGAAGCCGGAGATGTTCTGCAGGAACAAGAGCGGCGTGCGGCGGTGGCACGCGAGTTCGATGAAGTGCGCGCCCTTGAGAGCGCTTTCGCTGAACAGAACGCCATTGTTCGCCAGGATCGCGACGGGAATGCCCCAGATGTGTGCGAAGCCGCAGACGAGCGTCGAGCCGAATTGCGGCTTGAACTCGTGGAATTCGGACGCGTCGACGATGCGCGCGATGATTTCATGCACGTCGTAGGGAGCGCGCACGTCCTCTGGGATAATGCCATACAGCTCTTCGGCATCGAACAGCGGCGGACGTGGCTCGCGCAGCTCAATGCCTGCTCCGGCACCTGGCTGCAGCGTCGAAACGATGTCGCGCACGATGGTCAGCGCGTGCTCGTCATTTTCAGCGAGATGGTCGACGACCCCGCTCTTCTTCGAATGCATGTCGCCGCCGCCGAGATCTTCGGCGCTGATTTCTTCCCCGGTCGCCGCTTTCACCAGCGGTGGACCGCCGAGGAAGATCGTGCCCTGGTTGCGCACGATCACGCTCTCGTCGCTCATTGCCGGGACATATGCCCCGCCCGCGGTGCAGCTACCCATCACGCAGGCGATCTGCGCGATGCCTTTCGATGACATCTGCGCCTGGTTGAAGAAGATGCGCCCGAAATGGTCGCGGTCGGGAAAGACTTCAGCCTGGTGCGGCAAGTTCGCGCCGCCGCTGTCGACCAGGTACACGCACGGCAGACGGTTCTGCTCGGCAATCTCCTGCGCGCGAAGATGCTTCTTCACGGTCATTGGATAGTAGGTGCCGCCTTTGACGGTGGCATCGTTGCAGACGATCATGACCTGACGTCCTGACACGCGACCGGTCCCGGCGATCATTCCCGCGCCCGGCACCTCGCCATCATACATGTCGCAGGCTGCAAGCTGCCCGATTTCAAGAAACGGAGAGCCTGGATCGAGCAGTCGCTCGACGCGGTCGCGCGGCAAAAGCTTACCGCGGGCGACATGGCGTTCGCGGTGCTTTTCCGGCCCCCCTTTCGCTGCTTCGGCAACATCCGAGCGCAGCTTCTGCGCGAGCGCACGATTGTGTTCGGTGCGCGCGCGGAACTCTTCGCTGTCGGCTGCGATTTTAGTGTCGATCCGCGGTGCGCTCATGCCCCTGTTCAAGCCCGTTGGTCGAAATTCCCTGCCGTCCGCCTAGCCGGTGCTGCAGGCGTTGGCAAAGCACATGCTGGAGGGCCACCTTAGATGAAGCGTCAGATCCTCATTATCGTTGCGTCGATTGTCGCGCTCGGAGCGTGCAGCCGGAACGCTGGCGACCACGCCGCAACGCAGCAAGCGCAGGGCACGCAATCGGGCATCGACAAGTCACTGATGGACACATCGGTAAAACCCGGTGACGACTTCAACGAATACGCCAATGGGAGCTGGCGGAAGAATACGGAGATCCCGGCCGACAAGTCCAACATCTCGGTCTTTTCGATCATCAACGACATGGCGGAGAAGCGGCAGGCGGAGCTGATCGACGGTATCGTCAAGTCCAACCCGACATCGGGAGACGAGGCGAAGATCGCCAATTTCTACAAGGCTTACACCGACACTGCCGGTATTGAGCGTCGTGGCCTTGCGCCGATCAAGGCCGACATAGACCGCATCGAGGCTATACAGGACAAGGGAACCCTGGCTGATGCAATCGGCCGCAGCCTCCGGGCCGACACGGACCCGTTGAACGCCACGAACTTCCATACCGAAAACCTGTTTGGGATCTTTGTCACGCAGGCGTTCGGCGATCCGACCAGGACGGTTCCATACATTCTGCAGGGGGGCCTCGGCCTGCCGGACCGCGACTATTACGTGTCGAGCGACCCGGCGATGGTGAAATTGCGGTCGGCCTACACGCCGTACGTTGCTAAGATCCTGACGCTGGCTGGCTTCCCGAATGCAGGAGCACGCGCACAGAAAATCGCGGCGCTCGAGAACAAGATCGCGCAGGCGCATGCGACGCTTGAAGCGAGTCAGGACAGCTTCACCGCCAACAACCCGTGGAAGCGCGCGGACTTCGACAAGAAGGCACCTGGCCTGGATTGGGGGCGGCTGCTCGGCGCCGCGCAGCTTGGCAACAACCAGGAGTTCATCGTCTGGCAGCCCGCGGCTGTCACCAAGCTCGCGGCACTGGTGGGTTCGGAACCACTCGATGTGTGGAAGGACTGGCTCGCTTTCCACCGCATCAACCAGATGGCCGAAGTGCTGCCGAAGGCCTTCGACGACGCGCACTTCGCCTTCTACGGCACCGAAGTTCAGGGCACCCCGCAGCAGCGAACGCGCGACAAGCGGGCGTTCAGCGCGCTGAACGCGTGGCTCGGGGACGCGGTCGGCAAGCGTTACTCCGAAAAATATTTCCCCGCGTCGTCGAAGGCCGACATCGACGGCATGGTCAAGAACATCAAGGCCGCGCTGGTGAAGCGCATCGATGGCATCACCTGGATGGCTCCCGGAACCAAGGCGGAAGCCAAGAGGAAGGTCGCGACGATGGCGGTCGGCATCGGCTATCCGGAGAAATGGCGCGACTATGGCGCGCTCGACGTTCGCGATGACGATGCGTTCGGCAATCTCGATCGCGCGCAACTCGCAAACTACCAATACCAGCTATTGAAGATCGGGAAGTCGGTCGACAAGAATGAGTGGTGGCTCGAACCGCAAACCGTCAACGCGCTCAACCTGCCGCTGCAGAATGCGCTGAATTTCCCGGCGGCGATCCTTGAGAAGGGTTTCTACGATCCGGCCGCGGATTCAGCTGCAAACTACGGCGCCGTCGGCTCCGTGATCGGGCACGAGATTAGCCATAGCTTCGACAATCTCGGCGCAACCTTTGACGCGACCGGCAAGCTGACAAACTGGTGGACGCCCGCGGACCTCGCGAAGTTCAAGCAGGCAGCAGCAGCGCTGGCGGCTCAATATAATGCCTATGAAGCGCTTCCGGGACTGCACCTGAACGGCACGCAGGAACTAGGAGAGAATATTGCTGACGTGGCCGGCCTCGCCGCCGCCTACGATGCCTGGAAGACCTCGCTGAACGGAAAGCCTTCGCCCGTCATCGATGGGCTGACCGGCGACCAGCGCTTCTTCCTCGCCTATGCGCAATCGCATCGCGGCAAGCTGCGCGACGCCGCGCTCCGCGCGCGGGTAGCCACGGACGTTCATGCTCCCGGTCCGTGGCGTGTGCTCACCGTGCGCAACATCGATGCGTGGTACCCGGCCTTCAACGTGGAGGAAGGCCAGAAGCTCTACCTGGCGCCTGGCAAGCGGATCACCGTCTGGGGCAACTAGGCACCGATTAGCTCGCGGCCGATGAGCATGCGGCGGATTTCGTTGGTGCCGGCGCCGATGTCGAGGAGCTTGGCGTCGCGATAATAGCGCTCGACGGGCCAGTCCTTCGTGTACCCGGCGCCGCCCAGCGCCTGGACCGCCTCGTTCGCGACCTTCACGGCATTTTCTGACGCGAGCAGGATTGCGCCCGCCGCGTCATGACGCGTGGTCCTGCCCGCGTCGCACGCCTTCGCGACCTGGTAAACGTAGGCGCGGGCGCTGTTCAGTGCGACATACATGTCGGCAATCTTGGCCTGCATCAACTGGAAGGAGCCGATCGGCTTCCCGAACTGCTTGCGCTCGCGAACGTAGGGCAGGACGACGTCGAGGCATGCCTGCATGATGCCGATCTGCATCCCAGCCAGCACAGTGCGTTCGTAATCGAGGCCACTCATCAGCACCTCAACTCCCTTGCCCTCTTCGCCAAGGATGTTCTCCGGCGGGACGAAGCAGTCGTCGAACACGAGCTCAGCGGTTGGCGAACCGCGGATGCCGAGCTTGTCGACCTTCTGTCCGATCGAAAATCCTTCCATGTCCTTTTCGATGAGGAACGCCGTGATCCCGCGACTACCCGCTTCCATGTTCGTCTTGGCATAGACGACGAGCGTATTGGCTTCCGAACCGTTGGTGATCCAGAACTTGGTCCCGTTGAGGCGATATCCATTCCCGCTCTTGTCGGCCTTGAGCTTCATTCCAACGACGTCGCTACCGGCCCCCGCCTCGCTCATCGCGAGCGCACCGACATGCTCTCCGCTGATCAGCTTCGGCAGGTACTTGCGCTTCTGTTCAGGATTCGCCCAGCGGCGGATCTGGTTGACGCAAAGGTTGGAGTGAGCGCCGTAGCTAAGTCCGACCGAGCCCGACGCGCGAGCGACTTCCTCCTGCGCGATGACATGCTCGAGATAGCCAAGGCCGAGGCCGCCGTCCTCCTCTTCCACGGTGATGCCGTGAAGGCCAAGCTCGCCCATCTGCGGCCAGAGGTACCGCGGGAATTCGTCTGTTTCGTCGATCTCGGCCGCGATCGGCTCGATCTTGTCCTTGGCAAAACGCCGCGTCGTCTCCCGGATGGTGTCGGCCATTTCGCCGAGGTCGAAGTCGAGTGTCGCGTCCGTCATCCCTTGTTCCTCTCTCGGCTGGCGCCGCTAGCAGAGAGATGCCTTGGATGGAAACGGCCTCAGACCGCGCCGCGCTCCGGCTTGCGAGGCGGAGCAGCCGGCGCTGCCGCAGGAGCACCCGAGGGCGCCGCTGCCGGCGCTTCGGCCGGCGGTGACTTTAGCGGATGCGCTGAGCCGCGGTGACAGGTGAAGCAAGTCACCTTGACCTTGCTGAAGTCGGTGACGCCGAAATATTGCTGATTGATCGCGTGAACCATGGTCAGCATCTTGCGCGCGACCAGCTTCTCCTTCTTCGAGTCCGACGCAAAGTCGAAGGTCGACGGCGGCTGTCCCTCGACCCCGACGTGGCAGAAGGTGCACCGGACACCGAGCGACTGCGAGAAGAAACGCATGTTGGAGATCAGCTCTGGCCGCGCGATGTCCTTCGGGAACACCTGCAGGTTTTTGAAGGGTGCGGGTTGGGCGGCGGGTGTCGACGCAGGCGGTTGGCCCGGCTGCTGCGCCGTTGCGACCGAGACGCCGAATGCCGCTGCTGCGGCCGCCAGTGCGATGGCAGGAACTCGTGATCTCATGAGTACCCCTCTTCCTATTTTGTCCGACAATGCGTGCTACTTCCGCCTAGTCAACAGCCAAATGGAGCAGGCCGGCCATCTCCCGTTTGAACAAGCGCTCCAGCAGTCTTATGTGCACCGCAGCAATTCGACTCCGGAGCATTGACCATGGCCACCACCGCTGAAGATCCGACCGTCATTCTTTCGATCGCTCGCACGCCGATGGGATCGATGCAGGGCGCGCTCGCGGACGCTTCGGCGACCGACCTTGGGGCAACGGCTGTGAAGGCTGCGGTTGAGCGCGCGGGCGTAAGCGGCGAAGACATCGACCGAATCTACATGGGCTGTGTGCTTCCCGCCGGTCTCGGCCAGGCGCCGGCGCGCCAGGCGGCGATCAAGGCGGGCCTTCCAAAGTCTGTCCAGGCGACGACCGTGAACAAGGTCTGCGGGTCGGGCATGCAAACGGTGATCATGGGCGACGAGGCAATCCGCACCGGCAACGCCGACGTGATTGTCGCGGGCGGTATGGAGTCGATGACCAACGCCCCCTACCTGCTCAAGAAGCATCGCTCGGGCGCACGCATCGGTCACGACACGGCGTACGACCACATGTTCCTGGACGGCCTCGAGGATGCCTATGAGGAAGGCCGCGCGATGGGCAGCTTCGCCCAGTGCACCGCCGACGACTATCAGCTGACCCGTGAGCAGATGGACGATTACGCGATCGAGAGCTTGCGCCGGGCGAAGGACGCAATCGACAATGGCGGCTTCAAGGACGAGATCGTTCCGGTCACGATCAAGTCGCGCGCGGGCGAGACCCTGGTCGACACCGACGAGGCACCCGGCCGCGGACGCCCTGACAAGATCCCGCAGCTGAAGCCCGCCTTTGCCAAGGAAGGAACCATTACCGCGGCAACCTCTTCGTCGATCTCCGACGGGGCTGCGGCTGTTGTCCTTACCAGTGAATCCAGGGCTCGCGACAAGGGCCTGCAGCCGATCGCCCGCATCCTCGCCACCGCCGCGCACGCGCAGGAGCCGGCGCAATTCACGGTCGCGCCGATCGGTGCCATCGAGAAGGTGCTTGCGAAGGCCGGCTGGAAAGCCGGCGACGTCGATCTTTGGGAAGTCAATGAAGCGTTCGCCTGCGTCGCCATGTTCGCGATGAAGGACCTCGGCATCCCGCACGAAAAGATCAACGTGCATGGCGGCGCAACTGCCCTTGGTCACCCGATCGGAGCGAGCGGCACACGGATCATCGTGACACTGATCAACGCGCTGAAGCAGAGGGGCGCCAAGCGCGGGATTGCGAGCCTCTGCATCGGCGGCGGCGAAGCGACGGCGGTGGCCGTCGAGCTGGTCTGACCAACGTCGCTCAGGCTCCGCGGCTTTCGAGGAACACGGCCGAAGTGAGGTTCATGCGGTCCCGCAGGACCCTCCATGGAAGCTCGGCCTTGCCCGTTGCCTGCTGATAGGGATAGCCGGCGCTCGCATAGGGGCTGCGCCTGCCTTGATATGGATACGGGTCGCGGATGATGACCCACTGTTCGCCCGTGCCGCCGTGATTGTCGTCATAGCCGGTGATCAGGACGGTATGTTGCGGTTCCGCGGGGTTCGACGGCCGTCTATCCGGCGAGATCCCGGCGATCACCGGGTATGACAGGTCGAGGCTGTGCGTAATGCGTTTCCACTGCGGGTAAGCCACATAGCTCGGGCGGATCTCAGGAGAGTCACCTGTCATCTGGAACGCCAGATCGCGATAGCGATCAAGGACGCCGACCATCGACGTCATCGTCCCCAGAGATCGCTCGCATTTCGTGCAGTCGTCCAGGCATTCGGGGAACGCAGCGGCTACGACGCCGCACTGATAGTTCTTCGCGGGGTTGATGTCCGGGAAACCGACAAGACGAAGGGCCATGCTTGACGTCGCGGCCCAGCACCAGGCGGGTGACTGCTGGATGACGATCGGGACCTTCAGCTCAGTTCGTTCGGCCTGTGCCGGATAAGCAAACATGCTGGCGCTCACTGCCGCCAGTCGCAGTAAAAATCGACGCACTTGCGACTCCACGCCGCCCGCTTCGTAAGCGGACGCTCACGAGCAGCGGCTTGTTCCTAGGGCTGATAGCCGGTCACGAGTGCTAAACGGCCCCCCGTGCCTCAATGGCGACCAAGCGCCGTCGGATTATTGCCGACCGACGGTGAAGCACACGAACTGGGCGATACTCGAGCCGTACTCGTCCGCATTGTACTTCGCCTTTCGGGTGAAATCGCGACCGTCCGTCGACGTTGCGATCCAGTATCCGTCGCGCGCGAAATCCTGTGAGCAATCGGTCTGAACCCACACGGGATCCTGCGTAGATCCGCAGATCGTCTGCCGCCACGCGAGGAGCGAGCCAAGACCCCAGCGAGAATCGAGGTCGACACAGTCCCCGCCCTGAGTTGTCGGAACCACTACGAAGCGTACCGCAGAAGCCATCGGCATCTCGATGGGGACGACTGACGCGAACAGCAGTGCCGCGCAGGCAAGGATGCAAGGGATGATCCGCCTTTCGCCCATGAGGCGGCAATCATTGCCTTGGCGGGCGGTCAGGAAATCAGGGTAATTGCCGAGCCGCTTATTTCTTCCCGACGTAGGCCTGGCATTCAAGCTCGATAAGAGCGCCGAGCGCGAGACCGCTGGCGCCGAACGCGCTGCGGGCTGGTCGCTTCCCTTCGGGAAAGTAGGTCACATAAACTTTGTTGAAGGCCGGCCAATTCGCCATGTCGCTCAGCATGGCCGTGCAGTGGAACACGTCCCCATATCCGGCCCCGGCTCGCTTGAGGATCGCTCCGATATTCTCGAGCGCCTGCCTGGTTTGTGCCTCGATTCCGACGGGAAGCTTGCTGTCAGCACCGACCCCAAGCTGGCCTGATAGATACAGCGTATCGCCCACGCGTACCGCGTCCGAAAAGGGCAGCGGCTGCGCATTGGGCACCGAACGGCCGTAGTGCTCCGTCGCGGGCCGGGTTTGGCCATCGGCAGGACTGACCATGATCAGGACTCCGGTTGCGACTGCGGCAATGACCCTCATGTCCTCTCCCCTTTCCTAGTCGACGACCTCGCCTTTGCTGACGCCCCAGATGTCGGATGTACGGATATAGCCCTCGTGCTTTCCGATCTCGATGCGGCACCAGCCATCGCCGCATTTGCTGATGCGGCCGACGACTCCATGCTCAACGTGATACTGCACCTTGGCGCCCTCATCAGGACCTACGCGGATCGAGCGGGGTTCGCCCGGTTTTACGATGGCAGTGCGTCTGTCGCTGAGAAGCGTTACCAGCATCCAGCCCTGAGCGCCGTCAGGATCCTGAATCAGACGCCAGTTCTCGTATTTCTTGACGACACGGATCGGTAGGTCTCGACGCTGGTAAAGCCAGACGCCCGGATAATTCTTGCCTGGACCTGTGCGGCTCATCGCCTGCCCGCTGGCGATCGATGCCCAATAAGGCGGCTGCTTATCTTGGGCGACCGCCGGGGCGGAAAGGCCAAAGATCAGCAGTGCGGTAAGCGCCCCCTCAAGCCGCATCAGGCCCCCGTCAGGATACGGTCCACGAGCTGCTTCACCGTCGGAATGAAGCCGTTCGAATAAAAGGGGTCGCTCTTGAAGCGGAACGCAGCGTGGCCGGCGAACATGAGATTCTGTTCGACGGGACCACCATGGGCGATGTCCTGCAGCGTCTTCTGGATGCAGAAGCTGCGCGGGTCGGCGAGCCGCCCGGTCGAGTTCTTCTCATTGTCGGCCCATGAGGAAAAAGCGCACTGGCTGAGGCAGCCCATGCATTCGGCTTGATCGACACGAATCTGCTTTTCTTCCTCGGGCGAGACAAAGATGAGCGTGTCGTCGGGCGTCTTCATCGCATTGGTGAAGCCCCGCGCGTACCACTCGCGAGCGTGGATCAGGTCGCCTTTGGTGACCCAGAAGTTCTTCTTGGTGCCGACGCCGACATCCAGCTGGAAGTGGTGATCTCCGATCGCCTCTTTCGTGTAGGCAATCTGCCGCTCGCTACGCGCTTCGAGATTGCGCAGGAACGGATTCCGCACCGCTGACGAGTAAAAGCCTGTCGGTGAGAAGCGGTGCAGCAGCACATCGCCTTCTTCGAGCGTCAGGAGACGCGCCTTCCACTCCGGCGGAATCGGGCTTTCCTGCGTCAGCAGCGGTCGAGTGCCGAACTGGAAGACGATCTGCCCGAGTTCGGGATTGCCGATCCAGTTTTCCCATTCGTCAAGCCGCCAGACACCGCCGGCCATGACGATTGGTACGCTGTCAGCTATGCCCTGCTCGCGCATCGTCTGGCGAAGCGCGGCAACGCGCGGGTAAGGGTCCTGCGGCTTGCGCGGATCCTCGGCGTTCGAAAGACCATTGTGCCCGCCGGCAAGCCAGGGATCTTCATAAACCACTGCCGCGAGCCACTCCGCCGCCTTGTGATAGGCCCGCTTCCACAAAGCGCTGAACGCGCGCGCCGAGCTGATGATCGGGAGGTAGTTGACGCCGTGGGAAGCAGCGATTTCACTGAGCTTGTAAGGCATGCCGGCGCCACAGGTTACGCCCGTAACAAGACCCTTGGTGCGTTCCAGAACGCCCTGAAGCACGCGTTGCGCGCCACCCATTTCCCACAATACGTTAATGTTGATGGCACCCTTGCCCGACGCCATCTCATAGGCACGCTGGACCTGCGCGACCGCGCCGTCGATCGCGTATTTGATCAGTTCTTCATGACGTTCGCGGCGAGTGAGCCCTGCATAGATCTGCGGAACGATCCGGCCTTGGGGATCGTAGCTGTCGGCGTTGACCGCACTGACCGTCCCAATGCCGCCCGCGGCCGCCCATGCGCCACTGCTGGCATGGTTGGTGGCGGACACGCCCTTGCCGCCTTCGACCAGCGGCCAGACCTCGCGACCGCCGTAGAGGATGGGCTGGAGGCCCTTGAACAAAACCTGTCTCCCTCGCGCGTCATGCGCTTTCGCCGCGCCCATATAGAGACGGTTCGCTTCCTTTGGGCAAAAAAAAGTTGAGCGGGGCCCCGGTTGTTCCGAGACCCCGCTTCTTGAGACAGCTTCGGCTGTCCCGACCAAACGACGATCGATTAACGGTAGCGGCGATAGTAGCGGTGGTGATGATGATTGCTGGTGATCGCGCTTCCGATCACTGCGCCAATCACGCCACCGACGAGCGCACCGGTAAGATTGCTGTTGCCGTAGCCGTAGCCGTTATAGCCATAGGAGCGGTTCGAATAACCGTAAGCCGGATAGCCGTAACCGTAATTGCTGTAGCCATAGGTAGGATAGCTGTAGCCATAAGAGGGATAGCTGTAACCGTACCCATAGGCGGGATAGCCGTAGTTATAGCCGTAGCTCCCGTAATAGCCGCGCGCTTCCGCGGCAGCGGGGACTGCAATCACTGCCGCAGCAGACAGTGCCAATGCGATTTTCCTGAACATCGAAATACTCCTCGATCTTGACCGGCCGAAGGGACTCGCGGCCATGTGGTCAGCAAGTTGCTCTTTGCAACCTGTCGAGGAACTGAATGTTCCGGTCAGCAATCCAAAAGGCAGCGTACATGGTCCGCCTCAGCAGTGCCCGTTGGCTATTGCGGCACCCGTGACCGCACCTATGGCGCCGCCGATTACCGCGCCCGCGCCCGTATCGTGGTGGTAGCCGCCACTGGCGGCGGCAGCGCCGATCGCTGCCCCCGCAACGCCGCCGACGACGGCACCGGCAGCGGTATTGCCGCATCCATAATAGCCGTATCCGCCATAATATCCCGGATACAGGTATCCGGTAGGATAGCCGTAATATGGATATGCATACCCGGCGTAGGGATACGGATAGCCGGCGTAACCGTATCCGTAATCGCCGGGGTAGCCGTAAGCATAGCGGTAATACCGCGGATAAGCGTAGCCGTAATAGCCGGGATAGACTCCTACGCCGAAGTAGCTCCTGTAGCCCCAGCCACCATGCCAGTGGCCATGGCCGCCGTGCCAGCCTCCTCCGTGCCCGCCACCGTGCCAACCACCCCCGCCGCCATGCCAGTGGCGCTGGGCGTTGGCCATGTTTGCCGAACTGAGAAGCGCGGCAGCCGCCATCGCGATCGTGAATGCCCTCATCGGAAGACTCCTCGACCCCCTGCACAGCGGCATGTGGGGACAGGCACTCGCCACTTCCATCGGTATTGTTTCGTAGTCGTCAGTGCGGTTTGCGGAGGCCGTAATCGAGACCGATGTCGACCGCCGGCGCAGACTGCGTGATCCGTCCCACGGAGATGAAGTTCACTCCGGTCTCCGCCAGGAAACGGATCGTCTCCAGCGTCACGCCACCGGAGGCTTCCAGCGGAACACGGCCGCTGACGAGCCGGACCGCTTCGCGAAGCTTCGCCGGATCCATGTTGTCGAGCAATAGGCGGTCGGCGCCTGCCGCGAGCGCGGCCTCGATCTGGTCGATTCGGTCGACCTCGACCTGAACCTCGAGGCCGGTGTTGGCCGCCTTGGCGCGACGAACCGCTTCAGCGACGCCGCCGCAGACGGCGACGTGATTGTCCTTGATGAGTACGCCATCGTCGAGCCGCATTCGGTGGTTCTCCGCGCCGCCCATTCGCGACGCATATTTATCGAGGACGCGAAGGCCGGGAATGGTCTTACGGGTGTCGAGCAGCACCGCGCCGGTTCCAGCGATGGCGTCGACGTACTGGCGAGTGAGCGTTGCAATGCCTGAAAGATGCTGGAGCGTGTTCAGCGCCGAGCGCTCGGCGGCGAGCATCGCACGCGCGTTGCCCGTCAGCCGCATCAACGTCGAGCCATGTTCCACACGATCGCCGTCTTCGACCGATTGTTCGATCTGCACCTCGGGATCGAGTGCGCGGAAGAATTCGGCTGCGATTTCGATCCCCGCAATGACCATCGGCTGCCGCGCGCTCATCTCAGCGGCAAAGTGAGCGCTTCGGTCGATGGTCGTCTCCGACGTCACGTCGCCGCCGCTTCCCATATCCTCGGCCAGGACGCGGTTGATGAACGCTTTGATGTCGAAGTTGTCAGGTAAGGGCATCGGGCGCGTCTAGGCTAGCGCTGCGGGCTCGGACAAGGTCAGTGCGCGGATTCGGCAGTCTGACGCAGAATCCAGCGGCCGTCCTGCCAGTGATAGCGACGCGCATCGTTTGCGCGAAACTCTTCACCCCGCCACCCGTGAACGGTGATGGTGACGTCGCCAGCAGCGATATCGATCGTGTTGAAGCTCTGTTCCTGTTCACGGACCCGGGTCGAGGTGGCGGTTCCCGCCTGCACCACGAGCACGCCGCCGGCTCGAGTGACGAGATCGCCCGCATCCTGGCTCGAGGCATGATGAGCATGCCCGGCGAGCACCATGTCGACGCCGACCTCCTCGACGGCGTCGAGCGCCAGATCCTGCCTTCCGATCGCCCGCTCGATCTCGCCGCCGACTTGCAGCGCGAACAGCGGATGATGCGTGACCAGGATCCGGAACGCCTCGCTCGGCGTGCGCGAAAAGGTCTCGCGAATGAAGTCGACCTGCTCCTTGTTGATACGCCCGTCCTTGAAAGTCAGCGAGCGCGCCGTGTTGATCCCGAGCACGGCTATGCCGGGCAACTCCACGAAGGGGCACAGGCTGTCATCAATGAACCGTCGGTAGCGGGCCAGCGGCGACATGAATCGGCGCAGTACGTCATAGAGAGGTACATCGTGGTTGCCGGGAACGCCCAGCACTTCATTTCCGCGCTCGCGCAGGCTCTCGAGGAACTCGCACGCGTCGCGGAATTGCTCGGTACGAGCGCGCTGCGTGAAGTCGCCGCTGATCACGACGAGGTCGGGCTTCAGCTCGTCGATCTGCCATTCGACGGCCTCGACCAGTCTCTCGTCGTGTGCGCCGAAGTGCAGATCTGACAGGTGGACGAGCCGGGTCATGGGCGGAGAACGCGCCTCCGGCCGCTACGGTTCAGGTCAGTTGGTCGGAAAACCTCGACGCTTCAGCAGTGCCGTCACGTCGGGGTCAGAACTGACGATAGGCTTCCGCCCGGTCGGTCCCGTTGCCCGTCGACAGAAGCACGGTCTTGAACCGTTCGGCCGTCGCCTTGTCCCAGACGTTGCCCGTTTCTTCCACCGTTTCGGACCCGAGGTAGGAATAACAGCCGGCGGAATAGGCGTCGGACGAAGAGAGGTGACTGAATTGCGGCAGTCGGTGCCGCATCACGATCTCCTTCTGCATGCCGAAGTATGCGCCCTTCATTGCGGCGCAGGCGAGGCGTCGCAACTGCCCGTTCGACGAACGCCGGCTAGAAATTGAGGAGAAGCAGCAACTTGGCGTCGACTCCGAGACCCTCTGCGCGCTTCTGCTCGATGAATTTCGGAATGGCATCCCGCGGTACGAGGTGGACAACAATATCCTCGTTCTCGTCACCGCCCCCCTCGCCGATCTTGCGGACGCCATGCGCGCGTACAAGCGTGAAGCCTTCCGAAAGCATTCCGGGCGACGCGTAAAATTCGCCCAGCCGCTCTACGTGCTCCGCAGTGAATCCAGTTTCTTCCTCGAGCTCTTTGATCGCCGTAGTCTCCGGTGTTTCGCCCGGGTCCTTATCGCCGACCAGTCCGGCAGGAAGCTCGATGCAACGGCAATCCGTCGGCACCCTTGCTTGTTCGACGAGAATCACATTCCCTTGATGCTCGGCGAGGACAACGACCGCACGGATATTGCGCGCGCGGCTCGCATATTCCCATTTACCGCGGCGGAGAGCCCGTACGAACTTGCCTTCGCACATTACTTCCACTGGCGGCAGGTCGTCCAAAATCATAGCTCGATCAGCTTGTCTGGTATTTCGTTCCTGTCGTTGTCCTGGCGCGGAAAACGTTCGGAGAGCACCGTTCCAACACGCTCGATGGCGGCCACGATACCGTCACCAACTCGCCCCTGTTTCACATCGACGAGCAACGCCGTCATAGCGTCGCCCCAGGTTTCCGGAGTGGTGACGCTCGTGATTGCAGCGTCGCCGATGATCTCCGCGCGCCGCTCGGCCATCGAAAGATAGATGAGAATTCCCGTTCTCTCGGCCGTGCGCCGCTCGGCGGCAGCCTTGAACACGGCGATTGCACGCCGGCGCACGCGACGGTGCTTCGTGGCTCCCGGAGTCAACGCCAGGCGCAGCGGCATCCACTTGAGGATCAGCAATGCGACCGTGAATTTCAGAGCCGCAAAAACCATCAACAGCGTCAGCAGCTGACCCAGGGTCGGATCGGGCTGCCAGCCGCCGAAAAGGAAATTGTACCACCAGCTAAGAGCGCTCGGCCGCCACGCGGCCCAGGCGAGGACCGCGAACAGCGGGATCAGCGCCCAGTGAAGCGCAACATCGTGATAAGGATCGCTGATGGGCGTCGCGACCGCGACAATCTCACCGTTCGTCCGTGCTTCTGCTGCGGCAATCGCCGCGCTGACCTTTTCGTGGTCGGCTTCAGATAGCTCCATCACCATGATCCGGATGCGCCTCCGCCGCCAAACGAGCCGCCTCCACCCGAGAATCCGCCTCCGCCGCCTCCCCAGCCGCCACCGCCCCAGCTGCCTCCACCGCCCCACGAGCTGCCGCGCGATCCGCGACTGAGCTCATTAAGGCCCCAAAGGATTACCCAAGGACTGATTCCACCGCGTTGGCGACGGTAACGATGCCCGGCTGCCCTGCGAAAGCGCGAGAGCACGACGAAACCGATGACCATGATCCAGAAGATGAGAGGCAGCGGGTTTCCACCCGAATGCTGGCGTTTCTGCTGCGCTTGCTCGGCCGCCGCGACATTCTTCTGCGCCTCTTCGGGCGGCAGGCTCATCTGCTTGATGATCTGGTTAGCGCCCTCGACGATGCCGCCACCGTAGTCCGGCGGATTCTGCTTGAAATGCGGAATGACTGCTTCGCGGATAATGACGCTGGACACAGCGTCGGTCAGGAAGACCCGGGCACCGTAACCTGTCTCGATGCGAACCTTCCGCTCGTTCGGCGCGACCAGCAGAATGACTCCGTCGTCCTTCCCCTTCTGGCCGATCCCCCACGCGCGGCCGAGGCGATAGCCATAATCCTCGATCGGCCGGCCTTCGAGGCTGGGCACCGTCGCGACGACGAACTGCCGGCCGGACTGCGCTTCGAGCGCCTGCGACTTGCTGGTGATGTCTACGACCTGTTCCGGGCTCAGCAGGTGCGCA
Organism: Sphingomicrobium sp.; assembly: GCA_045811185.1. Lineage (GTDB taxonomy): Bacteria > Pseudomonadota > Alphaproteobacteria > Sphingomonadales > Sphingomonadaceae > Sphingomicrobium. The sequence continues at coordinate 40,574 of JBJMUN010000002.1, forward strand.
TTGTCGACGACCCGTCCGGTCAGCGGCGGGAACTTCTGCGCCGCAGCTGGCGTGGCGAGCGCGACCAGAGCAAGCCACAAGACGGCAAGATAGCGCGCCACCTCAGCCGGCGTTGGTGTTGAAGTCGACCTTCGGCGCTTCCTGCGCCGCGGCACTCGCCTCGAACGGCACTTTCGCTTTGGCCCCATAGAAGACTTTGGCGCCGATCGCGTCCGGAAACGTGCGGATGCGCGTGTTATACTGACGGACAGACTCGTTATAATCGCGGCGGGCGACCAGGATCGAATTCTCCGTACCTTCCAACTGCGCCTGCAGCGTCAGGAAGTTCTGGTTGGATTTGAGGTCCGGATAATTTTCGAACGTCGCCAGCAAACGCCCAAGCGAGCCGCCAAGCTGGGCCTGTGCATTCTGGAAGGCCTGGACCTTTGCCGGGTCACTGAGGTCGTCGGCCTTGAGCTGAATGCTCGTCGCCTTGGCGCGCGCTTCGGTGACCTCGGTCAGCACTGATTTCTCCTGCTGGGCGTAGCCCTTGACCGTGTTCACAAGGTTCGGGACGAGATCGGCGCGCCGCTGATACTCGCTCTGAAGGTTGCCCCACGATGCGTTGACCTGCTCCTCTGCAGTGGGGACGCTGTTGATGCCGCATCCCGCGAGGCTGACGGCGGCAAGCGGTGCAAACAAACCCAAACGGCGAATTGCAATCATCGAATGTCCCCTTCGATATCT
>JBJMUN010000003.1:0-38514 GCA_045811185.1 Sphingomicrobium sp.
CGGCCGGATATCGGTCTACGCGCAGGGCGGCGACTACCACGACACGGTCAAGAAGGCGCTCAAGGCAACCGCGCGCTGGCTGATCGGTGAAGCCGCTCGGCGCGGGCTGGAGGAGGTTGGCGTGAAGGTCTTCGTCGACACCGCGCCCGTGATGGAAAAGCCGCTGGGCGAGTCCGCGGGGCTGGGCTGGCAGGGCAAGCACACCAACCTGGTCAGCCGCACCGCGGGCTCGTGGCTGTTCCTCGGGACTATCTACACCACGCTCGAGCTGCCCCCCGACGAGCCGCACGCGGGGCATTGCGGGTCGTGCACCCGCTGTCTGGCCGCCTGCCCCACCGACGCCTTTCCCGCGCCGGGCCAGCTCGATTCGCGGCGCTGCATCAGCTATCTGACGATCGAGCACAAAGGCCCGATCCCCGAGGAGTTCCGCGCAGCCATCGGCAACCGCATCTACGGCTGCGACGATTGCCTCGCGGTCTGCCCGTGGAACCGCTTCGCCGATGCAGCGGCAGCCAACCGCGCATTCCTGCCGCGTGCCGAACTGGCGGCGCCGAGGCTCACCGACCTACTCGCGCTCGACGAGCCCGCATTCCGCGAGATGTTCGCCGGCTCACCCATAAAGCGGATCGGCCGCAACCGAATGATCCGCAACTGCCTCGTGGCAGCGGGAAATAGCGGCGACGAAAGCCTGGTCGCTTCAGTGACTCGCCACGTCGACGATCCCGATCCGGTAATTGCCGAGGCGGCGCGCTGGGCGCTCGATCAGTTGGACGTGCTGCGCAGCGAGAAGGTGCAGGCCGCCTGAGGGATGTCTGCGCCGGACGGGCGGCGCGTGTCCACATGCGTGACTTTGAGCGTGCCCGAATTGCCTGACGGATAAAGGTAGGCGTCCAATATGCATTCCTGGCTGCGAAATTGCAGCTTGATGCTGTTGCCCTCTCGGATCTGCAGCTGGGGCGAGCCGAAGCGACCCACGAGATCTTGTGCAGTGAGGCCGGTAAGGCTCGTCGGCGCCTCCGGCTGTGGCTGGACGGCCGACTGCTGCGGCGCGGGCGTCTCGGACGGCCGAGTAGCGCAGGCGGCGGCGAGGAGCGTGACCGGAAGGGCGAGATAGCGACGCATGTGATGACGATGCCCGGCGATCCTTGCGCTGGCAATGTTGCCGCGCGCCGAACGGCCCGCTAGGCGCGCCCATTCCCTTTTCGTCCGGAGAATTTGATGTCTGACCCGCGCCTCGATGTCCTGTGCATCGGCAATGCCATCGTCGACGTGATCGCCAACGCGACCGACGAATTCCTGAGCGCGGAGGGCTTGGTCAAGGGTTCGATGCGGCTGATCGACGCCGAAGAAGCCGAGCGGCTCTATTCGCACATGGGGCCGGCGCACCAGGTGAGCGGAGGGTCGGCGGGCAACACAGCGGCCGGGGTTGCGGCGCTCGGCGGACGCGCGGGCTTCATCGGTCAGGTCGCGCCCGACCAGCTCGGCGAATTCTACCGCCACGACCTGACGGCGGCGGGGGTCGAGTTCATCACTCCTGCATCCGAGGTCGGCCAGCCGACGGCGCGCTCGATGATTCTCGTCACACCCGACGGCCACCGGACGATGAACACGTTTCTTGGCGCCGCCCAGCACCTGCCGAAGAGCGCGCTCGACGAGGCGCAGATCCGCAGCGCGGCAATCTTGTACCTCGAAGGCTATCTGTGGGATCCGGAAACGCCGCGCTATGCCATGGTCCGCGCAATCGAAGTTGCGCGGGAGGCTCGCAGGAAGGTGGCATTCACGCTTTCCGACACCTTCTGCGTCGACCGGCATCGCGACGGGTTCAACAAGCTTCTCGATCAGCGCCGCATCGACATCCTCTTCGCCAACCAGGCGGAAGCCGAGGCGCTGGCCGGAATAGCGCACCTTGAAAGCGCGGTCGCTGCCATCGCTCCCAAGGTAGAAACGCTCGTCGTTACAAGGAGCGAGGAAGGCGCGCTGGCCGTCCGGAACGGGGAACGGGCGGACGTTTCTGCCGAGCCAATCAAGGAGCTGGTCGACACGACCGGAGCCGGCGACTTGTTCGCTGCCGGCTTCCTGCTCGGCAGCGCCCGCGGGAAGAGCCTCGAGGAATCGCTTCGCCTTGGCGCGATCTGCGCCGCCGAGGTGATCCAGCATTATGGCGCGCGCCCTGAGGCGGACCTCAGGGCGCTCGCCGGAGAGCTGGTCGCCTAGTCCCGGTCGGCGGGCGGCACCGGAGCGCCGGGCATCGGCGCGATGCCGATCGATCCCGGTGCCTCAGCGGCCAGTTCAGGCACCTCGAGCGTACCACGGGCGATGTGGCTGTGGCGGTAGCCGTACAGGAAATAGAAGACGAGGCCGACCACGGTCCATGTCGCGAACAGCAGCTTCGATTCCATGTTGAGGTTGACGAACAGCAGCAGGCAGCCGGCGATCGACAACGGGGCAACGAGGAAGATCGCCGGAGTCCGGAACGGGCGGACCCGGTTCGGGTCCTTCTTGCGCAGGATCATCACGCCGAGCGAGACCGCCGCGAATGCAAACAAGGTGCCCGCGTTGGAATAATCGGCCAGCGTTCCGACCGGCAGGAACGCCGCGGCGATGGCGACGAAGATACCGGTGACGATCGTCACGACATAGGGCGTCCGGAAGCGCTCGTGGACCTTCGACAGCCGGTCCGGGAGCAGACCGTCACGCGCCATGACGAAGAAGATCCGGGTCTGGCCGTACATCATCAGGAGCACGACCGAGGGCAGCGCGATCGCCGCCGCAAGGCCGAGGAGATTGCCAAAGAGCGGGCTTGAGACCTGCCGGAGGATGTGCGCGAGCGCTTCCTTCGAGCAGACCGTCGGTGCATTTGCCGCCTGGCACGCCGCCGAGGCGTAAAGCTCGGGCGAACCCTCCTTGAAGGCGAGGCCCGTCGCCGGGTCGATCAAGGGCTGCGCGCCATATGCGCCGACCACGCCGGCTGCGACGAGGAGGTAGAAGACGGTGCAGATCAGCAGGCTGCCGATGAGGCCGATCGGAACGTTCCGCTGCGGGTTCTTCGTTTCCTCGGCCGCGGTCGAGACTGCGTCGAAGCCCACGTAGGCAAAGAAGATCGATGCGGCGGCACCCAGGATGCCCGTCCCCGACGAACTGAGCGGATTACCCCAGCCGCGCGGTGCAAACGGCTCGAAATTCTGAGCGTGGCCGCTGATCATCGGCAGGGTGATGATCAGGAACAAGGTGAGGGCCGTCACCTTGATGACCACGAGAACGGCGTTGAAGGTAGCGCTCTCCTTGGTGCCGATGACGAGCAGGGTCGTGACGAAGCCGACGACCAGGACCGCTGGCAGGTTGATCAAGCCGCCGACCTCGCCGCCTTGCAGGAAGCCCCACTGGATCGGCGGACCGACCTTCAGTGCGTGGGGTATGTGGACGCCGACGGAATCGAGCAGCCCGCTGATGAAGCCTGACCAGCCGACCGCCACCGCACTGGCGCCAAGCGCATATTCCAGGATGAGGGCCCAGCCGACCATCCAGGCGACGACCTCGCCCATCACGGCATAGGAATAAGTGTATGCAGAGCCGGCGACCGGCACCATCGAAGCGAGCTCAGAATAGCAGAGCGCGGCGACGGCACAGACTGCGCCGGCAACAATGAAGCTGACCATCATGCCAGGGCCGGCCTTCTGGGCCGCGGTCGCGGTCAGCACGAAAATTCCGGTGCCGATGACGGCGCCGATACCGAGCAATGTCAGCTGGAATGCGCCGAGCGAACGCTTCAGCGCCTTCTTTTCCGCCGTGGCGAGGATCTCTTCGAGCGACTTTACCCGCCCTCGGCCCCCGGTCCGCGGTGCTATTGTGGCCATGTTACTCCCCTCATGGAAATTCTTGGGGGCGACCCTAACGGCTGTCCTAGAGAGGGCAATCCCTCTTGTAGCAAACGCCTAGCGGGCCAGCATGGGCCCAAGCGCCCGGCCGCCAAAGATGTGTACATGAAGGTGAGGAACTTCCTGGCCCGAGTTCAACCCGACGTTGGCCAGGAGCCGATAGCCGCCGTCGACAAGGCCGGCGTCGCGCGCGATTTTGCCTACTGCACGGGCGAAACCGGCGATTTCGGCGTCCGTCGCTCGCTCCGAAAAATCATCCCAGGAAACATATTGCCCCTTTGGGATGACGAGAATGTGTGTCGGGGCCAGGGGGTTGATGTCATGGAAGGCGAGCGCGTGCTCGTCCTCGTAGACCGTCTTCGACGGGATCTCGCCGCGTAGGATCCGGGCAAAGATGTTTTTATCATCATAGGGTTGGGTCGGATCGATCGGCATTGCTGACTCCGCTTGACCGCGCTCGCTCGCCCGCTACCACAAACGCATGAGCGACGAGACTCCCGAAAGCCTGATCCCGTACGACGAGATCGTGCAGGACGCGCTGCGGGCGGTCGTCGGCCGCGTTCTTGGCGAGATCGAAGAGACGGGGGCCCTGCCCGGCGACCATCATTTCTACATAACCTTCAAGACGCAGATGCCGGATGTCTCCATTCCGAAACACCTGCTGGAGCGTTTCCCGGACGAGATGACGATCGTCATCCAGCACCGCTTCTGGGATCTCAAGGTCGAGGAGCACAGCTTCACGATCGGCCTGTCGTTCGGCGGCGTGCCTGCGACTCTCCACGTGCCGTTCGCCGCCGTGACGCAATTCCACGATCCGGCCGTCGAATTTGCGCTGACTTTCCAGGCCAATGCGGACGAGCTGCCTCACGAGGAACATGAGGTGGCCGAGAACGACGCTCCGGAGGAAACTCCTCCTCCAAGCAAGGACGATGGCTCAAACGTCGTCAGCGTGGACTTCACGCGCAAGAAATGACCTCGCGGATAAGCTTCGTCACCCGGACTTGATCCGGGGTCTGCCTTCCTTAAAGCGCCAGCCAAGCAACCATAGGCGCATCCCCGATCTTGAGGGATGACGAAGGAAGGAACCATGCCCAGCACCGCAATCCGCACCGAGACCGACAGCTTCGGTCCGATCGAAGTCCCGGCCGACTCCTACTGGGGCGCCCAGACGGAGCGGTCGATCGGCAACTTCCCGTTCGGCCCGCGCGAGCAAATGCCGCTCGAGATCGTCCACGCTCTGGGCTTCATCAAGCAGGCCGCAGCGCGGGTAAATGCCCGAATCGGCGGGCTGGACCCGAATCTGGCGGAGGTCATCCAGCAGGCCGCAGCCGAAGTCGCGCGCGGCGACCTCGACAGCCAGTTCCCGCTCGTCATCTGGCAGACCGGATCGGGCACTCAGTCGAACATGAATGCGAACGAGGTGATCGCCGGCCGCGCGAACGAAATTCTGACCGGCAAGCGAGGCGGAAAGGAGCCGGTCCACCCGAACGACCACGTCAACAAGGGCCAGTCATCCAACGACAGCTTCCCGACAGCGATGCACATCGCGGCCGCCAGAGCGGTTCATTCGAGGCTGATTCCGGCTCTCAAGATGATGCACGAGCGCCTGTCCGACCAGGCGCAGCGGTGGGACTCGATCGTCAAGATCGGCCGCACGCACCTGCAGGACGCGACGCCACTGACGCTTGGCCAGGAATTCTCCGGCTACGCGGCGCAGATCGCCGACTGCATCGAGCGCGTGGAAGGAGCGATGCCGCGCGTGCTTCGACTCGCGCAGGGAGGAACTGCAGTCGGCACCGGGCTCAATGCTCCCAAGGGCTTTGCCGAGGAGTTCGCGAAAGAAGTCGCGGGCCTGACGCAGCTGCCGTTCACTTCGGCGCCGAACAAGTTCGCCGAGCTCGCGGCCCACGACACGATGGTCGAGCTTTCGGGCATCCTCAACACGATCGCGACTGCGTGCACCAAGATCGCGAACGATATCCGGCTCCTCGGCTCAGGCCCGCGCTGCGGCCTCGGCGAGCTGAAGCTGCCGGAGAATGAGCCCGGCAGCTCGATCATGCCGGGCAAGGTCAACCCGACCCAGGCCGAGATGCTGACGATGGTCGCCGCGCAAGTCGCCGGCAATCATGTCGCCGTCACCATTGGCGGCATGCAGGGCCATATGGAACTCAACGTCTTCAAGCCGATGATCGGCGCCAATGTCGTCCGCTCAATCAACCTCCTGTCGATCGGAATGGAAAGCTTCACCGAGCGCATGCTCGACGGGACCGAGCCGGACACTGATCGGATCGCCGAACTGATGAATCGCTCGCTGATGCTGGTCACCGCGCTCGCGCCGGAGATCGGCTATGACAATGCGGCCGCGATCGCCAAGCACGCGCACAAGAAGCGGCTGACCCTGAAGGAAGCGGGACTGGAGCTCGGCCTCGTTGACGAGGCGACCTTCGACCGGGTCGTAAAGCCCGAGACGATGCTGGGCCGCTAAAGCGCGACGTTCAGGCGGAAACCGAGATTATCCATCCCGGGATTTTCGCCTCCGAAGAGCTGGGCGTGGCTCATGTGCACCCAGCTCGCCTCGAGGGTGACGCGGTCCTTGATCCTCGTGCCGATGCCGAGCTCCGGCTCGGCAAGGACGCGGCTGCCGAACGCGACCCGGTCGGTTCGGAAGAACTTGCCGGCCGAGCCGCTGTGAATGGCAATCCCGACGCCGGGGCGGATGTACCAATTGCCGCCGAGTCCGAACTTTGCGGAGATGCCGGCCGCTGCGTAGTGCGTCTGCTCGGAAGTGTTGAGGGCGCCGAAAAAGTAGGGCTGCAACTCGCCGTGAAACAAGTGGGTGATCGTCGCGCCCCGGTAACCGAGCGAGACATCGACGCCGTCCTCGATCCCGGACATGTCGAGCGGCGTCTTGACGTCATGGACGTGAATGCCAGCGAATATTTCGCCGGCCTGCGCCGGGCTTGCGGCGATGGTCCCGAGCGCCAGTGCGCACAGGATGCTCAGCAGTCTCAAACAAGGTCTCCCCGATTCGGCACGTCCCTAACAATGATCGGAATAGGTTATGGTGCCGTCAGCCGCCAGCCTGCCAGGCCTGAAGAGCCTTGCTGGGCGCCAGGAGCGACCAGACGTTCAGCGTCAAATTGTCGCGGATGACGAACAGTGGAATGATCTCCAGCGCGACCAGCAGCAGGATCGAACTCCACACGGGAAGCTTGCGGGCAAGAAGGAAGCCGAGCACCATCATCAGGATGTCCGACAGCGAGTTGATCACGCTGTCGCCGGTGTAGCCAAGCGCTGCAGTGGTTGCCCGGTACCGGTCGATCACCATCGGGGTGTTCTCGACCACTTCCCAGCCGGCCTCCACGAGCAAAGCGACGATGAAGCGCCACTCGAAGCTCCAGCGCCGGGCAGCCAGCCAAAGGGCCGCATAGAAAATGAGGCCATGCACAACGTGGCTGAAGCTGTACCAATCGGCGAGCATCTGGCTGGTCGTCGAGCTGTCGCGCTCCCCCACCCACAACGTGACTTTCTGACAGGCACAGATCGCGTTGCGGCCCATCGCCAGAAGGATCGCGGCCGCAGCGGCAAGGATCACGAGCGCAAGGAGCAAGGTTCGGCGAGCCATTCAACTAACGGCTTAGCAGAGGGCCGCGCCTTGCAAAGCACGGCCGTTCAGCCGACACATCGTGCCAATGCTGCGCGCGTACGGCCCTGGTTGCGACGGAAGCCTCGTCGAGGCGAAGCTGACGTCCATTCCCGAGACGGCGACATGGGTCGACCTTGAGGAGCCGACCGAAGAAGAGGAGCGCCTCGTCGAGCGCTGCATCCGCATGGATGTGCCGACAGAGGACGAGATGGCCGAGATCGAGCCCTCGAGCCGCCTCTACGAGCGGAACGGCGCTCTCTACATGACAGTAAGCGTGCTCTACGGTGTGCAAGACGGGCACCCCCGCACTGCCCCGATCAGTTTCGTCCTCACCGGCAATCGCTTGGTGACGGTTCGCTACGCGACACCCAAGCCCGTGCGCGCTTTCGCCGAACATGCGCGACGCGATCCCGAGCTTGTGCGCGATGCGTCGACCGTGCTTGTGCGAATGCTCGATGCGATCATCGACCGGCTCGCCGACGAGCTCGAATCCGTCAGTGGCGACATCGAGCAGATTTCCTCGCACATCTTTCACAGACAGACGGACGAGCGGCGCATCCCCGCTGCACGCCTCACTGCGCTCCTCACGCGTATCGGCCGCACACAGGCCCTGCTCGCGAAGATCCGTTATTCCGGTGTGAGCACGATGCGCGCTCTAAGCTTCCTCTCGGGCTCCCACCGCGTCCATGAGGGGGTGGCTGCGGACCTGCGCAACCACCTGGCGAGCCTCACAACCGACGCCACGTCGCTCGGCGAGCATGCGAGCTTTCTTTCGGACAACCTCCAGTTCCTGCTTGATGCCTCCCTCGGGCTGATCAGCATCGAGCAGAATGCCGCAATGAAGCTGTTCAGCTGGGCCGCGGTCGTGTTCCTCCCACCGACGCTCATCGCCGGCATCTTCGGGATGAACTTCCATTACATGCCGGAACTGGACTGGCATTGGGGCTATCCAGCATCGCTCGCGCTCATGCTGGCGAGCGCGATCGGACCGTACCTCTATTTCAAGAAACGGGGCTGGATCTAGGCCGACTGCGGCAACGGAATTGCCGGAACTTCCTCGGCGGCAGAGGCGATGGCAGCACGGCGCCTCGCAAGCGCAGCATAGGCGAGCGCAAGCTCACCCGCGACCTCGACATTCTCGGATTGTTCCTTCGAACATGCGGCAGCGCGCGCTTCAGCGGCACGGCGGCGGAAATATTCGGTGTCGTGCGTCACGCGAGACCTTCCCTACCTTCTTGTTAACCCGATTTATTGCACCTGCGAGATGATTGCGAGGGGCAGCCTTGGCGTTCTGGCGCAGCCGCCGTTCATCCTGCCGCAAGATTTGAGGGCTTCCCGCACGTTTGCCGCGACCCCGGCAGGTTGCTAAGGGCGCACCCGCTCCCAATTAGCGCGCAATGACCGCCGCTTTTTACGACGATTTGAAGGACACCAATGATTCCCACCGGCCAGGACAGCCTCCGCACCCGCACGAGCCTCGAAGCGGGAGGTAAGACCTACGCTTATTATTCGCTGACGAAGGCTTCGGAGACGCTCGGCGACGTGTCTCGCCTGCCGTTCTCGATGAAGGTGCTGCTGGAGAACCTGTTGCGCTTCGAGGATGGGACGACGGTCACGAAGGACGACCTTGAAGCCATGGCCGGGTGGCTGAAGGAGCGGCGGGCCAACCGCGAGATCCAGTATCGACCCGCGCGCGTGCTGATGCAGGACTTCACCGGAGTTCCCGCCGTCGTCGACCTCGCTGCGATGCGCGACGCGATGCGCCAGCTTGGCGGCGATCCCCAGAAGATCAATCCGCTCGTGCCCGTTCACCTCGTCATCGACCACAGCGTGATGGTCGACGAGTTCGGCAGTCCGCGTGCGTTCGAGAAGAACGTCGAGTTCGAATATGAGCGCAATGCCGAGCGCTACGAGTTCCTGAAGTGGGGCAGCAACGCGTTCGACAATTTCAAGGTCGTCCCGCCCGGCACCGGTATCTGCCACCAGGTGAACCTCGAGCACATCTCCCGCGTCGTCTGGACCGGCGAGGACCAGAACGGCGACATGGTGGCCTATCCGGACACGCTCGTCGGAACCGACAGCCACACCACCATGGTCAACGGGCTTGGTGTCCTCGGCTGGGGTGTCGGCGGGATCGAGGCTGAAGCCGCCATGCTCGGTCAGCCAGTCAGCATGCTCATTCCTGAAGTCGTCGGTTTCCGCCTGGCGGGCGAGCTTCGAGAGGGCATCACCGCGACCGACCTGGTGCTGACCGTGACGCAGATGTTGCGCCAGAAAGGCGTCGTCGGGCGCTTCGTCGAGTTCTACGGCCCGGGCCTCGACAACCTTCCGCTCGCGGACCGCGCGACGATCGCCAACATGGCGCCCGAATATGGCGCGACCTGCGGCTTCTTCCCGGTCGACGAGCGAACCATCGATTATCTGAAGCTCACTGGTCGGGATGAGCAGGAGATAGGCCTGGTGCGCGCCTACGCGCAGGCACAGGGCCTGTGGCGCGACGCTTCGTCTCCGGACCCGCTGTTCACCGATACCCTCGAGCTCGACATGAGCACGATCGAGCCCTCGCTTGCAGGGCCCAAGCGGCCGCAGGACCGCGTGCTGCTCAGCGAAGTCGACGAACAGTTCAACGGCGAACTCGACTCGACCTACAAGAAGGCCAAGGACCCGCGCGTCGGCGTCGAGGGCGAAAGCTTTGATTTCGGCAATGGCGATGTTGCGATCGCCGCGATTACCAGCTGCACAAACACCTCCAACCCTTCCGTGCTGATTGCCGCGGGGCTCGTCGCCCGCAAGGCGCGCGAGAAGGGCCTGACCACCAAGCCTTGGGTGAAGACCAGCCTCGCCCCCGGCAGCCAAGTGGTCAGCGACTACCTCAACGAGAGCGGCCTCCAGGCCGACCTCGACGCTCTTGGCTTCGACCTCGTCGGCTACGGTTGCACCACGTGCATCGGCAATTCCGGACCTCTGCCCGAGCCAATCAGCAAGGCAATCAACGACAACGACCTGGTCGCCGTCAGCGTCCTTTCCGGCAATCGCAACTTCGAGGGCCGGGTGTCGCCGGATTGCCGCGCGAACTACCTTGCCTCGCCGCCGCTCGTCGTGGCCTACGCGCTGAAGGGCACGGTTCGCTCGGACATGGTCAATGAACCGATCGGCAATGGCGCAGGCGGCGAGCCTGTCTTCCTCAAGGACATCTGGCCGACCAATGCGGAGATCCGCAACCTCATCGACGCTCATGTCCATTCCGAGATGTTCCGCAGACGCTATGCCGACGTCTATCGCGGCGACGAGCGCTGGCGGAAAATCGACGTGACCGGAGGCGACACCTACAGCTGGCCGGCGCTGTCGACCTATATCCAGAACCCGCCCTACTTCGTCGGCATGACGATGGAAGCGGCGCAGCTCACCGACATCGAGCGGGCCCGGCCACTGGCGATTTTCGGCGACTCCATCACGACCGACCACATCTCGCCTGCCGGCGCGATCAAGCCGGACAGCCCGGCCGGCCGCTACCTTCTGGAGCGCGGCGTCACCCGCGGCGAGTTCAACAGCTACGGTTCGCGGCGCGGCAACCATGAAGTGATGATGCGCGGGACCTTCGCCAACATCCGGATCCGCAACCGCATGCTCGACAATGTCGAAGGTGGTTTCACGAGGTACGCGCCCACGGGCGAGACGATGGCCATCTACGACGCGGCAATGCTCTACAGGCAGGACAACCGTCCGCTCGTCGTCATCGCCGGCAAGGAATATGGCACCGGCAGCTCGCGCGACTGGGCAGCCAAGGGCACGGTGCTGCTCGGCGTCCGCGCCGTCATCGCCGAGAGCTTCGAGCGCATCCACCGCTCGAACCTCGTAGGCATGGGCGTCCTCCCGCTGCAGTTCCGCGAGGGCGACAATGCCGAGACCTACGGGCTCACGGGCGCCGAGAAGTTCACGATCACGGGAATCACGGACCTCAAGCCACGGCAGGACGTTGAGGTGAAAGTCACGCGTGACGGCGGCGAGGAGTTCAGCTTCACCGCCCGCTGCCGCATCGATACCTACAACGAGCTCGAATATTTCCGTTCGGGCGGCATTCTTCAGTACGTGCTGCGGAGGCTGGCTGCGGGGTGACCGCCGTCCAGCTTGCGGTCGAGATCGTCGGCTGGGCCGGCGCCGCCCTCATCCTCCTCGCCTATCTGCTCTTGTCGGCCGGAAGGCTGACGGGGCAGTCGCTGGTCTACCAGGGCATGAACGTGGTCGGCGCTGCCGGTTTCGTGATCAACGGCTGGTGGCACGGCGCCATCCCATCTGCGGCGCTCAACGTGCTATGGCTGCTGATCGGAGCTTTCGCATCATGGCGGATCATGAAGAAAAGAGGATCGTCGACCTCAGCCATGTGATCGAGCATGGAATGACGACCTATCCCGGCCTGCCGGCGCCCCACATCTGCGATTTCTGGACGCGCGAAGGCTCGGCCGGGAACTACGATGACGGGTCGAGCTTCCAGATCGGCCGGATCGACATGGTCGCGAACACCGGAACCTATGTGGATTCGCCGTTCCACCGCTATTCGGATGGAATCGATCTCGCCGACCTTCCCCTTCAGTCCCTGGCCGACCTGCCGGGCATCGTCGTCCGCAGACCCTGGGAGAATGAACTCGCGACCGACGCCTCTCACCTCCAGGGCTTCGACGTTCGCGGCAAGGCGGTTCTGGTGCAGACCGGCTGGGACCGGCACTGGCGAACCGATCGCTACGGCGTCGACCACAGTTTTCTCACTAGCGATGCAGCGGACTGGCTCGCCGAAAATGGAGCTCTGCTCGTTGGCATCGACAGCAACAATATCGACGACACGAGGGCTCGCGCACGACCAGTTCACTCGAGGCTGCTCGCGGCCAACATCCCGATTTGCGAGCATATGACGAACCTCGGCAGCCTGCCTGACGAGGGCTTCCGCTTCTTTGCGGTGCCGCCCAAGGTGCGCGGCATGGGCACTTTTCCAGTGCGAGCCTACGCGCTCTTAAGCTGAGCAAGAAGGCGCTGGTCCACCTGAGAGCGCTCGCGGGCGAGCGTACCGAAAACCTGTTGGCGAAGCCCCTCGAATTTCGGATCGCCCTTCAGCATGGCGAGGGGTGGATCCATCGAAATATCGGCCATCATGATGGGCGCAAGCGGCAGCCAGCGGCGGCTTACGGCACTGGATAGCTGCGCTACCGCTTCGTCCTTTCGGCCTTCCACTGCATAGATGCGCGCGAGCCAGGCCGAAGCTCTCGATGTCGTTGCTGTCCGCGCGAATTCGACGCCGTGCCGTTCGGCGAGCGCAAGCAATGGCTTTGCCGTGCTGCCATGGCCGTTCCGCTGCAGTGCAAGCGCGACGACAGGCACCGTGGACAGGAAGTCCTCGGGATCGTCGAACAGTTCCGCATATTGTTCGGGCGATAGCCCTAAGGAGAGATAATCGTCTGCGAACTTTTCGGATCGGTCATTCAGAAGATAGACACGGCCCGCGTTCTGGACGAGCGGCGTTATAGACATCAGCGTCTTCGCCGGCATGTGCAGCGCCTCGATCATGTCGAGGCTCTCCGGCTCGTTACGCCAGAGATGTGGCGCGAACGGGGGAGCGGGCCCAACCTTGCGGGACCAGACGATGTCGTCGTAGCCCAACTGCAGCAAGATGGGCCACAGGCCGTCTCCGGCGAGCGTTTGCGCTTCGGGACGCCTGGTGTTCCATAGTGCAAGGCCAATGTTCGCGGCCTTTGCGACCTCACCCCTGTCAGACGCCCGGTTCATGTCGATCACCGCAGCAAAATAGTCGCCGCCGACGCTCTGCTCATATTGGAGCAGCTTCTGAATGCCCTGTTTGTCTCCATTTTCCTTCAACATCTCGTAGAGATTGAGGACCACCGGCCAGAACAGTGGCTCGATCCTCAACGCCCTGTTGTAGACAGCGATTGCCTCTCTGCTCTGGCCGTTCCCCTTGAGCATCCCGGCCAACCAGTTGAGCGATTCGTAATCATTGGGGTCGAGGGCGACGGCGCGATCGAGCTCGGCTCGCGCCATGGGCCCTTCGAGGTTCAACGCGAACGCGAGCGCGGCATGACCCGCCGCTAGATTCGGCGCGAGCTCGATGGCCTTGCGTGCATAGCCTTCCGACGGGTCGTCGGCTGTGAAGCCCTTCTGTGATGGAAGCAGCATCCGTCGTGCGAGCGCGAGCGTGGCCCAGCCCGGCGCGAAGTTCGCATCGATCTTGACGACCTGCTGGAGCTGTTCAGTCGCCGCCGGATAAAGGTTGGTGTCGCGTTTGCGGAGCTTGGCGCGGGCATCGACGTAGAGCGCGTACACGTCGCCGGACGTCGCGATGTGCTCCGGCATGACGCCGCCCTTTTTCGCGAGGCGGCCCCTGATCCGTCCCTCGATTTCCCTCGCAATCTCGGATTGGATTGCAAAGACGTCATCGAGCTTGCGATCGAAATCCTCCGACCAGAGCTGCGCGCCGTCCCTGGTCCGAACGAGACCCGTAGTCACGCGGATCCGGTCGCCGGCTGCGCGGACGCTCGCCTCGAGCAGGTAATCAGCCGCTTTTCTTGCCGCCCCTTCGCCCTTCTGCGCCAGCTGCTCGGCCGTGTTCGGCCCAAGAACGATCAGTTGCGGATTGCGGCCAATCGCTTGGCGGGTGTCCTCCCAGATCCCGGCAACCAGGCCTTGGTTCTGCGCATCGAGGCTGCGGAACGGGAGCACTGCAATGACGGGCTTGCGCTCTTCTGCGGCAGGACTGAGGAAGATGAACAATGCCGCAGCGGCCACGACGAGCGCCAAAGCGGCGACGATCGACCAGCGATAGCGCCTTAGTTGCTCCGACAGCCCATCCTTGCGTGCCTCCGTCGGAGACTCGTCCTCGCCTGACACGAGGGATTGAACGCTGGCCTGGAGCTTGGACCAACCGCCATGCGAAGCTGCTCCGCGCCAGCCTTTGAGACTGGCGCATTGAATCTGGTTGAATGGCAGTGGCGGTACCGAGCCGTCGAGCGCCGCCTGGACGAGCTTGTGCTGATTGCGGGCGACATCCGCCTCGGCGCGTACCCACTGCGACCTTGCGGCCGTTGTCGACCAGAGCACGACGACGGCTTTTGCGTCGTTGAGGTTGCGTTCGATGATTTCCGAATAAGCCCGGTGGGCGGGCAGATCCGCGTCCCACCAAAGATCGAATCCCGCCGCCTGCAATGCCCTGGCGACACGCCGTGCGGTCCGCTCGTCGTCCCGCGCATAGCTGATGAAGACGTCCGCCAAGCCGCCGCCCCGGGTCCTTCCCGGATTGGACCTATAGCATAGTCGTTGGCATTGGAGACTAGGCTGTGGCGCTCGCTAGCGACGATTGTAGCCAAGCCGGCACGATCGCTCCTTCCACGTCGTCGACTCGACGATGTTCGACCGCAAGACCAAGATTGGGATAGTGAACGCGCGCGCGGGGACCGGGCGCATCTGCCTCAACCACGAAAAGACGTCGGTTGACCTTCTGCCGCCAGTTCATGCGGGCCGTATTTTCCTGCCCGACGAAGCAGCCTTTCGAGAAGCTGACGCCATTGAGCTCGGCGGCATTGCACTCGAGCCACAGGATGTCGTTGAGCTCGGCCCTGCCTTCGCACACTCCAAGCCGGAGGCGATGCTCGAGCCAGCCGGCTGCGGGCTCGTCCGCAGGACCCAGCCAGCGGTTGCCGAGTTCCTCGAGGCGGGGATCGGGTCCCGATCCAGTTTCAGTCGACCAGTGGACAGCCAGTGCCCCCTCGCGATCGATACGGATGGCTCTGCGGAGCCGGTAGAGGACCAGCCGCTTGACGAGTTCGTCGGCCGCTTCGGCTTGGCAGTCGAGCAGCAGGTCTTCCCCATCGTCCCAGACAATGAAATCGAACAGGCATTTTCCCTGCGGGCTGAGGAGACCGGCCCAGACCGGCAGAGTTCCATTGACGTCGCTCGTTACGAGACCCTGGAGGAAGCCGCGCACATCATCGCCGGAGAGACGGATCAAAGCGCGGTCGGTGAGGGTGGTTGCGGCCATGATCATCAGTTAGGGAGCCGCCCGTGGCATCGCAAACCCTGACCATCCGAAAGCCCGACGACTGGCACGTGCACCTGCGCGACGGCGAGATGCTGCGGCGGGTTGCGCCATTTACGGCGCGGCAGTTCGCCAGGGCCATCGTGATGCCGAACCTCGTGCCGCCAGTGACCACCGCCGAACGGGCGCGGGCTTATCGGAATAGAATCATCGAAGCGGCAGGCCTGGGCTTCACCCCCCTGATGACCTGCTACCTCACCGACAACACGACCCCGGACGAGCTTGCGCGCGGCTTCGAGGGGGGCGTCTGGATCGCCGCGAAGCTCTACCCGGCAGGAGCGACGACCAACAGTGCAAGCGGGGTCACGGACGTTAGCAATATCTACCCGGCACTCGCACGCATGGAGCAGATCGGGATGGTGCTATGCGTCCACGGCGAGGTCACCGACCCCAGCGTCGATGTGTTCGACCGGGAAGCGGTGTTCATCGAGCGCATACTCTCGAAAGTCATAGCCGATTTCCCGGCGCTCAGGATCGTCTTCGAGCACATCACGACGGCCGACGCGGCGAACTTCGTGAGCGGAGCCGGCGCCAACGTCGGGGCGACGGTCACGCCGCAGCACCTTATCATCAACCGCAATGCGATTTTCGCGGGCGGGCTTAGACCTCATGCCTACTGCCTGCCCGTCGCCAAGCGAGAGCATCATCGACTCGCGGTCCGAAGTGCCGCGACCTCCGGCTCGCCCAAGTTCTTCCTCGGCACCGACAGCGCGCCGCACGCACGTGAAGCCAAGGAGAGCGCATGCGGCTGCGCCGGCATCTTCAACGCCCCTTTCGCGCTGGAAAGCTATGCGAGCGTGTTCGAGGAAGAAGGAGCGCTCGACCGTTTCGAGGCGTTCGCTTCCCTGAACGGCGCCCGCTTTTACGGCCTTCCGGTCAACGAGGAGACCGTCACACTCGAGCGAGCAGGTGTCGAAGCCCCGCAAGAGATCGAGGGCGTGGTGCCCTTCCATGCGGGCGAAATGCTGCGCTGGCGCTTGGTAGCTTAGCCTCCGCCGCGGCCGCTCGTGCCGATGACGGCGCCGAAATGCTCCTCGAGCCGGTCGTAGCATTCGCAGGAGCGTCGCTTGAGACCCGCCCGGTCAATCACTCGAATCGTTCCTCGACCGGTCGCGACAAGGCCGTCTGAAGAAAGCTCCTGGACCACGGCGTTCACGGTTGTGCGCTGAACACCCAGCAATCCCGCGAAGGCTTCCTGCGTCAGTTCGATACGGTCGCCAGCGCGATCCTGCGCGTGGAGCAGCCATCGTGCAGAGCGTTCCGGAATCGAGTGGAACGTGTTGCAAACCGCCGACTGCATGACCTGGGCCAGCAGATAATCGGAGAAACGGCAGAAGAGATTGGCGATGAAGGGCGACCGGTTCTTCGCGTCTTCAAGGGCGGACATCGGAATCCGGAACGCTGCGCCGGGCACCAGCACCCGGGCGCGGGAATATGCCGGCGCCTGGCCGCAACTCACGATCCCGCCCAGCGCTCCCTCGCGCCCGATCGATGCGACCTCGGCCGAACGGCCGCCGCTAAGCTCGACGGTCATCGAGATCATGGTGGAGCCGATTGGAAAAAGGCTCGAGCGCACCTGCTCACCGCGCTCAAGAACAATCTCGCCGGAGCCGAGATCGATCATCTCGCCATAGGGCTCGAGCAGCGCGCGGGCTTCGCGGGCGAAGGTGGAAAGAAGACGATTGCCGGCGAAGGCCTGGTCGGCGCTGATCAGTTCGTCAGTGAGTTCTGCCACGTTGAGCTGTCCCTGCGGCCGTACTGCCGTTTGTTACGCGGGTGGTTCGGTTTGGTGACCGAACAATGCATCGGGGCAGAAGTTGCTCCATTACATCCTAACCGGGTCCACCCTGCTGGTTTTTCCGACGAGAAGACTGTCGGCGACGAGGCGGAAGGGCGCGACGTCGACGAGGCTGCGCCGCTCGTCGATGAGGTCGACGAACGCGCGATAGATGTCCGGATATTCGCCGATTCCGTCATCCAAATGCTGTTCGCCATCGACGAGCAGCCTCGCGCCGCCTTCCTCCAGTCGAACGGTCATACCGTCACTCGTCTCGACCGCGATCGTCCACTCCTCTCCCTCGCTTTTACGCCAGTCGAGACTCGCGCGGAGGGGCCCGTCGGCCTCGGGGCTGGAAAAGACGATGTCGGCCGCGATCGGCGTCTGTGCATTGGCCGGGACCTTTAGTTCGGCAGACTGCACGAACAGGCCGCCTGGGAAAATCTTGGTTGCAATCGACAAGGCGTTGATCCCCGGATCGAAGACGCCAAAGCCTCCCGCGTCCCAAATCCACTGCTGCCCCGGGTGCCACTTGTGCACGTCCTCGTGCCAGTGGATGTGGAGCGACCGGATCCGCTTTCCGGCGAGGGCTTTTGCCGCGGCATCGACGGTCGAATGATGCTGAGCGTGCCACGTCGTGAACAGCGTCACCTGCTCGCTCTCGGCCGTGCATTCGAGGTCGGCGATCTCGGCGAGGCCGGCCGTCGGGGGCTTCTCGAGGAGGCAGTGCAGGCCCGCGCCGATGCATTCGCGAGCGATCTCGAACCGGGGTCCTGGAGGCGTGGTGATCGCGACCGCTTCGAGACCCTCCACGCTCCGGATCAGCTCGCGCCAGTCGGTGAACGTTGTCGCGACACC
This sequence comes from Sphingomicrobium sp., assembly GCA_045811185.1. Lineage (GTDB taxonomy): Bacteria > Pseudomonadota > Alphaproteobacteria > Sphingomonadales > Sphingomonadaceae > Sphingomicrobium. The sequence continues at coordinate 18,252 of JBJMUN010000003.1, forward strand.
CTGGCCCGACCGGCTTGATGTCGCCGCCAGTTCGAGCCGGGCATTGCCTTCGATCGACGGGACATGCTGGTCGGCAGCGATCTTCCCGAAGCCGATGATGGCGATCCGGATCGGTTTCATGCCCGCACCCGCGCGACGTACGCCCGCGCCTTGTCGAGCGTTTCGGCGACGGATTGCCCCGGCTTGTAGAGCCCGCCGCCCAGCCCGAACCCGGCGGCGCCCGCATCGAGCCATGGCCGCATCGTGTCCGGCGTCACGCCGCCGACGACCATGACGGGAATGTCCCTCGGGATCACGGCAAGATGGGCCTTCAACACGGCTGGCGTCGCGGCCTCGGCTGGGAACAGCTTTAGCGCAGTGGCTCCGGCGCGGATTGCCGCGAACGCCTCGGACGGTGTGAAATAGCCTGGGCTCGCAACGAGACCGGCACCCGCCGTTGCGGCAATGACGTCGGTGTTCGTGTCGGGAGAGACGATGATCCGTCCGCCGACGTCACGCACGCGTCGGACATCGGCGGGGTCGAGGACTGTTCCGGCGCCAACCAGCACGCCGTCGCCGAATCTGGTGGCGAGCCGTTCGATGCTCTTTAACGGCTCGGGCGAGTTGAGCGGGACTTCGATGATTCGAATTCCAGCCTCGTAGAGCGCATTGCCGATCGCATCCGCTTCGCCGGGCGTCACGCCGCGAATGATCGCGACGAGCGGGCATTGGTCGAGATAGCGGTCCAGCAGCTCTTTTGCGCTCACGTCAGATCCTCTTCGCAATTTCCTGTATGCCGGCAAGGAAGCATCGCTCGCCGTCCTGTTCGACGAGCTTGCGCCCACCTTCCTCGATGGCTGCCGCGTACAGCCTCGTCAGCTCGGGCCGGCCGATCACCGTCACCTCGGCAGAAGTCGGATAGGAAAGGCCGATGCGCACGTCGGTTCCGATCAGGAGACCGCTCGCATAAGAGGCAGAGTCTTCCTTCCTGGCCTGACCGAGCAACACTCGGGCGCGCACCGAGAAAAGCTCGGCTGGCAGCGCCTCGTTGAAGATGGCGTAGCGTGCAGCCGCGCGAAAAACCTCGTTCGGCTCGACCGGGCCCTGCAGCAGGTCCGCAAGTATGCTGTGGTCCTTGAGAAGGCTGAACAGCTCGCCGGTCATGACTGTTCGAAAGCCGGTGATCGTGCCGTCCCGCAGAGTCGCCCATTTGTTGTGGGTGCCCGGGTGGCAGACGAGCCCGTCGGGCTCCACCAGTCCTCCGCAAACGGCGCCGAACAACTGCACTTCCTCGCCGCGCATCACGTCGGCGCGGTCGTTCTTGAGGTAGGAAATGCCGGGAACGATCGCCTCGCGGTCACCAACCCACACCAAGGCGCCGACGAGATCGTCGATTCCGGCCGGCGCTGGCACATAAGGCGCCTCTTTCCAGCCGCGGTTCGATCCGACCATGCCGGCGAGCAGCAGCGGCAGGTCGCCGAGTCGTTGGCGGATTTCCGCAACGGCGTCGGGAAAGCCGCTGGGAGGGACCAAGAGAACCCCTTTGTTGTCCTCGAACTCGTCGGCGCACGCTCCCGCCGCATCCAGGCGGTACGCACGGCGATTGGTGGTACCCCAATCAACGGCGATGAAGCCTTCATCCCAGCGCATACTTGTGCCCATCGCGCTCCAAACAACGGAGCTTCAATGTCGCTCCATGGTTTTCTTTTGAGCCCACCCCACTATCGGAAACTGCCATGCTTGCCGACTCAGGCCCGCGCTGCATTGCTGATGTCCATGCCGTTCTTGGCGAAGGCCCGGTGTGGGTTGATCGCGATGCGGCACTCTACTGGCTCGACATCAAGGGCCGAAAGATCTTCCGCCTCGACGAGCAGCAACAGCTGACCCAATGGCCGACGCCGATGCGCGTCGGGTCGATCGCCCCTCGAAAGCAGGGCGGGTTCATCGCGGGCACCGAGGATGGAATCGCCGCGATCAATCTGGACGCCAACCGGTTCGACGTTCTTGCCAATCCCGAAAAAGCGCTGCCCGGGAACCGATTCAACGACGGCAAGCTCGACCGACAGGGCCGTTTCTGGGCCGGTACGATGGACGACGGGGAAAGGCAGGCGAGCGGTACATTGTACCGGATCGGCACCGGACTTAGCGTCACTGCCGTCGATCACGGCTACAAGGTCACCAATGGGCCTGCGTTCAGTCCCGACGGCACCACCATGTACCACAATGACTCTGCACGGCAGGTCACCTACAGCTTTGCCGTGCAACCGGACGGATCAGTGGAAGAGCGCGCCATTTTCCTGCAATTCCAGGAAGGCGAGGGCTATCCCGACGGAATGACCGTCGATTCGGAAGGCTGTCTGTGGATCGCCTTCTGGGACGGCTGGTGCGTGCGCCGCTATTCGCCCCAGGGAGAGTGGCTGGAAACGGTGAAAGTGCCGGTCGCTCGGCCAACCAGCTGCGCCTTCGGCGGCCGCGACCTCGATCGGCTCTACATCACGTCCGCTAGCACCGGCCTCGATCAGCAGGCACTCGACATGCAACCAAATGCCGGGGGGTTGTTTATGCTCATACCGGGCGTCCGGGGACTTGCCGATGTCCCCTTTGCGGGCTGACGAAGACAACGGAGACTGAGTCATCGCCAACTTCATGTTCGCGACCGGGATCGAAAACAGCATCCCGACGATCAACCACGGAAGTACACGCGTGGATCAGATGGAAGTCTGCGGCCACTATGAACGGTGGCGCGAGGATTTCGACTGTATCCAGGAAATCGGCATCAATTACCTTCGCTACGGACCCCCGATCCACAAGACGTATCTCGCGCCCAACAAGTTCGACTGGGAATTCGCCGACATCACCTTCGCGGAGCTGAAGCGGCGGGACATCACGCCGATCGTCGATCTCTGCCACTTCGGCGTGCCCGACTGGATCGGCAATTTCCAGAATCCGGACTTCCCGCGGCTGTTTGCCGCCTACGCCGGCGAGTTCGCAGAGCGCTACCCATGGGTGCAGCTCTACACGCCGATCAACGAGATGTTCATCTGCGCGGTCTTCTCGGCGAAATACGGCTGGTGGAACGAACAGCAGAAGAACGACCGCTCGTTCATCACGGCGTTGAAGCACCTCGTGAAGGCCAACGTCATGGGGATGATCCAGATCCTCAAGCGCCGTCACGACGCGATCTTCATCCAGTCCGAATCGTCGGAATATTACCACGCCGACTCCCCGGCCGCGATCGGCCGGGCCGAAGTCCTCAACCAGATGCGGTTCCTGTCGCTGGACCTCAACTACGGCCGTCGGGTCGACAGCGGCATGTACCAGTTCCTTCTCGATAACGGCATGAGCCGCGAGGAATATGAGTGGTTCCTCAACCATCGGCTGAAGCAGCACTGCATCTTCGGGAACGACTATTATCAGCTGAATGAGCACCGGGTGTTCGCCGATGGGCACACCGTCGCCGCCGGTGAGACCTTCGGATACGCCGAGATCACGCGGCAATATTACAATCGCTATCGCCTGCCCGTCATGCACACCGAGACCAACCTGTGGGAGGGCTCTCACGGCGACGAAGCGGTCAAGTGGCTGTGGAAGGAATGGGCCAATGTCCTTCGCCTGAGGAACGTCGGCATCCCGACCGTCGGCTTCACCTGGTACAGTCTCACCGACCAGGTCGACTGGGACACTGCGCTTCGCGAGCAGAACGGCAACGTCAATCCGCTCGGGTTGTTCGATCTCGACCGCAAGATCCGCAACGTCGGCAAAGCCTACAAGCAGCTGATCGCCGATTGGCGCAACGTGCTTCCGGCGCAGAGCGTCTGTCTCGTCGTGCCGATCAAGAAGATCGGCGAACATCCTGACGAAGACGACGCGGCCGGCCGCCACCTTGGCGAAAGCGGCACCCAGGCGAGCGCAGCGAATAACTCGAACGATGCCAACACTGCCGACGACGGCAGCGAAACCGGCGGCGGCAGCAGCGAGGCGCAGGCGTGACGAAGCGCAGGATCGCAAGGATCGAGACCTTCCTCGTCCCGCCGCGCTGGCTGTTCGTGCGAATCGAGAGCGAGGATGGCGCCTTTGGATGGGGCGAGGCCAGTCTCGAAGGATGGGCTGAAGCAGTCGAGGGCGTGTTCGAGGCTTATCGCGACCGCTTCGTCGGGTCGGACCCGTTCAACATCGAGGATATCTGGCAGGTCGGCTATCGCGGCGGCTTCTACCGCGGCGGCGCGGTCATCATGTCCGCGCTCGCGGGCCTCGAGCAGGCGCTGTGGGATCTCAAGGGCCGCTCGGTTGGACTACCGGCATGGCAGATGCTTGGCGGAAAGGTCCGCGAGAAGGTGCGCTCCTACGCGTGGATCGGCGGGGACCGACCGCACGAAATCGGCGAGGCCGCGGCGGGGCGCAAGGCGCAGGGGTTCGACGCGGTCAAGATGAATGCGACCGCGGAGCTCGCCTGGATCGGTACGAACAGGCAATTCGACGAGGTGGTGAAGCGGGTCGAGGCAGCGCAGGCGCAGGGGATGGAGGTTGGTCTCGACTTCCACGGCCGTGTCCACCGCCCGCTTGCAAAGCAGCTCGCAAAGGTGCTGGAGCCGCTCGGGCTGCTCTTCATCGAGGAGCCCTTGCTCTCCGAGAACATGGATGGCCTGGGCGAGATCGCAGCCCACACGACGACGCCGATTGCGCTCGGCGAGCGGCTCTACTCACGTTGGGAGTTCAAGCCCTTCTTCGAGCAGGGCGCGGTCGACATCATCCAGCCCGACCTCAGCCACGCGGGAGGAATCCTCGAAGTACGCAAGATCGCCGCGATGGCCGAAGCCTATGATGTCGCCGTCGCTCCGCACTGTCCGCTGGGGCCCCTGGCGCTTGGTGCCTGCCTGCAGATCGCGGCGTGCACGCCCAACCACGCGATCCAGGAAGTCAGTCTCGGCATCCACTACAACGTTGGGGGCCACGATTTGCTGAACTTCTGCACGAACAAGGACGCTCTCACACCGGTGGACGGCTACCTGCCCGTGCCCGAAGGCCCGGGGCTCGGCATCGACATCGACGAGGCCGCGGTCCGGGAAGCGAACAAGGACCGCCACCGTTGGCGCAATCCGATCTTCAGGACGAGCGACGGCAGCTTCGCGGAGTGGTGAGCGGTCAAGCGCTCAGTGGCATTTGAAGCGCTCGAATGGCTCGAGGCAGCTCTTGCAGCGCCATTGCGCCTTGCACGGCGTCGCCCCGAAACGGCTGACTTCGACGGTGTCCAGCGAGCCGCAAAGAGGGCATTCCGCCTCAGTTGAGCTCGTTGGCGGCGCGATCCCATAATCGTGGAGGCGCTTGCGTCCCCGTTCGCTGATCCAGTCGGTCGTCCAAGGCGGGAACAGCACCCGCTCGATGTGGACCTCTTCGAAACCGGCCCTGTCGAGCGCCTCCCGGATCAGCGCCTCGATGGCAACTGTCGCCGGACATCCAGTATAGGTCGGGCTGATCAGCACCCGCGGGGGATCTTGCACGATGCCGCGGACAATGCCGAGGTCAGTGATGGTGAGCACCGGGATTTCCGGATCGGGAACGCTCTCGAGCACGGCCATGATAGCCGCTTCGTCGAGCGCCGTTTCCACCACCTCACCCATGGCGAGGACATTACACCCGTTCGAGCGCCAGCGCGATTCCCTGTCCAACGCCGATGCACATTGTCGCGAGCGCAAGTTTTCCGCCGTTCCGCTGCAGCTCCTCGGTCGCTGTCAGTGCGAGGCGGGCGCCGGACATGCCAAGCGGGTGGCCGAGCGCGATGGCACCCCCATTGGGGTTCACGCGCGCGTCATCGTCGGCGACGCCGAGCTGCCTCAGCACCGCAAGCCCCTGGGCAGCGAACGCTTCATTGAGCTCGATCACATCGAAGTCGCCGAGCTTGAGCCCCAGGCGCCTCACCAGCTTTTCCGAGGCGGGCGCCGGGCCGATGCCCATGATTCGCGGCGGGACGCCGGCGACGGCAGCACCGAGCACGCGGGCGCGCGCCCTGAGGCCGTTGCGTTTCACTGCGTCTTCCGAGGCGACGATGATCGCGGCGGCGCCGTCGTTGACGCCCGACGCATTTCCCGCAGTCACCGTGCCGTCGGCGCGAACGATCGGCTTCAGCTTCGCGAGCACCTCCATCGTCGTCGCCCGCGGGTGCTCGTCCCTGTCGACAACGACAGGATCGCCCTTGCGCTGGGGAATCTCGACGGCAACGATCTCGGCGGCGAGGCGGCCGGTGGCCTGCGCCTTCGCCGCCTTCTCCTGACTGCGGAGAGCGAAGGCGTCCTGGTCCTCGCGGCTCACCTGGAACTCCTGCGCGACGTTCTCGCCGGTGCTCGGCATGGTGTCGTCGCCGTAAGCCGATTTCATCTTCGGATTGACGAAGCGCCAGCCGATCGTGGTGTCATACATCTCGGCGTTGCGGTCGAAGGCGGAAGTCGCCTTGGCCATGACGAACGGCGCGCGGCTCATGCTCTCGCTGCCGCCGGCGATGATCATCTCCGATTCGCCGCCGCGTATTGCACGCGCCGCCATGGCGACAGCGTCGAGGCCCGAGCCGCACAGCCGGTTGAGCGTGACGCCGCCCGAGCTGTCCGGCAGGCCGGCGAGCAGCCCAGCCATTCGGGCAAGGTTGCGGTTGTCTTCGCCGGCCTGGTTGGCACAGCCGAGGATGACGTCGTCGAGCCCGCTCCAGTCGATCCCTGGATTGCGCTCGATCAGGGCCCTGATCGGGATTGCCGCGAGATCGTCGGCGCGGACCGACGAAAGAGCGCCCGCGTAGCGCCCGATGGGGGTTCGAACGGCGTCGCAGATATAAGCGTCGGTCATCGCGGCGCTACAGAACGCCGCGGCGCATCTGATCGAGCTCGATGCTTTCAAACAGAGCCTTGAAATTGCCCTCGCCGAAGCCCTCGTTCCCCTTGCGCTGGATGATCTCGAAGAAAATCGGGCCGATCACGTTCTGGGTGAAGATCTGCAGCAGCAGGCCCTGACCTTCAGTTGGCGCCCCGTCCATCAGGATGCCGCGCTTTTCAAGCTCGGCGATGCTCTCCTCATGCCCTTTGATCCGCTCGGGGAGCAGCTCGTAATAGGTGTCGGGGGTGTCCTGGAACGGAATGCCGCGCGCCGAGATGATGTCGACCGCCTGGTAGATGTCCGATGTCCCAAGAGCGATGTGCTGGATGCCTTCGCCCTTATACTCCCGCAGGAACTCCTCGATCTGGCTCTTGTCGTCCTGGCTTTCGTTGAGCGGGATTCGGATCTTGCCGCAGGGTGACGTCATCGCCTTGGAAAAGAGGCCGGTTTGCTTGCCCTCGATGTCGAAGTACCGGATCTCGCGGAAGTTGAAGAGCCGCTCGTAGAAGTCGGCCCAGACGCTCATCCGGCCGCGGTTCACGTTGTGCGTGAGGTGGTCGATATACGTCAGCCTTGAATCCGCATCGGCCATCCGCTGCTGCCAGTCGGGATGGAAATCGAAGTCGACGTCGTAGATCGAGCCGTTGCTCGCGTAACGGTCGACGAAGAACAGACGCGATCCGCCGATGCCCTCGATCGCGGGAATATCGAGCTCGCCGCTTCCGATGCGGTTCTCGACATTGGTGGCGCCGAGCTCGAGCGCGCGCTCATGCGCCGCCTTGGCGTCCTTCACCCGAAAGGCCATCGCGCAGGCGCTCGGCCCATGTGCCTTCGCATATTCCTCCGCGTAGCTGCCGGGCTCTGCATTGATGATGAAGTTGCAGTCGGCCTGCTTGTGCAGCGTGACGTTCTTGCTCTTGTGCCGCGCGACCTCGGGGAAGCCCATCCTGGTGAACAGCGAGCGCAGCAGCTCGATGTCCGGCGCTGTATATTCGACGAACTCGAAGCCGTCGGTGCCCATCGGATTCTCGAGCCCGAGAATGGTCTTTTCGGCGACCTTCGTGGCCATGAAATCTCTCCTTCGCGGCCCAACTGCTCTTGCAACAGCGGCATTTCAAGGCTGCGGACGTTACCGATGACTCGCAAATCGCTGTAGATCTTGCGAGATCGGCATCAGGACAGGGGATCATCATGGACGCACCGCTAGGCTGGACGCTGGAAGACGGCGGCAAGGCGCTGATCCGAAGCATGAAATTCGAGAATTTCAGCGAGGCGTTCGGCTTCCTCGCGCGCGTTGCTCTCCACGCCGAGAAGGTGGATCACCATCCCGAGTTCACGAGCGTCTGGAATCGCGTCGATTTCCGCCTCACCAGCCATGATGCCGGCGGCGTCACTGATCGCGACCTTGATCTCGCCGAAACGATCAACCGCCTCGCCGGCGGCTGATCGCGTCAGCCAGCGCTACGAGAAAGCGAGCGCGAACGCGCCCCCAACTATAGCCGCCGTCAGCACGATGCCGATAGCAACGTTGCGCAAAGTCCCACCGATTGTCTGATCGAACATGGCCCCTCCCCTTGGGTTCCCTTGGTCGAGGATGCCATCATAACCTGAAAAATACGAATATGCACAGGTTAAATACTGGAGATTCAGCTGCTTAGCGTGGGACCCTTTTAAGCATCGCGGCGCACCGTCTGTTAACCAACGGCCGCAAGCTTTTGGCAGCTTCCGCGGAGGAGGATCACGCGCGTCCGGCGGACCTCGGCACCGCCAGCGTTAACCAAGGGGTAGGGCATGCGCAGGTTAACATTGCTTCTGGGCTGCGAAGAGGGTGCCAACGCGATCGAGTTCGCCCTGGTGGCGACGCTGATAGCGATCGCGGCCTATGCCGCGTTCATCCAGCTCGGCGACAAGATCAACGCGATGTACGGCAACGTGTCGAACCAAATGCCGTCGAACTAACCCGTCAATTGATCGTTCAGACGGAAACTGGAATAAGACGCAGCCGATGACCTTTTCGTTCGCCCTTTGCGCTTCACGGCTCGTGGCTGCCGCCGCGTGGGCGAGCTATTATTATACGCCGGAGGCTGGAACGAGCTGACGCGCGCCTAGCGACAGTTCGACCGCCTCCAACCCGCCAGCGCCAGCTCGGCGGGTTTTTTGTTGCTCATCAATTCGAAGGAAGGATCACATGCTGCAGGAGACGATCACGAGAAACGACCGGCCACTGACCCGGTGGCAGGATTATGTCGTCCCGCAGTGCTGGGACGATTTTACCGCGGACGATCACGCCGTGTGGGATCTCCTGTTCGCCCGTCAGGTCGAGCTGCTCGGCACGCGCGTCGTCGCGCCGTTCCTCGACGGCATCGATCTCTTGCGCCTCTCCCACCCGGGCGTCCCCGACCTTGCCGAACTCAACTCGATCCTCGAGCCTCGGACCGGATGGCAGACAGTTGCCGTGCCTGGCCTCGTTCCTGACGAGATCTTCTTCTCGATGCTCAGCGAGCGGGTCTTCCCGGTTGGCAACTTCATCCGCACCCGTGAGCAGCTCGACTATCTCGAGGCCCCCGACTGCTTCCACGACATGTTCGGGCACATCCCGATGCTGGCGCACCACGATTTTGCCGAAATGGCGAAGCATGTCGGCGAACTTGGTCTTGCCGCAATCGCCGCGGGCGAGGGATACCGCGTTGCCAGGCTCTACTGGCATAGTGTCGAGTTCTCGCTCGCGCGAGAGAAAGGCGAGCTGAAGATCCTCGGTGCCGGTCTCGCCTCGAGCTTCGGGGAATCGCACTTCAGCCTCGAGAGCGACGAGGTTGAACGCCTGCCCTTCTCTGTCGCACGAGCGGTGAACACGCCGTACCGCCACGACGCGTTCCAGCCGCGTTACCTCGTCTCGCAATCCCTCGAGGCGACGGTGGCTGACGTACTGGCGCTCACGGCTGAGGAGATGCTGCAGCTCTAGCTATCTCGGCAGCACCTGATTGAGATACACCGCCTCGAGCGCGACGCGTTCGGCATCCTCTTCCGGGACGACGCCGGCCGCGTGGCCGCCCTCGATTGCCTCGGCATAGTAGAAAGGATCGCCGAAAGCCTCGAGCCGCGCTGCAAGCTTGCGCGCATGGCCCGGGTGGACTCGGTCGTCGCGGGTCGACGTGTAGATGAAGGGCACCGGGTATTTCACGCCCTTCTTGAGGTTCTGGTAGGGCGAATATTTGCTGATGAAGGCCCAGTCCCCGGGCACGTCAGGATTGCCGTACTCTCCCATCCACGAAGCTCCCGCGAGCATGTGCGAATAGCGCTTCATGTCGACCAGCGGCGAGCCGATGATCGCCCCGCCCCAGAGGTCCGGCCGCTCGGTGATTGCCACTGACGCAAGGAGGCCTCCGTTCGACCGTCCCGACACGGCAAGGCGACCCTTCTGCGTCAAGCCACGCGCGACGAGATCATCGGCGACGGCATAGAGGTCGTCATAGGCCTTCTGCCGGTTCTGGCGCAGCACGGCATTGTGCCACTTGGGCCCGTACTCGCCACCGCCGCGGATGTTGGCGAGGACATAGGCATTGCCCTGCTGCACCCAGAAAAGCGCGAGCGGTCCCGAGCGGTAGGGCTCATGGACGAGGTAGCTCGGCGTCTGCGCAAGCTCGAACCCGCCATAAGCGTGCATCAGGACAGGGACGGGCCCCCGAACGTCCTTCCGGTGGACGAGGAAGTACGGGATTTTGGTGCCGTCGGGCGAGGTCGCGAAATTCTGTTCGACAACCATGCTCGACGCATCGAACTGGGCCGGCAGCGCCTGGATCGGCGCTGGCGGAGTTGCCGGATCGATGCGGAAGAGCGTTGGCGGGGTGAGCATGCCCTCGACCGTCGCAAATGCGAGGTCCGACGTGCCCGCGGTCGCGTTGAGGTGGACCGTCGACTTGTCCGGCAGTCCGACGGGCTCCAGGCTCCACGCGCCATTGGAATTGCGGGTCAAGCCGGCGAGGCGGCCAGAGACGTCGTCGAGATACTTCATCCACACGCGCGACTTGCCGGCGGAGACTTCCTCCACCGCCTGACGCGCGCTGGGAACGAATACGGTTTCGATCGCCGGCGCCTTGGCCGCGAGCAGGTCCGGGATCGAGTAAGCAACGAGCGCACCTGCGGGATGGCCCTGCCACTCGCTCTTGAGCGAAGCAATGACGCGGCCATCGAGCACATCCTCGATGTTCGCGTCGTCTGGAAGCGGGGTCGGGATGAGCCTGCCGTCGGGCGCGATATGGCTCACCTTCCGGTGATAGAAATCCACCGCGCGGGTGACGATCGGCCAGGTCCGCGCGCCGTCGACGAGGCTCGATGCGCTGACCGAAACGTCGGACTTCTGACCCGAGGCGAGCGTCTTTGCGGCCGACAGCGGCGTGCCCCTCTTCCACAGCTTCGCAATCCGCGGATAGCCAGAATCGGTGACGCTGCCGGAACCGAAGTCGGTGCCCACGAAGAGCGCGTCAGGACCCGCCCAAGCGACATTGCTCTTTGCGTTGGGAAGCGTGAAGCCGCCGGGAATGAAGACCGCCTTCTCGACGTCGAACTCGCGGACCTCGACGGCATCACCGCCGCCATTCGACAGGTTGACGAGGCAGTCGACATAGGCCGGCGACAGGCAGGTGAAGCCCTTGAACGTCCACTTCTTGTTGTCGGCGTTGCTCATGGCATCGATGTCGAGAAGCGTTCGCCATTGCGGCTTGCCCGCCGCGAAGGCGGCGAGCGGCGACACCCGCCAGATCCCGCGGGGGTGCTGATCGTCCTGCCAGTAATTGAAGACGCGCTCGCCGAGGATGCGGTCCGGCTCGGCGATCTTCTGGTTGGTGGAAAGCAGCGCGAGCGCCCGGCCGCGGTAGTCGGCGAAGCCAGGCAGCTTCTGAAGCTTGGCGAGCGTCTCCGCGTTCCACGCCTTCACCTGGGCAATCGCGCGGGCACCGTCGACCTGTTCGAGGTAGAGGTCGGGGTCTGCCGGAAGCGGCGCAGCTCCCGCTGCCCCCGCAAGAATTCCCACGAGCGCCGATGCGCGGATCATGCTCCTCATCAAGATTTTTCCCTCCTCGAACGCGCTCCTCTTAGCGGTACTGGCTCGGATCGGAAGCCTCGCGATCCAAGCGTCTTTGCTGGACCGCGGCGCTTGCGTGGCTAGAAGGCGGGCGATGGCCGATCAGCCTACCACAGGCGAATATCGCAGCGGGCACGATCCGCGGACGCTGCGCGACGCGCTCGGCTGCTTCGCGACCGGTGTCACGGTTGTCACCTGTCTCAGCAACGGTGTTCCTGCGGGGCTCACCGTCAACAGCTTCACCTCGGTCTCGCTCGATCCCCCGCTGCTTTTGGTCTGCATTGCCAAGCGGGCGACGAGCGCGACCGCGCTCACGACCGCGTCGCATTTCGCGATCAACGTGCTGCAGACGGGCCAGCAACCCGCCTCGATCCGCTTCGCAACCCGCGACGAGGACCGCTTCGGCGCAACGAAATGGGCGTGCGGTGAGGCAGGCGCGCCGATCCTCGAGGAATCGCTCGGCGTGTTCGAGTGCGAGCGCTTTGCCGTGTACGACGGGGGCGACCACCACATCCTTGTCGGCCGCGTCGTGAAGGCAAGCTTCGATGCAAGCCTCGATCCGCTGCTCTATTTTCGGGGCCGCTACCGCCGCCTCCACTTCGATTAGTCGACGATCAGGTCTTCCGGGCGCTTGGTGAACCGCCGGACGACCGCAACGATGAGCGCCCCGATGACGATTCCGACGGCAGCCCCGCCGACGGCATTGACCAGCCAGCTCACGAGAGGGCCGGCAAAGCCGGACCAGCCGCCCGCCTCACGGGCTGCATCGTGGACGAGATGCGGGACTGGTCCCCCGAGATGCAGCTCCTCCAGGCCATGGAGGAGGATCCCGCCGCCAACCCAGAGCATCGCGGCCGTGCCGATTCCCGAAAGCGCGACCAGCAGCTTGGGAACGACGTGGACGAGGGCGTTTCCAAGGGCCCGCGTGGCGCTGTTGCGGCGCTGTGCCATGTGCAGGCCGATGTCGTCGAGTTTCACGATGAGCGCGACGGCGCCGTAGACCCCCGCCGTGATTGCGATCGCTACCAGCACGAGCACGATCGCGGTTGCCAGCAACGTGAGATGCTCGAGGCTCGCCAGCGCGATCGCCATGATCTCGGCCGAGAGGATGAGGTCAGTGCGGATGGCGCCATTGACCTGCATCTTCTCGAGCTCGACCGGATCGCCCATCGAATCGACGAGCTGCTCTTCGTGCTCATGCTCGTGGAGAAGCTTCTCGAAGATCTTCTCGGTCGCCTCGAAGGCAAGATAGGCACCGCCGAGCATCAGCAACGGAGTGATGAGGACCGGTGCAAAAGCGGTCAGGAGAAGTGCTGCGGGGAGCAGGAGCAGCACCTTGTTCTTGAGAGACCCCCAGGCGATCTTGCCGATGATCGGCAGTTCTCGCTCCGGCCTGAGCCCGGTCACGTAGCGCGGAGTGACCGCAGTGTCGTCGACCACCACCCCGACCGCCTTGGCGCTCGCCTTCCCTGCGGCGCCGGACACGTCGTCGAGAGACGCGGCAGCAAGCTTGGCGATGGTGGCGACGTCGTCGAGGAGTGCGATCAATCCGGAGGGCATCGCCGGCCGTTAGGCGAACTTGCCCTTCCCAAGCAATTCGCGCAGTGCCGCGCCCATGCTTGGGCTGGACTTCATCAGGGATAATCTCGGGGCCGTCGAGAAGGCGATCCGCGACAAGGGCGTGAACCTCGACCTCGACGCGCTGATCCTGGCGGCCGCGCAGGTGCGCGGCCTCAAGACGCAGATTGACCAGCTGCGGGCGGAGCGGAACAGCATCAGCGCCTCTTTCAAGAACGCGGCGCCGGAAGAGCGTGCGGAGCTTGGCGCGAGGGCGAAGGAAGCGGGCGCGAGGGCGGCCGAGCTCGAGAAGATGCTCGGCGAGCATGAAACGGCACTCAGCGGGCTTTTGATGCGCGTTCCGAACATCCCCTATGAAGGCGCGCCGGTCGGACCGGACGAGAGCTTCAACACGGTCATTCGCACCGAAGGCGAGCCGCGAAACTTCGACTTCGAGCCGCTCGACCATGTCGCTCTGATCGAGAAGAACGACTGGGCCGACCTGTCGCGCGTGACGCAGGTGTCGGGCAGCCGCACCTATTGCCTGAAGGGTTCGCTGGCGCTGCTCGAGACCAAGCTCATGGCCTGGGCGCTCGAAAGGATTTCAGACGCTGGCTTCACCCCGATCACGGTGCCCGCGATCGCGCGCGAGCAGGCCTTCGTCAACCAGGGCCAATTTCCCGGTCACAAGGAAGAGACCTACGAGCTGCCGAACGACGATTTATGGCTCGCCGGCACCGCCGAGGTGGTGCTGACCTCGCTTCATTCGGGCGAGATTCTCGAGAACGACAAGCTGCCGATCCGTTACGCCGGCTACTCGCCGTGCTTCCGCCGAGAGGCAGGGAGCGCGGGCAAGGACGTCCGCGGATTGCTGCGCGTGCACCAGTTCGTGAAGGTCGAGCAATATGTCGTCTGCGAAGCCGATGACGAGCAATCCGCGCACTGGCACGCGCGCCTGCTGGAGCTCGCCGAAAGCCTGCTCAAAGACCTCGAAATTCCCTACCAGGTGATCGAGACTTCGACCGGCGACATGGGGCTCGGCAAATATCGCATGAACGACATCGAGAGTTGGGTGCCGAGCCTTGCCAAGTATCGAGAGACGCACAGCTGCTCGACACTGCACGACTGGCAGGCCCGGCGCGCGAACATCCGCTACCGGGGCGCCGACGGGAAGGTGCGGTTCGCTCACACGCTCAACAACACCGCTCTTGCTAGTCCGCGTATCCTCGTCCCGCTGCTTGAGAACCACCAGACGGCGGACGGGCGAGTGCGGCTGCCCGTGGCGATGCAGCAGCTGATGGGGAGGGAATTCCTCTAGCGTGAGGTGGGAAGGCGACGACCGGCCGCCGCCGAACTGGAAGCGCTACGCGGAAGCCGCCTGGCTCCTGGCGCGCGTGTGGCACGGTTTTGGCCACAACCGCCCGCGTGGCCCCGAGGACGGGCCGCCTGCCTATGTCATTCCCGGCTTTCTCGCGTCCGACAGCACCTCCCTCGAATTGCGTCGCGCGCTCGCCGAGGCCGGCTGGCGCGTCTACCCATGGGACCTCGGGCTCAACAAAGGTGCCCATCCCGATATCCTTCGTCATTTGCGACAGCGGCTCGAAGTGATTTACGATGGCCGCCCCGTGCTGGTGGTGGGCTGGAGCCTCGGTGGCCTCTATGCACGCGAGCTCGCTCGGGAAGTGCCGGACATGGTGCGTGCCGTCGTGACGCTCGGATCCCCTTTCTCGGGAGATCCGCACCAGAACAATGTCTGGCGCCTCTATGAATGGGTGGCCGGCCACGACGTGGACGACCCGCCGATCCTCCACATGCCCGAGAAGCCGCCGGTGCCGACGCTGGCGATCTGGTCCAGGAACGACGGCATCGTAGCGAAGCGCGCGGCGCGGGGACTGGACGGGGAGCGCGATGCCGAGGTCGAGATCGGCTGCGACCATATGGCCTTCGGGATTTCGAGGAGGGCGACACGGCGGGTAGTGCAGGAAATCGACAGATTCCTGAAAAGGCACAGCTGAGCCGACGCAATTCTTGTTTCAGCGACGCAATGGCCTCATCTTTGCTGCGTGAAATGGGTGCGTACCGCTGCTGCCGGGACCGCCGGCACGGTTCACCCGGACGACCTCGCTCCTCCGGGATGGCACCGAATGCGCGAGATTGCGTGGCACTTTCCCCGCTTCCTTGCCGGACTTGGCCCGGTGGGCCCTCGAGGCCCGGAGGACGGGCCGCCGGCGCTTGTCCTTCCCGGTTTTCTCGCCACCGACCGCACCACGATGGACATTCGCCGAGCGCTCGCTCGCGCGGGATGGCGGGCCTATCCGTGGGGTCTCGGCGTGAACCGTGGCGCGAAGGCCGATACGCTTCAGCGGCTCGGACGGCGGATCGAAGAGATTTATGACGGCAGGCCCATATTGCTCGTCGGCTGGAGTCTCGGCGGAATGTTTGCCCGCGAGTTCGCGCATCTACATCCCGACAAGATCCGCGCGGTGGCGACCCTCTGTTCGCCTTTCTCGGGGGACTACAAGACCAACACGAATATCCGCCAATTCTACGAGCGGATTGCGGGCCATGACGTCAACGAGCCTCCGTTCCCGCGCGCGAACGGGAAACCGCCGGTCCCGACCCTTGCATTCTGGTCCCGTCGCGACGGCATCGTCGCACCGAGCGCGGCGCGGGGGCGTGACAATGAGATCGACCGTGCAGTGGAGATCGACACCTATCACGTCGGGGCGGTGCTCTGGCGTCCGGCGGTCGGTCTGATCGTGAGGGAGATCGAGGCGTTCCTGACGGACTTCGAGGGCAAGCCGCCGATCGCCAGGAGGCCTGTCGAGTCGCAGGATTGACTCTGGACGCTGACTCGCGAGAAAAAGAACAAAAGTAGAACGAGAACGTTGTGAGTCGTGTGGCTGCAGGCCTTGCCCTGGTCGCCGGCGATGAAAGTCGCTCGGCCAAAATTCGCCAGCTCCCCAGCGGGTTGGGCGAACGCTGGCGCGTGCCCGCGCCGCCCGGTCCCACCCTGTCCGAGCTGTTCTCCGTCCACCCGCGCGATGGCGGCTGGGCCGGTTTCCTGCTGGCGCAGGTCGCCGCGGACAAGCCGTTGCTGTGGGTGCAGGACCGGATGGCAATCCTCGAAAGCGGGCGCATCCATCCGCCGGGGCTGGCTGCCCGAGACCTCATCCATGTCGAAGCGCGCGACGCCCGCGATGCGCTGTGGGCGATGGAGGAGGGCGTAAGATGCTCCTGCCTTTCTGCCGTCGTCGGCGAGCTGTGGGGCGACCCCAAAGCGCTCGACTTCATCGCGACGCGGCGGCTCGCGGTCGCATCCGAGCGCAGCGGGACGCCCTGTTGGCTGATCCGGCTGGGCGGCCACGTCAACCTCAGCGGCGCGAGGATGCGGTGGCGGATCGCGAGCGCACCGTCGCTGCTGAACCACCTCGATCCACGCTCGCCGGGAGCCTCCGCGTGGGATTTGGAGCTGTTCCGCGCGCGTGGACATCCGCCGGGGCGATGGAGCATCGCGCATGAGGCGGATCGCTTCCATCTGGTTGCCGAATCTGGCGATCGAGCGCTGGGCGAAGAGCGCCGACTACGCGCCTGACGCGCCGGTCGTCCTCACCCTCGAAGGCCCGCACGGGCCGATTATCCATGCCGTCACGAAAGCGGCCGCCGAGCGCGGCGCGAGGACCGGCGCGCGGTTAACGGACGCACGCGCGCTCGACCCCGCACTGACGGCAATGCCGGGCGATCCGGCCGCAGACGGCGCGCTCGTCGAACGGCTCGCGAAATGGGCTGGACGCTGGTCGCCTCTCGTCGAGATCGATGGCGATCCCTCGGCCTTGCCAGGGACAGGCGGCCTGAGGCTCGACGTCACCGGCGTCGCGCATCTGTTCGGCGGTGAGCAGGAACTGGTACGCGATATCCGTCGCCGGTTCGCAAAAACGGGCCTGACGTCGCGGGTCGCGATTGCACCCACTGCAGCCGCCGCATGGGCTTTATCGCATCATGCGCCGTGCATCTGCGGACCGGATGTCGCCGCGCGGATTGGCCCGCTGCACGTCTCGGCGCTTCGCCTCGATCCGGATATTGTGCGAACGCTCGAACGGCTGGGTCTGAAGACGGTCGCCGCGCTGATCAGCGTGCCGCGGCTGGCGCTCGCACGGCGCTTCCGCGGAGCCGAAGACGTGGTGGAAGTACTCGACCGCGCGCTTGGCCGGAAGCCCGAGCCGTTGACCGCCGTTGGAGCCGACCCGCCACCGCGCGCTCTTCTCAAGCTGGAGGAGCCGGCGACCCATCCCGAAGCGGGGAGCCAGGCGCTGGAGCGGCTGACCCCGCCGCTCGTGCGCGAGCTCGAAGGGCGGCGCCTCGGCGCGCGACGGCTGTCGCTCAGCGGTTATCGTGTCGACGGCAGTGTCGCCGTGGCATCCGTCGCGACTGCGATCCCCAGCCGCGAACCCAAGCATTTGCAGCGGCTGTTTGCCGACAAGGCTGCGGCCCTGGACCCGGAATTCGGGTTCGATGCGTTCGCGCTGACCGCCGACTGGACCGAGGATCTCGGCGCCGCTCAGGAAAGCCTGGTCGAGGAGCCCTCAGGGACACGCGAACTGGCGCGGCTGGTCGACCGGTTGACGGTGAAGCTCGGCCCGCGCGCGGTGCGGCGGCCGCAAGCCGTGGAGAGCCACCTTCCGGAACGGGCGAGCGGGTGGGTCAGCGCGCTCGCCAATGCCGAACCGATCGCGATTCCATCGATGCAGCGGCCACAGCGCCTGCTCGACCGCCCCGAGGCGATAGACGTCATTTATGCGACGCCCGAAGGCATGCCGCGGCGGTTCATGTGGCGGCGCGCCGTCCATGACATCGCCCGCGTCGAAGGACCCGAACGGATCGCGCCCGAATGGTGGCGACAGCCATCGTCGGCACGGCTGCGCGACTATTACCGTGTCGAGGATGCGGACGGTCGCCGCTACTGGATCTACCGTGAGGGCCTGATTGGCGATGGGCGCGGCGGTCTTCCCGCCTGGTTCATTCACGGTCTGTTCGGATGAACAACCCCCTGGAAAAAGAGCTCGGCTGATGCCCGAGAAGGTCGGCTTTTCGCGTCTGAAGCTCGTGCGGACCGGCGATATGCCGACGCCTCCAGCGACGCCGTCGGCCTATGTCGAACTTGGCGTCACCTCGCCATTCTCCTTCCTGCGCGGAGCCTCGGACGCCATCGAGCTGACGCTGACGGCGCTCAGCCAGGGCTATGACGCGATCGGCATCGCCGACCGCAACACGCTCGCAGGCGTCGTCAGGATGCACAGCGCGTGCGACGCCGCAGGGCTGAAGCCGCTGATCGGCTGCCGCCTCGACCTCACCGATGCACCAAGTCTGCTCGCCTACCCGATCGACCGCGAAGGCTATGGCCGGCTCTCGCGCTTGCTGAGCCTCGGCAAGATGCGGGCCGACAAGGGCGAGTGCGAGCTGTCGCTAGGGGACGTCGCCGATCATAGCGACGGCATTGCCTTCATCGCCTGGCCGACAGACGATCTCGATGATTTCGAACGGGAATTGCCGCGGCTGCGCGAGGCCTTGACGTCACTTCGCCATGTCGCCGCGAGCTGGCTCTATCGCGGCGGCGACAGTGCCCGGCTCGAGCGGCTGGACCGGCTGGCGAAAAGCCAGGGCTGCACGATCCTTGCGACCAACGACGTTCATTACCACGCGCCGGACCGCCGGCCGCTGCAGGACGTCGTCACCTGCATCCGCGAGAAAGCGACGATCACGACCGCTGGTTACCTGCTCAATCCTAATGCCGAGCGGCACCTGAAGTCGCCCGACGAGATGATCCGGCTCTTTTCGCGCTGGCCGCATGCGATCGCGGCGACCCGTGAGTTCGCGGACCTGCTCCACTTCAGCCTCAACGAACTGCGCTACGAATATCCCAAGGAAACGGTGCCCGAGGATCGCACGCCGCAGCAGCATCTGGAGCATCTCACCTGGGAAGGAGCGAAGAAGCGGTGGCCGGGGGGAATCCCCGGCAAGGTGCTTAAGCAGCTCAATTACGAGCTGCCGCTGATCGATAAGCTCGACTTCGCACGCTACTTCCTGACCGTCCACGACATCGTCGCCTTCGCACGCAGGCTCGACCCGCCGATCCTGTGCCAGGGACGCGGCTCGGCGGCGAACAGCGCGGTTTGTTATTGCCTTGGCATCACCGCGGTCGACCCGGCAACGAGCGACCTGCTGTTCGAGCGGTTCATCTCCGAGGAGCGCAAGGAACCCCCCGACATCGATGTCGACTTCGAGCACGAGCGGCGCGAGGAAGTGATCCAGCACATCTACGACAAATACGGACGCGACCGAGCCGGGATCGCCGCGACCATCATCCACTACCGGCCGCGCTCGGCGATCCGCGAGGTCGGCAAGGTGATGGGCCTTTCCGAAGACGTGTGCGGCGCATTGGCCTCGACCATCTGGGGCAGCATGGACCCCGAGCTCGAGGACGCGCGGGCGAACGACGCCGGGCTCGACCTGTCCGACCCGCATTTGAAGCGGACGATGAAGCTCGCCGAGCAGCTGGTCGGAATGCCGCGGCACCTCAGTCAGCATGTCGGTGGTTTCATCCTGACCGAACGGCCCCTGACCGAGACGGTACCGATTGGAAACGGCGCGATGGATGACCGCACATTCATCGAATGGGACAAGGACGACATCGATGAGCTCGGCATTCTGAAGATCGACGTGCTCGCGCTCGGCATGCTCACTTGCATCCGCAAATGCCTCGAGCTGGTCAGGCAGCATCATGGAGATGAG
>JBJMUN010000004.1:0-58962 GCA_045811185.1 Sphingomicrobium sp.
CGATTGCTTCAGGTGACGAAGGCTCGTGAGCGCACCGGCAGCAAGCACGGGCGACAGGGAGGTCGTGAAGATAAACCCCGGAGCATAGCTGCGAATGCAATCGACGATCGTCCGGTCTGCCGCGATATAGCCGCCCATTACCCCGAATGCTTTGCCGAGCGTGCCTTCGATGAGCGTTAGCCGGTCGGCAACCCCATCGCGTTCCGAAATGCCGCCGCCATGCTCGCCGTACATGCCGACCGCGTGGACTTCGTCGAGATAGGTCAGGGCGCTGTACTTGTCGGCGAGATCACAAATCCTGGCGATCGGCGAAATATCGCCATCCATCGAGTAGACGCTCTCGAACGCAATCAGCTTCGGCGTCTCCGGCCTAGCTTCCGCGAGCAGTTCCTCCAGATGCTGCAGATCATTGTGGCGAAAGACGCGCTTCTCGCAGGCCGAGTTCTTGATGCCGGCGATCATGGAGGCGTGATTGAGCGCGTCCGAGAAGATGATGCAGCCAGGAAGCAGCTTTCCAAGCGTCGACAGCACGGCTTCATTCGAGACGTATCCCGAAGTGAAGAGCAGCGCTGCTTCCTTGCCATGAAGGTCGGCGAGTTCGGCCTCGAGCTGCGTGTGATAATGGGTGTTGCCGCTGATGTTGCGCGTGCCGCCGGAGCCGGCTCCTACATTGCGAAGCGCGGTTTCCATCGCGTCGATGACGGCAGGGTGCTGGCCCATGCACAGATAGTCGTTCGAGCACCAGACGGTGATCAGTTTGGACCGATCGCCCCCAAAGCATTGGGCGTTGGGGTAATTCCCCCTCGTCCTCAGGATGTCGACAAAGACCCTGTAGCGGCCCTCCTCGTGGAGGCGATCGATGGCCGATCTGAAGACGCGATCGTAGATTAGGCCTGCCGGCATGTGTCGACGAAGCAAAGGCTTGCGACCGCCACTCCCTGGCGCATCCTCCTCGAGCGTTTCGTCGAAAGAATAGCCTGCTAAAGCCACTATTTAATGCTGACGTCGTCGAGCAGCGGGTAAAACTGCGTCCAGACGTCATCCTTCTTGGCGTTGGACATATGACAGGACGCGCACTCCTCCTTCGGCCTGAGCGTCGCGCTTGCAGCCTTCGGCTCGTAGTGGTGGAAGTTGTAATATCCCCAGCCGCCCGTGTCCGCATATCTCTTGGTGTCCTTCACCCCGACGTCGGCACCGTTGAATTTGCCGCCGAAGTACCCGCGTCCGGAGGGTTCGATGCGGGAGCCGTCCGGAAATTCGAACGGGGGCAGCGTCAACTGCAGTTCCTTGAAGAGGATGGTGCCTTCGGGGAATACGCCGGTTCGCTTGTAGATCGCGTAGGATCCCGGTTCGATGTAGACGTTGTGGAATTCCGGGAAGCTGGCCTTGCCGTTATTGAGCGCGTTCGGAGTGAGCGGCGCGCCGACGAATACCCAGCTACGCCAATTCTTCGGAAGCACCAGCTGACCGTCCGGCAAATATTCGGGTAGATACCTGCCGCCTGAACTTGCGGCCTGCACCGCCGCCCGACCACTTGTGGTCTGAGCGGCCGATCGACCACTTTCGCTCTTCTTGATGGATCGACCACAGCCGGAACCCGCCATCGCCAGCGCGGCTGCGGCGATCATTAGCGCCCATTTTCGCATGCGGGCTCCCGGTATCGAGATAGCCTTGGCCGTGAGGGCGGGCGCCGTCGTCTCGCAGCGGGACCGAAATGCGGGCGGTACAATGCCGAAATGCACTCCGTCCGCGCCGGTGATTTCCGTTCCCGCCTTCACCCGTATCCGTGACATTGGTGCATTCCCCGGCTCTTTGAGTGTCGTTGATTAACTCGCGCACGTCGCAGAGGCGGTTACAGGCAGGCCTTGATCTCTCTCTTTCAGGGAAGTGCGGCGAATGAATGAGCTTTCATTCACGCAGGACCTGACCGCAGATCTTCGGAAACTGTAACTCACCGGCGAACCGGGTCGAGTTGCTTGTCGTGAACACAATCAGCGCGGGAGCCTAGCCTCGCGTCCAATGCTTTCGATCTCGCCGGTGCACCGTCGACGGCGCAGACCAGCCTTTAACGGGCGCGCAGCCGCGCCAAGTGACAGGAGGAGGCCATGACTGAAGTTGCAAAGGGAAGGGAAGCGAGGCTTCTCCACCCCTTTTTCATCTCGCTTGGCGGCACGCTGCTGATCGCGGCGCTGTTCACCGACTTCATGTATTCCAGCAACGCCCTGATGCAGTGGTCGAACTTCTCGGGCTGGCTGATCGTCGGCGGTCTCGTGCTCGCCCTGATATCGGCGATCGTCCTTCTGGCAGAGGTGGTTCTCGGCCGAGCAGGAACAATCCGTTGGCTCGACTTCACCCTGCTCGCAGTCGCCACGGTCCTCTCGATCGTCAATGTCCTCGTCCACACTCGCGACGCCTGGACGTCGGTGGTTTCGACCGGCATCACCCTGTCGGCCATCGTTACGGTGCTGCTGCTCGTCGCGGGCATTCGAGGGTGGACGGTGACGGCGCCGCGTGCCCCAAAGCGCGAACCGGAGACACGGCCGTGAGCGCGCAGATGTTCCGCCTTGCCGGGGCGATGTCTGCGCTGATCCTGGTCGCGGGCGGCCTGGGCGCGTGCAGCGACAAGGGCAGCGACCCGATGCGTCAATATGGGCCGAACCCATGGCTCCCCGAGCCAAAGCAGTATCTGCTTCCGCCGATGAGCGTGCCCAAAGCCGTCGGCTGGAAGCCGGGCCAAGCCCCGACGGTTGCACCGGGCCTGCGGATCCAGGCGATGGCGAGCGGCCTTATGCATCCGCGCATCGTCTATCCCCTGCCCAATGGCGACGTCCTCGTGGTCGAGAGCAACAGCCCCGGGAGCAAGCCCTACCGGCCCAAGGACTACATCCAGGGCAAGGTAAAGGCCCGCGCCGGGGCGGCCGCGAAAGGCGGCAACCGCATCACCCTTCTGCGCGATGCCGACGGCGACGGCATTCCCGAGCTGAAGACGGTGCTCGTCGATCATCTGCATTCGCCCTATGGGGTCGCGTGGGTTGCCGGCACCCTGTACGTTGCCAACACTGACGCGGTCCTCGCCTTTCCGTTCACGCCTGGGCAGACGAGGATCACGGCTCCCGGAGTCAAGCTTGCCGACCTGCCGGCCGGGCAGATGAACCACCACTGGACCAAGGCCATGGTCGCCACTGCCGACGGTTCGAAGCTCTATGTCGGCGTCGGGTCGAACAGCAACATCACCGAAAATGGGATGGATGCCGAAGAGGGGCGCGCAGCGATCTACGAAGTGGATCGCTCCACCGGAGCAAAGCGCATCTATGCGACCGGTACACGCAACCCGACCAATCTCGCCATCCAGCCCGGGACCGGCACCCTCTTCGCGGTCGTCAACGAGCGCGACGAGATCGGGCCCGACCTGGTGCCGGACTACCTGACATCAATCCGCGACGGCGGCTTCTACGGCTGGCCGTGGAGCTACTGGGGAAACCATGTCGACGTCCGTGTACATCCCCAGAACCCGGCGATGGTCGCCAAGGCGATCCGGCCCGACTATGGGCTGAGCTCACACGTCGCCACGCTCGGGCTGGCGTTCAGCCAGGGCGAGACACTGTCGCCGAGGTTCGCGAGCGGCGCCTTCGTGGGCGAGCACGGCAGCTGGGACCGAAGCCCCTTGAACGGCTACCAGGTGATTTTCGTCCCCTTTGTGAATGGCCGTCCCAGCGGAGCGCCCGTGCCGGTCGCGACCGGCTTTCTGGCGTCCGACCATCGCACTGTCCGGGGGCGCCCGGTGGGGGTGGCGCTCGACCGCACCGGGGCCCTCATCATCGCCGATGATGTCGGCAATGTCGTGTGGCGGGTGAGCGCCGCGGCCCATTGATCTGACGAAGCCTCGCGGGGAGCAGATCTGGCCGTTTGCCCAGCAGGAGCGCTGGCGCCGCGGCATGAAGGAAAGCTGGAGATGCGTAAATTCCTTCTGGCGGGCACCGCCCTCCTTGCCCTCGCCCACCCGGCCGCGGGTGCCACGCGCCGGCATGCGAGCGATCCCCGCGACGCGGAGATTGCCGCGCTCAGGGCCGAGGTGGAGGGGCTCAGGCGGCGCCTCGACGCGGATGAAACCGCGCAGCGGACGACCGCGCTGCAGGCCGAAACGGCGAAGCAGTCGGCAGCCGCCGCGCAGCAGCAAGCCACGACCGCATTGACACAGTCGCACAAGGCGCAGGTCGCCGCCGCCACGCCGGTCCCACCGCTGGCGACGACGCCTGTGCTCGGCTGGTGGGGAAGCACGACTATCGGCGGCCGATTCTTCCTGAACGTCAGCAGCATCCACCAGACGTCGACGGACCTTCTCGGCAACAGGACCGAGAACGTGCAGAACGGCACGCAGACTGAGCTCAAGCGCGGCTATGTCACGATCGACCACAAGTTCGACGACACCTGGTCAGCCAATATCACCACCGACTTCCGGTACAATTCGAACGGCACCAGCAAGGACGTCCTCGTGTTCGTCAAGAAGGCGTGGGTTCAGGCCCGAATCAATCCCGCGCTGAACATCCGCGTCGGAGAGAGCGATACGCCGTGGATGTCATTCGTCGAGAGTCTCTACGGGTACCGGTTCGTGGAGAACACGTTGATCGATCGCACGAAGTTCGGCGCGTCGACCGACTGGGGCGTGCATGTGTTCGGGACGTTGGCGCACAATCTCGTCACCTACCAGTTCTCGGCGATCAACGGCGCGGGCTACAAGACACTGTCGCGCAATTCGAACGGCATCGATCTCGAGGGGCGCATCGCGATCAGTCCGGTCAAGGACGTGACGCTGGGCGTCGGCGGCTATTCCGGCAAGCTCGGCAAGAGCAACGACACCGTCGACGTGAACCATCGGGCGACCCGGTTGGATGCCGTCGTTGCCTACACGGACAAGCGGGTGCGCGCCGGCGTCGAATATTTTGCGGCGAGCAACTGGAACAACATCACGACTGCGCCACTGCCACTGCCGGCACCCTCGACACCAAACGACAAATCGAATGGCTGGTCGGCGTTCGGCTCCTACGCTGTCATGCCAAAAGTCAGCGTCTTCGGGCGCTACGACCGGCTCAAGCCCAGCCGCAACCTGAACCCGTCGATGCGTGACAATTATTTCAACGTGGGGCTCGACTACAAGCCGATCGACCCGATCGACCTTGCGCTGGTCTACAAGCACGAGCAGGTCACGCACGGCCTGCTTTCGACATCGAACGGCACCATCGGAGGACCCGATCGCGGAAGTTACGACGAAATCGGCCTGTTCGCTCAGTTGGGCTTCTGACGCTCGAAAAGGGACTGGTGCAATAAGTAGGCGCAACTCAGAGGAGGAGCCCGCAAATGGCAATCGACGAGGATCCGCCGTTCAAGGAATGGGAGCAACTCAACGAGAAACTGAAACAGGTCAAAGCGGCGCGCAGGCGCGGGAAAGCCACCAAGGACGACGTTAGGAAAATCCAGGAAGAATACGACCGCGCCGCAAACGCGATCGACAACACTTGAGGCTTCGCAATCGCCTTATGGCTCGTCCAGGAATTCCTCTCTGGGAGACCGGACATTTGCCGCGCTGGACGCAAATCGACGTCGCACCTAAGTGTACCTCTTGTGGTCAGTGCCAAACCTCAAGGCCTTCCTCCTTGGCAGCTGGAATGTGCAGCGGATCGTCATCGATCGGGCTCACGCGATGACCGGCGGATTGAAAGGAGAGGCAACGTTTACGCCGTGTGCCGATGGCTTGCTGTACGAGGAACATGGCACCCTCACGTTGGGTGAGCACCGCGGCCGAGCCGAGCAGAGTTATTTGTACGAATTCCCCGAAACCGAGGGGCGAGCATCGGTTCGCTTCCGGGATGGCCGCGCGTTCCACGAACTGGATTTGTCCCACGGGCAGCACCGCGTGTGTCATGACTGCCACCCCGATCTTTATGATGGCGTGTTCATCGCTCTCAGCTCGACCGCGTGGCAGTCTGAGTGGAACGTAACCGGACCTCGAAAACAGTACGGCCTTTTGACGACGTACACACGGTGAAGGGCACCGCCAGCGCATCCATCGCTCCCACGGAGCAGGTGGGCAATTGCAGGGGGCTGCCGGGCCGATACATCGATCCTGTTTGTCCTCACGGTTTATGGCTTTTGGCGTTGAGAACACGCTTGGACGTGCGCCGCGGCCTTTAACAGCCGGAGCGATCTGGACGTGCGCGGCGGCCACCCGATCTCTGCCGAATTCGGAAAGACGGTCAACGTGCGACCAGCCTTGCTCCTCACCGAGGAACGAGGCGATCGCCGGCAAGATCGGGCGAGCGGACGATGTTGAAGAGGGCCGCGAGCAAGGCGAGCCCACCGTATCCCAGCGCAATGTATGGCAGCGGGAGCGTGCCTGAGAGTCCGCCGGCGATGAGGCTAAGGATCGTGGCACCGCCGTAGCAAAGCAGATAGATTGCGCTGAAGATCGGCGCGCGCTCGGCGATGCTGGTGCCCTCGATCAGTCCGCGGGTTGCCGCGCTGAGGGCAATGCCCTGCCCGATCCCTGCGACGATCGTCGCGACGATGAAGACGGGGAGCGAACTGTTGTAGATCGCCGCAGCGGCACTGTTCATCCCGCCAACGAAGACGATCATTCCGACACGCTGCGCTTGCAGTGCCGTCAGACGGCCGCCGAGGGGAGCGCCGAGAACGCTTGATGCCATGTAGGAAGCGAACACCAGTCCAAGAACGAGCGGGCTGCGGGTATGAAGCTGATCTTCAACGAGCGCGGGAACGAACGCCTGGTAGAATGCGCCCGTCGCCCACGTGGCGACGAATATCGCCCCCGCGGCGGGGAGAAGGGGCCGCACCCGGGCGGGTACGCCGAACCTCGGCAACAAGGAGCGCCAGACTCCCGGCATGGGGGCTGCAGTTTCGGGGCTTGCCACGATGAGCGCGGCGCACAGCAGCAGGAAGCCGGCGCAAACCTCGAAGATGAGCTGGCGCGGCCATTGGCCGAACTGGACCATCGCGCCCGAGGCGACAGCCCCGATGGTGAGCCCCAGCATTGGTCCCTGACTGGAGGCGACGGAGGCCAGCCAGCGCGGTTTTCCGGGCGCCGCATCGACAATGTACGAGGTGAGGCTGCTGCTCGCCAGGCCGGTACCGACGCCCATGAATGCCCGAGCGGCCAGAAGGACGCCGATTTGGTGAACGTTCAGCAGCAGCAGACAGCCCAGCAGGAGCAGGCCGAGGCTCGCGATTCCAGGGACCTTCCGGCCCAGGTGGTTGGATAGTCGTCCGAGCACCAGCAGACCGACGATGGCGCCAAGCGAGTAGGTGACGATCGCCATCGAGATGCCGGGGTTGGTGAACCCGTCTTCGGCCCGGTAGATGTTGTACAGCGGGATCGGCGCCGCCGCGGCCGCGAACGAGGCTACAAGAGAAACTGCGGCGGAAAGAAACGCCAGGCGAAGCCCGGCACGAGAATGGCCGGCTGCCGTGGGCGCGTTTGCGGCGCAGCTCGCAGAGCGCGCTGGCCGCCGGGATCGGCGGACGCTCCTGGCATGCATCGGTCTCGCGTGGCCGCTTTCGCTCATCGAACGGGCTCCGCGGCGAGGTCCTTCACAACAAATTGCGACGCATGGGCTCCAAGTTCAGGCAACAGTGCGAATTACCGTTTTGCCCGCGCGCCGCTCGGTCGAGTTGAACGCTGCGACAGCGTCATCGAGCGATGCGACGGTTCCGATATTCGTTCTGATGCGCCCGTCGCGCACGCGCTGGACGATCTCCCTCAACTGCGCATGATCGGCCTCGACAACGAAGTCGATCGCAAGGCCGTCGGCGGGCCTCGCCTCCGGCGGTGCAACGATCGTCACCAGCGTTCCGCGTGCGCGGACGAGGCGCGCGGATCTTTTCTGGATGTCACCGCCGATGACGTCGAAGACCAGATCGACTTCGCCGACATCCTCGAGCCTGTCGTTGTCGAGGTCGATGAACTCGTTTGCTCCAAAGTCCAGCGCCTTCTGGCGGTCAGCAGCGCGCCCGGTGCCGATCACCCATGCTCCGGACTCACGCGCGAGCTGCGTCACCATCGAACCGACCGCGCCGGCCGCGCCATGGGCAATGACGCTCTGACCAGCGCGAAGGCGGCCGTGATCGAACAGCCCCTGCCACGCCGTGAGGCCAGAGACCGGCAGGCTCGCGCCGACGGTGAAGTCCACGTCGCCCGGCAGCGGTGCGAGGTTGCGCGCCTCGATCGCCGCATATTGCGCGAGCGTTCCGTCGCGATACCAGTCCATGAGGCCGAGCACGCGCTGTCCCACGGACACCCCCGTGGTGCCGTAGCCGACTTCAGCGACTACTCCGGCAAACTCATGCCCGGGAATCGTCGGCGTCCGGCTACGCCCAAGACGGTCGGTCCAGGTCGACGGCCAGCCCAGCTCCGTTCCAACAAAACCCGACCCATGGATCTCCACGACGACGTCGTTGATGGCGGGCATGGGCTGAGGCCGCTCGACCAGCTTCATCCCGGCCATTCCCGCAGCCTGGTCCGTCACCACGATTGCCTTCATCGGTCGCCTCCTTGCTTCGGGCACTCAGGCGCGGGCCCCATCGCAGGTGCCAGTCGCCATCGCCAAATGCGGTGCCGTGCTTTCTTGGCTAACCGGATTGTTGAGCGCCCCGGTTACAGGCGCAGCCAGTTTCCTTGCTTGGCGGATCGGGGCCAGGGCGCACTTCGCGCGGCCCGCGGTCCGGGCCGTGCCGCAACCGATCGGCCGGACATCGGCGGGAAGAGCAAGGCGGAGAGCCGTCGATACGCTTTGGTTGGCGAAGACAAGACCTCCGTATGATTCCGCTCCTGGGCCGAATTCATCAAAGGTCCCGCTGTGCATACATCGGAGATCAGCATGACAGTCGAGACGATCCGCGAACCGGCAGGGACGATGATGGTCCTTCCGCCGGAAACGATGCGCAGCCAGGAATCCGACCACCGCGTTGCGAACAGCCTTCAACTGATTTCATCGCTTCTGTCTCTTCAGGCAAGGCAAGCTACCGACGCTTCGGTCAGGGACGCGCTAGGGGTCGCCGCGCATCGGATCGACGCCGTCGGCTCAATCCACAGGCGGCTGCACCAAGGCGGCTCTCCGTCTTCAATCGATATCGCGCCATATCTTTTCGATCTGGCGCACACCATCGAGCAGGGCTTTGGCGGAGGCAGCGCGTGCAGGCGCGTCATTGCGAACGTGCAGGGCCAGATGGTGCCGCCTGGCTTCGCCAGTGTGCTCGGGATCATGATCACCGAACTCGTCATCAACGCCTGCAAACATGCTTACGCACCGGGCGAGCCGGGGGACATCCAGATTCGTCTCTTGTTCCCCTCGAGAACGCAGTTCCGGCTGGAGGTCCGCGACTTCGGCGGTACGGCCAATCGGCGAAGCAGCGCGGCACCGGGCCTTGGAACGGCGATCATCAATGCGATGTGCAGCAAGCTCGATGCAACGTTCACCTATCTCGCCGGCGGCGGGGGCACCCGCTTTCTCGCGAGCGGCATGGTCCCATAGACGCCAGTCGCCGCTCGTGCCATTTGTCGAGAGGTTCCAAGGCAGTGCAGCGCCGAAACGGCACGCGCGCCTGATCATCGCCGCAGTATTGCCGATTCAAACTTCTTGAGAATTTTGTCAGAGGGACTCCGCGACTGGCGGCGGAGCATTGCTCCTCCGCCGTGCGAAGGAAGTGGCGGCGATGACGCGTGAGATGAATGGCGACTAACCCGGCCGAACGGGCGAACACTTGCACCTGGGCGCCGCAGGTGGCGCCCGAAACCGAGATCCCAGCGCTTGTGTGGCATGTGGATGCAGTCCGCGGCGCTGACGGTTTCAACCGCGCGTGGGAGCGACTGTCGAGCCTCGGCCAAGAGCAGCTCGCCGGCGATGGGTGGCTCAAGCTGGTTCATCCCGACGACCGCCCGAAACTCGCATTTCTTCGCGGATCGGCGTCCCGCCGCCCGGCGCCCGGTTCGCTCGATGTCAGGCTCAGGGGCGAGACCGGTGGGTATCGGTGGTTCATGGTCAGTTACGGCAGCCCCGATCCGTCAGCTCGCCGAGCACTTGTCGCGGTCTCGATCGACGAAAGAAAGTCCCTCGAGGTGGAGACGGAACTCGAGCTCTCGCACGTCCGCGCCATGCTCGACAATGCGCCGACAATGATGTGGCGCACGACGGCGTCAGGCGAAATGGATTACGCCAACGAACGCTACCTCGACGCGTGGGGGCGGACCCTGGATGAGGTCAGGGGCTGGGGATGGAAGGATTCCATCCATCCCGACGACCGCCAGGGTCTCGTGGACTATTGGGAGTCGCACAGGTTGACCGCCGATGACGGCACGTACGAATTCCGCGTTGGCAGCCCCGGGCGCGGATACCGCTGGTGCCTCTCCGTCTGTTCACCGCGGCTCGATCGCGAAGGAAATGTTTGCCAGTGGTACGGCGCCACCTTCGACATCCAGCCTCGCAAGCAGGCCGAGGAGCGGCTTCGGCGCAGCGAAGCCTTTCTCCGTCAGGGACAGATGATCAGCATGACGGGCAGCGTCGCGCTCAACCGAGTCACGGGCGAGCAGTACTGGTCGGAGGAAGTCTATCGCATTTTCGGCCTCGATCCATCGGTGACACCCGGGTTCGAGGCGCTGCTGATGCGGGTCCATTCCGACGATCGTGCTCAAGTTCTGGCCGGGATCGGACGCATCAAGCGCGGCGAAATCGATGTCAGACTGGAATACAGGGCGGTCATGCCCGACGGGTCGGTCAAGCACCTGGTGGTCCTGGTGAACCCCGCGCGCGCCGAGGACGATGGGCAGAATGTGTCCGGCGTGATCATGGACATCACCTCGGCGAAGCTCGCGGAAGAAGAAATGCATCGCGCGCAGGCAGACCTGACCCGCATTACGCGCATCGCCACTATGGCCGAGCTCACCGCGTCGATCGCACACGAGATCAATCAGCCGATTTCAGGCGTTCTCACCAACAGCGAAGCGTGCCTCCGCTGGATGAACCGGCCGCAGCCTGACCTTGTTGAGGCGAGGGAAGCGGTCGAGCGCACCGTGATCGGCGCCCGCCGCGTCAGCGAGGTGGTCCGGCAGTTGCGCGCGATCTTCGCCAGAAACGACCCCGAGCCGAGCCGGTTCAACCTTGGCGACCTCGTCAGGAGCACTCTTCCGCTGCTGCGCTCGCACCTGAACCAGCATCGGGCCTCCGTGTCCGTCGAGCTTGCTGACAATGAACCCGGCATCCTTGCCGATCAGGTTCAAATGCAGCAGGTCCTGATCAACCTTGTCATGAATGCGCTGCAGGCGCCGAGGCCTACGGGCACCGGACGG
Source organism: Sphingomicrobium sp. (assembly GCA_045811185.1). Taxonomy (GTDB): domain Bacteria; phylum Pseudomonadota; class Alphaproteobacteria; order Sphingomonadales; family Sphingomonadaceae; genus Sphingomicrobium. Next base: position 11,354 of record JBJMUN010000004.1, read on the forward strand.
CGACTCCTCATCCAAACGATCCGCGAGGCAGATCAGGTCACCCTCAGCGTCGCAGATAACGGAACCGGCATCGACGAGGATCACCTTGCCGACGTCTTCGAGCCCTTCTTCACCACAAAAAGCGAAGGGATGGGAATGGGACTCTCGATCTGCCGGTCGATCGTCGAATCGCATGGCGGCACCATCTTCGCCAAAGCCAATGCCGAAGGCGGCGCGACGGTCGGTTTCACCTTCCCCGTCGACCGCTAGGCCGGACCCGCTCGATGCCTCCGCCAACCGGTTCGGGCGCGCGCTATACGAACGTCTGATAGGACCAGCCTCAAGTGCGGGGTAAGCAGAAGAGAGCTGTTCGCCACCACCGGATCGGCCGCTTCAACGTTGCCGCAAGCGGCTGCGTGGGATCGGAGCCCGGCATGAGATTGCGATTGCGCTGGATGGAGGTCGGGATTGTATTTGATGCCTCATAGGATCGACGCTCCGGCGCTGCAGGCGGGCGAAGACGCGACGCCGATCGTTCTCGTCGTCGATGACGACGAGCAGATCCGTACCGCGCTTGGAAGCCTCGTTCGCTCCGCCGGATACCGCGTCAGGCTCTACGGCGATGCGATGGAACTCTTGGAAGGGCCGCTTCCAGATGGCGTCCGCTGCCTCGTCGCCGACATCCGCCTCCCGATCGTAAGCGGCCTCGACCTTCACGCGGAACTCGGCAAACGCGGCGAACGCGTCCCCATTCTGTTCATCACCGGTCACGGTGATATTCCGATGTCGGTAAGGGCGATGAAGGCCGGTGCAGTCGATTTCCTTGCGAAGCCGTTTCGCGAGCAGGACATCCTCGAATCAATCGCCAGCGCTCTCGCCGAGGACCGCCGATTCAAAGAGCAGGAAGTCGAGCTTTTCTCGCTGCGCAGACGTTTTGAGACGCTCACCCGCCGCGAACGCGAGGTGCTTCAGCTCGTTACGTCAGGCCTCCTCAACAAGCAGGTCGCGGGCCAACTGGAACTGAGCGAGATCACGGTCAAACTCCATCGCGGCAGGGCAATGCGAAAGATGGGAGCACGGACGCTGGCGCAGGTCGTTCGCATGGTGGAGGCGCTCGAACGCGGCGCGCGGCAGTCGCAGACCCCTGCTTGATTCACTGGGTTACCCGCCGCGGCGGATCGCATTCGAACTCGATGGTTAGGCTGGCATGAGAACCCCATTGGACGCGGCACCCCTCGTTGCCATCGTCGACGACGATGACCTCATCCGCGTCTCGCTGGCGAGCCTGTTTCGATCCTTCGGCGTTCGCGCCGAGGCGTTCTCCTCCGCGGCCAGCTTCCTTTCGGTGGATCCTGATCACTTCGACATCGTGGTTTCCGACCTCCACATGCCCGGGATGAGCGGAATCGAGCTCAAGCGGATCCTCAGCGGGAGGGAGGTGCCCACGCCGGTGATCATCATCACCGCATATCCGGAGCGCGCGAGCGACTGGTCGCGATCCGACGAGGGGCTGCTGCTGCTCGAAAAGCCCGTCGACGGTGCCCAACTTATCACCTGCATCGAAAAGGTCCTGGGGCGAACGATCAGCTGACCAGACTCCCTGCACCGTCCCCCGCGACGAGCCGGTTATCACGAGCACCTGCACCAAGAGGAGGAGTTGGGGCTTGGCGGGCGAGCGCCGGCAATCCCGTCAGCCGCCGCCGTTCCCTGCAGATACGCGGCAACGGAGGCCCCTTTCGGGAGGCAAGCCGCCTCTCCCCTCCCCTCGCCACGTCCCTCGATGAGACCTCGAATCTGCGTCAACGCCTCGATGCAATGCGTCATGAAAGCGCAGATACGGTCCGATCTGCGGATATCCGGATGCGTCAACAGCCACAGCTCGTCGTCCAGCTCCGGCTCGATCGCTCCAACGCGAGCAAGAGCCGGCTCGAGATCGCCGACGAAGCAAGGCAAATAGCCCACTCCCATTCCTGCGGCGATTGCTGCCGAGGCGCCCGCGACCGAATCCGTTCGATAGGCAATATTGTCGGCGTGCACACGCTCTTCGGCGAAGGGATGAGCCTTGAGGCCGGACAGCTGCCCACCGTACGAGACCCACTGGCGATCAACCAACGTGCCATCGCCGGCCGGGCGCGAACCGCTGCCGGGCGAGGCGCCATAAGGCGCCCAAGCGATCGTTGCGATTTTGCGGCCGAAGAGATTTTCGGGCGGCTTGCCGGTGGCCCTCACTGCAATGTCGGATTCGCCTCGGGCGAGGTTCAATGATGCGTTTCCAACGCTCACTTCCACTCTGATGGCGGGGTTCACTGCCCTGAACGACGCGATGATAGGCGTCAGCAGATACAGGAGGATGGAATCGCTCGTCGTGATGCGCAGATCGCCAGCATGACCCTGTGCATGTCCGGAAACCCGGCGGGCGACGCTCACGACGTCGAGTTCGACGCGTTCCGCTAGCGCGATCAGTTCCTCCCCCTGGACGGTCGGGGTATATCCGGTGCGCCGCCGGTCGAAGAGCGTTGCGCCGAGAACCCGCTCCACCTTGGATAATCGCCGCGCAATCGTCGAATTGTTGATGCCGAGCATCTCCGCTGCCCGGGCAAGGGCACCGTTCTTTCCGATCGCCCTTATGATGCGCAGATCGTCCCAGGAAAGCTTGCTGATGAAGTCGCTCACGGCATTGCTCGGTCCGGCGCGGCATTGCGCCGGTCGCGGCCACCGATCCTGGGGGCCTTCATCTCGGGTCGGGAACTACCAGTTGGTCGTTGCCGGAGTTCTTGACGAATACCGCCAGCAGCTTCGCGGGCTTCGTCCTGCTGGCATTGCGGGAGATGCGGTGGTGGGCGCCCGGAGCTTCATAGAAGCTCTCACCCGCTCGATAGACACGCGGCCGTTCGCCGTCGATGGCACTCACGACCTCGCCCGACACGACGTAGGCGTAGATGAAGGCGGAGTCCGGATGCCTGTGCGGCGGCGAGGCGCCTTCGGGTGGATAGACGACTTCGACCGCCAGAAGCGATTTTCCAGGAACATTCGGGAGCCCGCGCTCGAAGATGGGGGTGGCGCGCGACGTTGATGCGGCGGCGATCCGCGCCCGGGGGCGTTCCGCTCCGTTTGCAAATGACGGCCCACTGGCAAGGACGGCCGCCGCGGCCGCCAACAGGCCCATCCGGCCTGAGCGAATGGCAAAGGTCATCCCGCGATCTCCGTTTCCCGTTGCCTGGCCGCCGCCGGGGGCACGCGAAAGCTGATCGCCAGGCGATTGTACGCGTTCATTGTCACAATCGCGATCGTGAGATCGGCAAGCTGCTTTTCGTCGAACACAGCCGCTGCGGCCTGATAGTCGGCATCGGGCACGTTGGTTTCAGCGACCCTCGTCACGGATTCCGCCCACGCAAGCGCAGCGCGCTCGACCGCGTCGAAGAATCCGTCCGCTTCACGCCAGACGCCGACGAGCAGGACCTTTTCAAGAGCCATGCCGCCCTTCAGAAGGTCGCTTGAATGCTTGCTGATGCAGTAGGCGCAGCCGTTGATCTGCGAGATGCGAAGATAGACAAGCTCGAGCAGGCTTTTCGACAGTCCGCTCTGCAACAGGTAGCCGTCAACGCGGCGAAGAGCCCTTATCCCCTCCGGCGAGGCGGCATTATAGTCCATTCGTAGCGACATTCGATTTCCTCCCAATTCCGGGTTGGCGCCTTGATTCTGCCGGGTTGCGACGCCCGTCGGCATCCTAAGCCACGAGCAGTTCCGGCGCCCGACTCTGCTTCAGGTCCTCGACCAGCATCGCGGAGGCATGGCGCGCGAGCGCCTGCGTCGGCGCATTCGTGTTGCCGCTGGTGATGTGTGGCATGATCGAGGCGTCGATGACGCGCAGGCCTTCGACCCCTTTTACCCTCAGCCTTGCGTCGACCACCGCGCGGTCGTCCTTGCCCATCCGGCAGGTTCCCACCGGGTGGAACATCGTGGTCACGGCGCTCTTGATCCAATCGCCGATCTCGGTGTCCGACTGAGCGTTCGGGCCTGGGTCGATCTCCTGCTCGATGACGTCGACCAGCGAGGGCTGCGCCATGACCTTGCGGATGGCGCGAACTGATTCGACGGCGGCCCTGAGGTCTCTCTCGTCGCCGACAAAATTCGGGTTGATGAGCGGCATCGACGTCGGGTCACTGTCGGCGAGCCGCACCCAGCCGCGGCTTTTGGGTTGAAGCACGACGAGTTCGAAGGTGATGCCTGAACGGTCGCCCGATGGGCTGATCCCATCCACCGCGATGATCGGCACATGATAGCATTGGATCGTGGGTTCGGCGGTGAAGTCCGACGGATTCCAGTGCGAGAGTGTCTCGATGCCGTTGCCCGACGCTGGCCCGTCCTTGGTCACGAAATAGCGCAGGCCGGCCTTGACGGTGCCGAGGCCCTGCGCGGCCGATTGATAGCCGAGATCTCCCTTCACGTAGGCTCGCACCGGGACGATCGCGTGGTCATGGAGATTTTCGCCGACTTCGGGAGAATCGACGATCACCCCGATGCCATGCTGGCGGAGCTGCTCCGCCGGTCCGATTCCGGAGTGCATGAGGATTTTGGGGCTGTGGAGCGCGCCCGCCGACAACACCACCTCGCCGGCCGCGATCCTCCGCGGGCTGTCGCCCTTCAGTTCGACACCGGCAGCGCGACCATTTTCGAAATGAATTCGGGTGACCGTCTGCTCGATGAAGAGCGTCACGCGGCCCGAGGCGAGATGCGGCCGCAGATACGCGTCCACCGCACTGCACCGACGCTGGTGGCCGACGTTTGACTGCACCGGCGCGACGCCGATCTGGCTCCTGCCGTTATAGTCCGGATTGTAGGGAAGTCCGTATTCCTGGAAGGCCTTGAGACAATATTGATTGAGCAGGTTGATGCCCTTGGGTTGCTCGACCGCGAGCCCGCCGTCGATGCCGTGAAATTCGTCGTGAAAAGTGTCGTTGCTTTCCTGCGCAATGAATTCGGGCAGGAGGTCTTCGTACGACCAGTTGCCGGTGTCGCCGACGGCTTGCTGCCAGGCCGCGTAGTCGCGCTTCTGGCCACGGACATAACACAATGCATTGATCGACGAGCCGCCGCCCAGCACTTTGCCCGAAGCATAAATGCGCTTGGTGCCATGCTGGGGGACGGTCTCGTAGTTCCAGATATGGCGTCCGCTTGCGAGGATCTTCGCGAAACCGGCGGGGATGTGAATGAACGGATCGCGATCCATCTCGCCCGCTTCGATCAGTGCGATTGAGGCATCGCTGTGCTCGGCGAGATAGCTCGCAACGACGCAGCCGGCCGCTCCCGCGCCAACAATGACAACATCAAATGATTGTATCGACATCAGTAAGTTCCTCGTACCCGCCGTTGGTATGATCCGTTGAGCAGTCGCACCTGCGGCAGCGCCATTGCAGCCCTGATCCAGCATCGAAGGCCGCTGCCTAGCGAAGCACGGCGCAGAGCATTGGAGCGTTACAACCCGGCCTCACCCGTCCGCTCTGGTGCGGATGCCGAGCTCATCGACCGAACGCCCGGTGTTTGGCGGCACGATCGACGGCGCGACCAGGATTTTGATCCGAAGAGACCCATTCCCTGACCGGGAATGCGCGTCAGATCGACAAAAGCGGTCAGAACGGTTTAATCTTTCCAACCGTTTACCTGCTCGGGTTTCGAAAATTCGAACAACTGTTTCGGTCGGGGGCGCGACGACGTCCGCAGTGGCGTAAGGATCTCGAGAATGGGGACACCGACAGTTGATGCGCTGCTTGCAGCGGTTTCGGTAGAGATCGAAGCCTTCGCGATTTGCGAGATCGGCGAAGGCGTCCGGCTCGTCGTTCCTCCTATCGAAATGATCGTAGTCCATTATGTCCTCGAGGGGACCGCTCATGTGACGATCGACGAAAATGACTTCGTCGAGGCCGGGCCCGGCTCGCTGCTGATCGTGCCGCCGGCGCGGTTGCAGCACTTGGCGACATCCAACGATTCGCTCATGAACAAACAGGTATTTGAAGTGTGCTCGCCCGTTCGCGAGGGCATTCTCGTTATTGATGCGACGAACGGTAAAGAAGGACCGACTCTGCGGATCGCATGTGGTGCGGTGCTGCCGAATCCGGTTGGTTCATTCGGGCCGCTGAAGAGCCTGGCTCGACCCATCGTCGAAGATCTCTCCGACTACCCGGTCGTCTCCGCGTCTTTCGCCGCCCTGCTCGAGGAGGTCAAAGCGCCGAAAGAAGGTTCGAGGGCTCTGATGAGCGCCCTGATGAAAGGATGCCTGGTGATGCTTTTGCGACGACATCTCGAGGCGAGCCGGACCGCGGGCACCGCGCCGGCAGTGTTTCAGGACACCCGCCTCAGTCGCGCGATCAGCGCGATCCTGAATTTTCCCGCTGCTCCCCATTCCCTCACCAGCCTGGCAAAGGAGGCGGGCATGAGCCGGTCTGCTTTCGCACATGAATTCAGGGCCGCACTCAATCACACGCCGATGGAGTTTGTCGCTCGCGTTCGTTTGGACCTTGCACACCGTTTGCTTGAGACCACTGCCCTGGGCGTGGAAGGGATCGCCATGGCCGTGGGTTTCAACAGCCGCAGCCATTTCAGCCGTCTCTTCCGGGAACATTTCGGGACGGATCCCTCCACCTTCCGCCGGAGCGAACAGGCGTGACTGTCAAGACATCGGACCTTGCCGGTCGAGGTTGATATCGTCGAACAGGCGCCACCAGCGCGGCAGCAAAGGGCGAAGCCGTAATCCCGTGAGGATCGGGTTCGCGCAGCGTCATCGGATCATTGGGCAAAGCCGCCGGCCCCGATGCAAGCAGCATTTCATGCCGGTTCTCCAACCTGCGGCAGGGTGCGACCACGCCGGGCTCTCGTTGAGATCCAGTCACCGAGATTGCGGGTGATGACGTAGAACGCCGGCGTGAACAGCAAGCCGAAGAGGGTCACGCCGATCATTCCGAAGAACACGGCGACGCCCAGCGCCTGGCGCATCTCGGAGCCGGGGGCGTTGCCGATGACCAGCGGTAACGTGCCAATGATAAACGCGATGGATGTCATAAGGATGGGGCGCATGCGGGTTGCAGCGGCGCGCTGGGCCGCCTCGCGACGCTCCTGGCCAGCCTCCTCGTTCTGCTTGGCGAACTCGACGATGAGGATCGCGTTCTTGGCCGCCAGGCCGATCAGGACAACGAGTCCGATCTGCGTGAGGATATTGTTGTCGAGCCGCATAACGTTGACCCCGACGATCGCTGCGAGCAGGCACATCGGGACGATCAGGATGACCGCGAGCGGCAGCACCAGGCTTTCATATTGTGCCGCGAGCAGGAGGAAGACGAACACAACGGCGAGGCCGAACGCGATGGCGCCGGTGTTGCCCGCCTGCTTCTGCTGAAACGCCAGCTCGGTCCAATCATAGGAAAAGCCGCGCGGCAGGACCTGGGCTGCAAGTCGTTCCATCGACTTCAGCGACTGGCCGCTCGAATAGCCCTTGGCAGTATCGCCCTGCAGCTCGGCCGCCGGATAGAGGTTGTACCGTACCACCCGGTATGGCCCGCTGTCGTTCCTGAGATTCATGACCGAAGCAAGCGGCACCATCGTGCCTGAGTCGGAGCGGGTACGTAGCCGCTCCACATCCGAAATATTATCGCGATACGGCGTATCGGCCTGCGCCGTGACGCGATAGGTACGCCCGAGGAAATTGAAATCGTTGATGTACGTCGACCCGAGATAGGTGCCGAGGGTCGCGAAGACGTTCTCGACCGGGACCCCGAGCCGCTCGGCCCGTTCGCGGTCGATGTCGGCGTACAGCCGTGGCGTCTTCGTGTTGAAGGTGGTGAAGGCCCGCGTCAGGCCGGGAGTCTGGTTGGCCTGTGCGGCCATGCGAGATGCGACCGTCTCAAGCGCCTTGTATCCGGCTGCGGATCGATCCTCGATGATCATCTTGTAGCCGCCACTGGTGCCGATGCCGCGCACCGGCGGCGGCGCAATCACGAAAACGTCACCGGCCGTGATCTGGGCGAACCGACCCGACAGATCCTTGATCAGCTGGTCGGTCGAGCCGCGCTCGCCCTTGGGCATGAGGTCCATGAACATCGTGCCGGCGTTGGGCGCGTTGGTGAAGCTCGCCCCGTTCAGGCCCGCGAAGGCGAGCGTGCCTCTTACGCCGGGCGTCTTCACGGCGATGCGCTGGGCTTCCCTCATCACTTCGGTCGTCCGCTGGAGCGACGCCCCCGGCGGTGTCTGGATCACACCGATGAGGTAACCCTGATCCTGCGCCGGGATGAAGCCCGTCGGCGTTTCGGCGAACCGCCAGCCGGCAAGGGCGATGAGGCAGCCATAAGCAATGCCGACAATGGCGAGCGAACGCACGGCCCGCGCCGTATAGGCACCGTAGCGCCGCGAGAGCTGGTCGAAGCGATGATTGAATCCTTCGGCGAAACGCTGCGGCAGGCCGGCCCAGCCCGCCTTCGCGTCGCGCTCGACCTTGGCCTTCAGCACGATCGCGGCCAAGGCCGGTGACAGGGTCAGCGAAACAAAGGCGGAAATAGCGGTCGCGCTCATGATGGTCAGCGCAAACTGCTTGTAGAACTGGCCGGAGATGCCGGGAATGAAACTGGTGGGCAGGAAAACGCCCATCAGCACCAGCGCGATCGCGATAAGCGCGCCGGACACCTCGTCCATCGTCTTGTGGGCGGCTTCACGCGGGCTGAGGCCATCCCGCTCCATCAGCCGTTCGATGTTCTCGACCACCACGATCGCATCGTCCACGACGATCCCAATTGCGAGCACCATGCCGAACAGCGACAGGTTGTTGAGGGAATAGCCAAACGCCGCCAGCACTGCGAACGAACCGACCAGTGAGACCGGGATCGCAATGATCGGGATGAGCGCTGCCCGCCAGCTCTGAAGAAACAGCAATACGACCAGCGCGACGAGGACGACCGCCTCGAGCAGGGTGTGTTCGACCGCAGAGATCGATGCGGCGATATATTCCGTCGGGTTGTAGGGAATCTGATAGGCCATGCCGGGCGGAAAGCTCCGCGCGGCCGTGTCGAGCTCGCGCTCGACGGCCCGCGCCGTGCCGAGCGCATTCGAGCCCGGCAGCTGCGTAATCTGGAGGGCCACGGTCGATTGGCCTGAGCGAAAGGCGTTGATGCTGTAGTCCTGCGCGCCGAGCTCGACGCGAGCGACGTCGCGCAGATGGATGATCCGCCCGGGCGAAGGTCGGGCGACGATAATGTCACCGAATTCCTCGGGCGTTGTCAGGCGTCCCCGCGCCTGAACGCTCAGCTCGAAGGCCGTGCCGCCGCGATTGAATGGCGGCTGCCCGACGCTGCCGCCGGCGACCTGCTCGTTCTGCGAGCGCACCGCGGCAATGATCTGGTCGACGGTCAGGTTGAGCGTTTCGGCGCGGTCTGGATCGATCCAGATGCGCATCGAATAGTCACGCCCGCCGAACAGTCGCACGCCTCCCACGCCCGGGACGCGACTGAGACGGTCGATGATCTGCAGGGTCGCGTAATTCGAGAGATATTTCTCATCGAGCGAGTGATCGGGTGAAACTAACGTCACAGCCATGAGCAGGTCGGGCGAGTTCTTGCGGACGGTGACGCCGATCAGCCGCACTTGTTCGGGAAGGCGCGGCTCGGCCGTGGCGACGCGGTTCTGGACCAGCACCTGCGCCTGGTTAACGTCGGTGCCCTGCGCGAAGGTCACAGTGATCGAGACATTGCCGTCGCCGGTGGAGGACGAGGACATGTAGATCATGTGCTCGACGCCATTGATCGATTCCTCCAGCGGCGTCGCGACCGTCTGGGCGAGCGTCTCGGCCGAGGCGCCGGGATAGGAAGCTGTCACCACGACCGTCGGCGGAGCGATCTCCGGATATTGCGCGACCGGCAGTGTCGGATAGGCGATTGCCCCGGCGATCACGATCAGGACGGAGAGGACGACCGCGAAGATCGGCCGCTCGATGAAGAAGTGCGGGAAGCGCACGCCTATCGCTCCATTGCCGCCGCGGCTTGCGGGGCCTGGATCTGCGCGGAATCCGGTGCGTCGTCCTTCGCTCGTGGCCGCACCTGGACCAGCTTTACACGCACCTTCGTGCCGGGCTGCAGGCGGGCGAGACCGTCGAGCACGACCTGGTCATGCGGTTGCAGCCCGGCCTTCACAACGCGCAGCCCTTCGACCAGCGGCCCGGTTTCGATATTGCGCGTGGCGACACTGCCGTTACTGCCGGTGACGTAGACGAGGCGCCGGGTCTGATCAGTCACGATCGCCTCGTCCGGGATGAGGAGGGCGTGATAGGTGCCCGAGCCCAGCAGGCGCGCGCGTCCGAACAGGCCCGGCACTAGGAAGCCATTTGGATTGGCGACGACCGCATGCGCCCGGATCGTTCCCGATCCAGAATCGATCGCATTGTCGACGAACGCCATTCGGCCCCGCCAACGATAGTCCGGCTCGTCGGCGAGCTGGATCTGGACCGGGTTGGGTGCATAGCGCGAAGATCGCCGCTCGCCGGCCTGCGCGAGCCGGCTGTACTTGAGATAGAAGCTCTCGGCGCCGTCGAAGCTGAACCAGATCGGATCGGTCATGACGACCCGGGTCAGCAGCGTCTGGCCTGCGATGACATTGTCGCCGAGCGAAACGCGCTTGTCCGACACCTGCCCGGAGACGGGCGCGCGCACGACGGTGAACTCGAGGTCGAGTGCCCTCTGGCGCACTACGGAACGGGCGCCGTCGAGCTCGGCAAGCGCGGTCCCTTCGGCAGCCTGCTTCTGGTCATATTGCTCGCGGCTGACAAAACCGACCCGGAGAAGCGCCTTCGCCCTTGCAAATTCAGCGCGGGCATTTGCCAAAGTCGCAGCCGCGCGGGCTTCGTCGGCCCGCGCCTTGGCAAGGGCGGCCGCAAAGGGACGTGGATCAAGCTCGAACAGGAACTGGCCCTTGCTGACCTTGAACCCATCGCGAAAGCCGATGCGGACGATCTGCCCCGACACGCGCGGGCGCACGTCGACGTCCTGGATTGCCTCGAACCTGCCGACATAGTCATCCCAGTCGACAACGTTGCGCTTAAGCGGATAGCCGGCCGAGACGAGCGGCGCTGGCGGCGCTGGCGGCGGCGCGTTGCCGCACGCGCTCAACAGAGTGGCGAGTGCGCCCCCGAGCATCGTCTGCTTCATGCGTTGCTTGCCCATGGAGTCCTCTGTTCGAATTGAGCGGCGGTCGGAGCATGTCCCTACGCCCGCTACCCGCCATCAGTTCTGATGCTCGCCGTCGGGCGCGATTTGGTTACGACCGCGCGCGGCTCCCGCGTCGATCGAACCGGTACAATTGGCGTGCGCCTCCGAACCAGGCTGGGTGTTGTAACCCGTGCCCATCTGCCGACGAGCTAGCACCGCAATCGGCTCCAACAGTGGCGCCCCAGACTTCACTCGAAACGAGGAGAATCAGCCAATGGCTCGAGACAGTAGAATCGCTTCGCTCGGCTCACTTGGGCTTGTTGCTGTTCTCATGATCGCTCCTGCAGCGGCGCGCAATATCGGCAAGACAGCGGAGCAGCCGGTCAATCTCGTCGATTACAAGTTCGAACCCGGCACGATCCACTTGGCCGCCGGAAAGGCAGTCATCCTCCGGCTGACCAATTCCGCGCAACAACCGCATGAGTTCGCGGCACCCGCGTTCTTTGCAGGTGCGAGGATCAGGCCATCGGATGCAAAGTCCATCAACAAGGAGGGGGAGGCCGAGGTTGGGCCCGGTCAGCATGTGGACATCGCCTTGGTTCCGAAGGCCGGCACGTACCACCTACAGTGCAACAAGCCCGGTCACGCCGCGCTCGGAATGCGGGGTACGATCGTCGTCAAATAGCGGCTCGCCGAAGCTTGCGAAGGGAACGGCCCGATGCGTTTCTATCGCCGCCTCGCAATTCAATCGGGCGCGGGCATGACATTCCTCGCGGGAGGCCAAATCCGAGGTGCCCTCATAGCCGAGCCAGCCGAGGTACGGCCAGCAGTTCGCGGGCGATTGTTTTCGGGTGCCCCGGTCCATGTGGTAGACTGGCCGACCACCCGCTCTACGTTAGCTCATCACGAGGATAATCCCATGGTTCAGGCGCGGTGGAATGGGGCGACAATCGCCGATAGTGACGCGACGATCGTAATCGAAGGCAACCACTATTTTCCGCCCGATGCGGTCGATCACAATCTTCTTGAAGCGACGAGCGAGACGACCGTCTGCCCCTGGAAGGGCACGGCGCGCTACTTCACCATTTCCGTCAACGGTGCCCTCAACCCTAACGCCGCCTGGACCTATCCCGATCCGACGCCCGAAGCGGAACGAATTCGCGATTACGTGGCGTTCTGGAAGGGGGTGGATGTTGGATGATCTTGCGTCGTCCCGCGGCGCCGGCACCAATGGAATTCCGTCAGTCAGAAATCTCGGGCACGCCCGAGATCTCCGATCCCTCAACACGGCAGTCACAGCGGAGCCGTGGCGCCTATCGCACGGCGGTCCCTTGATTATTGTCGATGATGTATCGCCAGACCCCGTCTCCGCCTCGCCGCATGATGTCGCTCGCAGTGCCATGAACATGAACGTGCTTGCCGTTGGAATCTGTTCCGTGAATTGACCAGTCCAGAATGATCTGGGCGGTGTCGCCCCCGACGAACACATGGCGAACGTTGGCCTTGAGCGGCACGCCGAGGCCCATGTCGCGCTGGAACAGGGCGGCGAATTCGCTGCGATCAGTAATGACTCGCCCGTCCACGTCGACGAACACCGCTTCGGGGGAATACAATTCCATCATCGCGTCGAGGTTTCGGGAGTTAAATCGCTCGACTAGCGATGGGATGACGTCTTCCGGTTTTGTCGGAAGCGGAAAGGACTCGGACATCAAGGGGGTCTCCCGTTCGTGTTTCTTCGGCCGCGGTGCGGCGATGATGCACACGCCGCCGATCCCGCGTCCGTTACAGCCATGATCGGATCCGCTGTTGGCTGAGGCCGACCGTTCGAGGAGAACAGCCCCTTCCCTTCCGTGTAACCTGGCTCGCTGCCAGGTCGAGCTATGACCATTAACCGGGACGTGCGTTGGGCTGTGCTCCCATGCGTTGGAGCAAAGCCGCCCGTTCGCTTGCTGATAGGGATATTGGAACATGGCCGTGCACGCCGATCTCAGGCTCATTGCCCATGACGAGGACGGGATCGACCTTGCCTTCCGAGCCGATGTGCTGCGCGGACTTGGCGAACGGCAGAAAGCCATTCCGGCGCGCTGGCTCTACGACCTTGCCGGCTCCAGACTCTTCGAAGACATCACGAGGCAGCCGGAATATTATCCGACCGCGACCGAGACCCAGCTGCTCGAGGCCAATGGCGCGGAGATTGGCCGGCTGACCGGGAGCGACCTCGCCGTCGTCGAATTCGGATCGGGAAGCTCGAACAAGACGCCGCTCCTTCTTCGCGAGGTCGCCGCGGCCGCCTACGTGCCGGTCGACATCTCCGGCGAATTCCTCCGTCAGTCGACGGGAGCGCTTGCCGGGCTCTTCCCCGATCTAGCGATCATTCCGCTCGAGGCGGATTTTCTTCGGACGGTCGAATTACCTGCCTCTGTCAGGGATCTCTCGTTTCTCGGCTTCTTCCCTGGTTCGACGATCGGCAATCTCGTCCCTCGCAGAGCCGTCGACCTTCTGCGATCGATGCGCGAAACGCTTGGCGAGGGATCACATCTGCTGATCGGAATCGACTGCCTCAAGGAAATCGACCGCCTCATTGCCGCCTATGACGATGCCCAGGGCGTGACCGCCGAGTTCAATCTCAATCTCCTCCGCAGGATCAATCGCGAACTTGGTGGCGACATCCCGGTCGGGCGTTTCCGTCACTTGGCGCGGTGGAACGCCGATTGGCGGCGCATCGAGATGCACCTGGAAGCGCGCGAGGACATAGACTTCACCGTGTGGGGACGCTCATTCGCTATGCGACGGGGCGAAACCATCCACACCGAGAACAGCCACAAATATACGCCGGACCAGGCGCGGCTGCTGCTGCACGCCGCTGGTTGGACGCCGCTCCGGATGTGGTCGGACCCATCGGACGATTTCCTGCTCGCTCTTGCCGGGGCGACGGAGGAGCGCAGCGCACCCTGAACGGGCAAGGCAAATAGACACGATCGAGGATCATCCAAGGCTTGAAGGATCGCAATGGACAAGGAACGCGTGAAGCAGACGATGCTCGAACTTGAGCAGCAGCAGTTCGAGGCGTCGAATGATGCCTATCTCGACTACGTACGTTCCACCCGGCTCGATCGAACCGAGCCGATCGAAAATGACGAGCTCGCCCAGGCCGCTTTCGCGCGCGATCTCTCCGAGGCGCTTGATGAACCGGTGCATGCCCATGCCGACAAGATCGCGAAGCTTCAGCGGATCGATTTCGGGCCCAAGTGGAGCGTGGAGGAAGGAGCGATCATCACGATTGCCGGACGCCAGTTCGTCGTCGCTGTCGCAACCGATCGCTTCACCTGCGATGGCAAAGAGCTGATGGGTATTTCTGCTGCGGCGCCTCTCTTCGCAGCAATCGAAGGGAGGCGGGCGGGCGACACATGCAAGTTCAAGGGCCGCGAGATCACGATCGAGGCCGTCGTCTGATGACCTAGGAATTGGTGCGCATGACGGACATTTTCCGTTGCCGGGCCGAAGCGTTCTCCGCGGCGACGCTGACGGACGCGATCGGGCGGAGCTGCCGCCACCGCGCGCATGTTGTCGATCTTGTTTCCCCAACGCCCGGACGGAAGTTGTTCGGCCGCGCCGTCACCATACGCTACATTCCTTATCGCACGGACATGTCGGATGACGATGGGCGGAGCTTCGCCCGCTACTTTTACGAGGCGATCGGCGATGATGCCGAAGGCGCCGTCCTGGTGCTCGACAGCTCGGCTCAGCATGATGTCTCGGTGGGCGGCGGCGCCAAATTCTCAAGGCTGCACAATCACCGGCTCGCCGGGCTGGTTACGGACGCGCGCATTCGCGATTTCGACGAGCTCGCGGGATTTGACCCGGTCTTCTACTGCCGCGGAGAAGCCGTGCGCGCGGGTGCGAGCGAGCTGATGCCCGTCGCGGCCAATGTCCCCGTCAGTCTTTGTGGAACGACGGTCTTTCCCCGCGACTACATCTATGCGGATTCCTCGGGCGTGGTGGTCATTCCCTCTTCCCACCTCGAGCAGGTCCTGGAATCAGCCGCGGAGATCGACGCGCAGGATAAGGCCATT
Source organism: Sphingomicrobium sp. (assembly GCA_045811185.1). Taxonomy (GTDB): domain Bacteria; phylum Pseudomonadota; class Alphaproteobacteria; order Sphingomonadales; family Sphingomonadaceae; genus Sphingomicrobium. The sequence continues at coordinate 26,586 of JBJMUN010000004.1, forward strand.
CTGTCGATCATTCGCAAAGAGAACCGACACCAGGTCCGGCGGGAGGGAAGCAGCGAGCGCTGATCCGGGCGACGCACACCTGCAATCCTCCAGGTGCTCTATTGAGGCATTTCGACGTGGCCACCGAAGCCGAAGCGCATCGCCGAAAGGAGCTTGTCGGCGAAGCTGTCATCGATGCGGCTGCGATAGCGGGCGAACAGCGCGGCGGTGAGGACGTTGGCGGGTACGGCCTCCTCCATCGCGGCTTCGACCGTCCAATGTCCTTCCCCACTGTCGCCAACGCGTCCCGAGAATTGCTTGAGGTCATGGTCTCCGGCGAGCTCAAGCGCGCAAAGATCGAGGAGCCAGGAAGAGATGACCGAACCTCTTCGCCACACCTCGGCGATGTCAGGAAGATTCAGTACGAACCGTTCGCTTGCGGGGATCTTCTCAGAGGCCCGTCCTTTGAGGATATCGAAGCCCTCGGCATAAGCCTGCATGAGCCCATATTCGATCCCGTTGTGCACCATCTTCACGAAATGGCCTGCGCCGGCTGGCCCGGCGTGGATATATCCGAGCTCCGCGCGGTCATCGCCTCCGATCCGGGTCGGGGTCGGCACGATGGTCCCAAACCCCGGCGCGAGCGAGCTGAAAATTGGATCGAGTAGCTCGACGACTTCAGCCTCTCCTCCGATCATCAGGCAAAAGCCTCGATCCAAACCCCAGATGCCGCCCGATGTCCCGACGTCCAAATAGTGGATACCGGAAGCAGCGCACTCTGCGGCACGGCGGATATCGTCCTTGAAGAAGCTGTTGCCGCCATCGATGATGACGTCGCCGGGTTGGCTCAGCGAACGAAGCTTTCCCACGGTCTCCTCAGTGGGGTCACCTGCCGGGAGCATTACCCAGAAAATCCGCGGTGGACCAAGCTTCGCGGCAACCTCCTCCAGCGACCCTGCCGGCACGACGCCCTCAGAGCTCAGCTCAGCGACATTGCTCTCGTTGCGATCGAAGCCGACGACTTCGTGCCCGGCGCGCATCAGTCGCCTGGAGATGTTACCCCCCATCCGTCCAAGACCAATTATTGCCAGACGCATGACTGGGTGAACTCCTCAGCGCTTGTTGCCCGGCTGAATCTCGGACTTCCATGGTCTATCTCGGACCAGCGGGAGTACGGTTACGCGGCTCTTTCCGGGCCGGCGGAAGAGTCCCGCCTTTCAATACAGGTGGAGGCGAATTCGCTCGGCAGGAAAAGCCGACAAGTTGTTGAAAAGGCTGGTGGAGCTGAGGGGAATCGAACCCCTGACCTCTGCAGTGCGATTGCAGCGCTCTCCCATCTGAGCTACAGCCCCGCGCCTCCAGCCAGGAAGCCGATCCGATGGGGTCGGACCGCTTGGGAAGCGGCTCCCTAGCGGCTTGTTTCTCCCCTTGCAATCGCCTGTCCCACCATAGCGTCGGACTACCGCTTTGGCGTTCCTTGGCACCCCTCACGACCGGAACGGCCATTCACGTTTGTTCGTTTTGTTTGCGGTTTCCGGCCGGTGCCTGACCGGCCTCTTCGTGCTTGGAGGTAAGAGATGGCTTATGACCGCTTCGACACGCGGGACACGCCGCGTGGTGAGCATTCACGATGGTCTGACGACCGTAATCGGGAGCGCGGCTGGAGCGACGAGCGCGGCCACCGCGACGAACGTGGCTTCTTCGAGCGCGCGGGCGACGAGATCTCTTCATGGTTCGGCGACGAGGATGCCGAACGCCGGCGACGTGAGGACCGGATGCGCGAGGAGCGCGAGCGGGGCTTCGGCGCGCACGAACGCGAGCACAGTCGCGAACGCGGCTGGGATCAGGATCGCGGCTGGGACCGCGACCGAGATCGTCACCGTGAGCGCGACTGGAACGAGAACCGTGGAACGTTTGCGCGCGGCGGCTCGAGCGAGCGTGACTACAACCCGGCCTGGCGCCGCGAGTTGAGCAGCCGCGAGCGCGACAGGTTCCGTGACCGTGGGCGCGACTATCGGCCGATGACGGGCGACTATGGTCGTGACCACGAATCCGAGCAGTTCTTTGCCGCCAGCGGCGTCGGACGCGGGGAACGAGGCTTCGGCGATTATGATCGGGGCGGCGATCGGCGCGACACCCCTTGGAGCCGCGACGAATATCGGAGCACCAGCCGTGCGGGCACGTCGGACTGGTCGGACCGTTCCCGTCACGAGCGCGATATAGACCCGCACTATCGGAGCTGGCGCGACCGCCACATGAGCGAACTCGACCGCGACTATGACGACTATCGCAGCGAGCATCAGTCGAAGTTCGAAAGCGACTTCGGCGGGTGGCGCGAGCGCAGGCAGCAGAAGCGCGGCCTACTTGGCCAGATCCGCGAGCACATGGAAGTCGTCGGCAACGACGACCAGCATGTTGGCAAGGTCGACAAAGTCGCCGGCGACCGCCTGATCCTGACAAAGTCGGATTCGGAAAGCGGCGGCGTCCATCACTCGCTGAGCTGTTCGGACATCGACCGCGTCGAGGGCGATCGCGTCATCCTCGATTGCTCGGCCGACCAAGCGCGCAACCGCTGGCGCGACGAAAGCCGCAGCCGCGCGCTGTTCGAGCGTGACGACCAGGGCGAGATGGGACCGCGCATGCTCGATCGGAGCTTCGAGGGCACCTACCGCTAGAGGCGGTGGACAGCTGAGCCTCCGACCAGCGGAGGCTGACACGAGACCCGGCGGCCTCGTCCCCTGGCCGCCGGGTCTTTCTTGTGTCGGGCACCGGTCCTATGCGGCTTCTCGAGCAGGAGGAACGACGATGGCCCGCGCCTGGCACCTCAAGAGCCGCCCGAGCGGCATGCCGAGCCAAGACAATTTCGAGCTGAAGGAAGCCTCTCTCCCGGACATCGGCGAGGGCATGGTCCGAGTCCGTAACCGCTGGCTTTCGGTCGATCCCTACATGCGCGGCCGGATGAACGACGTAAAAAGCTACGTGCCGGCGTTCCAGATTGGAGAGCCGATGGAAGGCGGCGCGATCGGGGAGGTCATCGAGAGCAACGCGGATGGGCTGAGCCCCGGTGACCTCGTCCAGCACATGGCAGGCTGGCGCGACGAAGCCGTCGTTCCGGCGCGCACGGCACAGAAACTGCCAGATCTCGGGGCGCCGCCTGAGCGCTTCCTCGGCGTGCTCGGAGTAACCGGCATGACCGCTTACTTCGGCCTGCTCGATGCTGCCCATGCGAAAGAGGGCGATATCGTCTTTGTCTCCGCCGCTGCGGGCGCAGTCGGCTCGGTCGTGGTCCAGGTTGCCAAAGCCAAGGGAATGACCGTTATCGGCTCGGCTGGCGGGCCGGAGAAATGCGAATTTGTCGGTTCATTAGGTGCCGACCAGGTGATCGATTACCGCTCGGGGCCCATCCTCAAGAGCCTGGCGGCCGCGGCTCCAAACGGCATTGACGTCTATTTCGACAACGTTGGCGGCGACCATCTCGACGCGGCGCTCGCGCTCGCTCGGAACAATGCTCGCTTTGCAATCTGCGGAATGATCGAAGGTTACAACACCGGCCAGCCGACAAGCCTGCGCTTCGCAATGCGCATCATTTCCGCACGCATCACGCTCAGGGGCTTCATCGTCTTCGACTATTTCGCGCGAATGGCCGAATTTTATCGCGACATGGGCCGCTGGGTTGCCGACGGCACCGTCAAGTCACACGAGACGATCGTCGACGGGCTCGAACAGATGCCTGGCGCGTTCCTGGGCCTCTTCAAGGGAGAGAACACGGGAAAAATGCTGGTTCGACTCTAGAACCTGCAGGCGTTTGGATCGCCGCTCTTGAAACCCCGCTGAAGCGCGTCCATCCGCTGCGCCGAGGTGCCGTGGGTGAAGCTGTCGGGGACGACAACGCCCTGGCTCTGCTTCTGCAACGTGTCGTCGCCGATCGCTTCGGCGGCGCGCATGCCTTCCTCGAAATCACCCTGCTCCATCACCGGCCGTCCCTGCGGGTCCTTGGCGTTCGCTGCCCAGACGCCCGCGTAGCAGTCGGCCTGCAGCTCGACCTTGACCTGGATGGCATTGCCTTCCGTCTCGCTCGCACGGGCCTGGACGTTGTGCGCTTGATCGAGCGTTCCTTCGAGATCCTGCACGTGGTGGCCGACTTCGTGCGCAATCACATAGGCCTGGGCGAAATCGCCAGGTGCCTGGAAGCGCTGTGACAGCTCGTTGAAGAACTCCGTGTCGAGGTAGATCTTCTTGTCCGTGGGACAGTAGAACGGGCCCATCGCCGATTGGGCGGCGCCGCAGCCCGACTGATAGGCCTGCGAATAAGCAACCAGGGTCGTTGGCTGATAGCGCCCGCCGAGGAGCTTGCTCCACGTGTCTTCTGTGGACGCCAGCACCTGGAGCATGAAGTGCCGCGTGTTCGTGTCCAGCCGGCTCTGGGCAGCTGGCGCGCTCTGCTGTGACGTTGGCGCGAGGCTGCCGCCACCGCCGCCGAGACCTCCTAGCGAGCTCAGCAGGAAATAGCCGATCACCAGCACGATCACGCCGCCAATGCCAAAACGGCTGGCGATCAACGGCAGCAGGCAGCCAAGTGCGTTGCCGCCGCCACCGCCGAACCCCATGCCGCTGCGGCCCGTCGCGTCTTCGAAGTTGCTGCTTTCACGCTCGTCGCCGAACCGCATGCTGCTCTCCTGTTTCATGGCCGTAATGCTCGGGGAGCCGCAGCGGTTGCAATTCGCGTGAACCCCCGCAACTGAGCGCTGCAAAGGAGATTTTGCGAAATGACCCTGCAAGGCAAAGTCGCGCTGGTGACCGGTTCAACGTCAGGGATCGGCCTCGCCATTGCCAAGGCGTTCGCGAGCGAAGGCGCGAAGCTGATGATCAACGGCTTCGGCGACCCGGTCGAGATCGAGTGCGAGTGCAGCGAGCTCGGCGCGCTTCACGACGGAGCCGACATGTCCAGGCCCGCTGACATCGAGCGGATGATGAGACGCTGCGCCGACGAGCTCGGGGGGCCCGACATCCTGGTCAACAACGCGGGCATCCAGCACGTCTCTCCAGTTGACGAATTCCCGCCGGAAAAGTGGGACTCGATCATTGCCATCAATCTTTCGTCCGCGTTCCACACGACGCGCCTCGCAGTGCCGGGAATGAAGCAGAAGAAGTGGGGACGGATCATCAACACGGCGAGCGCGCACAGCCTCATCGCCTCGCCCAACAAGAGCGCCTATGTTGCTGCCAAGCATGGCATCGCCGGGTTTACCAAAACGGTCGCACTGGAAACCGCGCGCGACGGGATAACCGTCAACTGCATCTCGCCGGGCTATGTCTGGACGCCGCTCGTCGAGGCACAGATTCCGGACACGATGAAGACACGCGGCCTGACACGCGAGCAGGTAATGAACGACGTGCTTCTCGCCGCGCAGCCCACGAAGCAGTTCGTCACTCCGGAGCAGGTCGCAGCTCTTGCACTCTTCCTGTGTCGCGACGAAGCCGCGTCGATCACAGGCACGAACCTCAGCATGGACGGCGGCTGGACCGCCGCCTAGGCTGGCTGCGAATGCGTGCCGCCTTCATCATCGCTGCCCTTGTCGCGTGCACGAGCTGCGACGTTGTCGAGCAGCCCTCGGGACTCATCCCTCGCTGGACGACCGCCTACAAGCAGGTGATCGCCGTGAAGGATCGCATGAAGCTGCGCGACTGGCGCAAGACGTTCGTCGGAGCGCTCGAGTCAGCACGCAAGGCCGGGCATGGCCCGGAGATCGCAGCTGAAGGTGCGTTACTCGATCCCGATGCCGCGCTTGCCGGGCCAGCCATTCCGAACGGCATGTACCGCTGCCGAGTGATCAAGCTCGGCGCCAAGGAGACCGGCAACCTCGACTATGTTGCTTATGCGCCCTTCGTCTGCCGGGTGCGGGCGGAGCGGACGCTGCAGCGGCTCACCAAGCTCGGCGGATCACAGCGGTACGTTGGACTGATCTTCCCGGGGGACGCGATCCGCAACGTGTTTCTGGGCACGCTGGTGCTCGGCGACGAGCGGCGCGCGATGCAGTACAGCCAGGACGAAAGCCGGGACGTTGCCGGCTATGTGGAGCGGATCGGATCCAACAGGTGGCGGCTTGTGATGCCTGAGCCGTATTTCGAGTCCAAGATCGACCTGATGGAGCTGGTTCCTCAGCCGTAGGCGCTTGCCTCGTCGAGTAGCCGGATCTGTTCGCCAGTAAGCGACAGCTCCATCGAGCGCGCCAGTTCCTCCAGCTGATTGACGTTCGTCGCGCTCGCGAGCGTCGCGACGATCCCTGGCTGCGCATTGGTCCAGGCAAGTGCGATCGCGGCGAGCGGTGCACCGGTTTCCGCGCTGATCCGGTCGAGTGCATCGAGCACGTCTGGCCCATTGCCGTCGAGATAGTCGGCGACGCGCGACCCGCGCGTGCTTTTCCCGAGATCGGCCTTGCTCCGGTACTTGCCGGTCAGGAAACCGTTGGCGAGGCCATAGAACGGAATGATGCCGAGCCCGTTGGAAAGCGCGGCGCCGCTCAGCGGGCCTTCCAGCTTGTCGCGATCCACGAGATTATACCAGGTCTGCAGCACGCTCGGCCTCTCGAAACCATTTTCGTCGACGGTTCGCATCGCTTCTTCGAGACGCTCTGGCGAATATTGCGACAGGCCGATCGAGCGCACCTTTCCCGCGCTGACCAGAGCATCCATCGCGCCGAGGCTGTCAGCAAGGGGAACGTTCGGGTCGTCCTTGTGATGATAATAAAGGTCGATCACCTCGATCCCCAGCCGCTGCAGTGATGCCTCGGACGCAGCAGCGATGGTTTCCGGTGCAAGTCCGGACATGAATCCGACCTTCGTTGCAATCACGACCTTGTCGCGCTTCGCCGGATCGCTGCGGAGCCAGCGGCCGATCACCGTCTCGCTTTCGCCGCCGTGGTGCCCCTCGACCCAAGCCGAATAGACGTCGGCGGTGTCGATCATGTTGCCGCCGGCATCCACGAAGGCGTCGAGGATGCGAAAGCTTGCCTGCTCGTCCGCGGTCCAGCCGAAGACGTTGCCGCCAAGCGCAAGCGGCGCCACTTCGATTCCGCTCGATCCAAGGGCACGTTTCTGAATGGCCATGAGGAACTCCAACCCTCCGTTCACGACTTGTTTGTAAAATTTGACGACACCCGCGCGAATGTCGGGTAAGTTGACACTGGGCGGGCAATGAACGCGCTGATCACCTTCTGGAGCCACGCGCTCGCGGCGGCCTGCTTCGTCGCACTGACGATCTGGCGGATCGGTGACGCGGCGCGGCAGCCGATGCAGCGCCTGCTCGCCGGCACCTTCGCGCTCACGGCGTGCTGGGCCTGGCTCGCGGCGGTTGTTCCGAACGAGCCGATCGTGGGCTTCGCGGAAAGCGCCCGCAACCTTTTATGGGTGAGCCTGCTTTACAGCCTTTCGGCGGCCGAACAGGAGCGACAGCACGGCCTGAAGCTCGTCTATGCGGCCATTGCCGGCGTCATCGGCCTGCAGATGATCGGCGACACGCTCCAGCTCTTCAGCCCGACCGAAGCCGTCGCGAGGACCGGCCTCGTGCTCCGAATGACGACAGCTGCGGCGGCACTGGTGCTTGTGCACAACGTCTATGGTCAGGCGGCGCCGGCGAGCCGCTCGCACATCCGCTCGGCGATGCTGGGGCTGGCACTCATCTGGACCTACGACCTCAACCTCTACACGGTCGCCTACATCAATGCCGCCAGCGCCTGGCGCCTCATTGAATGGCGCGGCCTGGTAATGGCGCTTGCTGCGCCGCTGTTCGCGATGACTGGTCGGTACGAAGGCGGGTGGCGGGTCAAGCCGTCCCGGGCCGCAACTTTCCAGTCGCTCTCGATGATGGCGATTTGTGCGTATTTCGCACTGATGGCGATCCTCGCCACGGCGCTTCGGGGCACCGGAGTCGACTGGTCGTCCGCTCTGATGATCGTCACGCTGGCAGTAATGACGGTCGCCGCGATGGTGCTCATTCCGAGCGCGCGGGCTCGAGGCTGGGTCAAGATCAAGCTCGCCAAGCATCTGTTCGAGCACCGCTACGACTACCGCATCGAATGGCTTCGCTTCACGGAGACGCTGGGCCGCACCGGACCGGACGCGCCGCCATTGACGGAGCGCATCGTCAAGGCGTTTGCCGACATCGTCGATGCACCGGGCGGCCTGCTCCTCGTGAGCGATGGCGGGCGTGGACTTGCCGTCGCTGACGCGAGCAATTGGCGAGGTGACGTTCCTAGAGCAGGAGCCTTCGACGACTCTGCCGACTTCTGGAACGAGCTTGAATCGAGCGGTCGCGTTCTCGAGTTCGAGGCATTTCGGCGGGGCTTGGCAAGCGCACGGGACAGGACGGTGCCGGTGCCTGAATGGCTGATCGAGGAGCCGACAGCCTGGGCGGGCATCCCCTTGCTGCACCACGAACGATTGATCGGTCTCGTTGTTCTCGCAGCGCCCGAGTACCGGCGCCAGCTCGACTGGGAGGATTTCGACCTGCTTCGTACAGCCGGTCGGCAGGCGGCAAGCTCGCTTGCCGAAGCGGTAAGTCAGGATGCGCTCAGCCAGGCCCAGCGCTTCGAGGAATTCAACCGGCGCTTCGCCTTCATTCTCCACGACATCAAGAACCTGGTCAGCCAGCTGTCGCTGCTGGCGCGCAATGCAGAGCGCCATGCGGACAATCCGGAGTTCCGTGCGGACATGGTCGCGACCTTGCAGGGCTCGGTTGGCAAGATGAACGACCTTCTCGAACGGCTGACACCGCATTCGCCGGGCCGCGTGCAGCGGATCAAGATGCAGTCGCTCCTGCCCATTCTCACCGGCGTGATTGCCGCCAGGCGCCGCGACCGAAAGGTCGACCTCATTGGTACGGCGAATGTCGATGCGCTCGTTGACGCTAACGCACTCGAACAGGCGCTCGGCCACCTTCTTCAAAATGCGCTCGATGCAAGCAGCGGCGAGCCGGTGATCGTCCGGGTCGACAGCGAGGACGACAATGTGTCGATCGCGGTTGTCGACAAGGGTGTCGGCATGGACGCGGATTTCATCCGCAACCGCCTGTTCCAGCCCTTTTCCTCGACCAAGCCCGGCGGTTTCGGCGTCGGCGCATTCGAAGCGCGGCAGTTGATCACCGCGATGGGTGGGCGGCTAAGTGTCGATAGCCGGCCAGGCCGCGGAACTACCTTTACCATCGTTCTGCCGGCCACCAATTTGGCCGGCGAGCCAGTCAGGAAACGCGCATGACTGATACGAAAACGCCCAAGGTCCTGCTCGTCGTTGAGGATGACGAGGGCCTGCAGCGCCAGCTGAAATGGGCTTACGAAGGATATGAGGTTCTCTGTGCCGGCGACCGCGCCGGCGCCATCGAGGCCTTGCGCGCGCACGAGCCATCAGTCGTCACCCTCGACCTCGGCCTGCCCCCCGACCCGGACGGCACCGAGGAAGGCTTTGCAACGTTGGCAGAGATCCTGCGGCTGAAGCCCGATACGAAGGTTATCGTGGCGACCGGTCACGGTGCGCGCGAGAGCGCGACCAAGGCGGTCGCGATGGGCGCCTATGATTTCTACAAGAAGCCGGTCGACATCGACGAGCTTGGCTTCATCGTCGCGCGGGCATTTCACCTCCACGAAATCGAGCAGGAGAATCGACGGCTCGAGAACGGCGCCGGCGCAACGGTTCTGGGCTCCATCATCACTGCTGCGCCGGAGATGCAAAAGGTCGGCAAGACCATCGAGCGGGTCGCGTCCGCGGACGTCTCGGTGATGCTGCTGGGCGCTAGTGGAACCGGCAAGGAACTGCTCGCGCGTGCCGTGCACGAGAAAAGCCGCCGCAAGGGCGACTTCATCGCGATCAACTGCGCCGCCATTCCGGAAAATCTGCTCGAGGCGGAGCTGTTCGGGTACGAGCGCGGTGCATTCACCGGGGCGGTCAAGTCGAATGTCGGCAAGATCGAGCTTGCACAGGGCGGAACGCTCTTCCTCGACGAAGTCGGTGACATCCCCTTGCCGCTTCAGGTCAAGCTGCTGCGCTTCCTCCAGGAGCGGGTCATCGAGCGCATTGGCGGGCGGCAGCCGATCGCGGTCGACACGCGCATCGTCTGTGCAACTCACCAGGATCTCGATGCAATGATTGCCGATGGCCGGTTTCGCGAGGACCTCTATTACCGGCTTGCCGAGATCGTCGTGAAGATCCCCTCCCTGGCAGAGCGCGCCGGCGACGCGGTCCTTCTCGCCCGCCATTTCGTCAACCGCTTCGGTCGCGAACTCAATCCCGGCGTCCAGTCGCTTAGTCCTGACGCTGTCGATGCAATCGACGGCTATCCCTGGCCCGGCAATGTCCGCGAGCTGGAAAACCGATTGAAGCGTGCGGTGATCATGGCCGACGGGAAGGTTGTCACGGCGGCGGACCTCGATCTGCCGACGAACACGGCCAAGGACGATGAACCCCTTCCGATCAACCTTCGCGCCGCGCGCGAGGTCGCCGACCGGAAGGCGATCCGCCACGCGATGAGCCGCACGGACAACAATATCTCGGGAGCCGCCAAGCTGCTCGGCGTCAGCCGCCCGACGCTCTACGACCTGCTCAAGCAATATCGTCTGCAAGCGTAGCTGATTCTTCGACAAGCGGGTTTGCGAGTGAGCTGACGAACGATAAGGTCAGCGCTTCTCCTCATCCCTCTCGGAAGATCACCATGGATCGTCGCGAATTCCTGTCGATGTCGAGCGCAGCTGCGCTCACGGCCACATTGGTTCCCAGCTCTGCCGCCACTGCTGCAGTCAAGGCCGCCAAGTCCGGCGGCTCAGGCGATGCCGCGCTGAATGCGGTCTTCGACCGCACCTTCCAGGAGCAGATCCGCAGTTCGCCGGGTTTCGCCACGGCCCTTGGGCTCGACAAGGGAGCGAACGCGCGGCTGCGCGCAACTTTCGATCCGAAGCCTTACCCGCAGTCGAGAGCCGAGGACGTCGCCCGCAACCGCAGGGCCCTCGCAGCAGTTCGCGCAATCTCGCCCGCGACATTGTCCCCGACGGCTGCGCTCAATCGCGAGATCGTCATCTATGATCTCGAGACGAGGCTGCTCGCGCCGACGAAGTTCGACATGGACAGCGTGCAGAGCCCGTACCTCATCTCGCAGCAGGACGGTGCCTATTTCTCCATCCCGGATTTCCTGAACAGCCAGCATCCAATCGAGACCGCGTCGGACGCCGAGGCTTACCTGTCGCGGCTTTCCGATTTCGCGAAGCTGCTCGACTTCGAGACTGCCGAGCAGAAGCGCGTTGCCGCCCGTGGTCTGCTTGCTCCGGCGTGGTCGCTCGACCTCGCGCTCGGCCAGATGGCCAAGCTGCGCGCTCCCGCCGCGGCAGATAGCGGCATGGTCAAGTCAGTTGCCGACCGAGCCGCGAAGAAGGGAATCGCGGGAGACTGGGCAGCACGTGCCACGCGCATCGTCGAGCGGGAAGTCTACCCGGCGCTCGACCGCCAGATTGCCGCCGTCCGTGCACTTCGCCCGACGACGCGGCCCGGCGACGGCGCAGTCCGGCTTCCGAACGGCGACGCAATCTATGCGGCCGCCCTGGGGCAGGCAACGACCACGACCATGACACCGGACGAAGTGCATCGTCTCGGCCTTTCCCAAGTGGCAGAATATACGGCGCTGCTTGACACCGTTCTCAAGCAGGCGGGATTCACCACCGGCACGGTCGGCGAGCGGCTTGCCGCGCTGAACACCAACCCGCAACAGCTGTATCCGAACACCGACGAGGGACGGAGCCAGCTCATCGCCGACCTCAACAAGAACGTGCAGGAAATGCAGGGCCGGCTGCCGCGTGCGTTCGCGACCCTGCCGACGCAGCCGCTCGAGATCCGGCGCGTGCCGCCGGACATCCAGGACGGAGCCCCCAACGGCTATTATAACGGCGCGTCGCTCGATGGATCGCGCCCTGCGATCTATTGGATCAACCTCAAGTCAACGGGAGACTGGCCGCGCTATTCGCTGCCCTCGCTTACCTACCACGAAGGGGTGCCGGGCCATCACTTGCAGATCAGCCTCGCGCAGACATCGAAGGACATTCCGATGCTGCGGAAGATCAGCTTCTACAGCAGCTACATCGAAGGCTGGGGTCTTTATGCCGAGCAGCTCGCCGACGAGATCGGCGGTTACAATGGGATCGAAAAGGCCGGCTACCTGCAGTCTTTCCTGTTCCGCTCGGCACGCCTCGTCGTCGACACCGGCCTCAACAGCAAGGGATGGAGCCGCGAGCAGGCAGTCGACTATATGACGAAGACCACCGGCTTCCCCCGCAGCCGCGTCCAGCGCGAGGTCGAGCGTTACTGCGCCTCGATCGGCCAGGCCTGCAGCTACAAGGTGGGCCATCTCGCGTGGCTGCGTGCCCGTGAAAACGCGAAAAAGATCCTCGGCGACAAGTTCGACATCCGGCAGTTCCATGATGTCCTGAAAGACGGCGCGATGCCGCTGACAATCCTGGAGCGGAGGATCGAGGAACGTGCCCGGGCACAGATCGCCTGAGCCGGAGAAGGGGATTGAGGACTCGGCGCAAGGCTTTATGAGTGCCTAACTTACTAGAATCACAGGAATAAATATGGATCGCCGATCGTTTCTGGCCTCTGGCGCTACCGTTGCCCTCCTCCCCCTCACCGAAGCTCCTGCTCTGGCGCAGGCGGCAGCAGCGCGAGGGAGCGCCGATTCCAAGCTCAATGCCCTCTTCGAACAAATATTCGAGGATCGCGTCCGCCATTCGCCACAGCTCGCTTCGTCGCTCGGTCTCGACAAGGGACCAAATGCAGCACTGAAGTCGAAGCTCGATACGCGTCCCGCGCAAGTCGCGCGGTCCGAGGATCTCGCTCGAACCCGCCGCGGCATCGCCGCACTAAAGGCTGTCAATCCATCGACGCTGTCCGACCCCGCCAAGCTCAACCGCGAAGTGGTTCTCTACTCGCTCGAGACTACCGCCGCGGCGCCGTCGCGCTGGAACATCGATTCCGCGCAACGCCCGTATCCGATCACGCAGCAGGGAGGCGCCTATTTCTCCGTCCCTGACTTCCTGAACACCGCACACACGATCGGCAATGCGGCAGATGCCGAGGCCTATCTTTCCCGGCTCGGCCAGTTCGCGACAGTGCTCGACAACGACACCGCTGAGCAGCGCGCAGACGCCGCTCGCGGCTTTCTTGCCCCGGCGTGGTCAATCGACCTCGCCCTCGGCCAGATGCGCAAGCTGCGCAACGTGCCCGCCGATAAGAACACGATGGTCAACTCGCTCGTGAAGCGTGCACGCGACAAGGACATCGCCGGCGACTGGCAGGCGCGCGCCACCGCGATCGTTGCCAAGAGCATCTACCCGGCGCTCGATCGGCAGATCGCAGCGATGGAGCAGCTCAGACCGACCAGCCGTCCCGGCGACGGTGCATGGCGGCTCGACAATGGCGACGCCATCTATGCCGAGGCGCTGCGCCAGGCGACGACCACCAACTTCTCGCCGGCCGAGGTCCACCAGATGGGGCTGAGCCAGGTCGCGGAGATCAGTGCCGAGCTCGACCAGATCCTCAAGAGCCAGGGTTTGACGCAGGGGAGCGTCGGCGAGCGGCTGAATGCGCTGAACCGCACGCCCGCGCAGCTATATGCGGACAGCGATGCGGGCCGCGCGGAACTTTTGGCCTATCTCAATACGGTCGTGAAGGACATGTACGGGCGCCTGCCCAACGGCTTCGCCACGCTGCCGAACCAGCCGCTCGAGATCCGCCGCGTTCCGGTCGAGATCCAGGACGGCGCATCAAACGGCTATTACAACCGTGCTGCACTCGATGGCTCGCGGCCTGCGATCTACTTCATCAACCTCAAGGATGTCGGGGACTGGCCGAAATATACGCTGCCCACCCTTTGCTATCACGAGGGCGTTCCGGGCCATCATCTGCAGATCAGCATCGCGCAGGAATCGAAGGATATCCCGACGCTGAGGAAACTCGGCTTCTTCTCAGCCTATTCAGAAGGCTGGGCGCTTTATGCCGAGCAGGTCGCCGACGAGCTTGGGGTCTACGCCAGCGATCCGCTTGGCCGGGCCGGTTTCCTGCAATCCTTCCTATTCAGGGCTGCGCGCCTGGTGGTCGACACCGGCATTCATACGAAGCGCTGGAGCCGCGAACAGGCGACCGACTATATGGTGCGGACGACCGGCTTTGCGCGGCCCCGCTCCCAGCGCGAGGTCGAGCGCTACTGCACTCAGATCGGCCAGGCCTGCAGCTACAAGGTCGGCCATACGGCGTGGACGCGCGCGCGCGACGAAGCCAAAAAGGCGCTCGGCGCAAAGTTCGACATCAAGCAGTTCCACGAGGTGCTGCGCGAGGGGGCGATGCCCCTGTCGATCCTCGAGCGGCGCATCCGCGAGCGGGCGGCGATCGCCTAGCGGGCGAGCGCCTCGGCCATTTCGGCGACCTCCAGCCAGCGGAGCTCGGCAGCCTCGATTTCCGCTCGGTTGCGGGCAATTCGCTCGGTGAGCCTCGCGAAGCGGTCTGGGTCGCGGGTATAGACGTCGGGCTCGGACAGGGCCTGCTCGTCCGCCGCGACTTCCGCCTCCAGCCGTTCGATTTCTCCCGGCAGACGGTCGAAGTCGCGCTGGTCCTTGTAGGAGAGTTTCGTGGTCGCCTGTGAATTCCGGGGGCCGCTCTCCTCGGGCTTCTGGGTCCGGCCTTTCGCGGCCGTTCGCTGCGGGTGCCGGTACGCCTCGTAGCGTTTGCGGATCCAGTCTTCGTAACCGCCGGCGACGACGTCGACGCGGCCTGACCCGTCGAGCCCGAGCGTAATCGTCACCGTCCGGTCTAGAAAGTCGCGGTCATGGCTCACGATCAGGACCGTGCCGTCGTAATCCGCGATGACTTCCTGCAGGAGGTCCAGGGTTTCGAGGTCGAGGTCGTTCGTCGGCTCGTCGAGCACGAGGAGATTGGCCTGCCGCGCAAATTCCCGTGCAAGGAGCAGTCGCGACCGCTCCCCGCCGGAAAGCGACCCGATGGGCGCATCGGTCAGCTCCGGATCGAACAGGAACTCCTTGAGATAACCCTTGATGTGCTTCTTGTCGCCGCGGACCTCGATCCAGTCGCCGCCGTTCGCAAGCACGTCCTTCACCCGCTTTTGCGGCTCCATCAGCTTGCGCTGCTGGTCGATGACGATGCCGCTGAGGGTCTTCGCCTGCACGACGCTGCCGGTGTCCGGCGGAGTCTCACCCGTCAAAAGCCTCAGCAACGTCGTCTTGCCGGCGCCGTTCGGACCGACGATTCCTATGCGGTCGCCGCGCTGAACGCGCAGGCTGAAGTCGCGGATAATCTGGCGGTCGCCATAGTTCTTGTTGACGTTCTCGGCATCGATGACCGTCTTGGAGCGCACGTCATCCTTGGCCAGCGCGAGCTTGGCCGATCCCGACGGGCCGAGCATCGCCGCTCGCTGCGCGCGCATTTCGCCAAGCTTGGCCAGGCGTCCCTGGTTGCGCCGGCGCCGCGCGGTGACGCCGCGCTGCAGCCAGTGAAGCTCGAGCTTGAGCTTCGCGTCGAGCTTCTCGGCCGCGCGCGCCTCTTCCTCATAGACGCGCTCGGTCCACGCCTCGAAGCCGCCGAAGCCGATTTCCGCCCGCCGCAAGGTGCCGCGATCGAGCCAGATGCAGCTGCGCGTCAGCCGCGCGAGGAAAGTCCGGTCATGGCTGATGACAATGAAGGCGCCGGTGAAGCGCTTCAGCCAGTCCTCGAGCCATTCGATGGCCCCGAGGTCGAGATGATTGGTCGGCTCGTCCAGCAAGAGCACGTCGGGTTTTTGCGCAAGAGCGCGGGTGATCGCTGCGCGGCGGCGCTCGCCGCCGCTTGCGGCGCCGGTTGGCCGCGACAGATCGATGCCGAGCTGGTGGGCGACGGCTGCAGCCTCATGCGCTTCGGGAGCATCGGGACCATCAAGGACCCAGTCCTCGAGCGTACCGTGGCCATCCATCACCGGATCTTGCTCCAGCAGAACGACGTGCGTCCCAGGAACGATGGTCCGCTTGCCCTCGTCCGTATCGATGATTCCGGCAAGGCATTTGAGCAGCGTCGTCTTGCCGGCCCCATTCCGGCCGATGAGCGCCAGCCGGTCCCGCTCACCGACGTAGAGGTCGAGGTCGCGGAACAGCCAACCTTCGCCCTGGATGAGCCCCAGTTGTTCGTAAGACAGGATCGGCGCAGCCATGGCCGCCGCTTAGGCGAGCCCCAGCAAGCTCTCAATGCGCGGCGGCGGCTTTTTGCGCGGTGACCATTGCGGCGACTTCGTCGAGCAGCTGATGCGCATCGTAGAGGATACCGTCCTTGATGACATATTTGATGCCGCCGACATGGTGGATCTTTCCGTCCGCCTCGAGCCGGTCGAATCCGGTTCCATAGAGCGTCTTCAGATTCTGCAGCGGATTCTCCGGCGAGATGACCAGGTCCGCCAGCTTGCCGGCCTCGACAAGCCCGACCGGGGGCTGGACGCCCTTGGGCCGGTACAGCTCCTGCGCCCCGTTCCAGGTCGCCGCTTCGATGACCTCGAGCGGGCTGAACCCGGCTTCCTGAAGCATCTCGAGCTCGCCAATGTAGGAGAAGCCCCAGGTCTGGTAGATGAATCCCGGGTCGGAACCTGCGGTGACGAGGCCGCCCATGTTCTTATAGTCGTTCATCAGCTTCATGTAGGGCACATAGAAGCGGCGCCACTTCACCTCGCGGGCGGTGGTCCAGTCGTACCAGTATGAGCCGTGATGTTCGCGGTTCGCCGCGTAAAAGCTCATCATCGAGGGGAGCACATATCTGGCATTCCAGTCGGCATTCCGCGCCCTCATGAGATCGCGGGAGGCCGAGTAGATGTTGAAGGTCGGGTTGAAGATGACGCCATGGGACAGCTGCTCACGAAGATAGGCGTTCCACTCCGGACCGCCGGGCTCGACGATCTGGTCGGCGAGATCCGCGAAGTCGCCGAAGCGTGACTGCTCATTGAGATAATTATAGTCGTCCGAGACGCTCTGGACGCGGTGATCCTTCAGCAGCGCTTCGAAATGGCCATAAAAGTGCGTCACGGTGTCGAGGCCGGCACGGCCCGCATCGAGCGCATTGAAACGGGCAACTCCCGGCTGCGACAGGTGGGCGATCGTCCCGAGATGCAGCCTGCGCGCCTCCTCGATTGCCGCCTTCGTCGCTTCCGGCGGCTCCATGTTGAAGAACTTGACGCCATCGAAACCAGTCTTCGCGGCCCACCGCACCCAAGCGCGCGCCTGCGCGGGGGTGCGAACGTCGCCGTTCGGCCAGGCGTCTCCGAGGACCGCATAAGTGACGAGCCGGGGCGCGACGATCGTGTTGTTTGCGCTGCGTGCGCGATCCGAAAGCGTCTGGGCGACGTCGCCGAAATAGAAGGGCACGCCGCGAACGGTGGTGACGCCGTGCGCCAGCCATAGCTTGTAGCCGTAGGACGCATTGGGCGCCTTTTGCGGGTCGCCATTGTGGCCGTGAGTGTCGATGAAGCCGGGCATTACCCACATGCCGGTGGCGTCGATTTCCCTGGTCGCGTCGCGAGGTTCCCGATCGGTTTTCAACGCAACGCCCGGAGTGCCGACCGCGTCGACGGACGTGATCCGGTTGCCCTCGACGACAATGTCCATGGGACCGATCGGGGGCGATCCGTCTCCCTTGATCACCATCGCCCCGCGAATGACGAGCTTGCGGTAGGGTCCCTCGCCCTCCCCGGCCTGGCGTGGAGGCACCTGTTCCATGCGAGGACGCGACTGCGCGAAGGCACCGGATTGATGCGCCAGCAGCGCTGCTCCAACAACAGAGCATAATGCAAGCAACCGCATCAAATGGGCCCCTCTTCGCCTGAACGCCGTACAACGGCAGCATTCATAGCCTATTCAATGCCCCGTGATACAAGGCACGGATAACAATAGAGTCGGCTATGAAACTGTTGCGTGCCTTTCTGATTGCCGCCGCGGTCGCGGGTGGCCTGACCAGCGCTCCAGCGCTGGCCGATCCGCCGCGCGATGCGAACCGCGCCTTCCAGGGAGTGCGCCAGGGGCGCTCGATGCCCCTGCCCCAGCTCGAGCGTCGCGTCATGCCGATGATGGGCGGCGCCGATTATCTGGGACCTGAACTCAACGGCGACAATTATCGCTTCAAGTTCATGCAGAATGGCCGCGTAATCTGGGTCGACGTCGACGGCCAGGGGCGGGTCATCCGCCGCTCGCGCGATCATTGATACCAGCCGCCCGTTGAGTCTTGGGCCCAAGCTCCACCAACCGTTCAACCATGCCGCGGCCGCGCTGGACGGAAGGCTGATTGTTCCGGATAAGCAACTTCTCGTCGCAACACGGGTTGACGGCGCGAAGATCGATAGCTCCGGGGAGCCTCAATGCGTGTTCTGATCGTCGAAGACGAACCCAATCTCGGGCGCCAGCTGCGCTCGACGCTCGAAGGAGCGGGCTATGCGGTCGACCTCGCGACGGATGGCGAGGACGGCCATTATCTCGGCGCGACCGAAAGCTACGACGCCGTGATCCTCGACCTTGGCCTGCCTGAGGTGGACGGCCTGACGGTGCTCGATCGCTGGCGCAAGGAAGGCCGCAAGATGCCGGTCCTGGTGCTAACGGCTCGCGACAGCTGGTCAGACAAGGTCGCCGGTCTCGACGCCGGGGCGGACGACTATCTCGCCAAGCCGTTCCAGACCGAAGAGCTGATCGCGCGACTTCGAGCGCTCATCCGCCGTTCGTCGGGGAATGCGTCGAGCGAGCTGATCGCCGGCGATATCCGGCTCGACACGCGCTCGGGCAAGGTCACCAAGGCGGGCGAACCGGTGAAGCTCACGGCGCAGGAATATAAGCTCCTCAGCTACCTCATGCATCACAAGGGCAAGGTGGTCAGCCGGACGGAATTGATCGAGCATATTTACGACCAGGATTTCGACCGCGATTCCAATACGATCGAAGTGTTCGTCACGCGCATTCGAAAGAAGCTCGGCCCTGACGTGATCACGACCATTCGCGGGCTCGGCTATTCGCTGGAGGAACCGGTCAGTTGAACGTCGAAGCCCCCGCGGCTCCCGCCGCGGCGGCGGACGAGCGTGCCGCGGTCAAACGGCCAAGCAAGCGCAGGATCGGATCGCTTACACGCCGAATGATCGGCGTCGCAGCGCTGTGGATCGCCGCGCTGCTCCTGCTCGGCGGATTTGCACTCGACCGCGTCCTCTCCCGCTCGATCGTCGACAGCTTCGACAATCAGATGGTGTTCATCCTCAATTCGATGATCGCTTCATCCGAGATCGGCCCGGACGGGGAAGTGCGGTTCAATCGGCCACCCGCCGACCAGCGCTTCGTAGAGCCCTACTCGGGACTCTATTTCCAGATCAGCGGCGCGGGCGCCGAAACCTTTCCCTCGCGATCGCTGTGGGACCGGCGGCTTCGCGTCGCCGACAGCCACGCGGACGTAAAGCCGCACCTCTACGACAGCGACGAATTTTCCACGCGCGATCATGCCGAGCCGCTGCGGATCGCAGAACGCGATGCAATCCTCCCCGGCTCCTCGATCCGGTGGCGCTTCCAGATCGCGCAGTCGAGAGAAACGATCGACGAGCAGATCCGCCGCCTGCGCTCTACCCTCTTCTGGAGCTTCTCCGCGCTCGGTGTCGGATTGCTCGTCCTCGCCGCGCTGCAGACCTTCTACGGCCTGTGGCCCCTTCGACGAGTCCGCAACGAAGTCGCATCGATCCGCTCGGGCGAGAAGACGCGCATCAGCGACGAATTCCCGACCGAGATCACTCCGCTGACCGAGGAGATCAACCAGTTGCTGGCGCACAGCGAGGCGCAGGCAGAGGAAGCGCGGCGCCATGCGGGTAACCTCGCGCATGCGCTGAAGACGCCGCTGACAGTCGTCACGAATGCGGCGACTGCCCGCGCACCGGACCTCGCCGACACCGTTTGCCGCGAGGCGCTCGTCATGCGGCGGCAGGTCGATCACCACCTCGCCCGGGCTCGAGCGATAGGCAGGCGCGCAGCGGCGCAGTCGCGCGCCACCGTATGGGAAAGCCTGGAGGCCGTGCAGCGCGCCGTCGACCGGCTCTATGAAAATGTCACCGTGGACATTGCCGGCAATCACCAGGTGCAGGTGCGTGTCGAGCGGCAGGATCTCGACGAGATGCTCGGCAATCTCGTCGAGAATGCCGCGAAATACGGCGGCGGGCGCGTGTTCGTGACGGTCGAGCCGAACGATGAGATGGTCGACATCCTCATTGAGGACGACGGCCCCGGCATTCCGGAAGAGCGCCGCGGCGAGCTGTTCACGCGCGGCGCTCGCCTCGACACGACGGGCAAGCCCGGCACCGGCCTTGGGCTCGCGATTGTCCGCGACGTGGCCGAAATTTACGGCGGCAGCGTGCACCTCGAGGAAAGCGACGATCTCGGCGGGCTGCTCGCGCGCCTCAGCCTTCCGGCCGGCTAGGAGCGGCAAAAGCCCCTTCGTCGAAAAGGCTGTTGCACGAAGGCATTGCCGACATAGGGTCGTCGCAATCGATTCGGGGAGGGTTTTTCCTATGCGTTTCCGTCACTTGCTGCTTGCCGGCGCTCTTGGTGCAGTCGCACCGGCAATCACGTTCGCCGCTGCGCCCCGGTACGGCACATGGGGCGCGGCGATCGCCGACATGGACAGGAACGTGAAGCCGGGCGACAGCATGTTCGATTTCGCAGAGGGCACCTGGCTCAGAGTCCATCCCATCCCGGCCGACAAGACGGGCGCAGGCTACAATTACGAGCTGCCCGACGAAATCGAGCAGCAGGTCAGGAAGATGGTCGAGGATGTCACCGCCCATCCGACGTCGCCGACCGCGCAGAAGATCGGCGATGCCTACGCCGCCTGGATGGACGAAGCCGGCATAGAGGCGCGTGGACTTGAGCCCTTGAAGCCTTGGCTTGCACGAATCGAGAAGGTCTCGACGCGCACTGAGCTTGTGACGCTGATGTCCGAGCCCGGCTATGCCGCGCCGATCAGCATCGGCATCGGTGCCGACCAGGAGGATCCGACCCGCTACGGCGCCCAGGCAGGCCAGGCACGGCTCGGTCTGCCGACCCGCGATTATTATCTGCTGAAGGGCGACAAGTACCAATCCATTCGCTCGGCTTACCGAAACTACATCGTCGAGCTCGGCAGGCTTGCAGGACTCTCCGATCCCGAAGGCCGCGCGGATCGCATCCTTGCCCTCGAGACCCGGCTGGCCAAGGACCAGTGGACGCCGGAACGGCGGCGTGACCCGGTCGCCACGCATAATCCCATGAACCGCGCGCAGCTTATGAAGCTCGCTCCCCAGTTCAACTGGACCAATACGCTTAGGCACATGGGCCTTGGCGCGGCAAGGAAAGTGGACGTCGCTGAACCGAGCGCCGTCGCCGCGGCAGGCAGGCGCATTGCCGACGTGCCGCTGAAAACCTGGAAGGAATATCTGACCTTCCGCTTCATCAGCGACCACGCGGACAATTTGCCGAAGGCGTTCGACGACGCTCGTTTCGGTTTCTACGGCAAGACGCTCAACGACGTTCCGGAACAGCGCGCGCGCTGGAAGCGCGGCATGGAGATGCTGGACGAGAGCCTCGGCGAAGCCGTTGGACAATTGTACGTCGCGAAATACTGGCCGGCGGACACCGCCCGGCAGGCCGACGAACTCGTTGCCGACGTGCGCGCCGCCTATCGCGAGAAGATCACAAACGCAGCGTGGATGGACGCAGCGACGCGCAAGAAAGCGCTCGAGAAGCTCGACTCGTTCGATCCGCGCGTCGGCCATCCGGTAAAGTGGATCGACTATTCGGACTTGAAGATCAGCCGGACGGATCCGCTCGCGAACGATGTCGCGACCGAGGACTTCCAATGGAAGCTGCAGCTGAAGCGCTTCCCGCACCCGGTCGATCGCACGCTATGGGAAATGACCCCCCAGACCGTGAATGCCTATTACGATCCGACCATGAACCAGATCACGGTCCCCGCCGCGATCCTGCAGCCGCCCTTCTTCGACGCCAATGCCGATCCGGCGGTGAATTACGCCGAGACCGGCGCAACCACCATCGGGCACGAAATGGGCCACGGCTTTGATGACGAAGGGCGCCAGTTCGACGCCAAGGGGCGCCTGCGCGACTGGTGGACCCCCACGACTGCCGCGAAGTACAAGGTGAAGGCCGATCGGCTCGCCGCGCAGTTCGATCAGTACGAGCCGATTCCCGGCGTTCACATCAAGGGCAGGCTGACGCTCGGCGAAAATCTCGCCGACCTCGGAGGTCTCGAGACTGCTTATGCCGCCTATCGGCGCTATGTGGCGCGACACGGCGAGCCGCCGGTGATCGACGGCTATACCGGCGACCAGCGCTTCTTCATTGCCTACGCGCAGGCCTGGCAGGGCAAGCGTCGCGAAGGTGCGCTTCGCCAGCAGCTGCTCAGCAATCCGCACAGTCCCGACAAGTACCGTGTGGATGGCATCGTCCGGAACTTCGACCCCTGGTACAAGGCGTTCAACGTCCAGCCGGGCGACAAGCTTTACCTGCCGCCGGAAAAGCGCGTCCACGTCTGGTAGATCGGCGGGGATCCCGCGCGGCGCGCCGGTCGCGCGGACTCATCCGTTCGTCGAATATTCTTGCCAATCCCGAGCCACTTGGGGCATGTGCGCAACCCTTCCACCGGAGGGGTGATTATCCATGAAATTCAAGATGTTGACGCTCGCCACCGCGAGCCTTCTCGCGGTTGCTGCGGCGCCGGGCGCGAACGCTGCCAAGCCGGTCTATGGCGACTGGGGCTATGACCGGTCGGCGATGGACAGCTCGGTCAAGCCGGGCGACGACTTCTGGGCCTATGTGAACGGCACCTGGGACAGGAACACCAAGATCGCGGCCGACCGCGCTTCTGCCGGTCCGTTCGTGACGCTTTCCGACGGCGCCGAGCGCGACGTGCGCCAGATCGTCGAGAACCTCGCCAACAACCCGAACCGTGACCACCTCGGCCAGCAGGTCGGCGATTTCTACGCGAGCTTCATGGATACCGCGGCGATCGACGCCGCGGGCACGACGCCGCTGAAGCCCTATCTTGCCGAGATCGAAGGCGCAAAGACCCGCGAGCAATTGCTCTCGCTCTTCGTGAAGCCCGGCTTCGCCAGCCCGGTCGACGTGTCGATCATTCCGGAGCTCAAGAACCCGGACATCTATTCGGCGGTTGCCGGCCAGGCGACGCTCGGCCTGCCGAGCCGCGAATATTACCTTGATGACAGCGCGAAGATGAAGGCG
Source organism: Sphingomicrobium sp. (assembly GCA_045811185.1). Classification (GTDB taxonomy): domain Bacteria; phylum Pseudomonadota; class Alphaproteobacteria; order Sphingomonadales; family Sphingomonadaceae; genus Sphingomicrobium. Next base: position 49,871 of record JBJMUN010000004.1, read on the forward strand.
CATCGCGCCGCCTATCGCGACTATATCATCACCATCCAGAAGCTCGCCGGCCTGCCGGGCGGCGCCGCTGCCGCCGACCGCATCATCGCGCTCGAAACGGCGCTCTCGAAGGTCCAATGGCCCGCCGCTGACCGCCGCGACATCGACAAGATCTACAATCCGATGACGCGTGCCCAGCTGGTGAAGCTGGCACCGCAGTTCGCCTGGGCCTCGACACTCGCGAAGGCGGGTCTTGGAAGCGCGAAGTCGGTCATCGTCACCGAGCCATCGGCGGTCGCCGGTGCCGGCAAGATCTTCGCCTCGACGCCGATCTCGACCTGGAAGGAGTGGATCGCGTTCCGCTTCGTGTCCGATCATGCGAGCGTGCTTCCGAAGGCGTTCGATGACGCGCGCTTCTCTTTCTATTCGAAGCAGCTGTCGGGCGTTCAGCAGCAGCGCGAGCGCTGGAAGCGCGGTATTGCAGCCGTGAACAGCGCGCTCGGCGAAGGCGTCGGCGAAATCTACGTGAAATCGCACTTCCCGGCCGAATCCGAGCGCCAGATGAAGGAGCTGATCGGCAACCTCACCGATGCGTATCGCGAGCGGATCAGCAGCAACCAGTGGATGGACGAGGCGACCCGCAAGGCAGCCCTTGAAAAGCTCGTCGCATTCGAGCCGCGCATCGGTCATCCCGTAAAGTACATCGACTATTCGTCGATGGACGTCATGAAGGGTGACCCCCTCGGCAACTCGATCCGCGCAGCGGACTTCCAGTGGAAGCTCGACCTCAAGCGGTTCCCCAAGCCGGTCGACCGGACGCTGTGGGGCATGTTCCCGCAGACGATCAACGCCTACTACAATCCGCTGGCGAACCAGATCACCTTCCCGGCCGCCATCCTGCAGCCGCCGTTCTTCGATCCGAATGCCGATGCAGCCGCCAACTATGGCGCGATCGGTGCGGTGATCGGCCATGAAATGGGTCACGGCTTCGATAACGAAGGCGCGAAGTTCGATCCGAAGGGCAAGCTTCGCAACTGGTGGAGCGTGGAAGCGGCGAAGTCGTTCGCGCAGCGCACCGACACGCTGGTGCAGCAGTACAATGGCTTCAAGCCTTTCCCGGACCTTGCGGTCAACGGCAAGCTGACGCTTGGCGAGAACATCGGCGACCTTTCGGGCGTCGAGGCGGCCTATGCTGCGTACAAGAAGTATACGGCCAAGCACGGCGAGCCGCCGCTGGTCGAAGGTCTGACCGGCGATCAGCGCTTCTTCATCGCTTACGCCCAGGCATGGCAGGAAAAGCAGCGCGAGGATGCCGAGCGCCAGCAGGTCATCACCAATGAGCACAGCCCGGGCAAGTATCGAGTGAACGGCGTCGTCCGGAACGTCGATGCCTGGTACAAGGCGTTCAACGTCCAACCCGGCGACAAGCTCTACCTCCCGCCGGAGCAGCGCGTTCACATCTGGTAAGCAGCTTTGAAAAGCGGCGCCGCCCGGCTAGGGCGGCGCCGTGGCCGCAACGATCCATCCTCTTCCTACCCAGCGCGCACCATCGCTCGACGCGCTGATGGCGCTCGTCGCCAGCGGCATGAACGGCGTCAATGCCGTGATCCTCGAGCGCATGCAGAGCCACGTGGCACTGATCCCAGAGCTCGCCGGTCACCTGATCGCGGGCGGGGGCAAGCGCATGCGGCCGATGCTGACGCTCGCGAGCGGGGCCCTCCTCGGTTACCCGGGCACCCGTCACCACAAGCTCGCCGCCGCGGTCGAGTTCATCCACACGGCGACCCTGCTCCACGACGACGTCGTCGACGGATCCGGCATGCGGCGGGGCAAGCGGACCGCCAACCTCATCTGGGGTAATCCGGCGAGCGTCCTGGTCGGCGACTTCCTTTTCAGCCGCGCATTCGAGCTCATGGTCGAGGACGGCAGCCTCAAGGTATTGCGCATCCTCAGCCATGCTTCCGCAGTCATCGCCGAGGGCGAGGTGAACCAGCTGACGGCGCAGCGGCAGATCGACACCGACGAAGACCATTATCTCGAGATCATCAGCGCAAAAACTGCGGCATTATTTGCCGCCGCCTGCAGGGTTTCTCCGGTCGTCGCCGAAGCGAGCGAGGACGCCGAGCTGGCGCTCGAGGCTTATGGCCGCAATCTCGGAATCGCATTCCAGCTCAGCGACGACGTGATTGATTATGCGTCGGACGCGGAAACCATGGGAAAGGGCGTTGGCGACGATTTCCGTGACGGCAAGATGACGCTGCCGGTGATCCTCGCCTATGCCCGTGGCGGCGAGGAACACCGGGCCTTCTGGCGAGATGCAATCGGCGGTCAGCGCGTGTCCGACGATGACCTTGCCCAAGCGATCGGGCTGCTGAAGTCCACCGGCGCCCTTGCGGATACGATCGAGCGGGCGCGCCAGTACGGACGGCGCGCAATCGATGCCTTGGCCATGTTCCCATCGAGCAAGGCGAAGAGCGCCCTCACCGAAGCTGCCGAATTCGCGGTCGCCCGCGCCTACTGAGATTTCACTTCCGCAAAGCCTGCGTTTTGCTAGTCGAAGCGCTTCCATTCGGGAGGGATTTCAAGTGCGTTTTTACCTGCTCGCCGCGGCCGCTGCAGCTCTTCCGGTGTCAGCCGCAGCGGCGACGCTTCACCAATATTCAGCGCTGGCGCTCAGCCCCGCAGGCGACCGCGTTGCGACCGTCGAAAGCGATGCGCAGGCAAACGCGACGACGAAGCCGCACGGCCGGATCGTCGTCCGCTCGGCGTCTTCGGGAAAGATCCTCCACGCCCTCGATCCCTGCCGCGCGTGCGACTATTCAGGCCTCACGTTCGCTCCCGATGGCCGCTTCTTCTTCCTCGCGCGTGAAAAGGGAAGGACGCGGTTGATGGAGGCCGGCAAGCCGGCACCGGCGACGCTTGCGACCATCAGCGGTATTGCCGAGGATCCGCGTTTTTCTCCGGACGGGCGCCGCATCGCGCTGCTTGTTACTATCGGCGCGCGCAAGGAAGCCGGTGCGACGCAGGCCGGGGTTCGCCAGGTTGGCGAGATCGGCCAGCAAAATGACGAGCAGCGCATCGCGCTCGTGCCTGCGACGGGTGGCGCGGTTGCGCTTGTCTCGCCTGCCGATCGCTACGTTTATGAATATGATTGGATGCCGGACGGAAGCGGTTTCGTCGCTACTTCCGCTCTCGGCAATGGCGACAACAACTGGTGGGTTGCCGAGCTCGACCGGATCGATGCCGCCAGTGGCGCGGTGCAGCGGATCGCTGCGCCGAAAATGCAGATGAACCAGCCGCGCGTATCGCCGGATGGCCGAACCGTCGCTTTCATCGGCGGCCTGATGAGCGACTTCGGCTCGATTGGCGGCGACGTGTACAGGGTGCCAATCAATGGCGGTGAGCCGGTCAACCTGACGCCGAACTACCGGGCGAGCTTCACTTCGCTCCTCTGGGGTCGAGCCGGCCTTGCCGGAACGGCGCTGACCGGGGACCGCGTCGCCATCGTTCCGCTGGATCCAGCACGCGGGGCCACGGCGCCGGTCTGGTCCGCGCCCGTCTCGATCGCTGCGGGCGACGCGAAGATCGCGCGTTCGGCCGATGGCCGTACGGTCGCTTTCGTCCGCCAGGACTATGAGCATGCTCCCGCGATCTACGCAGGCTCCGCCGCCGCGCCCCGGCAGGTCACCCATGACAATGACGCCTGGGCGCCGCTTGTCACTGCCCGTAGCCTGACGTGGAAGAGCGGCCCTTACACCGTCCAGGGCTGGCTGCTCGCGCCGCGCACCCCATCGGCGAGCGTGAAAGCGCCGATGGTCACGATCGTGCATGGCGGGCCCGCCGCGGCCAGCATGCCGAACTTCGTCTGGCAGGGCTCGAACGCAGACCTCGCCCGGGCAGGCTATTACCTGTTCCTGCCCAACCCGCGCGGTAGCTACGGTCAGGGAGAAGCCTTCACGCGCGCCAACATGCGCGACTTTGGGGGCGGCGACCTCAAGGACATTCTCGCCGGTATCGACGCTGCCGAAAAGGCGGCACCGATCGACGACAGCCGGCTGGGACTGATGGGCGGCAGCTATGGCGGGTTCATGTCGATGTGGGCCAATACGCAGACCAACCGCTTCAGGGCGATCGTCGCAGGCGCGGGTCTCTCCAACTGGGTCAGCTATTACGGGATCAACGGCATCGACCAGTGGATGATCCCGTTCTTCGGCAAGTCGGTCTACGAAGATCCGGATGCCTATTGGGCAGTGTCGGCAATTCGCACGATCAACAATGCGAGGACCCCGACCTTCATCTATGTAGGCGAGCGCGACATCGAGGTGCCTCCGACGCAATCGGTCGAATATTGGCATGCCTTGAAGGCCATGAACGTCCCGACCAGCCTCGTCATCTATCCCGGCGAAGGCCACGCCATTCGCGATCCCAAGAACGCGCTCGACGTTCGGCAGCGCACGGTGTCATGGTTCGACCGATACCTGGGCCGTGCAGGACCGACCGCGGCCCGGTAGAACTCGATGATGCTGCCCGTCGACGCCGTCCTTCCTCATCTGCTGGCGGCATTGCGCGAGGGGCCGCGCGCTTTGCTGGTGGCCCCACCCGGCGCGGGCAAGACGACCCGGGTCGCGCCGGCGCTCCTCGGCGAGCCGTGGTGCGGCGGCGAGATATTGCTGCTGGTGCCGCGGCGCCTCGCCGCGCGGGCAGCCGCGGAGTTCATGGCATCGGAGCTCGGCGAGAAGACTGGCGAGACGATCGGCTATGCGACCCGTCTCGACAGCAAGATTGGCGGGAGCACCCGCATTGTCGCGATGACGCACGGCGTGTTCCTGTCGCGCATCCAGAGGGATCCCGAGCTCGCCGGCGTCTCTGCGGTTCTGTTCGACGAAGTGCACGAACGCAGCCTCGACAACGACCTGGCGCTGGCGCTGGCGCTCGATGCGGCAAGCGCATTGCGCGGCGACCTGCGCCTCGTCGCAATGTCAGCGACGCTTGACGTCCAGCGATTCCAGCGGCTTCTTGCCGATGCGCCAACTATCGTCAGCGAGGGCAAGAGCTACCCGCTGGAAATCCGCCATATCGGCCGCGAGCCCGCGGCGCGCATAGAACCGCAGATGGCATCGGCAATCCGGAGAGCGCTCGGCGAACATCAAGGCTCGCTGCTCGCATTCCTGCCCGGCATCGCGGAGATCGAGCGTACGGCTGACGCGCTCGGCAGCCTTCCTCCCGGCGTCGAGCTGCACAGGCTTCACGGCGCGATTGAGCCGGCCTTGCAACGCAAGGCGCTTGCACGCCCGTCGGCGGGCAAGCGCAAGCTCGTCCTCGCCACCAGCATTGCCGAGACGAGCGTGACGCTGGAGGACGTCCGGATCGTCATCGACAGCGGCCTCGCGCGGCGCCCCCGCTATGACCGTGGAGCCGGCCTCACCCGGCTGGTGACCGAGCGTGCAAGCCGCGCAGCCGTGACCCAGCGGGCGGGCCGCGCCGCGCGCCAGGCGCCGGGGATCGCGATCCGCCTGTGGGAAGAGGCCGCGACCGCGTCCCTGCCCGCGCACGACCCGCCCGAGATTCTTGAAGCGGATCTTTCCAGCCTTCTGCTGACCTGCCTTCTCTGGGGCGAGGCGGAGCCGAGCCGCCTGCCATTCCTCGATCGACCGCCCTCTGCGGCGCTCGACGAAGCGCGCCAGCGCCTGGGCAACCTCGGCGCGATCGATGAGGATGGCAGGGTCACTGATCATGGCCGCGCGATAGCCGGGATCCCGCTCGAGCCGCGGCTTGCGCACATGCTCATCGATGGGCGCGAGCGGGGATTTGGAGCGGCGGCTGCCGATATCGCCGTCCTGCTCACCGAGCGAGGCCTCGGCGGGAGCGATCCGGACCTTGAGCTCAGGTGGCGTCGCTGGCGGTCGGACAGGTCAGCGCGGGCGGAGGCGGCGCGCAAGCTCGCGGGAAACTGGCGCCGTCGACTCGGTCTCGAATCCGTGCCCATCGACGAACACGATCTCGGCCGAGCCGTCGCGCTCGCATTTCCTGATCGTTTATCGCGGCGTCGTGATAGCTCAGGCGAAAGCTGGCAATCGGTCGGAGGGCGCGGTTTTCGTCTGGATCCGGCGAGCTCGCTTGCTGGGAATGCATGGCTCGCCGTCGCAGAGGTTGCGGGCCATGCCTCGGGAGCGCGGATCCTTTCGGCGGCCGCGATCGGCGAGCAGGCGGTCAGCGAGTTGTTCGGAAACCGCATCGAGGCTCGCCACGACGGTGATTTCGACCCCTCGACCGGCGCGGTCACGCCCACGAGAAGTCGGCGTCTCGGCGCAATTCGGCTCTCTGCCGGCCCGGATCCCAAGCCAGACCAGTTGGCCATCGAACAGGCGCTGCTTGGGGGTGTTCGTGAGCATGGGCTCGGCCTGCTCCCCTGGGACGATCGCTCTCGCCAGCTGCGCGACCGCGCCGCGTTCGTGCAGCGCCTGGATTCGTCCATTCTTGCATTGGACGATGAGGCGCTGCTCGCGCGCCTCGCTGAATGGCTGCCGCCGTTGCTGACCGGAAAGCGAAGGCTCGGCGATATTGCACCGGGGTCGCTGAACGGCGCGCTCGAGGGGCTGCTCGGATATAACACACTCCGGCAGCTCGATCGGCTCGCGCCCGCCGACTTCGTCAGCCCTGCCGGCAGCCGCCATGGGATCGATTACTCGGCCCCTGCCGGTCCCACCGTCGAAGTGCGGGCCCAGGCGCTTTACGGAATGTCGCAGCATCCGAGCGTCGGGAACGGGCACGTCCCCTTGGTGCTTGCGATCACGTCGCCGGCCGGACGGCCCATCCAGACGACAAAGGACCTGCCCGGCTTCTGGACCGGCAGCTGGCGCGACGTCGCCAAGGATATGCGCGGGCGTTACCCCAAGCACCCTTGGCCCGACGATCCTGCTTCGGCAGTGCCGACGCTACGGACGAAGCGGGCGCGGCCCTAGGGCTTGGGCGAGACAGGCACCATAAGGTGCGCATAGGGCGTCCCGGCCCACATCACATAGGGTGCGGCCGTGTCGGGCTTTGCCCCGGCCGGATGGCCGGCAAGGACGTCCTTGGATCCGACGATCATGATGTGCGGACCCGTGTTGACCCACGCGTTTTCAGCGGTCGGCTTGGTCGCGTAAGGATCGGTATTGCTCGCGTCTGTTCCGCCGGCGAGCATGTACATGACGCCAACCGCACTAGTGGGTGGTGCCTTGTGCCCAATCCATGCCTGTGCCCACTTGGCGGCATTGGCGTCGAAGCACATTGGGTCTGGCCCCGGCGTGTCCGGCGCATCGGGCATGCAAGTCCAGCCATTCGTGCCCTTGCGCAAGGTCGTCGTCGCGCCCTTGGCATCCATGGTGACGATGGTGGCGTTTGCCGACACGGCGGCCGGAGCCGCCGACTGCGCGCTGGCGATGGGATCGGCGGCGGCAGTCATTCCTCCCGGCTGGGCCATGCCGCCTTGCTGAGCCAGTGCGGTGCTTGTGGTGAGCGCGCCGGCCGCTGCCGCGGCGACCAGGTGACGCAACGTCGATGCTGTCATTGAAGCCCCTCCTTCTTTGGCGAGGAAGGACGCACCAATTACCACAACAACGGCTGAAACGCACATGAAACTGGCCTTGATTCAACCGCAGCACTTTGCCACTCGCGCACCATGACCATCGCCCGCATCTCCGAGCTCGAGCGCAAGACGACGCAGTCGGGTAAAGCCAACGCCGGCAGCTGGCTGCTGGAGTTCGAGCGGCAGCAGCCGCTGCGTCCCGATCCGCTCACCGGCTGGAACGGCTCGGGCGACACCAATCCGCAGGTACGGATGAATTTTCCAACGAAGGACGCAGCAATCGCCTACTGCGACAAGCACGGCCTGCAATATCACGTCATGCCTGCCGCACCTGTCAGGATGAAGATCCAGGCCTACGCCGACAATTTTCGTTGAGATTAGCCTGACGGAGGCAAGTTCCCACTGCCGAGCTAGGGCGAAGGCTGCCTGTTAATCAGGCTGGTCATTGGCACCAGAGCTGAAGGATCGCCGACCTGCCTGATTACGGATGTATGATCCGGTAATCGCGGCCAGGATTGCAAGGAACGCCAGTTCCATCCACCACCCGAAGGGTATGCCCGTGAAGCTCCTCGTCATTGCCGGGTCGATTTCATGAATCGATGCCGCCCGGATCAGAATGAAACCGACTAGCACGACCATTGTAGCCCCCGCCGCGACGATGTTCGGTTTCGGCCTTCGTGGCGAGGTCCGAACCTTCATGACCACGAGCACTACTCCAAGGATGATCAACAGCAAGACGGCATATTGAAGCGTTGCGCGTGAGCCGTACCAGCCTTCCCCACGCGCTGTCATTCGCAACCAGTTGCTGATCGATCCTTGCAGGTGTGTTGCCTTCGCGACAGCGAAGAAGAGTAATAAGAGCGATGCGCCACCCCAAAATGCCCGCTCGCCAGCGTCTCGGCTGGTTCTCCGCGCGATGAGCATCTGTAGACAGACCAGGCCATAAGCGGTCGCCAACATCCATCGAGGATCGCCGAGATTTGGCATATCCGTCAGTTCAGCTCTCTTGCACTTTGCAGCGAGAGGTTTGGAGCTTAGCCTCGTTACCCATGGCGAAGTTGAGTCTCACATTTGCAACTGCAGTTCTACTGACGGCATGCCATTCGGGCCAGGATTCGCTGGATCGTCGGACGTTGAAGGCGGAGACTGATGAGCGGGCGAGAAAGAACGCTGAGCAGGATGCGATTCAGGCGCAGCGGCAACTGAATTTTGTCGCTGGGCAGACTCTGAACGGAGCGCGGACAAGCGAACAAAACGAAGCCACTGCGAATCTGAACCAGCCAAAGAACTGACCGTGTACCTAGTCGTCGCCGATATGGCGTGAAAACAGCTCGAGCAACCCATTGGCATTGGTGGTCGAGCAGTGCATTCGCCTGACCCGGCTGCGGCCGACGGAGCCCTTCTTGGCAAGATCGTCAGCGGAAGATTGCAGGGCCTCGGTCATTGCTTGGACCAAAGCATCTTCTGATCCGGCGGGGATCAGCCATCCGCATTCACTGTCGACGAGCTCGGGGATCCCGGCGACGGCCGTGGCAATCACGGGCCG
>JBJMUN010000005.1:0-59027 GCA_045811185.1 Sphingomicrobium sp.
GATCAGGCAATTGCGGATCATCCGCGCGACCCCGATGCGCTTGATCGGCGATCCGGCAAACATCTCGCGGAACGCCTCATCTTCGAGCGCAAGCAGGTCGGCGAGGCGCGGCGCGGCGAGCTCGGCGCGCGGCAGGAAAGCGCGGTTCGCCGCTGCGGCGTCGGCGAAGCGATTCCACGGGCAGACCGCGAGGCAGTCGTCGCACCCGTAGATGCGGTTGCCCATCGCTTGCCGGAACTCCTCGGGAATGGGGCCGTCATGCTCGATGGTGAGGTAAGAGATGCAGCGCCGGGCATCGATCCGATGCGGCGCGATGAATGCCTGCGTCGGGCAGGCGTCGAGGCAGCGGCGGCAGGTGCCGCAATGCTGTCCGTGGTCGGCGGACGCGTCGGGTTCAAGGTCGAGGCTGGTGAGGATGACGCCGAGGAACAGCCAGCTGCCATGCTCGCGGCTGACGATATTGGTATGCTTGCCCTGCCAGCCAATGCCGGACGCCTGGGCGAGCGGCTTTTCCATCACCGGCGCCGTGTCGACGAACACCTTCAGCTCGCTCGGCGCAGAATCGACGATGAACCGTGCGAGTGCCTTCAGCGCCTTTTTCACCGTCTTGTGATAGTCGCCGCCCTGCGCATAGGCCGAGATACGGCCGAGCGCTGGATGCGCCGCCAGCGCCAGCGGGTCGGAAGCCGGGGCGTAGCTCATTCCTAATGCAATTGCTGATTTTGCGTCGGGCCACAGCGCCAGCGGCGAAACGCGGTGATGAGCCCTGGTTTCCATCCAGCCCATCGTTCCGTGGTGGCCCGCCTCGATCCACCGCACGATCTCAAGGCCGGCACCATCGGCAGCATCCGCACGCGTGAAGCCGCAGGCGGCGAAGCCGAGTTGCTCGGCCCGCGACCTTATTGCTTCCTCAAGGCTTTGGCCCGTATTCACTCCGGGCCTGTACACCGGCCTCGTCAGTTTTCGTAGGAATTTCAGTGCTTCGACAGGCTCAAGCCCAAGTGATTGATGAGCGCTATGCGGTGCAGGCGATCGACCTCGTCAAGGATTTCGGCGAGACGCGAGCCGTCGACGGCGTGAGCCTCGCCGTCCCGATCGGCTCGATCTACGGCCTTCTCGGGCCCAATGGCGCCGGCAAGACGACTACGCTCCGGATGCTGCTGGGAATTATCGATCCGTCGAGCGGGACCCGGCTCGTGCTTGGCCGCGACCGGCCGCTCGATGCGGCAGCCGAGGTCGGCTACCTGCCGGAAGAGCGCGGACTTTATCCCGCGATGCACGCGCGCGACGCCGTCGCCTTCATGGCCGCGCTGCGCGGGCTGCCGATTGCGGAAGGCCGGCGCCGTGCCGACGCTCTCCTTGCTGACCACGATCTCGGCGACTGGGCGAAAAAGCCAATCCGGACGCTGTCCAAGGGAATGGCGCAGACCGTCCAGCTTCTCGGCACCATCATCCACAAGCCCAAGCTCATCATTCTCGACGAGCCGTTCTCCGGCCTCGATGCGATCAACCAGGCGCGACTTGAGGAACTGATCCGGCGCGAGGCACGAAACGGCGCGACCATCATCTTTTCGACGCACGTCATCGCTCACGCGGAGCGGCTGTGTGAGCGAATCGCGATCATCGCGACCGGCAAGGTCGTGTTCGAAGGCCGAGTAGACGAGGCGCGCGCCAAGCTTCGGCCGATCGTCCGGTTGCGCACGAGGGCTGCCGACGGGCCGTGGCGCTCTGCCATCCCGGTGCAAACGCCGAGCGAGGGCGGGGAATGGGTCTTCGAATTGCCTGAGGGCGGCCCCGAGCCGCTGCTCAAGGCCCTCATCGACGGCTGCGCGGGCATCGAAACGCTGGCGATCGAACGTCCCGGCCTCCACGACGCCTTCGTTTCCATTGCAGGCGACGCAGCCGCTGCGGCAATGGGACAGGAGAAAGCCCGATGATGCGCTTTCTCCGCTCGGCCTTCGTGATCGGCCGGCGTGATTTTTCGGCGACCGTCCTCTCGAAGACCTTCATCTTCTTCCTGCTTGGGCCGCTTTTCCCGCTGCTGATGGGCGGGGTGTTCGGCGGCATCGGCGCCCGCGTCGCGAGCCAGGCCGAGCGGCCGGTGGTCGCGGTCATCGCGTCCAGGGCCGAGTTCGAGCGCCTCGAAAGTGCGCGCGAGCAACTGACCCCGGCGCTCGGGGAAGAGGCGCTGGTCAAGCTCGTCGGCTACCGGCCAGAGGCCGATCTCGCGGCACAGCAGAAACGGCTGCTGGCGACCGACAGGCCGCCGGTCCGCGCGGTCCTTAGCGGCGGCCTCGAAAATCCGCACCTGATCGGCGCGCTCGCCGGCGATCCGGGCACCGTCGGCCAGCTGAAGCTGCTGATCGCCAACGCGCGCACCGGCAACGCCGTTGCAGCGCCGAACCTGCCGGTCACCAACGTCGAAGAATCGTCGGGATCGCTGGTCAGGGACCGCGCCATGACCGCGCAGATCGGCCAGATGCTGCTGTTCTTCTTCACCATCCTGTTGTCGGGCATGCTGCTGTCCCAGCTGATCGAGGAGAAATCGAACAAGATCATCGAGGTGATCGCGGCGGCGGTTCCGATCGATGCGATGTTCGTCGGCAAGCTGTTCGCGATGCTCGCCGCGTCGGTCGTCGGCATCGCCTTCTGGATCTTCGGCGGTGCGGTCGCGGTTCAGTTCCTGAAGCAGGGAGGCGTGCAGACGCTTCCCCAGCCGGCGGTCGGCTGGCCTGCCTTCATCAGCCTTGGCATCGTTTATTTCGCGATGAACTATCTGCTCCTCGGGGCGGCATTTCTTACCATCGGCGCACAAGCGTCGACGGTCCGCGAAGTGCAGACCATGTCGATGCCCGTGACCTTCGCCCAGGTCATCATCTTCGGCTTCGCGGCGACAGTCATCGGAGCGCCGGATTCGGCCGAGGGCCTCGCCGCCGCAATCTTTCCGCTGTCCTCGCCGATGGCAATGCTTGCCCGAGCCGCAGAGCAGCGTGCGATATGGCCGCACGCCGTCGCGTTGCTGTGGCAGGCGATCTGGGTTGCGCTAATCCTGCGCATGGGCTCGCAGCTGTTCCGCAAGACCGTGCTGAAGTCCGGTCCGCGGCGGCCTTGGTGGCGGTTCGGCCGCGCCTAGTTGATCAAGTGCCGGGCGTGCGCGAGCACGTCGCCCGATTTCACGACACGAAGCCAGGTCGATTATTTTCGGGGGACGGGGATCACTCCGCTCGGGGACGGCGGTTCCGTAAGGGCGTGCGACGCTGCCTTATGCAGCGAAGAGGCGCGAAGACCTTGCCAAGCCTAGTTGATCGCAGAGCGGGCGGCTTCCTCGAGTTGCTTCATCAGTGCACGGTGCGGGAAGGGGCCGTGGCTGATCCGGGCGACGCCCGCGTCCGCCCACAGCTTTTTGTCGGGCGCACCCGGAAAGGCGATGACGTTCAGCGGGAGGGGCACCTCGCGCACGATGCGTTCGATCTGACTGGGATCGGCGAGGCGCGGGACGAAGAAGCCGCTCGCGCCAGCGCCCGCGAACGCCTTGCCGCGCTCGATGACCTCGTCGACTAGCGCATCATCATAGGTCTGCGTCTTCAGGAACAGGTCCGTCCTCGCATTGATGAAGAAGTCATCGCCGACGGCGCGGCGGATTGCCTCGATGCGCTGGACCTGCAGGTCCAGCGGGTGAAGGCCATCGCCGCCGATCACCTGATCCTCGAAATTGCAGCCGACGGCACCGGTCTCCTTCAGCCGAGCGACGTTCCTGCCCCCTTCTGCCGGATTAATCGCGTAGGCGCTCTCGAAGTCCACCGTCAGCGGGATGTCGACAGCATCGACGATGCGCTTGGCGTTGGCGAGCGCGAAGTCGAGAGGCACATTCTGCCCATCGGCAAAGCCGTTTGCATCCGCGACCGGATGGCTACCGGTCGCCAGTGCCTTCGCGCCCGCGGCAACCACCGCAAGCGCGCTGCCGACGTCCCAGATATTGAAGAGAATGATCGGATCGCCAGGCACGTGGAGCGCGGCAAATGTTTCATAGTTGCTCGCCATGGGAGCGCCCTACGCTCGCCCTGGGCCCGGCGCAAATCCGCTGCCGTTGACACAAAAGTGCAACATGATTGTCACAGGGCGTTCGCCGAACCGCGGCTAGTGCGAACTCAGGGGAACACCGAAAAACCTACCGGGAGTGAAGCCTGTGAACAGGAAGATTGGGGCGCTGCCGCTCGTGGCGCTGGTTGCTGCGTGCGGATCGAACGGCGGGGGCTCCGCCGGATCGACGAACGATATCCGTATTGTCGGATCGTCCACCGTTTATCCGTTCACCAAGGCCGTCGCCGAAGACTTCATGCGCGCCAATCCTGGCGTCGGCGTCACCGTCGAATCGACTGGTACGGGTGCGGGCATGAAGTTGTTCTGTGCGGGTGTCGGCAGCCAGCACCCCGACGTCGAGGATGCCTCGCGCGAGATCAAGAAGAGCGAATACGAGACCTGCGTCAAGAACGGCGTGAAGACGATCATCGAAGTGCCGGTCGGAATCGACGGACTGACGATCATCGAGGCCGCCAATGGCCCGGGCATGAACCTGACGCAGGCCGACATCTACAAGGCGCTCGCAGCCAACCCGTTCGGCAAGGGCCCCAACAAGGCGCAGACCTGGAAGGACGTGAACCCGTCTCTTCCGGCAGTTAAGATCCGCGTTCTCGGCCCGCCGCCGACATCCGGTACGCGGGACAGCCTCGCAGACCTTTACCTCACCAAGGGCTGCGACACCGACCCGGCGATGAAGGCGCTCGCCAAGACCAACGAGGACCAGCACAAGGACATTTGCACCAAGATCCGCGAGGACGGAGCCTATGTCGAGGCGGGCGAGAACGATAACCTTCTCGTGCAGAAGGTCTCGGGGGACCCCGGCACGCTCGGCGTGCTCGGCTATTCCTATCTCGAGCAGAATGCCGACAAGGTGCGGCCGGTCCAGATCGCCGGCGTTTCTCCGACCGAGGCGACGATCGCTGACCTCAGCTATCCGGGCGCGCGCAAGCTCTACGTCTACGTGAAGGGCGAGCATATGGCCGCCAAGCCGAAGCTCCGGGACTTCGTTGCGCAGTACGCCAAGATGTGGGGCAAGGGTGGTCCGCTCGAGCGCCGTGGCCTCGTGCCGTTCGGTGGCGCTGACGCAACCGCCGCGACCCAACAGTCGACCGCGCTGAAGCCGCTCGACCCGGGCGGTCTCAAGTAAGGAAGAGCGGCGGGCGACATGAGCCTCGGCCTCGCGTTCGTCGCGATCCTGGTTGTTGCGCTGGGGGCAGGCTGGCTCGGCTACGGCCGCGCCCGCCGCCTGCGCAGCGCGAACCGGCTTCATTCGTTACCGGTCTACCACGGCTCGTACGCGCTGCTGTGGGCGGCCATCCCCGCGCTGCTGATCCTTGCCGCCTGGGCGCCGATCCAGTCACGCCTCGTCAACCAGGCGGTCATGACCAGTCCCGAAGGCCGCGCACTGCCCGCCTTCGAGATGCAGCGAGAGGTGATCTTTTCCGAAGCGCGGCAGATTGCGCATGGCGATCGCGAGCAGGGGTTCAATCCCCAGTCCTCGACGCTCGCGTCGCGGATCCGGGACGCCGAGCAGCGGTACGCGCTTCTCGGCGGTGCGGTTGCGATCCTGGTCGCGCTTGCTGCGGCCGCGCTGGCGGTACGTAAAGCTAATCCCCAGTTCCGCGCGCGCACAAGCGTCGAGCGTTGGCTGATGGTGGTCCTCTTTGCAGCATCGCTGATCGCGATCCTGACGACGCTCGGCATCCTTTTGTCGCTGTTGTTCGAAAGCCTCCGGTTCTTCCGGCTTTACCCGGTGCAGTCATTCCTGTTCGGCATCGAATGGAGCCCGCAAACTGCCCTTCGTGCCGATCAGGCCGGCTCGTCGGGGGCGTTCGGGTCGATCCCGCTGATGTGGGGCACCTTCTTCATCGGCGCAATCATCGCGATGATCGTCGCCGTCCCGCTTGGCCTGATGAGCGCGATCTATTTGACGCAATATGCACCGCCTCGACTGCGCTCGTGGCTCAAGCCGATCCTGGAGATTCTCGCGGGCGTTCCGACGGTGGTGTACGGCTATTTTGCGGCGCTGACCGTCGCTCCCGTCGTTCGCGATTTCGGCTTGTCGATCGGCATACACTCGGCAAGCAGCGAAAGCGCGCTGGCGGCTGGCCTGGTCATGGGAATCATGATCATTCCGTTCATCAGCTCGATGGCAGACGATTCCATCGCTGCCGTGCCGCAGGCGATGCGCGACGGCAGCCTCGCAATGGGTGCCACGACCTCGGAGACGATCCGCAAGGTGCTTCTTCCCGCTGCACTTCCAGGAGTGATGGGGGGCATCTTGCTTGCCGTGAGCCGTGCGATCGGCGAGACGATGATCGTCGTCATGGCCGCCGGCCTTTCGGCGAACCTGACCGCAAACCCCTTTGAGAGCGTGACTACCGTCACCGTCCAGATCGTCCAGTTGCTGACCGGCGACCAGGAGTTCGACAGCGCCAAGACGCTCGCCGCCTTCGCGCTTGGCCTCGCCTTGTTCCTGATCACTCTCCTTCTCAACCTTATCGCACTCCAGATCGTGCGCCGGTACCGCGAACAATATGAATAGCATCACAAACTCTCGCTGGACGGACGAGGCCATGCGCAAGCGCGTGCGCCGCCGCTACGCGTCCGAGCGGCTGTTCAGCGGGCTGGGGCTGGCAGCGATCGCCTTGTCGGTGCTCTTCCTCGCCTTCCTTCTCACGACCATGGCGGCCAAGGGTCTTGGCGGCTTCGTTCATCACGAGGCGAAGCTGTCGATCGACTTTGCGAAGACCGACCTGTTCCTGGATCCAGCGGCGCTCCACGGTCCCGATGCAGCGCAGACCGTTGCCGGTGCGGACCTTGAAGGGGCGATCTCCAAGGCAGCCGCCATCGAATTCGGCCCGGACGCCGCGCAGATGTTCAGCGGCGCCGCCGTCGGCCGGCTCGCCGCAGCGATCGTTAGCAACCCGGACATGCTGACGGCGAAGACGGAGCTCTGGCTTCCCGTTGCCAGCAACATCGACATCGCCGCCAAGGACAAGGGCGACGAGCGTTCCGAGCGCCTGGTCAGCGCGCTCCAGCAGCACGGCGCCCTGCGGCGGAGCTTCAACACCAGGTTCCTGACCGGCTCGGACTCGACGGATCCCTCGGCAGTCGGAGTCTTCGGGGCGCTTAAGGGTACGTTCCTGACGATCCTCGTCACCATCATCCTTGCCTTCCCGATCGGGGTTCTTGCCGCCGTTTACCTCGAGGAATTTGCACCCAGGAACCGGTGGACCGACGCGATCGAGGTCTCGATCAACAATCTCGCGGCGGTGCCGTCGATCATCTTCGGCCTGCTTGGCCTCGCCGTGTTCCTGAACGTGATGAACCTGCCGCGTTCTGCGCCGCTGGTCGGCGGCATGACGCTCGCGCTCATGACAATGCCCGTCATCGTCATTGCTGGCCGCAACGCCATCAAGACGGTGCCGCCGTCGATCCGTGACGCGGCCCTCGGCGTTGGAGCATCGAAGATGCAGGTGACGTTCCATCATGTCCTGCCGCTCGCGTTGCCGGGCATTCTTACCGGGACGATCATCGGGATGGCCCGCGCGCTTGGCGAGACTGCGCCGCTGCTGATGATCGGCATGCGCGCATTCATCGCCGCGCCTCCTGGAGGGATTGCTTCGCCGGCGACCGTTCTTCCCGTCCAGATTTTTCTCTGGTCAGACGAGGTCGACCGTGGGTTCGTTGAGAAGACGAGCGCCGCAATCATCGTCCTGTTGCTGTTCATGCTGGTCATGAACGGCCTCGCAATCTTCCTTCGCAATCGCTTCGAGCGCCGCTGGTGATGGATATGAAAGAAAAAATGCCGATTACGCCGACGCCATTTCCCTCGCCGTCGGCGGCGATTGCCGCCGGCGCCCACGAGCAGGGCCCGTCCGTTGCCGACGATGTCACCGGCGCGTCCGAGCCGGCGCCGCGCATTGACGTGCCACGCCAATCGACGTTCGACGAGCGGTCGGTCGAGGACCTCGACGCGGGCCAGGAGCCGAAGATGAGCGCCGACAAGGTCAGCGTCTTCTACGGCGAGAAGCAAGCGCTGAAGGACATCTCGATCAAGATCTACGAGGACCGGGTGACGGCATTCATCGGTCCCTCCGGCTGCGGCAAGTCAACGTTCCTTCGCTGCCTCAATCGCATGAACGACACGATCCCCACGGCGCGGGTGACCGGCCGGATCGAGCTCGACAACGAGGACATCAACGGCCCCGACATGGACGTCGTCCAGCTTCGCGCCCGTGTCGGCATGGTGTTCCAGAAGCCCAATCCGTTCCCGAAATCGATCTTCGAGAACGTCGCCTACGGCCCGCGCATCCACGGTCTGTCGCGAAACAAGTCGGAGCTCCACGATATCGTCGAGCGCTCGCTCAAGCGCGCAGGGCTATGGGACGAGGTGAAGGACCGCCTTCACGAGAGCGGCACAGCTCTCTCGGGCGGCCAGCAGCAGCGGCTTTGCATTGCGCGCGCAATCGCGGTGGATCCCGAAGTGATCCTTATGGATGAGCCCTGCTCGGCGCTCGACCCGATCGCCACGGCCAAGATCGAGGAGCTGATCCACGAGCTTCGCGGCCGTTACGCAATCGCGATCGTTACGCACAACATGCAGCAGGCGGCGCGCGTGTCGCAGCGCACGGCTTTTTTCCACCTCGGCGAGCTGATCGAATACGGCAAGACGTCGCAGATCTTCACGAACCCGCGCCAGCAGCGGACCACCGACTATATTACCGGCCGCTACGGCTGATCGGAGCGAAATGATGGAGCAAGCAATCGGACACACGCTCAAGGCCTTCGACGAGGACATGGAACGGCTTCGCGCGCTCATCAGCCAGATGGGCGGACTTGCCGAGCATGCGATTGGCGAGGCGATGCGTTGCCTCGTCCAGCGCGACACCGAGGCCGCCGAGCTCGTCGTTCGGGACGACAAGAAGCTCGATGCTCTCGAGGTCGAGGCGGAACGGCGAGCAGTCCAGCTGATCGCGCTGCGTGCACCGATGGCCGGCGACCTTCGCGACGTCGTTGCCGCGCTCAAGATCTCAAGCGTCGTCGAACGCATCGGCGACTATGCGAAAAACATAGCGAAGCGCGTCCCGCTGCTCGAAAGCGCAGGTAAGATCGAGCCGCTGTCGCTCCTTCCGGAAATGGCGCGGATCGCGACCGGCATGGTCCATGATGTGCTCGATGCATTCGTCGAGCGAGATGCCGAGGCGGCCGTCCGCGTCTGCGAACGCGACAGTGCGGTCGACGATTTCTACGAGTCCATCTTCAGGACCCTGCTGACCTACATGATGGAGAACCCGCACAATATCGGTCAGTCGGCGCACCTCTTGTTCGTCGCCAAGAACCTCGAGCGTGTCGGCGATCACGCCACCAACATCGCCGAGATGGTCTATTATGCCGCGTCCGGTCAGCACATGGCCGAAAGGCCCGGGAAATCGCCGAGGTAATATGGCCAGCCCACGCCTTCTGCTCGTCGAGGATGACCGCGCGCTCGCCGATCTTGTCACCTATCACTTCGAAAAATCGGGTTACCACGTGACACGCACCGGTGACGGGGAGGAGGCCCTCATCCTCGTCGATGAGGTGAGGCCCGACATCATCCTTCTCGACTGGATGATCGAGGGCGTCAGCGGGATCGAAGTCTGCCGCCGTCTGCGCCGTCGGCAGACGACGGCGAATATTCCGATCATGATGCTGACCGCGCGCGGTGAGGAAGCGGACCGGATCCGCGGCTTCGAAACCGGCGCCGATGATTATGTGACCAAGCCGTTCAGCCCGCGCGAGCTGGTTGCGCGCGTCGGCGCCGTCATCCGGCGCGTGCGACCGGCACTCGCAGGTGAGCAATTGGCCTATGCCGACGTCGAGATGGACGTCGCTGCGCACCGGGTCCGCAGGGACGGCGAGCCGGTCACGCTCGGCCCGACCGAGTTCCGCCTCCTGAAGCACTTGCTCGAGCATCCCGGCCGGGTCTTCTCCCGCGAGCGGCTCCTCGACACCGTCTGGAGCCACGATCCCGACATCGACGTGAGGACGGTGGATGTCCACGTCCGCCGCCTCCGCCAGGCACTGAATATGGGAAACCGGCCAGACCTCATCCGAACCGTGCGGTCCGCCGGTTACTCGCTGGACGCCGAGGGCTGAGCGGCAAACGGTTGCCGCCATGCGCCGGCCACAGTAAGGCCGCCTGCCACGACAGGGGGTCGGATGTTCGGCTGGTTCCAGCGGCTGTTGCCGCAAAAGGGTGATTTCTTCGGGATGTTCGAAGCGCACGCCGCGACGCTGGTCGCGGCCGCCGAGGCATTGCAAAAACTCGCGAACGAAGGCGGCTCGCCGAACGAGGCGCTGCAGGCGATCCAGGATCGCGAGCATGACGCGGACGATATCATCCGCCAGGTCCTGACTGCCGTCCGCAAGACCTTCCTGACGCCGTTCGATCGCGGTTCGATCACCTCGCTGATCGGCTCGATGGACGACGCGATCGACGAAATGCTAGCCGCGGCGCGAGCGATCGACCTCTATGAGCTGCGCGAGCTCCGCCCCGAGATGAAGGAGATCATCAAGCTCATTTCGGAGGCGGCCGACGTTACGTCCCGGGCAGTGCCGCTGCTGCGCAACGTGTCCTCCAACGGGACGAAGCTGCACGATCTCACCGGCAGGCTGGTCAGCCTGGAGGGCAAGGCGGATGAAATGCATGCAGTCGGCCTGAAACGAGCATTCCAGACCGCTCGTGCCGACCCGCTGCAGTTCGCGGTCGCACGCGAGGTGTTCAAGAACCTCGAACGGGTCGCGGACGCTTTCGAGGACGTCGCGAACCAGATCGACGGCATCGTCATCGACCACGCCTGATGCACGAGCTGGCGTTCCCGCTGCTGGTCGGCCTCATCGTCGTCGCGCTCGCGTTCGACTTCCTCAATGGCCTTCATGACGCGGCCAACTCGATTGCAACAGTCGTCGGCACGAGGCTCCTCAGCCCTGCCGCAGCGGTGGCGTTCGCTGCCTTTTTCAATTTCGCCGCTTATTTTCTCGCCCTGAAATGGCCAGCGCTACACAAGGTCGCGGACACGATCGGCAAGGGCATCATCGACAAGGACCTGGTGACGCCAGCCGTCGTCTTCGGCGCCCTTGTCGGTGCGATGTTCTGGAATGTCGTGACCTGGCTCAAGGGCATCCCCTCCTCGTCGAGCCACGCGCTCGTCGGTGGCCTGATCGGGGCCGGCGTTGCGCATGCGGGCATGTCCGGCATCCAGTGGACGGGGCTGAACAAGACTCTGATCGCGATCGTCCTGTCGCCGACGCTGGGCTTGATCCTCACGATGTTGGTCATGCTCGCGACGAGCTGGCTCGGCGTGCGCGCCACCGCCAGCGGGGCCGAGCGAACCTTCCGCGGCCTTCACCTAGTTTCGGCGGGCGCCTATTCGCTGGGCCACGGCCTGAACGACGCCCAGAAGACCATGGGGGTGATCAGCGTCCTCCTTTACTCGACGGGCTACCTCCATGGCGAGTTCCACGTGCCGCACTGGGTTGCGCTCAGCTGCTATGTCGCGATCGGTCTTGGTACGCTGACCGGCGGCTGGCGCATCATCGAGACGATGGGAACGCGGATTACGAAACTGAACCAGCACCAGGGTTTCAGCGCCTCGCTCGGCGGCTCGACGATGCTGTTCGCCGCTTCCTATTACGGCATTCCGGTATCGACGACGCACACGATCACTGGCTGCGTCATCGGAGCCGGAGCCGCTCGCCGCGCATCCGCGGTTCGCTGGGGCGTTGCCCAGAACGTCATGGTCGCCTGGATCATCACCATTCCCGCATCCGCAGCGGTCGGTGCCCTGTTCTATCTGCTGACGACACTCTGGTAAGAGGCTGTCACAAAACTGCAGTCTCTCTTTCATGAAAATGTCGGTGTCGCCGTCCAACAGGAGCGGGGAAGGGACGCAGATGAAATTCGATACGTACAAAATCCTGCTGATCGCAGCGGCGGCCGGCGCCTCGACTCCGGCACTGGCGAGCTCGGACAACCAGATCTGGACCACCGGCTCGGCGAGCGTGAAGCTCGGCGACAAGTGGCGCTTCTCCGAGGAGCTGGTCGGTCGGTTCAGCAGCAATCGCGACGGGCTGTACGAAATCGAGGCGACGAGCCTCATCGGCTACCGAATCACGAAGGACATCACCTTGTGGGGTGGCTACGTCCACAATCCGCAATATGCGGGCGGCGACTTCACCGTCATGGAACGCCGTGCGCGCGAGCAGGTCACGTTCGACAACATCGCGAAGATCGGTTCAGGAAAGCTCAACGCGCGCATGCGCCTGGAGCAGCGCTGGCGCGAGCACACGGACGGCACCGGCTGGCGACTGCGGCCCTATGTCAAATACTCCGTGCCGCTGATGGGAAAGGCAGCGCTCAACCTCAGTAGCGAGCCCTTCTTCAACCTCAATACGACGAGCTTCCAACGGCAAAGCGGCCTCGATCGTGTCCGCAACCTCGTCACCATTTCGGCGCCCATAAACAAGAGGCTCAATGGCGAATTCGGCTACATGAACCAGCACGGATTCGTCCGCCACGGCGAGGACAGCAGCGACAATGTCGCCTACGCGGCGCTGAGCCTCAGCCTCTAGCGATTTTTTTGCACCAGGCGCGGCCGCTGTCGCATGGCCGACGCCTGAAGGTCATGGTCGTGTAACCGGAGAGAGCAGGGGAAGGTTGACCTTCGATGTTCAAATCCGCCTTTCGGGCCTTCTCTCCCCTTCGGCCCGAAAGGCGGCCCCCTCATCCGGCCGGTGAGGGGGCAACTTGCTGACCGTGGTCGATCCTCGCCAATTCGCTACAGAGGCCTTCATGGTTCCTCTTGGCGACAACGAACGCAGATTGGTGGATGCGCTCGACGAACCGGCACTCGTCGTGGAGCGAGGTGTCGTGCGCTATGCGAACGAACCTGCGCGCCAGCTCCTCGGCGCCCGAGTTCACGGGCGGGACGTGCGCCTCGCCATTCGCCATCCGCATGCGCTCGGACTGATCCTCGAGCACGGGTCGGGTGAGATTGACGCGACCGGCATCGTCGAGCCGGGCCGATCCTGGCGGCTCCTCATTCGTCGTCTTTGGCACGATGCCGTACTGGTGAGGATGATCGACCGGTCGGATGCGGTTTCGGCCGAGAAGATGCGCGTCGACTTCGTTGCCAACGCCAGCCACGAGCTGCGCACGCCGCTTTCGACGATCGTCGGCTATGCCGAAACGATGACCGAGGAGGGGGATCTTTCGCCGGACCTTCGAACCAGCTTCGGCCGAACGATCCGCGACGAAGCGCGGCGGATGCTCCGCATCATCGAGGACCTGATGAGCCTGTCGCGCATCGAGGCCGACAGGTTCATTGCGCCCAACGGGCGTGTCGATATTGCCGAGATCCTCGAGACTGCGGTTGCAAACAGCGCTCACGTGCGCCGGACGTGCGAAGTCCGGATCGACGTACCCAGTCGTCTTCCGTCCGTCCGCGGCGACCGTGGCGAGATCCTCCAGGTGCTCGACAATCTCATCAGCAATGCGCTGCGTTACGGCTGCGACGAGCCCGGCGCGAAGGTGGACGTAATTGCCGAGAAGACTGACTCGTGGGTCCTCGTGAGGGTTGTCGACCACGGCCCCGGCATCCCCCGCGAGCACTTGGCGCGAATCACCGAGCGCTTTTACCGCGTCGATGCGGCGCGCAGCCGCGAGAGCGGCGGAACGGGGCTCGGCCTTGCCATCGTCAAGCATATCATCGAGCGTCATCGCGGGTCGCTCGACATCCGCAGCACCGTCGGCGTCGGCACGAGCGTGACTGTCCGCCTGCCGATCGCCCTTTGATCCAGAGCGGCGCGGATTTCTCGTTGAATTTTCGTTAACACGAGTTATTTCGGGCGTGCCGGGGCTTGGTCATCGACCTCCGGCTCCGGCGCCCAAGGGGACCCGCCTCCGCTCATGCGTGGGGCGGGTCCTTCTTCCTCTCAGTGGACGAAACGCGCGACCACGTCACGGTAGCTTCGCGACACCTTCACCTGCGCGCCCGAATCGAGAACCAGGAAGCATTCGCCGTTGGTGTGCGGCTTCACCTGTCGAACGAGATCAAGGTTGACGATGGTCGACCGGTGCACTCGCTGGAAGCGGCGCGGGTCGAGCCTCTTTTCGAGATCCTTCATCGTTTCGCGCAGGATCAGGGTGTTGTCGCCCGTCTGGATGCACATGTAATCGCCGGCGGCATCGATCCGCTCGATCGTATCGACGTCGACGCGGAAGATCTGCCCCTGATCCTTGATGTTGATCATCTTCTCGTAGCGGTTCGCGGCCGGACCTTCGGGTGCCGCGTCTGCCAGTTCCTCGGCAGCTTCGGGTGCATGCTCGGCAAGCGCTTCCTTGAGCCTTTCCGACTCCTCGGCGCTTCGCTTCTCGGTCAATCGCTGCCGCACACGATCCATCGTTGCAGCCAGCCGATCCTCGTCGACCGGCTTCATGAGATAATCCACTGCCTGTGCATCGAAGGCGCGAAGAGCGTGCTCGCCATAGGCGGTCACAAAAACGAAGAGCGGCGGTTCGACGTCCATCAGGCCCTGGATCACCGAGAAACCGTCAAATCCCGGCATCTGGATGTCGAGGAAGACGAGGTCGGGCTTGTGTGTCTTGATCTGGCGGATCGCCTCGCGGCCATTCGCCGCCGTGGCGACAATTTCGACGTCGTCGAAGGCCTGCAGGCGAAGCTGCAGCCCCTGCGTCGCCAAGGGTTCGTCATCGACCAAAATGGTCCGGATGGTCATCAGGCCTTGTCTCCGGTTTCGTAGGGAATTTCCAAGATAACGCTAAAGCCCCCTTGCTCGTTCTGTCTGGTCTCGAAGCGATGTCCGCCGCCATAGGCCTGCGACAGTCTGTCGCGGATGTTCGCCAGACCGACTCCAGTCGACGGGCTGGCAGCAATTTCGGCGCCTTCTCCAATGCCATTGTCGGAGACCTCGATCCGTACGGCCTGTCCCTCGCGAGTGGCAGTAATCCATATGTCGGCCCCGTTCTCGGCCGGCGTGACCGCATATTTGATAGCATTTTCGATCAGCGGCTGCAGCAATAGCGATGGAAGCCTTGCTCCGATCGTCTCGGACTCGATCCGAAAGTGCGGCCGAAGCCGGTCCTCGAACCGCATCTTCTCGATCTCGAGATAGAGCTTCAGGGTCTCGACCTCCTGCGCCAGCGTCACCTTCGCGGTCGGCTCGTTGGCGAGCGTGTACCTTAGGAACGACGAGAGCCGCGCGAGCATGGCGTTCGCGCGTTCGGTCTGCTTCAGGAGCACCAGCGTCGAGATGGAATTCAGCGTGTTGAACAGAAAGTGTGGATTGAGCTGGTAGCGCAGCATCGCGAGCTGCGCCGTGGACGCCTGGCCCTCCAGCTTCTCGCGCTGCCGGATCTCGTTTTCCAGCAGCAGGAAGTAATTGATCCCGTAATAAAGCGCCGTCCACGCCGCGAGCAGCGAAAAGTTGAGCAGGATCGCGCCGAGGTACTCGATTCCGACGGGCCGGAAGTTGGGTTTCAGGAATGTCGAAACGCTCCACGTCTCGATGACCGAGAAGGTCATTGAAGACACAACCACGGCGAGGAGCGATAAAATCAGCGTCCAGACCGGCATCATCTTGATGAGCCGCCTGAACAGTGACGCCATCAGCAGGGTCAGGGAGTAGCCCGTCGCTGTCAGGAGGAGCGTATGGACAAGATACATCCAGCCCATCGAGTTGGCGAAGCCCGACAGCGACCTCAGGAAGAAATAGCCGCTCCAGCCAATCGACTGCAGAATCCAAAAAGCTCGGTTCTTGTCCTCGAAAAAGGGCTGGTCCAACCCCATCCCGCGCGCAATCGGCTCGGCCGGTGACTGAATCTTCGGCGCATCGGACGCGCGGCGATGGGTGGCGGCTCGTCGGTCGAGGGTCGCGCTGTCGGTCGCCATGCGTCGAGATATAGAGGCGCCTCAGCGTCATTGCGAGCGCCGGGCTTGGTTACGCGCGGCTTAACCCGGGCCAGTAACGCTCACCTGGATTAGCAAGGTCGTCCAAACGTCTTAACTCGGCTTCAACTCTCTTTGGATAAGCCGCTGATCGGATTGGAACGGCGGGCGGATGTACGAAGCTCCTGACAGGTACAAGCGTTTGATTTCCGCTCGACTTCCCGGTGGGGAGTCGGCCGGCCTTGCCGCACGTGGCGTTGAGCCCGAGAATACGCCGCTGCGCGACGTGCAGCTCATCTCACGTGCCCAGCTCGCGCCCTTCTTCGCGGCCGCCAACGTCGTCGCTGCCCTGATGATGATCGCCGACCTATGGGGCGTCGTATCGCCGACCCTGCTCCTGCCGTGGGCAGCCGCCGTCGGGATTGCAAACTTCGCTGCAATGCAGCTTGCCCGCACCCAGTCCATCACCTGCGTCGGACGATCCGGACGCCGGGTTCCATATTGGGTGCTGGTCGGCGAGGTCGCGCTCCGCGCGTTCACGTTCTTGAGCGTTCCCCTCTATGTTTTCCCGACGCTTGATCCGGGCACCCAGGTCATTGCCGCCTCGGTGATGGCGGGCCTCGGCATCGCCGGCCTCGGCCTCGTGGTCGTGCCGCAGTGTGCGCTGGCCTGGATGATCGCCTTCACCTGCGCGGTCGGCGGCTCGTTGCTGGTCGCGCGACACACCGTACCGTTCCAGCATATGCTGTCGATATTGTTCACGCTCGGCGTTTCGATCACCGGCATTCTCACCGTCGCTCGCTGGGCCTTTCATCAGCTCAAGATGAACGCCGACGTGGGTACCCAGAGCGAGAGCGCGAGCCTCTTGCTTCAGGAGTATGAGCAGCGCGGCGTTGGCTGGCTATGGTCCGTCGATGGCGAGAACCGCGTCACCTACATCAGTTCGCGCATGAGTACGTTGCTCGGCAAGCCCGCCGGGCAGCTCATCGGCCATTCGTTGCCGGCGCTGCTTGGCGGAAATGCGGAGCTCGGCCGGGTCCTGCTCGAAAGGCAGCCTTTCAATGCGCTCGAGATGGAGCTCGGAACGCCGCGCGGCATCCGCTGGGTCTCGATGGCTGGCGACCCGATCATCGACACCGCCGGCCGCTTCGAAGGGTTTCGCGGGGTCGGTTCCGACATCACCGAGATCCGCCAGACGCAGGAGCGGCTGACGCATCTTGCCAATGTCGACGTCCTCTCCGGCCTTCCCAATCGCGGCCGGGTCCGTCAGCTCCTCGGCGAGGCGCTGCGCGGGGCCACGAGCGGCAATGTGCCCTGCGCGATCATGTTCCTCGACCTCGACGGCTTCAAGCCGGTCAACGACACCTTCGGCCACCCGAAGGGCGACGCGGTCCTCCGCGCCGTCGCCAAGCGCCTCGTCGACGAGGTCGGTCCGCACGGCACGGTCGGCCGGATGGGCGGCGACGAGTTCGCGATCGTCATCGCCGATGCGCAGAGCCGCAAGAAGGTCGAGACTCTCGCCGACAGGATCATCCAGTCGATCAAAGAACCCTATATGATTGACCAGACCGAGATTCGCATCGGCGTATCGATCGGTTGCGCGTTCGGTCCGATCGACGGGGCCACCGTCGACGATCTCATCCTCAAGGCGGATCTCGCGCTCTACCAGGCGAAGGACGCGGGCCGCGGCGTCGCGCGCTATTTCTCGTCCGAGCTGCAGTCGGAGCAGGAAGACCGCGTCCGCCTCGAGACCGATCTGCGGAGTGCGATCGCGTCGAAGCAGTTCCATCTCGTGTTCCAGCCGCTGATCAACGCAAAATCGCAAAAGCTCGTCGGCTTCGAAGCGCTCATCCGCTGGAACCACCCACAGCGCGGCTTCGTGCCGCCCAATGTCTTCATCCCGGTAGCCGAGGAGACCGGGCTGATGGCGGCGATCGGCGAGTGGGTCATCGACGAGGCGTGCAGGGCCGCAGCGACCTGGCCCGACCCGATCAACGTCGCGCTCAACATCAGCCCCAAGCAAATGATCCAGCCGAACCTGCCCAATGTCGTCAGCGAAGCGCTCGCCCGTCACAAGCTCGCCGGCAACCGGATCGAGCTCGAGGTCACCGAAGGCGTGTTCCTCGGTGACAATGGCTCGACGCTCGATGTCCTGAAGCGCCTTCGCGCGCTCGGCGTCGGCATCGCGCTCCACGATTTCGCCACCGGCTATTCAGCGATCGGCTATCTGAACAAGGCCATTTTCCACAAGCTGAAGATCGACGGCAGCTTCGTCCGCGAGGCTGGGTCGCGGCCCGAGAACGTCGCGATCATCCAGTCGATCGTGCAGCTCGCCAAGAGCTTCCGCATGTCCGTTACGGCCGAAGGCGTCGAGACCGCCGAGGACTTCGAGCGCATGCGCGAACTCGGCTGCGACACGATCCAGGGCTATCTGTTCGGAAAGCCGCTTGCTTACGAGCGTGCCAATCAGATGGTCACGGGCCTCGGCGCAAAGCGCATGGCCGGCTAGGCCGCTTCGCTTTCGGGCTGCGTAAGCAGCCGCCAGTTCATGCGCGGATAGGAATTGAGTTGCTGGCCGAGGCTACTGGTAATGAATGTCAGCCGCTCGATCGTCCGGCTGCGGCTTAGCGGTCCCGCGTCGAGGTATCGGAAGGGCGTTCCTTCAGCGAGCTCCATGAATTCAGCTTTGGCTTCCGGATTGTCACCGGTCACGAGGACATCGCTGAGGACGTCACCGAATTGCGGATGATCGAACACTTCCCAGAATACGTTCTTGAACGCGCCGACGACGCGCGCCTGCGGAAAGCGCCGCTGGAGCACTTCCGCGCCGCTCGTGTCCCACGGCGTCACGAAATCGCTGTAGTCAGCGTTGAAGGGGTTGCTGATGTCGACCAGCAGCTTTCCCCGAAGCGCCGAGCAATAGCGCTCCAGCAGGTCGAGCAGGCCGTCGCGCATGAACACGGCCGGGAGGACTGCGGGAGCGCGGACCGCATCCGCGTAGCAGCCAGACCGGAGCCTCGGCAGCCCAAGCTGGCCGACGATTGCCGCGGCCCGGTCGGAATCGCGCGATCCGAGCACGACGTTGCGACCCGCTTTGGCGAACATCGCGGCGAGGCGCGAACCCATGCGCCCGGTGCCCAGCACACCCAGTTCAGCTGTCCATCCGGTTGAATCAGTCATAAGCCAGCCTTTCGTTGGCGTCCGCGATCGCCCGCGCTCTTACAGTGCGCGGGAAGGGCGCGGCCAACGAAAGCGCCGGCCCAAGTCATAATTCAGGCTTATGGATGCACGAACCGCCATGCGGCCTTTACGGAACGATCCGGAACTCCTTCGAAGCGATGCCAGGTTCATCCCTCTGTTGGTCATCGCCGCTCGGCCGATCGTCGCTAGTCGCCAGTTTCTCGTACTGGTCCGAGAGCTCGCGATGGGACTGCGCCGCGCGCTCGTCGTTGGCATGTTCGGCCGCGGCGCGCTCTTCCTCCGCGCGCCTCCTGTAATAATCCTGGGGGTGGCTCTCGGTCATGAAGCCTTGCTAGGGCCAGTTGCTGGCAGCGACATTAAAGGATGTTATGACGGCGCGTTTTTCGCCGATTTTACCTAAGCTTGCGTTAGGGTTACATTGCCGGCGACGAACATGTCAGGGGAAGTCCTCTGCGCCAGCTGGCTGACCTCCAGAACCTGTTTAAATATCAGAGCGGCCGAGTGATCACGCTCGGCCGGGTGATGCTCGTCATCCTGTTCCTGGTTGCGGTTCGCCTCAATCGCTCAGAACTCCAGCCGCAGATCTTCGGCACCTACACGCTGCTTTTCGTCTATTCCGTCGCGGTCATTGCCATCGCTGCTGCAACATGGCGCAACTGGTGGCTGGATGCTCGTCTCGCAGTCGTCATGCACGCGGTGGACATGGCGGTGTTCACCGCGATCGTTTTCTCGACGAACAGCTCGACCAGTCCGTTCTTTCTGTTTTTCGTCCTCCCGTTGCTGTCGGCAGCAATTCGGTGGGGGTGGCGCGAAACGGCTTTGACGGCAGTTTCGCTGGTTGTGCTCTACATGAGCGCGGGCCTTCTCGTGACCGGCAGCGGGGGATTCGAGCTTGAACGGTTCGTCGTCCGCGCGGGCTATCTCGTGATCCTGTCGCTTCTTCTTATCTGGTTCGGCATCCACCAGCGAGGCACGCGGCTCTACGTTCCATTCGATATCGAGCTTGGTCTCGACCATTCCTCGAACCCGCTTGCTCGCGCTCTCGAATTTCCGGTTCGGGCAACGCGTGCAACAGGGGGCGCATTGCTTCTTGCCCACCGGGACGAAGATGCCGTCGACGGGCTCACGTTCGCCAGCGGCGAACAGCGCGCCTTCACGCTCGACCGGGCGCTGGTCCGGGCGGACTGCTGTTCGACGTTCCTGTTCGATGTCGGGCGCAACCGCGCGCTCTTCCGTTTTCCTGAGGGACCCTTCGAGTTCAAGGACGCCGCAGCTCTTCTCGATGTCGACGAGGCCCGGCAGCTCGGCCTCACGCAGGGACTCGCGACGCAGGTCCAAACCGGAACGCACCAGGGCTGGTTGGTGTTGTGGGGCATCCGCGACCTCTCCACCGAATATATCGAGTTCGGGAGTGAGCTCGGGCGCGCCGCGGGTACGATACTCGATCGAGGTGCACTGCTCGAGGCAATCGAGAGCGGCGCGGCGGCACGCACGCGCCTCTCGCTCGCGCGCGACGTTCACGACAGCATCGTCCAGTTCCTCGCCGGCGCCGCCTTCCGGGTGGAAGCCATCAAGCGGGCCGCCGCAGATTCTAAAATCGGTGCGGAGCTCGACGAGCTGAAGCGCCTCCTAGTCGAGGAGCAGAGCGAGATCCGGGGGTTCCTCCTCGCCTTGCGCCGCGACCGCGAGCTCGACCTCGCCGACGCCGTCGCAGAGCTTCGTGCCCTTGCCGAGCGGCTCAGCCAGCAATGGTCGGTAGACTGCAACGTGACTGCGGACAGTAAAGCCGGCGCGGTGCCCATCCGCCTCCAGCTCGACCTGCAGCAGATGTTGCGAGAGGCCGTTGCCAACGCAGTTCGCCACGGTGGCGCCAAGCGGATCGACGTCGGCCTGGCCATCGCGAACCACCAATTGCAAATGCGCGTGGCCGACAACGGCGCGGGCTTTCCCAAAGCAAACGGAGTCTCGGCCTCGACGCCCTGGTCTCTCAAGGAGCGGGTCGAGCGCGCTCACGGCTCGATCCGGCTGGATTCGCAGCCTGGATCGACCAACATCTTAATCAGTCTCCCTCTTGGAGGAGTAGCGGCATGACTCGAGTTCTTCTCGTCGACGACCATCCAATGATCGGTCAGGCGCTCCAGATGCTTTTGCGCGAGACCGATTACGAGTTGCTGGGCCGCGCCAGGACTGCTGCTGAAGGGAGCAGGCAGATCCAGAGCCTCAAGCCCGATCTCGTCCTCCTCGACGTTCACCTGCCCGACTCCTCGGGGCTCGATGTCCTCCGCCGAATGACCCGCGCGCGGTCGCGGCCGAAGGTGATCCTTCTGACTGCCGGCATGGACGAGTCGCAGCTTCTGACTGCGGACGAACTGGAGCCGGAGGGAATGGTTCTGAAGACCTCCGACCCGGGCCTTCTCATGGAATCGATGGAAGCGGTCGTCGCCGGCGATCGCTGGATCGATCCCGAAATCGCGGAGCGCACGCGCCAGGCGCAGCAGCGTGCGGCGCTTGCGCCGCCGCTGACCCGCCGCGAGCGCGAGCTGATCGAGCTCGTGCGCCAGGGTCTTCGCAACCGTGACATCGCAGCCGAGCTCGGCGTTACCGAAGGTACGGTGAAGGTCTATCTCCACGCGATTTTCGACAAGTTCCGCGTCGAAAACCGCACCGAGCTAGCGTTGAGGGCTGCCGAGCTCGTCAGCCGCTAGCTAGCTGCGCTTCCTGGCCTTCTTTTTGGGAGCCGCATCGGCGTCCGCGCCGTAAAGCGTCAGGAACGCGTCAGCGGCCGCATTGACGGCCTTCTTCACCTCTTCGGAGCGTGGCCTTGGATCCGCCGAGGCGTTCCGACAAGGCAGCCATCGAGCAGCGGTCGCAGCCATGCTGTTCGAACAGATCGGCTGCCGCACGCAGGACCTCGCAGCGTTTCTCGCCGGTCCGTACGCGGGCCACCAGCTAACTCCCTCCAGCAGCGGCCGACGGGGCCGGCGGCACGCCCCCTGCAATGCCGGTCGCGACCCTTCGGGAACCTTCCGTCAGAAATGGCATCCAATGGAGCGACACCTCGATGAAGGTGCCTTTCTCGCGGGGATGATCCAATGCTTTCGAAAATTGCTCTCTTTTCAGCCGCCGCGTTCCTGGGGATGGCCGCCCCGGCAATCGCTGCCGATGCGCCGACCGACCCGCAGATCGCCCATATTGCCTATACCGCCGGCAGTCTCGACGTCGCCGCCGGCAAGCAGGCCCTTGCCAAGTCGCACAACAAGGCCATCCGTTCGTTCGCCCAGCAGATGGTTCGCGACCATGAGGCCGTGAATGGCAAGGCGCTTGCGCTCGTGAAAAAGCTGCACGTGACGCCGGAAGCGAACCCGACGAGCACAAGCCTCACCAAAGGCGCGGACGCCGCTCGTGCGCGCCTCGCGAAGCTCAGCGGCGCTTCGTTCGACCGCGCCTACATCGACAACGAGATTGCCTTTCACAAGACTGTCAACGGCGCGCTGGAATCGACCCTGATCCCGAGCGCCAAGAACGACGAGCTGAAGTCGCTCCTGAAGACGGGCCTGACCTTGTTCCGTGAGCATCAGCACCACGCCGAACAGGTCGCGAAGGAAGTCAAATAAGCATGTTCTTGCGGCACTTTGCCCGGTCGGCCGCAACTGTCGGGGCGGCGATGCTGTGCGCATCGCCGGCGTTCGCCGCCCCGCGTACCTTTACGGTCGTGATCGACAAGATGAGGTTCGGTCCATTGCCCGCGCCGCTCCACAAGGGTGACGTAATTGTCTGGGTGAACAAGGACTTCCTTCGTCACAGCGCGACTGCGAAGGACCATAGCTTCGATGTCGACCTGCCCGCCGGTGCCAGGGCGAAGATGGTCATGGGAAAAACCGGGGCAATTGCATTCGTTTGTCGCTATCATCCGGGCATGCATGGGACTTTGCAGGTCCAATGAGCGAGACCATGACGGCGACGGCCCCGGTTGCCCCGAAGCATGAGCACCTCAACGACGCCGAGCTTGCGCGCCGCTGCGCGGCGCGGGACCGCGGCGCGATCGAGAAGGTCATCGGCGCGAACAATCAAAGGCTGTTCCGTACTGCCTGGAGCATCCTCAAGAGCCGCCCCGATGCAGAAGAGGCGGTGCAGGCGGCCTACCTCTCCGCTTTTGCGAACATCGGTGCTTTCGAGGGCCGCTCGTCCTTGTCGACCTGGTTGACGCGGATCGTCGTCAACGAGGCTCTCGGCAGGCGGCGCGCCGAGGAACGTCGCCGCCGTCACCTTGAACAGGAGGGCGTTGCCGTGCTGGACAATTATCGCGACGCGTTGATGCGCGGGTCCGAGCCCGAATCCCCCGATGTTGCGCTCGCCCGGGAACAGGTGCGCAAGCTCCTCGAGCAGGCGGTGGGCGAACTGCCCGAACAGTTCCGCACGGTGTTCGTGATGCGCGAGGTCGAGGGCCTCAGCAGCGAGGAGACGGCCGAGATCCTCGACATCCCGGTT
Source organism: Sphingomicrobium sp. (assembly GCA_045811185.1). Lineage (GTDB taxonomy): Bacteria > Pseudomonadota > Alphaproteobacteria > Sphingomonadales > Sphingomonadaceae > Sphingomicrobium. Next base: position 23,721 of record JBJMUN010000005.1, read on the forward strand.
GCGACGGTAAAGACCCGCCTGTTCCGCGGCCGTCGCCGCCTCAAGGAAATGCTCGCACCCGAAGTCGCCACGGTTCTCAGTGGCACGTTTCCCTTCGCCGGGAGCGATTGCGCTGCGCTTACCCGGCGAGTTCTATCGCGTCTCGGATTGTAGGTCCTCGCGCGCTTCATTTTTTGCTGGCTTCAGTGCCGTGACGGCCGGCCCGTGCAGCACCTCGCCTGACAATGCAAAGCGCGAGCCGTGGCAAGGGCAGTCCCAGGTCCGGTCAGTCGCGTTCCAGCCGAGCAGGCAGCCCATGTGCGAGCAAGCCGCCGAAACGGCGTGGATCTCGCCTTGCTCGTCGCGGAACGCCGCGACATTGTCGCCGTCGACCTTGAGGATCGCCGCTTCGCCGGGGCGGAGCTCGTCGTAGGAGTTCGGCTTACGCGACGTATAGCCGCCGATGAGGTGCGCCGCGACGCTCGCATTCTCCTTCACGAATTCCCGGGCGCCGGCGAGCGGTTTCACCCGCCGCGCATCGAACAGGTCGACCCACGCATTGTCGCGGCCTGCCGCGAGATCGGCGATGATCATCCCGGCTGCCGTGCCATTGGTGAAACCCCAAGCGTTGAACCCGGTCGCGACCAGATAAGCGTCGTCGGTGCCCGATGACGACCAGCCTATGAAAGGCGCACCGTCCATCGGCGAATAATCCTCGTTGACCCAGCGGTATTCGATTTTCTCCGCGCCGAAATGCTCGCCGAGCCAGCGCTCGATATCGGCGAGATACTTCTGCTCCTCCTCGACGTGGCCGGGCTTGAAGTGAGAGCCCGCCGCAATCGCGTAGGTGCGCCCGTTGTGCCGATGGGTACGGATAGAATGGCCGGGCTGCTCGACATTCTTGTAGAAAGCTGGCGGCACCCGGCTGATGGGTGCTGCGACCACGGGCTCGGCCATGGCGTAATTGGTGGCGTAATAAAGGCCGACCTGGCCGAGCGGGAGGTTTGTTGCCATCACCACGTGACGTGCGCGTACCTTACCTCGACCGGTCGAGATGGAGTGAGGGTCCCAGTCCGTTACACGGCTGTTCTCGAAAACCTGGGAGCCTTCTCCGGGGATTGTTGCCGCCAGTCCCGCAACATATTTCAAAGGGTGGAACTGTGCCTGGTTCTCCCAGCGCATCGCCGACAGCACGTCGAAGGGGAGCCCGGTGTCGCGCGTCAGGCTCGCAGGCAGCCCGAGCTTTTGCGCGATCTCGACCTCTTTTTCGATCTCTTCGACGTGCCGTTCCTCGCGTGTGTAGACGAATGCCGGCATCGGCTCGATGTCGGCATCGAAGCCGTGCGCTCGTGACAGCTCGATGATCTTTCGAAGGCCAGTCTCCTGCGCTTCGGCGTAGAGACGCGCGCGGTCCTCGCCGAACTTCTTCTCGATCGTCTGGTAGGTGATGCCGTGCTGCGAGGTCACCTTGGCAGTTGCCTTGCCGCTGACGCCCTGGCCGACCCGCCGGGCCTCGACCAGCGCGACCGTCATGCCCTGGTCCTTCAGGAAGCGCGCCGCGCTGGCCCCGACAATCCCGCCACCGATGATCGCGACGTCGACATCGATCTCGCCCTCAAGCTGCGGAAATTGAGGGGGCGAACATGTGTCGATCCAATAGACCGGGGAATGCTGCTCTGACATGCGCTCTCTCCCTTCTCTCAGGGAAGAGTCGCGACGGAGGTGTAAGGTTCCCCGGGATCAGCCGATCACGCCGGTATGCTCGAGCAGGATGGCGGTTCCAATCGCGAACAGGCCGATGCCGCCGACGAGCTCGATGACGGGCCCGAACCTCGCACCGAACGACCGCCCGACCATCAGCCCCGCCGTCGCAAGCGTGAAACTGGTCGCACCGATCGCCAGGGCCACCGACACGATGTTGACGTTTACGAGGGCAAGCGTGACCCCGACGGCCGCGGCGTCGATGCTGGTCGCGAAGGCTGTGAGGACGAGCGTCAGCAGCCCTCCGCGATGGGCCTCCTCGTCTTGCGCCTCGGTCTTGCCAATCCGCGCGACCGCCTCGATCGCCATTTTCCACCCCACTACGCCGAGCAGGGTGAATGCGACCCAATGGTCGATCGCCGCGATATAGCGGCTCGCAGCAAGACCGAGCGCCCAGCCGATCAGCGGCGTCAGCGCCTCGATCCCACCAAAGACGAGCCCGCCCTTCACGGCGGCCAGGAAGCGGGGTCGCGTGGCGGCGCCGCGGGCCATCGCTGCGGCGCAGGCGTCCGCGGACATGCTGAATGCGAGGACGGCAATTGAAACGGGAGTCATAGAATAGCTCCGCCGGGCACAAGACAGCACATTCCAGGATGCCCGGAAGGTCCTGGATTGTGCTGGTCTCGCTAAGCGGATGGCCCGCCCGTCACGCCATGCGCCTCGAAGCGCAAGTATGTTGACGCGATGCCGGCCTTATGACTGCCGGAAGCTACTCCCCAACGCGGCGCGATCTAGGACCGCGATGCTTCTGCATCAACCCTCAGCTTGCCGTTTCGAGCTTTAGCTCGTCCTCGAGACAGTCGCGATCCCGATTGACGGTCGCTGAGGCGAGATGCTTCCCCTCTCGATAGTAGCGCACGACAAAGCCGGCATCGCCGGTGCCGATCTTTCCCTCGACGCGGGTTTCGTCGAAATCGCGGGCGTGCCCGACGTAGCGGACGGTCACCCCATGCTGTTCGGTCCAGAAAAAGGGGGCGCTCGAATATCGCGTCTTCAGCCCGAGCATGTTGGCGGCGGCCGTAGTTCCCTGACGCTCGGCGACCGTCCAGTGCTCAATGCGCGTCCGCTCGCCCGTGATCGGCTCGGGATAGGCGGCGATGTCGCCCGCGGCGAAAATGCCGGGCGAGCTCGTCTCCAGATATTCGTTGACCCACACGCCGCCATTGACGGTCAGGCCCCCCGCCGTTGCGATTTGGGTCCGCGGCAGCACGCCGACTCCGACCAGGATGAAGTCCGCTGCGATCGTTTCACCAGACGCCAACGAAACGCCGCTCTCGTCGCAGTGGGCGGCAACGGTACCAAGGTGGAAGCGAACGCCTTTCGCTTCGTGCACACCCATCAGGAAGGCGCCGATCTCGTGCCCGAACACACGCTCGAACGGGACATGTTCCGGCGAGATGATCTCCACGTCCAGCCCGCGCGCGGTGAGCGCCGCTGCGGCCTCGAGGCCGATGAAGCTCGAGCCGATGATTGCGACCTTCGCTCCCGCTTTTGCCCGTCCGATAATCGCCCGGGCATCGGTGAGGGTGCGAAGGGTGAGCACGTTGTCGCCGCCAAAACCCTCTTCGCCGAGCCGGCGCGGCTCCGATCCCGTGGCAAGCAGCAGGCGGTCGAAGCTGACGCGCTCATTGGAGGCCAGAACGACCGCGCGGGCGGCTCTATCGATCGACCTCACCTCGCAATCGAGCCTCAGTTCGACCGAGTTGTCGCGGTACCAATCCTCCCCGCGCAGCGGAATCCACTCCTCGGGTGCATTTCCGGCCAGATAGTCTTTCGAGAGGTTCGGCCGGTCGCACGGTGGGTCCTTGTCCGCGCTCAGCATGAGGATCCCACCTCGATAGCCAAGCGCCCGAAGCTCCTTCGCGCAGGCGAGCCCCGCCGCGCCGCCGCCGACGATCACGATCTTGCGCACGTCGTCGGCCGGGCGGGGCTGGGGCTCTTGCTCCTTCAGCTTCTCGCGGACGACCAGGCGGTCGCCATCGACCTCGACCTTCCAGCGATCGAGCGGGTCGAGCGCGGGTGCGCGCAAGACGGCGCCCGTTTTGAGATCGAAGCAGGCATGATGCCACGGGCAGCGCACCTGCTCGCCCTGGATGAGGCCTTCGGCGAGTGCGGCGCCATAATGAGTGCAGGTGCCGCTGATCGCGAACCATCGGCCGCCGAACTGCGACAGCAAAACGGCCTCGTCGCCTACGCGTCCCGCGATGGTGCCGATGTCCGACAATTCGGAAAGGCTGATTCCGGCGGAAAAATCCGGCCCGGGTGCAGCTGTATTTTCACCCATGTTCGAGTCGTTCCTGCAAGTAACGACCATTGGAGGTCGATGTGCCGCTCGTGGTTCCCCAAGCGCCCGTTTGGCACGCGCGTTGCACTTGTTTCGGGGTGAGCCGCGTTCCTGGATCGCACTTCCCTTGGGGGCATCATTGCACCCACGCGCGGGCGTGCGTCCAGTTCCGGACATCCACCGTCCAGAACCGAACAGCCTTGACCTCGTTCGCGCGCGCGAAACTGTAGGAGTGTCTCCATTGGTAAGCTTTGTGACCCGGTCCAAGTCGCCGAAATTCGCACGCGCTGCGCTCATTGCGGCAATGGCGCTAGCTGCCACTTCATTGCCGACGGGAGCGATCGCGCAAACGCAATCGGCGGCAAGCTCCGACGGTCCCGTCTATACCCTCACCGCTGAGCAGTGGCGCCAGGACCTCAAGTTCATGGCCGACGAGCTTCTGCGACGGCACAAGAACCCCTTCCACGCGATGACCAAGGAACAGTTCACTCAGGCGGTCGCCGATCTCGACGGGCGAATCCCGTCACTGCAGCGCAACGAGATCATCGTCGGAATGATGCGCATCGCGGCGATGATCGGTGACGGGCACACCCGCATCGACCCACGCAAGGACGAACGGTTCGGATTCCCGTCGCTGCCGCTGCGGCTCTATCTTTTTGACGACGGTCTCTATGTCCGCGCGGCCGCGCCGAAGGAGGCTGCGCTCGTCGGCGCGAAGATCACGGCGATCGGCGGCGTTCCCGTCGACGAAGCCATTCGCCGCGTCAGCACCATCATCTCCAAGGACAATGAGATGACTGACAAGCTGATTGCGCCGGTCTTCCTCAACATGCCCGACATTCTGCAGGCGTTGAAACTCTCTCCGCGTCGTGATGCCGCCGTGTTCACCCTGTCGAAGGGGAAGAAGAGTTGGACGGCGACCATCCCAGCAGGCGCTATCGCACCGCGCTGGCCCGACGACACCGACGGTTCCTTCATCACGCCCGACGGCTGGGTCGACGCGCGCGCGACGCCCAAGCCCCCGCTGTGGCTCGAGGCGCCCCTCGAATTCCATCGCATGGTCGACCTCCCCGAGCGGCACGCGCTGTACACGCAGCTCAACGAGGTGACCGGCATCAAGGACGAGTCCCTCGCCGATTTCGGCGTGAAGATCCGCAAGGAGGCCGAGCGCACCAACCCCCAGAAACTGATCGTCGACCTGCGCCTCAACTATGGCGGCAACATGGACTTGCGTTCGGGCTACATCCGCGAGCTCATCAAGGCGGAGGACGACGACACCCAATTATACGTGCTCAGCGCTCGGGGGAGCTTTTCAGCTACCGAAGCGATTCTCGTCGACCTGCGCCGCCTCACGAAGGCCGTGTTCATCGGTGAGCCGGCGAGCTCGAAGCCGAACAGCTACGGAGACGGCTACCGATCGCGGCTGCCCAACAGCAAGATCGCGGTCCAGACGTCGATCTTCTGGCATCAGCTCGGCGGCCAGGCGAACGTTCCCTGGACCGGCGTCCAGCTCGCGACTCCGCTGACCTTTGCGGATTATGCCGCCGGCCGGGATCCGGCGCTCGAGGCCGCCCTCGACTACAAGCCGCGACCACTCCTTTACCCAACTTTGCTGGACGCCGCGAAGACCGGAGGTGTCCCGGCGACGATGAAGGCGCTTGCCGCCTACAAGGCCGACGTTGGCAACCGCTACCTGAACTTCGCCAGCATCGAGCCGCAGGCGGGCGAGCTGTTGCTCGGTGCCGAGCGCCCGGACGAGGCGCTGGCCGTCGCTCAGGATTCTGTCAGGGCTTACCCCGAGAGCGTCGATGCCTGGATCGTCCTTGCCTTCGTCGCGCAGCGCGTCGGTAGCACCGGCGTTGCGCTCGACGCGGCGCGAAAGACTCTTGAGCTGGATCCGAACAACCGCTCGGCCCGTAACATCATGGAAAAGCTCGGGAGCTAAGCGTCGGTTTTTCGCGGTGAGAACGCTCCGCCCCAGTCCATGTGAAGGGCGAAAAGTGGCAGGAATTGCGAGGACGCCATCGATGAGAAAAGAACGACGGCCGCGACCAAGTGGCCGTGCCTTCGGCTTGATCGTCTCTTCATCTTCCTAAGCTCGCCCAAGCGAATGGCGGTCGGCCGCCGTTCCCTTTCGCTCATGTCAACGAAATGGCCGTAGAAAAATGCTGGCGAGCTACGCACAGTCGGCGCGGGTGAGGCCCTGCTCCTGCCGTTCTGAGTCGGTCAATATTTCGGCGCTAACAAAGCTCAGCCCGGCTGGTCGCTACTCTCGACTTCCGCAGCCCATCCCTCGAACAGCGCGCCGCGCGAGTTCACGTCGAGCAGGCGCTTCATCTCCTTCGCGCAGGCGTCGAGATCGTCCTTCAGCATATCGATCGCGGCGTCGATCTCACCCTCGTCGTCGCAATAGCCGGTGAGCTGCTGCGAACGGGTGAGCACACGAGCGCCGTGGACGCCGTATTCGACGTGGAATTTATCGAGAATGCCCGTCATGAGCGCCTCCCTCTTCAGCCGATCATACAGCATCTCGTCGTCCCGGCTGAGTCAATTTCGGCGGTGCCCGCCTCATTCAATAGCGCGCCAGGATGAACTCGCGCGCGGCGCGATATTCCTCCGGCGTGACCCGGCCGTCACCGTTCACGTCGGCCATCCTTCTGAACTCGTTGGCTGCCACCTGGGCCTCCTGCGGCTCCAGGAGGATATCGCGGTCCTGGTCGTAGAATTTGAGCGCCCAGTTCATCAGCACCCAGTCGCGCTCGAACAGCTGCTTCGCCGCGGGCGCGACCTCGAGGCTCGCAGGCGTCGGCTGCGCTGAAACCGATATCGCGAGCGATGAGGCCAACAAGGCAGCGACAAGCCTGACCATGGTGAACGTGCAAACGCACGAAACTGCCGTGCGTTCAGGCGCGGTAACGCAGGGCCTCGACCACCAGCGCGAAGGCCGGCGATTGCTGGCGCCGGCTCGGATAATAGAGATGATAGCCGGGGAACGGTGGAGACCAGTCTTCCAGCACCCGCACGAGACGCCTTCCATCGATTTCGCCCCGCACATAATCGTCCGGCAGGTAAGCAATTCCCGACCCGTCCAGCGCGGCTTGCTTTGCAAGCGCGACTTCGTTGACGATGACCTGGCCCTCGACGTGCACGTTCAGTGATCGGCCCTGCTTCTCGAACTCCCAGGCGTACAGGCCGCCTCGCGTCGGGAAGCGGAGGTTTATGCAATCATGACCGGCGAGTTCTGCAGGCGTCCGTGGCCGCTTGCGCGCCGCGAAATATGACGGCGCTGCGACTGCCGCCATCCGCATCTCAGGGCCGATGGCGACGGCGACCATGTCCTGCGCGATGGTCTCGCCAAGCCGCACGCCCGCGTCGAAGCGCTCCGCGACGATGTCCACGAAGCCCGCGTTCACGCTGATCTCGACCTTGATGTCGGGATAGTCGGGCAGGAGCCTTGCAAGGGCCGGCCACAGGACGGTCTCGGCTGCGTGAATGCCGGTGGTGATGCGGATGGTTCCGGCCGGCTTGTCCCGAAGCTCGCTCAGCGCCGAAAGCTCCGCCTCGATCTCGTCGAAGCGTGGACCGATCGTCGCCAGCAGGCGTTCCCCGGCTTCGGTCGGCGCGACGCTGCGCGTGGTTCGCGTGAGGAGGCGCACGCCAAGCCGTTCCTCGAGCGCACGGATCGTATGGCTCAGCGCCGAGGGCGAAACTCCCATCTGCGCCGCCGCCCGGGTAAAGCTTCGCTCGCGGGCGACGGCGCGGAATGCGAGCAGGTCGTTGATGTTCTGTCGTGGCATTATTGAGAAGAATTCACAGGTTCATGCCGATTGCCGCGTCTAATCGCAACCGCCTGGCCGGCCTAAATCGCCGTCAACGACAGGAGCCCGAACATGGAACTGAAACGCGCGTCGAGCCGCACTCGCCAGAAGGGGCCGGCCGAATGGTTCACGGGTGAAGTGGCGATCGAGCCGTTGAGCAACCCGCCCGAGCCTTCGCGCGTATCGTGCGCGAGCGTCACCTTTCAGCCGGGTGCGAGGACGGCGTGGCACTCCCACCCGCTCGGCCAGACCCTGATCGTCACGGCCGGTAAGGGCTGGACCCAGTGCAGTGGCGAAGACCGTGTCGAGATCAGCGCCGGCGACGTCATCTGGTGCCCGCCCGGGCACAAGCATTGGCACGGCGCGACGGACACGACGCCGATGACCCATATCGCGATCCAGGAGTCGCTCAACGGCTCCCCGGTGACTTGGATGGAGCAGGTGACGGACGAGCAATATTTGAAAGGAATCCTGAATGCAGACGCGTGAACTCGGCCGCGGCGGGCCCAGTGTATCGGCCATCGGCCTTGGGTGCATGGGGATCAGCTTCGGCTATGCCGACAAGCTCTCGAAGGAGGACGGCATCGCACTGATCCGCGCTGCCTTCGAGCGCGGAGTCACCTTCTTCGACACGGCCGAGGTCTATGGGCCATTCGACAATGAGGTGGTCGTCGGCGAGGCGCTTCGCCCGTTTCGCGACGAGGTCGTGATCGCCACCAAGTTCGGCTTCGACATTGACCCGGCGACCGGCGAGAACCGCGGCGGCATGAACAGCCGGCCGGAGCACATTCGGCAGGCCGTCGAAGGTTCGCTCCGCCGCCTCGGCATCGAGACCATCGACCTGCTCTACCAGCATCGCGTCGATCCGGACGTGCCGATCGAGGATGTTGCCGGTGCTGTCCGTGACCTCATCGCCGAGGGAAAGGTCAGGCATTTCGGCCTCTCCGAGCCGGGTGTGAAGACGCTGAGGCGCGCACATGCCGTTCAGCCGATCGCGGCAATTCAGAACGAATACTCGCTCTGGTGGCGGGCGCCTGAGACGAACGGTGTCCTTGAAGCCTGCGACGAGCTCGGCATTGGCTTCGTGCCGTACAGCCCGCTCGGCAAGGGATTCCTGACCGGCTCGCTCAACAACGAGGTCCCGGCGGGTGACTTCCGCGCCAGCATTCCGCGGTTCCAGCCCGACGCGATGAGGAAGAACCAGGCGTTCGTCGACCTGTTGAAGCGAGTCGCTGAAGAGAAGGGCGCAACCCCCGCGCAGGTCGCCCTTGCATGGCTGCTCGCGCAGCGCCCGTACGTCGTGCCGATCCCTGGGACGACCAAGCTTCACCGGCTCGAGGAGAATATCCGTGCGGCGGGCGTGGAACTGACCGCTGCCGATCTCGACAAAATCGAGGAGGGCGCCTCGCACATCGAGCCAGAAGGCGATCGCTATGCACCTGCACAAATGGCGATGGTCGGCAGGGAAGCGCCTGTGAAGGCAAACGCATAAGGAGAAACACGAACATGCGCGCGACCATCATGCCTAAGGCTCACGACATTCGCATCGCAAATGTCCCGGACGCTGCCATCCTCGAGCCCACTGACGCGGTGATCCGCGTCACTCGCGCTTGCATCTGCGGCAGTGATCTTTGGCCCTACAACGGCGGCCCCAACGTCGAAGGCCAGCGCATGGGGCACGAGGCGATCGGGGTGGTCGAGGACGTCGGTAGCGACGTCCAGACGATCAGGCGGGGGCAGGTTGTGATCATGCCCTTCGCAAATTCGGACGGCAGCTGCATGTTTTGCGAGGAAGGGCTGCAGACCGCCTGCGTGCATGTCGACTTCTTCGGCAACGGCACGCTCGACGGAGCGCAGGCGGAAGCGCTTCGAATCCCCCTTGCCGACGGGACGCTCTACCCGCTCGAAATTGCCGAGGACGATGCGCTCATGCCCTCGCTGCTGACGCTGTCGGACGTGCTCGGGACCGGCCACCATGCAGCGGTCACGTCGCGCGTTCGGCCTGGCGGCACAGTCGCCGTGGTTGGCGACGGCGCGGTCGGAATTTGCGGCGTGATTGCCGCCAGGCGCCTCGGCGCCGAGCAGATCATCATCATGGGCCGGCATGAAGACCGGATCCAGCTTGCAAGGGAGTTCGGCGCGACCGACGTCGTCAGCGAGCGCGGCGAGGAAGGCATCGAGCGCGTGCGCGAGCTGACCGGCGGCTTCGGCGTTCAATCGGTGCTCGAATGTGTCGGCACAAGCCAGGCGATGGACACGTCGATGGGCATCGTCCGCGCGGGCGGCGCCGTGGGCCGTGTCGGGGTGCCTCACTATGAGGCGATCAACGGCGCGCAGCAGATGTTCTATCGCAACGTCATCGTCGCCGGCGGGCCGGCGCCGACCCGAGCCTACATCGACGAGCTTCTCCCCGATGTGCTGGAGGGCCGGATCGATCCGGGCAGGGTGTTCGACCGAACGGTTGACCTCGATGGCGTTGCCGATGGCTACCGGGCAATGAACGAGCGCGAGGCGTTGAAGGTGCTTATCCGGCCCTAGGCGTCAGCTGGAGGGAGCAAGGGCTCCCCGCACGGCTTTCTGCAGCGCTTCCGCGCGAAAGGGCTTGGCGAGCAGCGGCGCGTCTGGCGCGGTGCGCTTCACGGCTTCGGTTTCGCTGTAGCCCGAGACGAACAGGATCGGCTGCTCTGGCCGTTTCGCTCGGATCTGCCGCGCGACCTCGGCGCCGGACAAGCCGGGCATGATGAAGTCGAGGACGACAAGGTCGGGCGTCTCGCGCTCGATTGCCGCGAGTCCCTCGCGGCCGTCGCTTGCGTCGCGGACCCGGTAGCCCTGTTCCTCCAGGCTCGCGACCATGAACCCGCGAACATCGGGATCATCGTCGATCACCAGCACCGACAATGGCGCGAACGGCACCGTGGTGCCGACGGGCTCCTCCGTTCCAGCGGCGGCTTCCACGACGGTCTCGTCGGCCCTTCGGAAGAGCAGCCTCACCGCGGTTCCCTTGCCCGGCGTGCTTTCGATCCTTGCCGCGCCTCCCGATTGGCGGGCCATGCCATAGACCATCGAAAGGCCAAGGCCCGTCCCCTTGCCGACCTCCTTGGTCGTGAAGAAGGGCTCGAACGCGCGTTCGGCAATCTCGGCCGGCATTCCGACGCCGGTGTCGCTGATGCACAGCTCGACGTAATCGCCATCCTCGACATCCGCGTCACCGCTGACACTGACCTTGCGGCTGGAGAAGGTCAGCGTCCCGCCGTCCGGCATGGCATCGCGCGCGTTGATCGCAAGGTTGAGCACGGCAACCTCGAGCTGGGTCGGGTCAGCCATCACCGGCATGATCGCCTCGTCGAGATCGAACTGCTTGCTGATTCCCGGGCCGAGCACGTTTCGCAGCAGCGGCCGCATGTTCTGGATCAGCGGCGCGACGTGGGTCGGCCTGACTTCGAGCCGCTGGACACGGCTGAAGGCAAGGAGCTGGCCGGTGAGCCGCGCGCCGCGTTCGGCGGCAGCCAGCGCATTGTCGGCATAGCGCTTCAGCTTGGCGTCGTCGGCACGCTTGGCGATGATGTCGAGCCCGCCGACGACGACGGTCAACAGGTTGTTGAAGTCGTGCGCAATGCCGCCCGTGAGCTGCCCCAGCGCTTCCATCTTCTGGCTCTGCCGAAGCTGCTCCTGCGCCATCTTGAGCTCGGTGATGTCCCGCGCTTCGAACAGCAGGTAGATGATCTTGCCTTCGGCAGAGCGCACAGGCTGCACCGACACGTCGAGATAGGCCGTGGAAGCGCCGTCCCGCTCCATCTTCACTTCGGTCGTGAAGACCTTGCCCTTCGCCGCTGCTGCAATGCCCCGTTTCATGAGCGACGCATGCTGGGGGAAGGCACGCATCGTCGGCGCGTCCCAGAGCTTGCGGCCAATCGCTTCTGATGGCTCCTCGTGCCGCCAGGCCTCGCGCCGGTTGTTCACTGCCAGCACGGTCCCGTCGGGCTCCAGCAGCACCATGACCTCAAGGGCCGCTTCGAAGATCGCGCGGAACTGCGCTTCGCGGGCCGCGAGCTGGGCAGTCTGCTCCTCGACCTGGCGCCTCAGTTCGAGTTCGGCTTCCTTGGCGAGGGTGATGTCGGTGCCGACGCCGATGAACCCCACAAGCTCGCCGTCCGGTCCGAAGCGTGGCTGGGATACCGTTCGCAGCCAGCGATATTCGCCGTCATGGCGTCGGTATCGCCCCTCGAGCGTGAAGGGCTGCAGGGACGCCTCGCCGGCAATGCTCTCGGCGACGATCCGTTCGACGTCGTCGGGGTGGATCCGCTCGCGCCAGTCGAGCCTGCGCGCTTCCTCATGGTCGCAGCCGGGCCCGCAGGCGAACTCGGCATAGAGCTCGTTGACGAAATCGCGGCTGCGGTCGAGCCGCGTCACCCACATTAGCGCCGGAGCCGAGTTGGCGATGCGCCTGAAGCGCGCTTCGCTTTCCTTCAGTGCGCGTTCTGCAACTCGCTGCTCTGTGATGTCGCTCAGAAGGCAGATGACGCCGAGCGCGCGATCGTCCGCGCCTTGCCACGGCACATAGCTGGTCTGGACCGCAACCCGCCCGCGCGTCGGATGTTCGTAATCAACGACGAAATGCTGCGCCTCGCCGGCCAGCGCTCCCTCGATCATGGGCTCCCTGTAGGCTGCCGCTTCCGCGCCGATCACTTCGGCGAGCGGGCGCCCGAGGAGCGCCGAGCGCGGCCGTTCCATCCACTCGGCATAAGGTCGGTTGACGAAGCGATAGCGCCGTTCACGATCGAGGGTGCAGACCATCACCGGCAGAATGTCGGCGATTGCGAGCATCGCTGAGAAGTCGAGCTTTCCGCTGCCGAGCGAGCTCACCGGCGGCTCGGGATTCGATGCCAGCGGGCGCGTGCGCGCCTTCACCGATTTGCCACGACTTGCCCCACCGTCGGCCATTGCCCCTAGGAATAATCGCAATTTGCCAAGAGTCGATTCACTTGGATCGCATCGGGGAGGCCCTTGAGCGTCGTCGCCAGGCTCCGACAGATCGGGCTCCAAAAGATAAAGCGGCCCGGCAGGTTGCCCCACTGCCGAGCCGCTTAGAAGCGAGGCCACAAACTGGTCCAGCCATGCGACGGGAGTCGCGTCCTCAAGGTGAGCACTTAACCGGGTTTATAAAACGAGTCGAATCTTCGGCTTGCCCGTTCAGCGCGGCGGGATGCTCGAGGTGAGGGGCTAGGCCCGGTCGGCGCCGTGCTCGGTCGGTGTGCCGAACGGAGCGGTTGGCTCCATCCGTTCCGCGATCGCGACCGCGCGCGGCGGCTCGATCGCCGCACTGGGATAGGCGTCGAGCACGATCGCCGGGATCAGTCTTTGCGTCAGGTCGGAATAGGTGAATCCGGGACGGCCGTTGATCGGCCCGGTCGCACTCACGATCGCATCGATGTGCTGCGGTTCGAAACCCAGTTCCGCAAGCTTCGGCTGAAGCAATGAGCGCCGCCGCTCCTCGTCCGGACGGCCGAAGCTCAGGATCTCCGCCGCACGGCGCTTCACTGCCGGGTCGAGCGCTTCATATCGGTTGGTGCACATGATGACGGCGGCGGGCAGGCGCCGGCTCGACAGCCGGTCGATTCCGCGGATGAAGGCGTTCACGCCGCTGACATTTTCATGGTGCATTTCGGGGGACTGGCGGGACTGGGCAAGCGCGTCGGCTTCGTCGACCAGCAGGATGACGGCGCCTTCCATCACCTTGCCCGACACCATCGAGCTCGCTTCCTTCACCGCAAAATCGAACGCGGCCGAGATGAGCTGTGTCATTTCACCCACGCGGCCCTGCCCGCGCGTGGCGAGGCTCAAAGGAAGCAGGACGACGTCGATCTCTTCCTGTCGCGCCACCGCGTCACCGATGGTTTCCGCGAGCTCCGTCTTCCCCGAGCCCACGTCGCCCGCGAGGATCACGAGGGGCGGGCGGTTCAGGACGGTGTCGACCAAGAGGTTCGCGCCGGGATGATACTTCTGGCTCCAGGTGGTCAGCCCGCGCGGGTGGACCAGGAGTGCCAGGATCTTCGTGAGCCGGTCCTTGTGGTCGTCAAGCCCCACGAGCCTGTCGAGCCGGTCCCGCGCTGACGGGTCGGGATAGGCGATCCGCCGTTCGAACAGCGCTTGGATATCGACCATCATGGCGCTTTACTCCGCGATAACGCAGGATCGACGATGGTCCATAGCCCACGCATCGGCGCTACGGCAATAAATGGCTGCGGATGTAATTTCCGGTCATTGACCCATAGTGAGGCAGAACCCCCCGAGGATCCACTAGCGCACGATCACGGTCTCGCAACCGCGCGATACATTGTGTCGCCGGGACCCTTAAGCTCGCGGTACCACTGCCCGCTGCACTGAAAGTAGGAGACCCCTTCCTCGATCAGCTTGAGGCACCCGCTCGGAAGCGAGCTGTACGTGTGGCCGATCACGTAAGGCTTGCGAGGGGGAGGCGGAGGCGCGGCAGCCACGGGCGGCTGGGCAGGCTTTTCGTCCCGCACGACCTCCTGCACGACGACAGGCACATAATCCCGCTCGTAGAAGAAGAAACCCCCGTTGAAGGGGGAAAAGCGACCGGGCTGAGCTGCCGGAGGCGGCGGCGATACGATCAATCCGCCTCCCGGCTGCCCGCCGTCGGCCCAGGCAGGCCCGAGCTCCAGCGTGGCGCAGATGGCCGCCATCACGGCCGCGAGGCGAAGAGCCTTCACGCCCGTCCCTCTACACCTTCACCCATCAGAGCGCACGCAACGAATGCTGCCGCGAGGCCCTTCCGCGACTTGCATCGGACGGTCGAGCGCTCGCTCGAGCTTCTGCGGCACTGCGGCACCACGGCGGAAGAGGCATGAACTGTGCTCCTTGCCGATGCGGTGGAGAGCGGCGCGAGCGGCTGTTGCGTCTGAAAGTCTCAAGAAGGCTCGGCTAGGCGTCGTCACCCATGCGGAGGGCCGCGATAAACGCCTCCTGGGGAATGCTGACGCTGCCATATTCGCGCATGCGCTTCTTCCCCTCCTTCTGCTTTTCCAGGAGCTTGCGCTTGCGGGTCGCGTCACCGCCGTAGCATTTGGCCGTCACGTCCTTCCTCAGCGCGGCGATCGTTTCGCGAGCGATGATCTTGCCGCCGATCGCGGCTTGGATCGGGATCTTGAAGAGGTGCCTTGGAATGAGGTCCTTCAGGCGTTCGCACATGCCGCGGCCTCGCGCGTCGGCATTGGCGCGGTGGACGATCATGCTCAGCGCGTCGACCGGCTCGTTGTTGACGAGGATGCTCATCTTGACGAGGTCGCCTTCGCGGTGGCCGACCTGATGATAGTCGAAGCTCGCGTAGCCGCGGCTGATCGACTTCAGGCGGTCGTAGAAATCGAACACGACTTCGTTCAACGGCAGTTCGTAGCGGAGCATCGCCCGGGCATGGCTGCCGGTCCCGACGTAGGTCAGGTCCTTCTGGATGCCGCGACGGTCCTGGCACAGCTTCAACACCGCGCCGAGATAGCTGTCGGGGACGTAGATGGTGGCGTCGATCCAGGGCTCCTCGACGCGCTCGATGATGCTGGGGTCGGGCCAGTCGGCCGGGTTGTGGATCTCGAGCTTCTTCCCGTCGCGCAGGTGGACCTCATACACGACCGATGGAGCGGTGGTGATAAGGTCGAGGTCATATTCGCGGGTCAGACGCTCCTGGATGATCTCGAGGTGGAGGAGGCCCAGGAAGCCGCAGCGGAAGCCAAAGCCGAGAGCCGCGCTGGTCTCCATCTCGAAGCTGAACGAGGCGTCGTTAAGGCGGAGCTTGTAAAGGCTGTCGCGGAGCTTCTCGAAGTCGTTGGCGTCGACCGGGAACAGGCCGCAGAAGACGACGGGCTGCACCTCCTTGAACCCGGGAAGCGGCTCCGTGGCCGGCTTCTTCGCGTCGGTGATGGTGTCGCCGACGCGGGTTTCGGCGACTTCCTTGATCTGCGCGGTGATGAAGCCGATCTCGCCGGGGCCGAGTTCCTGCAATTGCTCGATCTTGGGGCGGAAGCAGCCGACGCGGTCGACGAGGTGGGTCGTGCCGGCCTGCATGAACTTGATCTGCTGGCCCCTCTTCAAGCAGCCGTCGATGACGCGAACGAGAATGACGACGCCAAGATAGGGGTCATACCAGCTGTCGACGAGCATGGCCTGGAGGGGCGCCGCCGCGTCGCCCGTGGGAGGCGGGATCTTGGCGATGATCGCGTCGAGCACTTCCTCGATGCCGATGCCGGACTTCGCGCTGGCGAGCACGGCCTCGGAGGCATCGAGGCCGATGATCTCCTCGATCTCCTGGCGAACTCCCTCGGGGTCCGCCGCCGGGAGGTCGATCTTGTTGATCACCGGCACGATCTCGTGGTCGTGCTCGATCGACTGGTAGACATTGGCGAGGGTCTGGGCTTCGACGCCCTGCGCCGCGTCGACCACCAGCAGCGCCCCCTCGCAAGCCGCGAGGCTCCGGCTCACCTCGTAGGCAAAGTCGACGTGTCCGGGTGTATCCATGAGGTTGAGCTCATAGCCTTTCCACTCGAGCCTCACGGTCTGCGCCTTGATGGTGATCCCGCGCTCGCGCTCGATGTCCATGTTGTCGAGCACCTGGGACGTCATCTCGCGCGCCGAGAGGCCACCCGTCACCTGGATCAGCCGATCGGCGAGCGTCGACTTCCCGTGGTCGATATGGGCGATGATGGAGAAATTGCGGATGTGATCGATTTTGCGCATTTTGCCGCCCGCTAGCAGAGGGGTCTGCTGCTGTCAGCAAGTCGCGGGAAACTGACCTGTTTAACTTCCGACTCGGTTCATTTTTTGTTAGATGCGACCTCGTCAATCCAAGGGGGCATTGCAATGACCAAGTCCGCGTTTCTTGCTGGCGCAGCGATCGCGCTCATCTCGACTCAGGCGTCCGCCGGCCTTCTCGGTGGCGGGCAGGCGAAGCCGAGCTCCGGCCGCAACGAGCAGACGAACGGCATGTCGCAGATCCCGCAATGCACCCACCGCATCGGTACGCTGGCGATCGTGCCGTCCGATAATGAATGGTGGAAAGCCTACAACCTTGGCAGCCCCGAAGCGATCATCAAGGTCTTCGTCCAGCAGTCGGGCTGCTTCAGCCTCGTCAATCGAGGCAGCGCGATGCAAAGTCGGGCGATGGAACGCGCGCTCGCCGAGCAGGGCGAGCTGCAAAAAGGGAGCCGGATGGGCACCGGCCAAGTCAAGGCGGCGGACTACTTCCTTCAGCCCGACATCGTCACTGCGAACCAGAATAGCGGCGGCAGCGGAGCGGGCGCGGGCATTGGCGGAATCCTCGGCCACATGGGCGGCTGGGCGAGCGCGGTCGGCGCGGTTGCGGGCGGCATCAATGTCAAGAAGGGCGAGGCGAACGTCACGCTCTCGCTAGTCAACGCCCGCACCACCGAGGAAGAGGCGATGACGGAAGGCTACTTCCGCAAGCGCGACCTCAGCTTCGCACTGGGCGGCAGCGCCGGCTGGTGGGGCGGGTTCGCGGCTGCGGGCGGCTACGGATACGAGAATACGGAGATCGGCCAGATCATCGTGCTTGCGTATCTCGACGCCTACAAGAAGCTGGTCACCCAGCTCGGCGGCTACGCTCCCGCACCGGCACCCGTGCCGGCGAAATAGCTTCTCCGATCTTCGTTCAGACAAAAGGGGCCCTGCGACGAGATCGCGGGGCCTCTTTTTCCGCGTGGACCAGCGTCACTTGCACGCGGGGAACGGGAAAGGGCGGCCCCCTCGATGGCGACCGCCCCTTTCAAACGGCGCGATGGCCGCTCCTTTATGCAAGCTGTGCGAGGACCGGCCTCTGCCGGCGTCGCATCGTCATGCCGATGGCGCCAAACCCAAGCAGCATGAGCGCCCACGCGGCGGGCTCCGGAACCGCCGCCGGGCTGATGTTCAGCGTGCCCGAATAAGAGGCATTGGCGATGCCGGCAGCAAGCGACCCGTTCACGAACAACGTGTGCGGGCCGGACGTGAGGACGATCGGGTTCATCAAGGCCCAGACTTCCGGGTTCGGATCCGAGCTTGTCTTCACGAACGCATTCGCGGCCGTGTCGATGAAGATCGAGCTGAAGTTGATGTCCCTCGTGCCGGTGAGCGAAATTGTGCCGATCTGGCCGTTGGTGTTCGACGGCAGGTTCAGGTTGAACGTGAACGTGTCCCCAAAGGGAGTGGTGTTGACGACCGCACCGAACGGACCGGACGTTCCCGTCGAGTTCAGCGTAGTCGAGTTGATGCTCGTGATGATGTTAGCAGCATTTGCCGACGTCGAGCCCGCTGCCAGGGCCGCCGCCGCTACAGCGGCGACTAAAAACTTACGCATTGCGACCTCCGCTTAATTCGCCTGTTCGCCCAAGTGGCGGGGTTAACGGGTCGTTAAGTTCTTGGTTCCCGCTGCTATTGCCAGTTAATTTACTAAGTAATTCATGCCACCAACTCGGTCGCCTGAATGCCGCGACTGATGAGCGCCTTCCGCCAGGTAGAAAAAGAGCGGGCCGGCGATGCCGGCCCGCTCATCAGATAGGTCTCGATTCAGACTAGGCGATCTGGGCGAGCGCCAGTCCGCGACGACGCTTACGCATCGTCATCCCGATTCCCCCGAAGCCGAGCAGCATCATTGCCCAGGTTGCCGGCTCGGGCACCGGAGCGATGTTCAGCGTTCCCGAGTAGGAGGCTGCCGCAATGTTCGGCGCCAGCGAACCGTTTACGAACAGCGTATGGCCCCCTCCCCCGAGGAATACGGGAGTGATCAGTGCCCACACTTCCGGGTTCGGATCGTTGCTCGTCTTGATGAACGTATGAGCGGCATCGTTCACGTCGATGAAGATCGAGCTGAAGTTGATATCTCTTGAGCCGGTCAGCGAGATGGTGCTGATCTGGCCGTTGGTGTTCGACGGCAGGTTCAGGTTGAACTCGAACTGGTCGTTGAACGATGAGTCGACAACGACCCCGCCGAACGGACCGGATGTGCCGGTGGAGTTCAGCGTCGTCGAGCTGACGGCCGTGAGGATGCTGGCCGCACTGGCCGGCGTTGTTCCAAGACTGAGCGCCGTTGCCCCGGCGATGATGAGCATTGCCTTACGCATGTATTCCTCCAAACGCGCAACTCGAATCCGTGAGCTGTTAATTGCTCATTAAACCGAAAAACTACCGTCTGTTAATTGAAGTTCTCCTTGCGCGTTTGCGCCAGTGCGGATGTCTCCCCTCTGCGCGGGCCCTAAAACGTCCCGATCTTGGACGAATTCGAACGCTGATCCTTCGCAGCTTCTTCGCTGATCTCCAGAAATCATCGGCGAATAAGCGATCCGTGCACGGTTCTGACTCCAGGTACGGTAGTGAGGAGCTTGAGGCCGCGAATCTTCTTGGCCCGGATCTTAAGTATGTCCCGTGAGAGCACGACGAAGTTCCGCATTCACCGGAATCGATGGCGCCTCTCACCTACTCCTCGAAGCTGGTGCAGGTGCCATTGGTCCTAAGCGAGCCGCCCTGCTCGGGCCGAGCCCCGGCCGCCGAGCCGTCCGTTGATCGAAAAATCGTGACTGTTGCGCAGTGGTCGTTGCCAAGCTGCTATCGTCCGTTAAGGTCGCGTTTCCCGCTCGAAATTCACCGGAGAAATCAAGCTGATGCTTTCCCTCAGCCGTATTGCCCTGCTTGCCGCCGCAACGGCTCTGACCGCACCGGCCCTCGCGGCGCCGTCGCCGACGGTTCCGATGCCGTCGCTCGTCAAGCAGGTGTCGATCCCGCACACGACGTTCAAGCTGAAGAACGGGCTGACGGTCATCGTCCACGAGGACCACAAGGCGCCCGTTGCTGCCGTGACCGTCTGGTACAATGTCGGATCGAAGGACGAGCCGAAGGGCAAGACGGGTTTCGCGCACCTGTTCGAGCATCTGATGTTCAACGGCACGGAAAACCTCCCGGGCGACTATTTCACCTACCTGCAGCAGGTCGGGGCGACCGATTACAACGGGACCACCAACAACGACCGCACCAACTATTTCGAGACGGTCCCGGCCGGCGCGGTCGAGCGCGCGATCTTCATGGAAAGCGACCGCATGGGCCACCTGCTCGGCGCGGTGACGCAGGGCGTGCTCGATAACCAGCGCGGCGTCGTCCAGAACGAGAAGCGCCAGGGCGACAGCCGCCCGGGCGGGCTCGTCCAGTACCAGCTGTTCGGCAACCTGTTCCCGGACAACCATCCCTATCACCACACCGTCATCGGCTCGATGGAGGACCTCGACGCGGCGAGCCTCGCGGACGTCAAGAACTGGTTCCGTAACCGCTACGGCCCCAACAATGCCGTGCTGGTGGTCGCGGGCGACGTTACTCCAGCTCAAGTCCGCACGCTTGCCGAGAAATATTTCGGTCCGATCCCGGCGGGACCGGTGAACAATCCGGCGCTCGCGGCTGTGCCGAGCCTCGCCGCGCCCAAGTCAATCTCGATGAAGGACCATGTCGCGACGACGATCATCCAGAAATATTGGGCGGTCCCTGGTCTCCTCGACAAGCGCCTGGCCGCTCTGGACATCGGCGGGTCGGTGCTGGGTGGGCTGGCCAGCTCGCGCCTCGACAAGATCATGGTTCGCGACGAGAAGGTCGCGGTCGCCGTGAGCGCCCAGATGATCGCCATGCAGCGCGTCGGCATCTTTAACGTAAGTGCTTATGTGAGGCCTGGCGTCGACCCGGCGCTGGTGTCGAAGCGCCTCGACCAGATCCTTGCAGATTATATCGCCAATGGTCCAACCGCCGATGAAGTCCAGCGCGCCGTGATGAGCGAAGTGTCCGGGCGCATCCGCGGGCTCGAGCAGGTCGGCGGCTTCGGAGGCAAGGCCGTGTCGCTGGCGGAAGGCCAGACGTTCGCTCACGACAGCAACTTCTACAAGAAGACGCTGGCTTCCTACGCCGCCATCACGCCGGGAGCCGTGCGGACCCAGATGCAGCAGTGGCTCCGTCGCCCCGCGCTGACCATCACGCTGTCGCCCGGCGAGCGCGAAGCCTACACGGAAGCCAAGAGCGTGACCGCAGCGGCGCAGAAGCCCCAATCCAAGTCCGAAGGCGCGGTGAAGGGCAATCTGCCGATCCCGCCGGTTGGGCAGCTCGCGGCGCTCGACTTTCCGTCCATCACGCACGCGAGGCTGTCGAACGGCATACCGCTGGAATATGTGCAGCGCACTACGGTGCCCGTGACGCAGATCGCGCTCGCATTCGATGCGGGCAGCGCCGCGGATGCGCCGAACGGGCGAGGCCTCGCCGGCACGACCATGAGCCTGCTCGACGAGGGCACGTCCAAGCTCAGCTCGCAGCAGTTCGCGGAAGCGGAAGAGAGGCTCGGCGCCGACGTCAGCAGCTCGAACGGCGGCGACCGCTCATATGTGATGTTGAACGCGCTCTCGCCGAACCTCACTGCGTCGCTCGACCTCATGAACGATGTCGTCAAGGACGCGGCCTTCCGGCAGGACGACATCGACCGCATCAAGTCGCAGAGCCTGACGGCGATCGCCCAGCAGCAGAAGGACCCGACACGGGTTGCAAACCGCCTGCTTCCATCCGTGCTCTACGGCACGACGCATCCGTACGCCGGACCGCCGGGCGGCGACCCGGCAGCGATCGCCAAGTTCAGCCGTGCCGACCTGATCGCGTTCCGCGAGCGCTGGCTGCGGCCCGACAATGCCAAGATCTTCATTGTCTCGGACCGGCCGCTCTCCGAGATCCAGCCGCTGGTCGAGGCCCGCTTCGGCCAGTGGGCTCCGCCCGCCGCTGCCAAGGGAACGAAGACGTTTACTGCACCGCCGCCGCGCCCGACGGCGCCGAAGATCCTGCTGATCAACCGGACCGGCGCGCCGCAGTCGAGCATCGTCGGCGGGCAGCTGCTGCCGGTCAATCCGAAGGGCGACGTCGTCGCTCTCGACACCGCCAACGACGTGCTCGGCGGCACCTTCCTGTCGCGCCTCAACATGGACATTCGCGAAGCCAAGGGCTGGTCGTACGGCGTGAACGGCGACTTTTCGGTCAGCGAGCATGCCGTGCCCTATGTCGTAGCAGCTCCGGTTCAGGCTGACCGGACGGGCGATGCGCTTGCCGCGCTCAACAGCGACATCGCGCAGTTCCTGACCACCAGCGGCGTCACTCAGGAGGAGCGCGAGCGGACGGTGGCGAACAGCGTCAACCGGCTGCCCGGCCAGTTCGAGACTTCAGGCTCGGTGCTGAGCGCGATGATGACGATGGACGTGCTCGGCCGGCCTGACAATTATTACGAAATGCTGGCGCCCAAATATCGTGCGCAGACCACTGCGACCCTCGACCAGGCGGCACGCGCTGCGATCGATCCGAGGGGCTTCACCTGGATCGTTGTCGGTGATGCCGCAAAGGTCCGCCCGCAGCTCGAGAAGCTCGGCATGCCGATCGAGGTGGTCGAAGCGCCCTGAACCCTCAAAAATCGGCGACGGCCTTCCTAGATGGAAGGTCATGACTTCAGACTGGCAAAAGGCCGTCGCCGAATTCAAGCGGATCATGAAGTGGATCGCGGTGATTGCGGTCCTCATGGTCGCCGGCGCGCTCATCTATCTTCATTTCACCAGCTCGCTCGATACCAATACCGTGATCGCGACCACGCTCGGCGTGTTCTTCTCGGTACTTCTCGGGTGCGGCCTCTTCGCCGCAGCCTTCTTCAGCGACAAGAGCGGCCACGACCAGAACGTCACCGACGTGACCAGGTCGGAGCGGGATCGGAAGTAGAAGGGTTCGCCTAGGCCGCGCGCCGGCGGAAGGACTGCATGAGCGGCATTGCAGCGATTTCGTCGGCCGGCGCGGGGGGCTTCAGCCAGAAGCCCTGGCCGGCGGTGCAGCCAAGCTCGACGAGGAGCTTCAGCAGATCTTCGCTCTCGACGTGCTCGGCGACGCTCGACACGCCGAGGATATCGCAAAGCCCGATCACCGCGCTCAGCAGGCGCTTGCCGTCGGCGCTGTCGAGCGCGGCGGTAACCAGCGCGCCATCAAGCTTGATCTGGTCGAACCGAAGTTCGCGCAGATAGCCGATCGACGCAAAGCCGGCGCCGAAATCGTCCAGTACGATGGTGACGCCCGCGTCCTTGAGCCGCGCGAGATTTTCCCGCGCACGCTCGAGATCGACCAGCAGTGCTGTCTCGGTAACCTCGACCTGAAGCCGTACCGGTGTGAGCTTCGCCTTGTCGAGCGCACGCAGGATGGCCTTTGCAGACCCTTGCGAGCAGAGCTGGATCGCGCTGAGGTTAAACGAAAGCCGGACGTCGTCGGGCCAGGTCCGCGCCTCGGTAAAGGCGACCGCCATCAAATGATTGTTGATTTCGTCGATGAGGTTCAGCTGCTCCGCGATCGGCACGAACTCGGCGGGCGAGACGGGGCCGAGCTCGGGGTCGGTCCAGCGTGCGAGGGCCTCGTGCGCAACGATGCGGCCATTGCTGAGCTGGATGATCGGCTGGAACACGACACGCAGGTCGCCGCAGACGGTTGGCGAACGGAGCGCCTGCTCGATCTGAAGGCGCCGGCGCCGGGGAGCTTCCATCTGGAGTTCGAAGACGGCGAGGCCCGACGAAGAGTTCCCCTTGGCTTCGTAAAGCGCGAGATCGGCGTCGGCCATGATGCGCGAGGGGCTCTTGTCCACGCCGCGCCGGGAGATGCCGAGCCCGCAGCAAGCGGAAACCGCCACTTCGCGCCCCTTGATGAAGACGGGCCGGTTGACCTTGTCGAGGATCCGCTGGCCGATCCCCTGCGCGGCGCACGACCGGTCGATGCCCGGGAGGAGGATTCCGAACTCGTCACCGCCGAGCCGCGCGACGAGACCCTGCTGGCCGACGGCTTCCACGAGGCGAACGGCAACTTCCTGCAAAAGCTTGTCGCCGGCAGCGTGGCCGAGCGTGTCGTTGACCGTCTTGAACCGGTCGAGGTCGAGCACGGCGACGGCAAACGATCCTGATTTTGCGCTCTCCACCGCCTCGGCCTCGAGTGCGGTCATGAAGGCGCGGCGGTTCGGCAGGGACGTCAGGAAGTCGGTCGTCGCAGCAATGATCGCTTCGAGGTGCGCATGCTCGGCACGCTCCTGCTGAAGCGCGATCATCGCTCGGGAATGGACTACGTCGGTAAAGTGGCGGCTGTGCTGGGCGAGCAGTCGCATCGTGAGGGCGGCGACGACAACGAGGCCGAAAGCGGCCCAGGCGAACAGGGGATCGTGCGACATCA
The DNA here is from genome assembly GCA_045811185.1 of Sphingomicrobium sp. Lineage (GTDB taxonomy): Bacteria > Pseudomonadota > Alphaproteobacteria > Sphingomonadales > Sphingomonadaceae > Sphingomicrobium. The sequence goes on from JBJMUN010000005.1 coordinate 47,814, forward strand.
GCGCGACGATCGAGATCGGCACGATGATCAGGACCAGCGGGATTCGTCCGGCGGCGGGCAGCGCAGTGAGCCCGTACGAAACTCCGATGGCGGTTAGCCCCCCGAACAGCATGACGGCCATGTGCGAGGACGTGTTGCCGATGCCGAACAGATAGATGCAGCGCGCGCAGACGGCGAGGCAGACCGCAGCGGCGAACCAAACGGTCTGGCGCATCCGCCTGACCATCTCCTCGTGCGTCGGTCCCTTCCCGCCGGCGAACCAGTTCACGAGCCGGATCACCGCGCAAAGGACGATGAAGCTTGGAAGATTGATCCCGGGGGAGAGGCGACCTCCCGTCGCAAGCTCCATCCCGGCGAGATTGACGAAGCCGAGGAGGTAGACGATCGGCACCTGCCGGCGGAGCGACCAATAGCGTTCCTCGACGAGCGCGCGCCCGGCCGCCGTCGTCAGGTCGGACGCAACGAATCTCTGCATGAGACGATCGATCATTCCAAGTTGCTAACCACCCGTCGCTTAAACAAGGATTTATGAGCCGCGTATGCAACGGGCGGCAATTGATCGGCAGGATGTTAGCCGATCACTGCCGACCGGGCAGTTAAGCTTCCATCCGATGCGGAGCTATTTCGGTTCACGCACCACCCAGGTCACATGACCCATCTTCCGGCCCGGCCGTGCCTCCCCCTTGCCGTAGATATGGAGATGTGCGCCGCGATCCGCCACCAGCTCCGTCCATCGCTCGACTTCCGCGCCGATGAGGTTCTCCATCACGGCGCCACCGCGCATCAGGCCCGTCACTCCCGGCGGGAGCCCGCAAATTGCGCGGATGTGCTGTTCGAACTGCGACGTGACCGAGCCCTCGATCGTCCAGTGGCCGCTGTTATGCACGCGCGGCGCGATCTCGTTGATCACCGGCCCGTCGGGCGAAGCAAAGAACTCGACCGTAAGCACGCCGACGTGGCCGAGTGCCTCGGCAATACTGAGTGCCGCCTCCCGGGCTTCGGCGACCTGCACCTCGACCTCCTCGCTGCACGGCACGGTCGAGCGGCGCAGGATGCCGCGGTCATGCGCATTCTCGGGCGAGTCCCAGAAGGCGTTGCGCCCGTCTTCCCAGCGCGCGAGGAGGACGGAGAATTCCGCGAAGAAGTCGACCCCCGCTTCGGCAACCGCGGGCTCCTGGCTGATGCTGCTCCAAGCGGTCTCTGCCTCGTCGTGTGAACGGATCCACGCCTGCCCCTTGCCGTCATAGCCGTAGCGGCGAGTTTTCAGCACGAGTGGCGTGCCCAGCTGCTCGAGCGCGGACCGGACCTCGTCGAGGGTCGAGACCTGCCGCCACGGCGCTACCCGCCCACCGCAATCCTCGATGAACTGCTTTTCAATGGCCCGGTCCTGGGCCACCGCGAGCGATCTCGTTCCCGGCCGCAGCTTCTCGCCGAGTGTTCGAAGCGGCGCGACGGGCAAGTTCTCGAACTCGTAGGTCGCGACGTCGACCCTGCTTGCGAATCGCTCGATTGCATCGATGTCATCGAAGCTCGCCCGGGTCACTTCTTGAGCGACGTGAGCCGCGCACGGATGCTCGTGGGGATCGAAGATGTGGCACTTGTACCCGAGTTCCGCCGCCGCGATCGAGAGCATGCGACCGAGCTGGCCGCCGCCGATGATACCGATCGTGGAGCCGGGCGGAATCATTCGGGCGCTTCAGCCACCGATCCGGTTTGCTTGTCACGCCACTCTTCAAGCCGCTCGCCAAGGGCAGCGTCGGACGTCGCGAGCATCGCCGCTGCAAGGAGCGCGGCATTGATCGCACCCGCCTTGCCGATCGCGAGCGTACCGACCGGCACTCCCGCCGGCATCTGAACGATCGAGAGCAGGCTATCCATGCCTTTCAGCGCCTGGCTCTCCACGGGCACGCCGAGCACCGGCAGCGATGTCATGGAGGCGGTCATGCCGGGCAGGTGGGCGGCTCCGCCGGCGCCTGCGATCACCACCTTGAGGCCGCGATTCTTTGCCGAATGGGCATAGTCGTAAAGCCGCTTCGGCGTCCGGTGGGCCGAGACGATCTTTTTCTCATAGGCGACTCCGAGCTGGTCGAGCGTATCGGCCGCATGGCGCATGGTCTCCCAGTCGGAGCTGCTGCCCATGATGATGCCGACGAGCGGCTCCGTCATCGTCCCGCCTTGAACCAGTTGTAGGATGCGGCTCGTTTAGGGACGGGATTCTGGCTACGCAATCGGAGCTTTACGGCAGCGAGTCGCGTTATGAATCGGCATCCGTGAAAGTTCTCGCATTTTCAGAGCAGTAGAATCGCGCTATGGAAGGGGTCACAGACAAGAGCAAAGGCTCAGGGGCAATGTCTGATCAATTGGCCGACGTCGTCGACGTCGAGGATCGTGAACGGCTGATCGAAGAGATCAGTGCGTTGAGGGGCAAGGTCGCGCGGCTCCAGGAGCGCGTCGAGCAGCTGGACCAGCTTGCCCATCAGGATTCCCTCATCAATCTTCCCAATCGGCGCGGCTTCATGCGCGAGCTCGAGCGGCTGATTGCGCGGGTCGACCGCTATGGGGTCAACGGCGCGATGCTCTTCGTCGACGTCGATGGGCTCAAGATCATCAACGACAGCTTTGGGCACCGTGCCGGCGACGAGGCGCTGATCCAGGTCGCCAACATGCTCGCCAAGGGCGTCCGCCACAGCGACGTCGTGGCGCGAATCGGCGGCGATGAATTTGGCATTCTCCTCGAGAATTCCGACAATGATGCCGCGCACGAGACTGCCGCGCGCCTCATCGAGCAGATCTCCTCGTGCGAGTTCATGCACGACGGCGAATCGCTTCCGCTCGGAGTCGCGATCGGGGTGGGAATGATCGACGCCCTCGATACGGCCGAAGCCGTGATGGAGCGCGCCGACGAAGCGATGTACGCCCGCAAGGCTGCCGCCTAGGCTTCCTCGAGATAGTAGCGGCTCACGACCGAAAGGTCGTCAGCGAGATCGTAGACGATCGGCTTGCCCGTGGGGATCTCCAGTCCAACGATCTCGTCGTCGCTGATGTCTGACAGATATTTGATGATGCCGCGCAGGCTGTTGCCATGCGCCGCGACCAGCACGCGCTTTCCGGCCTGGAGAGCCGGAGCGATTTCGCGTTCATAATAGGGAACTGCGCGCGAGATGGTGTCCTTCAGGCTCTCGGTGTCCGGCACTTCCACCGCTCGATAGCGCCGGTCGCGGCTCACGTCATAGGGACTGTCATGGTCGAGGGGCGGCGGAGGAATGTCGTAGGAGCGCCGCCATATCTTGACCTGCTCGGCTCCGACCTTGTCGACCATCTCCTGCTTGTTGAGGCCGGTCAGGCCGCCATAGTGGCGCTCGTTGAGGCGCCAGTCCTTGGCCACGGGCAGCCACAGCCGGTCCATTTCGTGCAGCACGAGGTGCAGCGTTCGGATCGCGCGGGTGAGGACGCTGGTGAAGCAGCAGTCGAAGTCGATGCCCTTCTCGCGGAGCAATGCACCGGCGGCTCGCGCCTCGGTGATGCCCTTCTCGCTAAGGTCGACGTCCCACCAGCCGGTGAAGCGGTTCTCAAGGTTCCACTGCGACTGTCCGTGCCGCAGCAGCACGAGAGTGGGCATCAGGCGGTTACCGTTTCGCGCTTCGTCGTTCCGCGCTCGGCCTTTGCCTTCTTAAGCTCCGGAAGCACGGCATGGAGCGCGTCGAGGCAAGCAAAGGCGAGATATTTCGACCGCTGCGGCGACCAGCCATAGACCTCGTCCGGCAGGTCGAAATTGTCCTTGAAAGGCATTTCAAGCGTCATCGACACGCAGCCGTAGCGTTCGGCGAGCTGCGTCGTGGACATGGACATGTTCGCACCGCCAGGCGGCGGAATCTCGTAACCCTGCTGACGCTGGAAATCGGGCGACAGCCGCTCGAGAGTCTCGCCGAAGAGGTTGAAGAGCCGCAGCTGCTTGTCGGTCAGCGAGGGGATGCCCTCGAAACCCGCGAGGAAGTTGGCGGGGATGGCCTCGTCGCCATGGACGTCCATCGCGAAGTCCACGCCGGTTTGGTCCATGGCATTGCGGACCGACAGGACTTCGGGGCTCTTCTCGGCGGACGGCGCGTGCCATTCCCGGTTTAGGTTCACGCCCGCAGCGTTGGTCCGCAGGTGGCCGCGGCGCGACCCGTCGGGGTTCATGTTCGGGACGACGCGGAACGTGCATTCGTTGCGCAGAACGCGGGCGACCGGATCGTCGTCGTCGGTCAGCTTCTCGAGCGCCCCTTCCATCCACCATTCGGCCATGCTCTCGCCGGGGTGCTGTCGTGCGTAAAGCCAGACGCTGAGCGGCCCGTTACCGATGGTCAGGCAGTCGATGTCCTGGCCGTCCAGGCTCTTCCCGAGGGAGCGGTACCCGATTCCGTCGAGCGCCGCGGTCTGCGTGATGAGGTCGTGATGCCGCTCCATCGAATAGGGCGCGAAATAGGCGATCCAGACGACATCCTGCACGGGCGTCAGCTTCATCGTGAGGACGCCGTCGGCAAAGCTCGTCTCATCGATGCGGACCCATTCCTCGCGGTCGATGCTCATCACGGCTTTGTAGTCGGGCCAGCCGTTGGGATAGGCCGAGCCGGCGCAGTTGGTGATGCGCAGCGTGAGCTCGCGGCCAGCGCCTCCCGCAACGCGGAAATAGAACCACTGGTAGAAGTCGCTCAGATGATCGTTGACGATCTCGAGGTCGGCGCCGGAATCGTCCTGGCGGATCACACGGATATTGCCCGCGTCGAACGAGCTGGAAATGGAGAGGGACATCGGACCTTCTTGGCAAACGCGGTTAACGAGCCGCGGCTGATAGTCTCCGACCGCCCATCAGGCAAACCGCCGGCCATGCAAGTCATTTGACGAGCCGGGGCCGCGAACCTAGGCCTCCATTCCGGCGCCTCGCGTTCGCGACCTGAGCGCCGTCCCGGGAGAGGCTTGCCGAGATGAAGTTTCGCACATTCGTGTTTGCCACGTTGCTGGTCGCAAGTGCCGCGCCGTCCGCGGCGCAGATGGAGCACAACACGCCGATGGCACCGTACACTGTCGACGAAAGCTACCTTTCGGGCCTCAAGTGGCGGAACATCGGTCCGAACCGCGGTGGCCGATCGATTGCCGTGGCGGGAAGCTCGTCACGGCCGCTCGAATATTACTTCGGGGCGACCGGGGGCGGCGTGTGGAAAACCACCGACGGCGGCGTCAGCTGGAAGCCGATGACCGACAAGGACGTCGACAATAACGCGGTCGGAGGCATGGCGGTTTGCGAGGCCAATCCGGACGTCGTTTACTTCACGACCGGTGAGACCGAGCTTCGCGGCAACATCATGCCGGGAAACGGCGTCTACAAATCGAGCGATGCCGGCAAGACGTGGAAGAGTGTCGGCCTGAAGTCGGTCCAGAACTTCTCGCGCGTCCGCATCGACCCCAAAGACTGCAGCACGGTCTATGTCGGGGGCTTTGGCCATTACGGCACACCGAGCGCGGAGCGCGGCGTCTACAAGAGCAGTGACGGCGGCGCGAGCTGGCGCAAGGTGCTCTACCGGGACCCCAGAACCGGCGCGGTCGACATCTCGATCGATCCGAAGAACCCCAAGGTCATCTACGCTGCCTTGTGGGAAGCCTGGCGAAAGCCGTGGGCGATGAGCTCGGGCGGGCCGGGCAGCGGCCTGTTCAAAAGCGTCGATGGCGGCGAGCACTGGACCGAGCTGACGCGAAATCCCGGAATGCCGGCCGGGCTCGACGGAAAGATCGGGGTCAGCGTGTCACCGGTCGACGGCAACCGCGTCTACGCGATCGTCGAAAACAGGGACGGCGGCGTGTTCGCTTCCGATGACGCCGGTGCGACCTGGCGCCGCACCAACGACACGCGAGACCTGCGCCAAAGAGCCTTTTACTACACGCGCATCACCGCCGACCCGAAGGTCAAGGACCGGGTCTATGTGACCAATGTCCAGTTCTTCCGGTCGGACGACGGAGGGAAGACCTTCAAGACCAAGATCAAGGTGCCCCACGGCGACAATCACGACCTATGGATTGCGTCCAACGACAACCAGCGCATGATCGAGGCCAATGACGGCGGCGCGACCGTCAGCACGAACGGCGGAAAGAGCTGGACCAAGGAGGAATATCCGACGGCGCAGCTCTACCGGGTGACGATCACGGGCCATTATCCCTATCTCGTCTGCGGGGCGCAGCAGGACAATTCGACGATTTGCGTGCCGAGCAAGGACTGGAAGCACATGAACGTGCTCGGCGGTCAGTACGGCTTCTCGGTCGGCGGCGGCGAGAGCGGTTACATCGCCAACGATCCGCTCGATCCCAACATCTATTACGCGGGCAGCTACGGCGGCGAGCTGACGCGGTTCGATTATTCGAACGGCCAGTCGCGCGCGGTCAATATCTTGCCCGACAATCCGATGGGTTACTCGGCCGCCGACATCAAGGAGCGGTTCCAGTGGACCTATCCGATCGTCTTCGATCCGCAGGACAGGAACGTCATGTACGCGACGTCGCAGCATGTCTGGCGTAGCGCGAACGGCGGGAATAGCTGGGAGCGGATCAGCGGCGATCTCACTCGGCACGATCCGGTGACGCTGGCCGCTTCCGGCGGTCCGATCACGCTCGACCAGACGGGTGTCGAGACCTACGCAACGGTCTTCGCTCTGCAGCCATCGCGGCTCGAAAAGGATGTCATCTGGGCAGGATCGGATGACGGGCTCGTGCATGTCACGCGCGACAATGGCCGAACCTGGCAGGACGTGACGCCGAAGTCGTTCCCGAAATATCTGAAGATCACGACGATCGAGGATTCGCCGAGCCGTCCCGGCACGGCGTTCCTTGCAGGCCACATGTTCCTGCTCGACGACATGCGACCGTACCTGTTCAAGACGACGGATTACGGGAAGCACTGGACTTCGATCGCCAAGGGCATCCCAGCCGACGAGATCGTCCGGAGCGTTCGCGAGGACCCGGCGCGCCCGGGGCTCATCTATCTTGGAACCGAGCGCGGTGTATGGGTCAGCTTCGACGACGCGCTCAGCTGGCAGAAGCTGCAGCGCAACTTGCCCGTCGCCCAGGTGGCAGACCTTGCAGTCACCGACCACGACCTGGTGATCGCGACGCACGGGCGCTCGTTCTGGGTGCTCGACAATATCGACGTGCTTCGCCAGCTCGACCGCAAGAGCAGCAAGGGACTCCAGCTGTTCAGGCCCGCCCCAGCGGTGCGCGGCGCCGATCCCGGCGTCATGATCGACTATTACCTGCCAAAGACGCCGGCGAAGCTGACGATCGACATCCTCGACTCCTCGGGCAAGGTCATCCGATCGTTCCAGGGCGCTGCCGAGAAGGAGAAGAAGGAAGGCGAGGAAGCGGACGCCGATGACGATTTCGGCCCAAAGCCCGTTCCGAAGCCCAGCATCAAGCCGGGTCTCAACCGCTATACCTGGGACATGCATTACCCGGGCTTCACCGAGTTCAAGGGCATGGTCTTCTGGGCCGGTCGCAACCGCGGCCCGCTCGCGCTTCCAGGCCAATATCAGGTGCGCCTCACCGTCGACGGGCAGGCGCAGCTGCAGCCGGCCGAAATCCGGCTCGACCCGCGCGTGAAGGGCGTCACACAGGCTGATCTCCAGAAAAGGTTCGATCTCGCGTCCCGCATCGACCAGAAGGTCAGCCAGGCGAACGACGCCGTGCTTCTCATCCGCGGCATCCGTTCGCAAATCGGCGCGACACTGCAGAAGACCAGCGATCCCGCGGTCCGTGCGGCCGCCGAACAGCTCGGGCAGAGGCTCGCGGCGATCGAGGGCCGCATCTACCAGGTGCAGAACCGCAGCTCGCAGGACCCGCTGAACTTCCCGATCATGCTCAACAACAAGCTGGCGGCGCTCGCGGCCGTGGTCGAGGAAGGAGAATCTGCACCGACGGAGCAATCCTATGCAGTGTTCGCGGACCTGTCGGCGCGCCTCGACCGCGAGCTCTCCGGGCTCGACCAGCTCCTTGCAGCCGACCTCCCCCCATTGAATGCGAAGCTTTCCGCCGCGCACCTGCCCCCAATCGAGCGGCGTCCTGAGCCGGCGGTCGAGCAGGGCACGGCGACAGCCTCGGATCTCGAGGAAGAGGAGGACGAGCAATGACGCCTGAGCGGGGTGGCGGACGCGCTGCGCCTTCGCTAGCGGCGTAACCTCATGACCAAGGTCCCAGTCCTCGTCACCGGCGGCGCCGGATACATCGGCAGCCACGCGGTCCTTGCGCTTAGAGACGCCGGCTGGCGCGTTGCCGTCATCGACGATCTCTCGAACGGGACGCGCTCGGTCGTTCCCGAAGGCGTGCCCTTCTTCCAGGGCTCGATCGCCGAGCGGGTGCTCGTCGACAGCATCATCGACGAGCTCGGGATTGGCGCGATCATGCATTTCGCGGGCTCGATCGTGGTGCCGGAATCCGTCGAGCAGCCGCTCAAATATTATTCGAACAATACTCTGGCGTCACACAGCCTGATCAGCGCGGCCGTCGATGCAGGCGTGAAGCATATCCTCTTTTCGTCGACGGCTGCGATCTACGGCGCGCCTGAACGCGTCCCGATCGTCGAGGACGATCCCAAGCTTCCCATCAATCCCTACGGCGCTTCGAAGCTGATGACCGAAAGGATGCTCGAAGACGCGTCAGCCGCTCACGCGTTCAACTATGGCGCGCTGCGCTATTTCAACGTCGCCGGCGCAGACCCCGATGGACGCGCCGGGCAGATCGGCAAAGGCTCGACCCACCTCATCAAGATTGCGGCCGAAGCGGCGGTGGGCAAGCGCGCCAAGGTCGCCGTCTACGGCACCGATTACCCGACGAGCGACGGCACCTGCATCCGCGACTATATTCATGTCAGCGACCTTGCAGCCGCGCACGTTGCGGCGCTCGACTGGCTGACCAGGCACCCGGGTGAGAACCTTGCAGTGAACTGCGGCTACGGCCGCGGGCTTTCGGTTCTCGAGGTGCTCGACGCGGTGGACCGAGCCAATGGCAGCCCGGTGAAGCGCGTCATGGAGGGACGCCGCGCCGGCGACCCCCCGGCGCTCGTTGCGGGCAATGCGAAGCTCATGGAGACGCTCGACTGGCGTCCGGCTTACAACGACATTGACCGGATCGTCGGCGACGCCTTGGCATGGGAGCGCAAGCTGATGGCGACGGCCGACTAGCCGCTTCAAGCTTTCTTTACAGCAACTGCCCTAGTCCCCGGGGATGATGCTGCGGTGGTACATCATCATCGTCGTTGTGGCGGTGGCAGCCGCCTCGCTCGTCAGTCGTGCTCCGAGCGCTGCCGATGCCCCCCACCACGAAATCGTCGCCGGCGGCGCCGATGCGGAACCCGCACGTGCAGCTCTGGACGCCGGTTCCTCGCTCGACCCGCTCGACCGCGGCATCGAGCTCAAGCGCGACGCGAGCGGATATTTCTACGCAAACGTCCAGATCAACGGCGCGCAGCTCCATATGCTCGTCGACACCGGCGCAAGCATCATCGCGCTGTCACGGAACGATGCGCAGCTGGCGGGGATCGCAACGGACATCGGCATGAACGAGGTCGTCGGCGAAGGTGCCGACGGTCCGGTGCGGGGACAGGAAGTCAGGCTCGACCGAGTGACGATGGGCGACAGGACAGTGGAAGGATTGCCGGCGGTCGTGCTCAACAGCGGCAATCAATCGCTGCTTGGCCAAAGCTTCCTCAGCAAATTCTCGAGCGTGAAGATCGAAGGCGACAGGATGATCCTGCGTTGAAGACTTAAGAATTCAGGACTGGCGGATCAGTTCGGTTGTCGGGCGGCCGAGATGCTCCGCAAGGGCATCGACGCAGCCCATGTGATCGTCGCGCTGCTTGGCCATCACCTGGAGGTTCGCGTTCTTGCGCAGTGGGTAACCGCTCGTTGCCAGCCGATTGACCAGCTGCCGAAGCTCCGACTCGTCGGTCCTTCGATCGTTCGGCTTGAGGCCGATGATCTGCGACAGTTCCTTCGCCATCCGAGCGCCTTCGTCGCGCAGCAATATTGCCGGTCCGTACAGCCGGTCGTCGTCGATCAGATGCTCCGCGATGAGGCCAAGATCGAGCAGTGCGCCAAGCGCGGCGGGCCAACCGGCTCCCGTCGAGATCGAGCGGAAATAGATAAGGGAAGGATGGGTCGAGTGACTTTGGCGCACGGTCGCGCACCAGTTGCGGCTTTCTTCAAGGTCTGTCGCGAGCGCGGCCTGGTTGCGAATTGCCGCGAAATGCTCGAGCAGCGTCAATGCCGAAGGCGGATCACCTGACGAGGTATTAAGTTTGATGATGCCGATGTCGCGCCGTGAGATGCTGCTCTGGACCTCGAGCAGGTAAGTGACGGCCATGGTCATCACCGCGAGGCCGCAGAAGCCGGCCGCAAGAATGATCCAGCGGCCAAGACCCGCCGGATAGTGCGGGCTCAGGCCGATCGTCAGTAGCGCTCCGCCCGATTCATAGACGGCATCCCCGAAGCCGCGGAGCGGCGGGTCGAACTGGGCACGTGCGCCAAATGCCATCAGGCCGAACGCGAACGCCAGCAGAACCATCCAGGTGACGAACGAACTGACGAGCACAAGCGGCGCGAACGTGCTCGAAACTCCCCGGCGATTGCGGATCGGCAGCTTGTACAGCGCCAGGAGGAGCCGGCCCATACGTTGAGTGACGCGGAGCGAAGCGCGGCTTCCCCCCGGGACGACCACCGTGTCGAATACGTCACGCAGCGTCAGCCAGGCCAGCGCGACGCCGAGCAGGAACAGGATAAGGTCCAACGGCATCGCTCCAAAACGGCGTAGGCGCAGCTAAGTGCCGGTCAGCAGCTGTATGCCTTGACTTGGGGCCACCCTCTCTCTAGGTGAGCCGCCGGTTTTATACCAATCCGACAACTAGAGATTGAAAGAACGAGGCAGGCGCCCGGCCATGAAGATTCGCAACAGCTTGAAGTCGCTCAAGGCGCGCCACCGGGACTGCCGAGTCATCCGCCGCCGCGGCCGGACCTACGTCATCAACAAAACGAACCGCCGGTTCAAGGCGAGGCAGGGCTAAGCCTCGGCCTCTCCCTTCGGGCCGTTGAGATTCGGCGCCGGACCTCCGACATATGGTAGTGCAGGGCCCTTGAGCCGTTGCGGCCGAGTAACGGCGTCAGCGGCGGTTAAGCTCGTTTGCGCTATGGAAAGTCGATG
>JBJMUN010000006.1:0-38683 GCA_045811185.1 Sphingomicrobium sp.
CGGGCTGCGGGGACTATGCGGTTCTCTAGGCCGTGCAGCGGAAAATGCCGGACCTCGGGGTCGCGCGGGAGAAGACGGTGTTCGTCAGCGGCATAGGCTGCTCGAGCCGCTTCCCCTATTACATGGCGAGCTACGGCTTCCACACGATCCACGGCCGCGCCCCGGCCTTTGCGACCGGCATCAAGCTGGCCAATCCAGAGCTCGACGTGTGGATCATCACCGGCGATGGCGACGCGCTGTCGATCGGCGGCAACCACACGATGCACGTGCTGCGCCGCAACCTCGACTGCCAGATCCTGCTGTTCAACAATGAGATCTACGGCCTCACCAAGGGCCAATATTCGCCGACCAGCCGCGTCGGCACGCGCTCGCCCTCGACGCCGTTCGGCTCGGTCGACCGGCCAGTCACGCCCTGCATGTTCGCCTTGGGTTCGGGCGCGCGCTTCATCGCCCGTGGCATTGATGTCCATAAAAACCTCCCTGAGGTGCTGAAGGCAGCGCACGCGCACAAGGGCGCGAGCTTCGTCGAGATCTATCAGAATTGCGTTGTCTATAACGACGACGTCTTCCTTGGCTTCACCGAGCGCGCAGTCGCAGCGGAAAAGCAGCTGTGGCTAAAGGCCGGCGAGAAGATGCTGTTCGCAAACGGCACGAAGGGGTTGGCGCTCGACGTCGAGCGTCTCGCGTTGAAGATCGTCGATGGAGAAGATCCTTCCGTCATTGTTCACGATCCGAGAAACAAGGGCATTGCGGCAATGCTGATCGAGATGCCGCAGAGCTTCCCTGTCGCGCTTGGCGTCATCTACGAGGATCCGGCCCCGACGTTCGAAGCGGCCGTTAGCGAACAGAACGCTGCCGCTTCCTCGGGCAAGAAAGCAGACCTCCAGGAGCTGGTTAGCAAGGGCCAGACTTGGATGGTCGAAAAGGAGCCGCACAAACTCTGACCCGCGCTGCTTAGTGGATAATCTCACACACAGCCTCGTGGGCGCCCTGCTCGGGCGCATGGGTCTTAAGCGGCTCAGTCCGCGCGCAATGCCCGCGCTGATTGTCTCGGCAAACCTGCCCGATATCGACAGTTTCGTTGCGCCATGGTTCGGAGTATCCGCGCGAACTTTCCACCGCGGGTTTACGCATGGCCTAGGCGGGCTCGCCGTCTTGCCATTTTTGGCTGTTGCAACTGTTGTAATTTGGGAAAAATTGCGGCCAAGCAAAGAAGGCCCGATCAAGGTCGACGGACTTCTCCTCGCTTGCTTCATCGGAGTGCTGAGCCACCCGCTGCTCGATCTCATGAACACTTACGGCGTGCGGCTGTTCGAGCCCATTTCGCATCGCTGGTTCTATGGCGACGTGTTGTTCATCATCGATCCGTGGATATGGATCGCGATCATCATAGGCCTTGAGCTCTCGTGGCGGTCCGAGCGGCGAGGCAGCGACTGGCGGATGCCGGCGATCGGCGCCTTTGGTGCCGTGATTGCCTATGTCGCGTTCAACGCCGGCATTTCGGCTCGCGCGGTTGCCGCCACGACACCCGTCGTGGCTGGAATTGACCAGCCCCGGATGATCGTCGCCGGCGAGGTCCCTTTGACCTTCTGGAAGCGACAGGTGTTGTGGCGCGGCGACAGACTCGCAGGGAGCGCAGACTATGATGGGCTGACTGGCAGGCTTCGCCTTGATCCGAAGGTGCTGGCGCTAGGGCTCAACGATCCGCGCCTCGCCGCCGCAGCGAAAGTAGACGGCGACGTGCGCAACTTCCTGTTTTGGTCACGCATGCCGATGGTGATTGTCCGTGACGGCCGCGCGTATCTCAGCGATCAGCGTTTCCCGGCGCTTCGACGCACGACGTTCCTCGTCCCGCTCGACAACCGATAAATGAATTCATAACTCGCGCTTGCATGAGCACGCGTGGCGAGCATCTGGTTCGCGCCGATCGCGGTTTTCTGACCGGCGGCGGCGTGATTGCGCGGCTGATAGCGCCAGCCTTCGCACGCGTCCTTGATGACATCGATCGCCACCTCGCCTGCGGAGGAATTGAGACTACTCTCCCGGACGGTTCGAAGCGGCGCTTGGGATTTCGCGCGAATGGTCCGAAAGCCGTTGTCCGCCTGTCCAGCTGGCTCTCTATTGTCCGCCTTGCGACTTCGGGCTCGGTCGGGTGGTACAAGGCGTGGACGCTTGGCGAGTGGTCGAGCCCGGATCCCGTGGCGGTTTTCGAAATCTTCTCGGCCAACGCCGCGGCGCTGGGTGAGATAGGCCGCGCCAAGGGCCCCTTTCGGCTGGTGAACGCGCTTTCGCACCGGCTGCGCGACAATGCACCGGGGAAGGCCAAGGCAAACATTGCGGCCCATTACGACCTTGGCAACGACTTCTACGCGGCGTGGCTGGACAGGACGATGACCTACAGCTCGGCGCGCTTTTGTTCGCCGGACGAGAGCCTTGAGAAGGCGCAGCTGCGCAAGATCCGATTCTTGCTCGACCGGCTTGATCTCAAGCCCGGCGACCGCCTGCTCGAAATCGGCTGCGGCTGGGGCACGCTGGCAATCGAAGCAGCCAAGCGTGGGGCGTCGGTGGTCGGCCTGACCCTTTCGGAGGAACAGAAGGCCTGGGCGGACGGGAAGATCGCCGATGCGGGCTTGGACGACCGTATCGAGGTGCGGCTTGCGGATTATCGCGAGACGGCTGAACAATTCGACGCCATTGCCTCGGTCGAGATGGTGGAAGCCGTCGGCCAGCGCTGGTGGGGTGCCTATCTCGACTGCATTGCGCGTAACCTCAAGCCCGGGAGGCGCGCGGCGCTGCAGTTCATCAGCATGGATGACCTTATCTTCGATCGTTATGCTCAGAGCGCCGATTTCATTCAGACGTACATCTTCCCGGGTGGAATGCTCCTTGACGAGTCCCAGTTCGCCGCGCTCGCGAATGAGCGCGGCTTGACGTGGCAAAAGCGGGAGGGCTTCGGCAAAGATTATGCGGAGACCCTGAAACGATGGCGCGCTCGCTACGAGCAGGCTGTTGCGAACGGCGCGCTGACAGGTTTTGCGGCGCCCTTCCACGATCTGTGGCGCTATTACCTCATGTATTGCGAGGGCGGTTTCCGCGGCGGAGCGATCGACGTGGCGCAGGTGACCTTGGTCAAGGAAGTCGGGTGAGCTCTACCGGCTTGAAAGCTTGGCAGAGCTCACCCGTGCTCGGCACAGGGGCAACGTTGCACCGAGCAATCCGCAATCACTCGTAAAGCCCCCGGCCCGGTGCTTGGTCCTCGCCACGACTCGACTGAAACACGTGCATGTGTTGCCCTGGGCACGCCCGGCTGCGTCAAAGCCGTCTCGCACCAATACGAATTAACCTTGAGTCAGGCAATGATAGTTTAACAAAAAATAAAGCAGGTTAGTTAGTGAGGCGACGATCTCAGGCGTTGACGCGCATCTTTTCGCCGGTCGGCACATCGGCCGTCAGGCGCTCCATGATCGCTGTGGCAACCGTTTCCGGCGGCTTGACGCTTTCGGGTTCCTCACCGGGGAATGCATTTGCGCGCATGCGAGTACGCGTTGCTCCTGGGTCGATGATGTGAATGGTCAGCCGACCAGTGTATGCCGTTTCGTCGGCATAAGCGCGGAGCAAAGTCTCGAGCGCAGCCTTCGAAGACCCATAAGCGCCCCAGAACGCGCGAGGCTCGGCGCCGACGGATGAGGTCAGGGCAACGACGTCGGCACGGTCCGACTTCTTCAGCAACCGGTCGAAGGCGGCGATGAGCGCCTGGTTGGCGAGCAGATTCAGGCTCAAGAGCCGGGAATATTCTTTGGGATCGATATCCTGAACCGGTGTCAGCGAGCCCAGCATCGCGGCGTTAAGCACGAGGATGTCGAGCTTGTCCCAGCGCTCGGAGATTGCACCAGCAAGCTTGCCGATGGCTTCGCCGTCGGTGAGATCGAGCGGCGCAATCGTCGCGGTGCCACCCGCTTCGTGGATCCGTTCCTCGATCTGTTCGAGGGCCGCACCGGTACGCGCCACCAAAATCACGTGCGCGCCCGCTGCGGCAAGTGCCTCTGCAGTCGCGGCGCCAATGCCGCGGCTGGCACCGGTCACCAGCGCAAGGCGGCCCGAAAAGGGTTTCGAATCATTCATGGTGCCGCCTCTAGCGGCTTAGCGGCTCGCTACCAACGAGAGCGCGGCGCCGCCGTCCTTTTCCGTCACGTCCGTCAAAGTCGTGGGATAGGCGCCCGTGAAACAGGCGTCGCAACGCTGCGGACGAGTGGCATCTCGCTCGTCGCCAAGCGCCCGGTAAAGGCCTTCGATCGAAATGAACGAGAGGCTATCGGCGTTGATATAGTCGCGCATCTGTTCAACGCTCATCTGGGCAGCGAGCAGCTTGGCGCGCTCCGGGGTGTCGACGCCGTAAAAGCAGCTGTGTCGCGTCGGCGGCGACGCGATGCGCATGTGCACTTCCCTTGCACCTGCATCGCGCATCATCTGCACCAGCTTCACGCTGGTCGTGCCGCGGACGATGGAATCGTCGACGAGCACGATGCTCTTTCCGTCCACCAGCGCACTGTTGGCGTTATGCTTGAGCTTCACTCCCAGGTGGCGGACCTCCTGGCTCGGCTGGATGAAGGTCCGGCCAACGTAGTGCGAGCGGATGATCCCGAGCTCGAACGGAATGCCGGACTCCTGACTGTAGCCGATCGCCGCGGGGACCCCGCTGTCGGGGACAGGGACGACATAATCCGCCTGGACCGGTGCCTCGCGCGCCAGCCAAGCGCCGATATTCTTGCGAACTTCGTAGACCGAAACTCCTTCCGCAATCGAATCCGGACGCGAGAAATAGACATGCTCGAAGATACAGGGGCGGGGAGCGACCTTCTCGAACGGGCGGAAGGAGCGGATACCGCTGTCGTTGACGAGGATCAGCTCGCCCGGGTCGACGTCGCGCAGGAAGCTCGCGCCGATCACGTCGAGGGCGACGGTCTCCGAGGCAAAGATCGTCGCTTCGCCAAGCTTGCCCATGACGAGCGGGCGGAAACCCAGCGGATCGCGGCAGGCGACCAGCCCTTCCTCCGTCAGCACGACCAGTGAATAAGCGCCTTCGACCATCTTCAGCGCATCGGTCAGGCGATCGAGGGTGCTGGTGCGATCCGAAGTCGCGACGAGGTGGATGATGACCTCGGTGTCGCTCGTCGATTGGAAGATCGAGCCGCGGCGATTGAGCGTGCGGCGAAGCTTCATCGCGTTCGTCAGATTGCCGTTATGGGCAACGGCGAAGCCACCCTCCGCCAGTTCAGCGAACAAAGGCTGCACGTTGCGTAGCGCAGTCTCGCCCGTCGTCGAATAGCGAACGTGGCCAATGCCCGCGCTGCCACCGAGGCCGCGGATGATGTCGTCGCGGTCGAAATTGCCCGCCACATGGCCCATCGCACGGTGCGAATGGAAATGCTTGCCGTCGTAAGTCGTAATGCCCGCCGCCTCCTGGCCGCGGTGCTGCAGCGCGTGCAGTCCGAGCGCAACGAAGCTCGCGGCATTTTCGGCACCCCAAATGCCGAAAACGCCGCACTCTTCGCGAAGCTTGTCGTCGTCAAACGGATTAGTCGTCAGCATGCCGGTTCCCGAACTCCCGCGTGTCGCGGCGCCGCATATAGGGCGGGCGGGTGCCTTTGTCGCCCCCGGGCTGAATAAAGCGTGAAATCTTAACTGCTTAGCCGGCCTTAGGCTTTGTAAAGCGCAGGAAATTTCTTGTGCAGCAAGTCGACCTTCGGACGATCGTTCACGACGATGTATGGGAAAAAGGGATGCTTGCGCGCAAAATCCTGGTGGTAAGCCTCCGCAGGATAGAAGCCGCCGCTCTCGATCTTCGTTGCAATCGGGGCCTTGAAAACATGCGCGCTATTGAGCCGGGCGATAAACGCCTTGGCGAATGCCGCCTGCTGTCGCGACTGCGGGAAGATGGCCGAGCGATAGCTCGTGCCGACATCCGGCGCCTGGCGGTTCACCTGAGTCGGATCATGCGCGGCCGTGAAATAGATCTGGAGCAGTTGCGCGTAGCTGATCTGCGACGGGTCATAGGTGATCTTCACGGCCTCGGCATGGCCAGTGCGTTCGGAGCTCACCGCATCATAATTCGCGTCCTTCGCGCCCCCGCCGGCATAGCCTGACACGACGTCTTTCACGCCTTTGACATGCTCGAAGACGCTTTCCATGCCCCAGAAGCAGCCGCCGGCGAGCACGGCGGTTTCGGTGCGCGGTGCAGCGTTCGTGGGCGCTGCGGCAAAAGCGGCCAGAGCCAGGAATTTTCCGAATTGCATCGATCGTCCTTTCGGCTGCGATCTAATGTCGCACGATCGACATTTACAGACGCTGGACGGACGCGGCGCGGGAGGGCAAATACGTTGCTGACACGGAGGTAAGCAATGCCGACTTATAACGCGCCGGTGCGCGAGACGCAGTTCGTTCTGAACGATGTCCTCGACATTGGACGGTTCTCGAATCTGCCGGGCTTTGCCAATGCGACGCCGGACCTCATCGAGGCGATCCTGGAAGAAGCTGGTCGCTTCGCGGCGGAAGTCCTTCAGCCGCTTAACCGGATTGGAGACGAGGTCGGGTGCAAGCGCAACGACGACGGCTCGGTCGTCACTCCGCCAGGGTTCAAGGAGGCTTACGACCAGTTCGTCGAGGCCGGCTGGCCCACTCTGACCGGGCCCGAAGAATATGGAGGGCAGGGCCTGCCGCAGGTCGTGGGCACCGCGGTGACCGAGTACATCCTCTCGGCCAATCATAGCTTCGAAATGTATCAGGGCCTGACTTCAGGCGCGATCGCTTCGCTGCTGGTGAAAGGCAGCGACGAGCTGAAGCAGAAGTTTGTGCCGAAGATGATCACCGGCAAATGGACCGGCACGATGAACCTGACGGAGCCGCACTGCGGCACCGACCTCGGGCTTCTCAAGACGCGGGCGGAGGAAAACCCGGACGGTAGCTATTCGATCACCGGCACCAAGATTTTCATCTCGTCGGGCGAGCACGACCTTAGCGACAACATTATTCACCTGGTCCTCGCCAAGCGCACAGGCGCACCGGATAATGTCAAAGGCATTTCCCTGTTCGTCGTGCCGAAGTTCCTGGTGAACGAGGATGGGTCGATCGGCGGGAGGAACGCCCTGTCCTGCGGGGCACTCGAGAAGAAGATGGGCATCCACGGCAACGCAACGTGCGTCATGAATTACGACGGGGCTCAGGGGTGGCTCGTCGGTGAGCCCGAGAAGGGCCTCCAGGCGATGTTCATCATGATGAACGCCGCCCGCCTAGGCGTTGGTCTGCAGGGTCTCGCGCAGGGCGAAGTCGCCTATCAAAACGCCGCCTCCTACGCCCGCGAACGGCGGCAGAGCCGGGCCCTTAAGGAGAGCGAACGCGAGGCGGGTGCCAAGGCCGACCCGATAATCGTCCATCCTGACGTTCGCCGGATGCTGATGGAGTCGCGAGCTTGGAACGAAGCCGGCCGCGCCCTTGTGCTGTGGGGCGCGCTCCAGGTCGACCTCATGCGCCGATCACCTGATGAGGCCGAGCGCCAGCAGGCAGACGACCTGCTCGGTCTGATCACGCCGGTGATCAAAGGCTATCTCACGGACAAGGGCTTCCAGGCAGCCGTCTACGCGCAGCAGGTTCTCGGCGGCCACGGCTACATCCGCGAGCACGGCATCGAGCAATTCGTTCGCGATGCGCGAATCACGCAGATCTACGAAGGGACGAACGGCATTCAGGCAATGGACCTAGTTGGCCGAAAGCTGCCCAAGGATGGCGGACGCGCGGTTCGCGCGTTCTTCGAGCTGGTCGCCCGTGACATCGCCGAAGCCAGGCGGAACGGCGATCCGGCTGGCGTGGCCGTGGCGCTGGAGTCAGCTCTTCAGGACCTTCAGTCTGCGACCATGTGGCTCGCTCAAAATGGCATGGCGGATCCCGATAATGCCGGCGCCGGGGCATATCCGTACATGGACTTGATGGGTGTCGTGAGCCTCGGCTGGATGTGGCTCAAGATGGCCGCGGCCTCACAGCGCGCACTTGGCGATGAGGTGGGTGATCGGGCGTTCCACGAAGCAAAGCTCACGACGGCGCGTTTCTACGCGCAACGCGAACTGCCCATGTCGACTGCGCTCAGAAGAAAGGTCGAAGCTGGCGCGGAAACGCTGATGAAAATCCCGGCGGAAGCTTTTTGATCTCAGTCGCGCCGGAACACGGTCGGAGTCGACCAGAGTTCAAGCATCTTGCGGTCATCGAGCGACAGCGGCTGGGAGGCGAGTCCTGGACGCCGGAACTGCTGCTCGAACTTTTGCTTCGGCTTGGGCACTTGGCGCAGCAGCTCGGCGGGCTCCAGTCGCCTTTCGAACGCGACTCCGGCCAAACGGCCGTGTACCCACGCGATCCTTCCGGTAACTTCAAGCTCCTTGCGCTTGAAAATCGTTGTCGCACCTTCGTGCGGGAGCTTCGTGCCTTCGATCAGTGCACCCTCGGAAGAGAGGTTGCGAAGGATTACGGAGACATCCGCGCCGCTCACGTCGATCGTGGCGCTCAACAATACTGGCGAGCGATTCGATCGACGGTTCTGGGTGTTGCTGCTCTCGTCCATGCGCCTGTTAATAGCGAAGATCGGTAAACGCTTGATTGACTTCCCGTCTTCACTCGCTTCGTAATTTTTGAGGCGACTTGAACAGGAATGCGGGCGTTGCTGTCGCCGGACGAGCCGGCGGCAGCTTCACTGTAACGGATCGCTGAGCGACATCGGTCCGGCGATCGTCGCATCCGCCGGCAAGGACAGCGAGGGCAGCGACAAGCACTCTCATCTAGGAATCGGCCATTCCACACGGTCGGTCCGGTGGTCGCCGGTTGATTTGTCGCCCTTGTCAGGAAGCAGCGCCGATTCGAGGTGCCGCGTCGAACGTTGCCTGGAGATTTCCCGCAGGCGGTCGAGCGAGAATGCCCTGCTCACTGGGGCCTTTCCTGCGCCCGGGTCTCATTCTCGTCGCCTGCTCCGTCTGCCGAGCGCTCGACCTTGAAGCGGTTCGCGAGAGCCATCAGCCGCACGATTGCGGCCTCATCCTCGGCGGACAGCTGCTTCTGGTTAGCCTTGAATAGTCTCATTGAGCGGTGTTCCCCCTCTTCACCACCGCCACGCCGAGGTCGGATGTACAGTTCGATTCCTTGATGAAATGCAAATGCCCGGCTGCGCTGGGCGCCTTGGAGGGATCGTCGAGGCAAGAGCCGTCGTGCTTCGGGGCATAACCGAAAGGACGAGGCCTGCCTTGGCATTCAACGACCTGACTTAGGTGAGTCAGTTAACGCCACGAAAGATGCTATGTGGAAAACATCGGTTTAGCGACTCGCGCCGTGCGTCTCGCGTGCCGTGCCATCGGGGGGTGGCGCCAATGGAGGCTGACCTAGCTTACTACAAGCGCCGCACGGCTGAGGAGATGGCCGCTGCGAACGCTGCGCTGGATGCAAAAGTACGGCGAGTGCATCTTGAGCTAGCCCGTCGTTACGGCGAGCGTCTCTCGGCGCTCGAAAGCCGTGAGGCTCCTCAGCAGATCCATCTCGTCGGCAATCTGTAAAGATCGGCGCGGGCGATCGTCTCGGTCTCCTTTGGAGACAGGCGCAAAGCGCGAGCGGCTGACGAACAGGGTAAATTTTGGGGGAACCACAAGCCTTCAATCGGCGTGAAGGCGCGCTCTGTCATTGGGCTCGCCTCGACCGTTGAAAAAGTGGGGAACCAAGATGCGTCTGACTCTCACCCTGGCGGCGCTTGCCGCTACGATTGCTGCCGCCCCGGCTTCGGCCCAAGCCGTAACGGATAGCGACAGCGCCTTTGCCCGCGGGGTCGTTCTCGGCTCCCACCAGCTTGTGAAGGCCGCGGATCTCGATTTCGGCATAGTCGCTGCCAATCCGACCACGCCCGGCACGGTGGCAATTGCTGCGAGCGCAACCGGCGGGCGTACGGTGACGGGCGGCGTTACTGCGCTGCCGAGCACCTTCCAGGCAGCCAAGTTCGACGGTGCGGCGGCGCCGCTCGAAACCGTTGCACTGACCCTGACTCCTCCTCCTGGCGGCATCATTCAGGATGGCGCCGGTAACAATATCAACGTTGCGCTGGCGCTTGATTCGGCGGGTACGCCGCGTACTGCGGACAATGCCGGTGGCTTTACCGTTTACGTCGGCGGCACGTTCAACATTGCTGCGGCCCAGCCGGCCGGCGTCTACAGCGCCCAGTTCCAGCTCACTGCCGAATACCAGTAATCCACCGGGTTTGCCGGTCGGGGCGGTCTCTGCGGCCTCGCGTCCGCGGGACCGCCTCTTCCCTTCGGATTTAGCTGCTGTTCATCTTTCGACGACGACTCGAAGCGCTGTTACGACGAATGTCGAGCCGACAAGCGCTTACGGCGCGTTTTAGCCTCAAGATCACTCCATTCATCTGACGGAGGTAAGCGTCATGTCGAAAATGATGAAATTGCTTGGCCTGGGCGCCGGCGCCGCAGCAATTGCTGCTGCAGCCCCGGCCTCGGCCCAATATTATGGCTATCCTTCCTACGGTTATTCGCAGCCTTCCTACGGTTATTCGCAGCCTTATGGTTACGCGCAGACCTATGGCTATGGCGCCAACACCGGTGTTGCGCAGCAACAGTGCACTGCCGCCGTCCAGAGCCGGCTTTATAATCGCCAGAGCGTCGGCGGTATTCTCGGCGTTCTTCTGGGTGCCAACACGACCGGGCGCGTCGTTGGTGTGACGCAGGTAAACCCGCGCAGCAACGGTACGGTTCGGGTCCGCGGAATCGCTAGCAGCGGCCGCTATGCCTCCAACGGTTATGGCCCGTACGGCGTCGGCGCTTATGGCGCGATGGGCTATGGCTACGCCAATGCGGCGGACCTCAATTTCCGCTGTGACGTTGCTCCAAATGGCGCCGTTTACAACGTGAGCATCAGCCGTCGTTATTAAACGGCCTCACTTAAAGCGGACGGAAGAGCGCCGGTTCACGCCGGCGCTCTTTTTTTTGCGCGGTTCAGCAACCGGTCAGCGCTTGACCAGCTAAACCCGTCCTGCATTCGTGCGTTCATGGCGCTTGCTGCCGTTCGAACGCTGGACCAGGGACGAAGGAAACAAATGGGAAATCTTAGCCGCGGCGCGTTGCCGCTGAGACTATTTGGGGCGGGCGCTGTGCTTGCTGTGCTCGGTATCGCTGCACCGACATCATTCGGGCCGGCTGCAGCGACGGCAAAGTCCGCCGCAACCGTGCCGTTCGACGGCGAAATTGCGGATTTCTATCGCTCCCGCGGCGGGGCACCTCTGTGGTTTGCACCAGGGGCAGGTCCCGCTCCGGCACAGCTGATCCAGCTGCTTGCAAGCGCCCAGGCCGATCACCTTAATCCGCGACGATACAATGTCGGTGCGCTGAACCGTGCGCTCGCCGGCGCGCGAACCGGCGATCCGGGAGCGGTGCAGCGGGCGGAGGTGCTTCTTAGCCAAGCCTTCGTGACCTACGCTCGTGACCTTCGTCATGATCCGGGCATCGGAATCATTTACGTGGACAAGGAACTGAAGCCGGCACCTCAGTCCGCTGCCGAGTTGCTCAGCGCCGCGGCGCGCTCGCCCTCGCTCGGCGAATATGTATCGCAGATGGGCTGGATGAATCCGATTTACGCCAAGCTCCGCCAGGCAATTGCTAGCCGCATCTATCGTAATGCCGCCGAGTTCAGGCTTCTCCAGCTGAACCTCGAGCGTGCGAGGGCCCTGCCTTCCGGCCGTGGCCGTTACGTGATCGTCAATCCGCCCGCCGCCCGGCTCTACATGTACGAGAATGGGCAGGTGGTTGATTCGATGCGGGTCGTGGCCGGTCGACCGGATCCAATCGCCCAAACGCCGATGATGAACGCGTTCATCAAATACACCGCGCTAAACCCCTACTGGAACGCGCCTCCCGACATTGCCGCCCGCAAGCTTGCCCCTAAGGTGCTCGCCGGCGGGCGAACCTATCTCAACGAGAAGGGTTACGAGATCGTCGACCAGTTCGGCGATAATGCGCATGTTCTCAATCCCATGTCGGTCGACTGGAAGGGCGTGGTCGCGGGCCGGGTCGAGGTGCGAATGCGGCAAAAACCGGGTCCGGCGAACTCGATGGGCCGCATGAAATTCATGTTCCCGAATGCGCAGGGCATCTGGCTGCACGACACGCCCGAGAAAGAGAAGATCGACGAGGCCGCGCGCCTGCAAAGCAATGGCTGCGTCCGGCTAGAGGACGCACCTCGCTTCGCACGCTGGCTGTTCAACGGCCGGCCACCGAGTGCCAAGGGCGCACGGCCAGAGCAGAAGGTCGACCTTCCAAGCCCAGTGCCGCTCTACATCACTTACCTGACGGCAGTGCCGAGCGGAACGTCGATCGTCTATTTCGATGATTTCTACGGCAAGGACCGCGGTCAGCCGCGGCAGTTCGCGGGGCTCTAGCTGGCGGCCTGCTTGCCGAGATAGCTCGGCCGCAGGATCCTGACGTCCTGTCGGGTCTCCTTCTTCGGGGCGAGGCGCCCGAGATCGAACTGGTGGTCGAACTGGATCCCGAACTTGCGCGCCTGCGCCCAGCGAACGATGCCGCGCACTGGACCGACGCCCACGATGTCGATCGTGAGTTCCGTTCCCGGTGTGACGGGTACATTGCACTCGGCCAATGCACCCGACGACGAGATGTTGCGCAAACGCAGCTCGACAGTCTCACCACCAAGTGACGCCATCGCCCGCCGCATGAGGCGGTGGCGCGGTTCCCGGATGCAGGCGAAGCCTGCCGCTTCGAGCGTGACGCTGTTCGCAATGTGGCGAGCCGTTTCGGATGGGCTCGGCTTTCCGAAGATGTAGCCCTGGACCATGCTCACGCCGAGCTCGCGAATGAGCTGAAGGTCGTCGTGCGTCTCGACGCCCTCGGCGCAGGTGTCCATGCCGAGCGTCTCCGCGAGGGTTACGATTGCACGAATGATCGCCGCGTTGCGATTGGTGCTCGAGGCTGCGCCGCGCACGAAGCTTTGGTCGATCTTGATCTTGTCGAAGGGCGCCTTTTTCAAATAGCCGAGGGAACTGTAGCCAGTGCCGAAGTCGTCGAGGGCGAAGCGAACCCCGAGCTCCTTCAGCCTGGCGAACGTCTCATCGGTGGAGTCGCCTTCGGCGAGGAAGACCCCCTCGGTGATTTCGAGCTCGAGGCGACCGGCGCGTACGCCGGTCTCCGAAAGATGTTTGCTTACCATTGCAACAACGCCGGGATCGTTGAATTGCAGCGGTGAAAGATTGACCGCGACCCGCACGCGATCCGGCCAGTGTGCAGCTTCTTCCAGTGCCGTTCGCAGGACCCATTCACCAATCTTGCCGATGAGCCCGGCTTCTTCAGCAAGAGGGACGAACTTTGCGGGCGAGATCGGCCCGCGCGTCGGGTGCTGCCATCGTACGAGCGATTCGAAACCTGAGACTTCTTCTTCGGCAGTGCGAACGATCGGCTGATAATGCACAGAAAGCTCGCCACGCTCGATCGCCTGACGCAGGTCATTTTCGAGTAACTGGCGCTCGGCGGCTTCGCTGTGCATCGAGGGCTCGTAGATGCAATGCTTTCCACGCCCGGCTCCCTTGGCCGCATAGAGTGCAAGGTCGGCATTGCGAACAAGCGCATCAGCACTCGCTCGTCCCGGATCCCCGATCACGATCCCGACCGAAGCGCCGATGGTCACCTTGTGACCTTCGATGGAATAAGGCCGGGAGACTTGTTCGATTAGCGTTCTCGCGAGCGATTCGATCAGGCTGATGTCCACGGTAGCCGGCAGCACCGCTTGGAACTCATCGCCGCCGAGGCGCCCCACCTGGCCGTGATTGCCCATCACCGAGGTCAGGCGTTCAGCGACCTCCCGCAGCAGCGCGTCGCCCACCGGATGACCGAGCGTATCGTTGACGTTCTTGAATCGATCGAGGTCGATCATGAACAGGGCCAGGCCCTTGTGCCGGTGAGTGGCATTACGGAGCGCGTCGTCAAGCGTCTGCCGCATCATTGCGCGGTTCGGCAGGCCGGTAAGGGAATCGAAGCGTGCGAGCCGCGATATTTCGCGCTCCGACTTGCGCTGCTCGGTCAAGTCCGTTCCGATCCCGCGGAACCCGAGGAAGCGTCCGCGCTCGTCGAAGATCGGGTTCCCTGACAGTGACCAGTGCACGTCCTGCTCACTGGCAGGCCGGACAACGACGTCTGAGAACGGGAAACGTGCGGATAGGTGAAATCCCAGCGTCTTGCCCTCCTCGGTAGCCTCCGAGGTGTGGTCGACCGACAAAAGGTCGGTGAACTGACGGCCCAGCAACTCTGCCGGCTCACATTCGAAATCGTCCGCAAGCTGGCGTGACACATAGGACAACGTGCCCTCCGCGTTCGTTTCCCAGAACCAGCCGCGGCCGCTGTTCTCGAACTCATCGATGAAGCGAAGCGCCTTGCGCGCTTCAGCGTCCAGCTTCAGCCGCGCGCGGCCGGTGGCGATTACCTTACGGGTGGCGGCGATGCTGTAGGTGACGAGCACCAGTGAGATGATCTCCACGCCCGCCGGAATGAGGTCAGAGCTGGCCAGGACGATTGCTGCCACTGCCGAGACGATCGTGTTCACGAGCGCAAGCGGCGGCGATCCGATCGACACGATCGCTCCCATTGCAATCCCCGAGCACATCACAATCTGTGCTGCGGAAATTGGTACAGCGAACGCATCGTCCGCAACGGTTTGTCCGAACCAGGTCCAGATTAGCCCGGCGATGGCGAGGTACGCGCAGAGGCATCTCACCACCGTGTGCGGTGCGAAGTCAAACCGCCTGCGGATGATCAGCGCTGTTGCGGCCGCCGCGTCGAGCGCAATCACAAGTACCGCGGGAACGAGTGGGTTGTCTGTGCAGAGACAGAATTCAAGCTTTGCCGTCAGCAGGAAGTAAGCTGCGGTGATCAGCGCGTGCGTAAAGCCGAGGAGCAGTGCAATATGCTCGAGGCCCGCAACGCGCCAGTCGGCGAGTGATCTCTCTTCACTCGCGTCGGGGCTGCGGAGGTCGAACCATAGAGCCTCACGGACTGGCGCTACTTCGCGAGTAGCGTCGTTCGTTCCGATTGCCCCGGCAAATCGCGACCTGCGCATCTGACCTCATGCCTGGCCCAGCCGCGCTGCGCGCGCACGGGCGTTCTCCGTGCACGCGAGGTTAGTCTTCGATCATTAACAGCCGGTCCAACGGATATGGTTACCGAAACCTTAGGCCTGCTCCGGAAGGAAATCCGGTACCGAGAGGTACCGCTCGCCGGTATCATAGTTGAAGCCGAGGACCCTCGGCCGATTGCCAAGTTCAGCTAATTTCTGCGCTATTGCCGCAAGCGTGGCGCCCGACGAAATCCCGACGAGCATGCCTTCCTCGCGTGCAGCACGCCGAGCCATCTCCTTTGCGTCATTGGGCTCCACCTGGATGACGCCGTCGAGGACGCTCGTATCCATGATCGCCGGAACAAAGCCGGCCCCAATTCCCTGGATCGGGTGCGGACCTGGCTGCCCACCCGACAGGACGGGAGAAAGGGTCGGCTCGACAGCGAAAACCTTAAGGTTCGGCCACCGGGGTTTAAGCACCTCGGCGCAGGCCGTGATGTGCCCGCCCGTGCCCACACCCGTTATGATCGCGTCGAGCGGGTTATCGCCAAAATCACGCAGAATCTCTTGCGCCGTGGTGCGGCGGTGCACTTCGAGGTTCGCCGGGTTTTCGAATTGCTGAGGCATCCAGCTGTTCGGCGTCTGCTCGATCAGTTCGCCAGCTCGCGCGATGGCTGCCTTCATGCCTCCCTCTTTCGGCGTGAGGTCGAACTGCGCCCCGTAAGCGAGCATCAGCCGGCGGCGCTCGACGCTCATGCTTTCCGGCATGACAAGGATCAGCCGGTATCCTTTGACTGCGGCGACCATCGCAAGGCCGATGCCCGTGTTGCCGGACGTTGGTTC
Source organism: Sphingomicrobium sp. (assembly GCA_045811185.1). Lineage (GTDB taxonomy): Bacteria > Pseudomonadota > Alphaproteobacteria > Sphingomonadales > Sphingomonadaceae > Sphingomicrobium. Next base: position 15,991 of record JBJMUN010000006.1, read on the forward strand.
GATGATTGTGCCGCCGGGCTTCAGCTTGCCGGTCCGTTCCGCATCCTCGACCATCTCGTAGGCGATACGGTCCTTGATGGAGGCGCCGGGATTGGCGCGTTCCTGTTTGATCCAGACCTCGGCCTCATCCCCGAACAGGCGATTGATGCGAACGTGGGGGGTGTTGCCGATGGTCTCCAGGATATTGGCGGCCTTCATGCCCTGGCTCTCCTCTGCTTGTGGGCGATGCAAATCGTCACGCGAACAGCCTTTTGCAAGCCGCCGTTACACTCCGCTTGCGACTACGTCAGCCTCTTCCGGCGCTGGCTCGGGCAGTTCGAAAGTTCGCGCGTTCCTCAGTTCAGGGAACAGCCCGGCCCATGCCAAGGTCACGAATATGGCAGCAAGACCACCCCCGGCCGTTGCCACCAGCGGCCCAAGCAGGGCCGCCGCGAAGCCGCTTCGGGTTTCGCCGAGCTCGTTCGATGCAGAAATTGCGAGCGTGGAAACGGCAGCGACGCGGCCCCGCATTTCGTCGGGCGTGTGCAGCTGGATAAGGGATTGACGAATGTAGACCGAGAACATGTCGGCGGCCCCGAGCACTGCCAGCATTGCCAGCGACAGAGGAAACCATCGCGAAATTCCGAAAACTGCCGTTGCCGCTCCAAACACGACCACCGCTGTCAGCATCTTGACGCCGACATTGGTCTGGAGCGGCCGGACCGAGAAGAAGATGGCGGTGAGCGTCGCGCCGGCAGCGGGCGCCGCACGCAGCGGTCCAAGGCCGTTCGGGCCGACCTGGAGAATATCCCGGGCATAGACTGGCAGCATCGCCGTCACGCCGCCGAGCAGCACGGCGAACAAATCGAGCGTGATTGCCCCAAGAACCAGCCGATTGCGTCTGACATAGGAAATGCCGTTGACCATCTGCTGCCACGGGCTTCCGGGCTTCAGCGGCGTTCGCGCGATCGGCGGGATAGTGAAGAGACAAGCAATGGAGAAAGCAAACAAAAGTGCGCTCAGTCCGTACGGAAGGTGCGGAGTGACGTCATAGAGGATACCGCCCAGTGCGGGCCCGACGATCGCTCCGGTCTGCCACGCCGCCGAGCTCAGGGCGATCGCGTTCGGCAATATCTCACGCGGGACGAGGTTCGGTGCCAGCGCTCCGAGTGCCGGGCCGGCAAAGGCACGGGCCACGCCAAGCACTGCCGCGACACCGAACAGAATGGGAAGGCTGATGAAGCCGCCCCACGTCGAGACGAAGAGCGTCAGCGCGCAGAGGAATTCGAGGAAAACGACGGCCCGCGCGATGTGGCGCCGATCGAGACGGTCGGCAGTCCATCCACTGATTGGTGTCAAGACGAACAAGGGGACAAACTGCACAAGCCCGATCAGGCCCAGCCGAAACGCAGCCTCCCGGATGCTCATCGACTGGCGCGCGATGTCGTAAACCTGCCAGCCAATGACGATGACCATCGCCATCTGGGCGATCGTCGTCGCAAGACGCGCGAACCAGAAGTAGCGATAGCCGGGAATTCGAAGCGGTTCTGGAAGCAGGCTCACCGCCCGCCGCCTAGCTTCAGCTTACGGGCGCGGCAACCGGCGGGCGCGGGTGCTTTCTTCCGAGGTCGAAGCGCTTGATCAGCCAGGGCATCGTCAAGCCCTGGACCAGGATCGAGAAGGCGACAGCGACGAAGGCGGTGAGAATGATCGCGTCGCGCTCCGGGACGGTCGCGGGAACGGTCAGCGCGAGCGCGAGGGCAAGCGCCCCGCGCAGGCCGCCCCAGAACAAGGTGTGCTGAAACGTGGCAGGCAACCGCCAGCGTGACAGGGCGAACAAGGCAGAAAGCGGGTAGATCGAAAGCGCTCGGCCCGCCAACACCAGGAGGATCGCGATCGCCGCAGCTGCGGACCCCAGCCGCTGCAGCGGCTGGTTCGCCACGCTCATCCCGATCAGGATGAAGACGAAGCTGTTCGCAAGGAATGCGAAATATTCCCAGGCCGAGCGTACGCGCTCTCGACCCTGGGTGGAAAGAGGCCCGAGCGGGCCGACGTTTCCAGTCATCAGACCGGCGCACAGGGCGCTGATGATTCCCGAAGTGTGTACCCGCTCCGCAAGAAGGAAGGAGCCGTAAGCCGCGATCGTGGTGAGCGCGATCTCGACGAGAGGGTCATCCGTCCGTCCCACGATAAGCAGGATTGCTCCACTGGCGGCGATGCCGATGATCATCCCGCCACCAAACGTCCAGACGAAAGCGGGGACGATGTTGACGGCGCTCGGCGAGGCTCCGAGTGCTATTGCGGAGAGGACGGCAAATCCCACAGCGGCCACACCGTCATTGAGCAGGCTCTCGGACTCCACGACCATCGAGACCCGCGGCAGGCAACCAAGCTCCCGGAACGAGGCGATGACCGACACCGGATCAGTCGCGGCAATAAGAACCCCGAACAGCGCGGCGCCGATCCAGCTCCAGCCGACAATCCAATGCATTCCGCCGGCGACGATCACGGTTGCGATTCCAACGCCGAGGAAAGCGAGGGTGAACGTCAGCGGGAGCTCTGCTCGAAACCGGCGCCAGTCGAGCTGGAGCGCAGCTTCGAACACGAGCGGCGGCAGAAGGATGTTGAAGATGAGGTCGCGCGACAGGGGCATGATCGGGGCGTCTGGAAGGAAGGCAATGAGGAAACCGGCGACGACCAGACCGACGATGTAGGGGAAGCCAAGACGTCGCGTGAGCATTGCGATGAGGCACGCGACGAGCAGCAAGGCTCCCAACGGGGCAAGTACGACGCCATTCATGGCCGTCGCCATAACAAGCGATCAGGCCGAGGTCTGCCCTGCACCTGCTCATGTCAGGCGCCGCGAAAATCCGGCTGCGTGCCGCTGCGGCGCCAATAGTCCTCGAGGCCAACCCGAGTGAGCAGCTGCGCAAAGCGGGAATCCGCCCAGACAGGACGCATCGGGGGCTGGAAGAGGGGACTCGTCTGCCGATCCTGGTTCCCTCCGGGGGGTGCGACAGCTCGCCAGCGCCCTCGTCCGAAATAATATCCGTCGAGAACGGCGAAAACGTCGTCGGGAGCTCGCAGAGCAGCGCATGCGTGGACCATCGGGAAGACCGCTGATGGATTGCCCTGCAGATAAGCAAGGTTCTTGTCACGTGCCGCTTTGCTGTCGCTTTCACCGGAAAGCGCCGCGATCGTTCCTTCCATGCATTGAACGAGCTTCGGATCGATGTCGGGTGGCCGTTCGGTCGGCTCGCGGAGCAACTGGAGGGCTTCGGTCGTCCGGCCGGTGTACGCGAGATAGGCAAGACGGGTTCGCCAGATGTACGAATTGTGCGGCCAGTGCTCGACTGCCTGACGAATGGCATCGTCGGCTCCGGCAAGGTCGCCGGCCGCCCATAAGCTCAGGATAACCTTTCGATCGGCGCCGGCGATGAGAAAGTTCTTGCGATCGAAGCGCCTCGTCACCGCCGCTGCTTCGGTCCAGCGACCCACGCTCCCGAGCAAATCAGCGAGGAGGAACAAGAGGAGCGGCATCTTCGGCTGCTTCCTTAGAGCATCGCGGTCTTCACGCTCCGCCACGAGCCAGTTGCGATAGACGGGCTGCAACATGCGGAGCGCGCCGATCGCTCTCGCTTCATGGGCATCCAGTTCAAGGGAGCGCTTGGCGGCGGAGCGAGCTCGCGCTTCCAGTCCCGCCCGCTCGGAAAGTGGGGACGCCTTCCTTCGGGCAGCGTAGGCCATGGCGAGCGCGCCCCAGCCGGTCGCCGAATCCGGAGCGAGATTCACTGCGTTCCTAAGCAAGGCGATCGCCTGGTCGAGGGAAGCTGGGTCATTGAGTTCAAAGGCATCGTTGGTCTGGAGCTCGTCCATGCCTTTCTGAAGGTAGAGCTGAGCCTCGGGCGAAATCTCTCTTGCTGGCCACAATTTCCAAGTCGCGACACCGGCTGCGCCGGCGACTGCGACTGAGCCGAAACCGATTAACGCGCCGCGGCGGCTCGATCCTCGCTCTAGCGACGGGCCTTCCCGTTCGGTCGCCTCGTTTGTGGTCAATGCCTCGACGCTACGAAGGACCTGGGACCATCCGGCATGCTTGGCTGCGCCGTGCCATTTCCGGAGATCAGCGCACTGGATCTGGTCGAATGGCATGGGAAGCCGCACGTCGTCCGTGCGGACCTGCACCAGCTTTCGCAGCTCGCGCGCCCGGTTCGCTTCCGAACGAACCCACTCGGATCGCGCGGCCGCCTTCGACCATAGCACGACGACAGCGGCGGCAGCTTCGAGCTCCGATGCAATCACGTCCGAAAAAGCGCCGTGGGCAGGGAGTTCTCGATCGAACCAGACTGACCAGCCACACTTGCGAATTTCACTTGCGAGACGCCGTGCCAACGCCTCATCCGTTCTGGCATAGGATAGGAACACGTCAGCCAACAGCGCACCCCCGACTGCCTTGTACCGCTTGCGGCAGGCTACGGCGAGGCTACACCGTAAGGCGATGGCGAAACCCAAGTCGCGATACGTTTGTCAGGCCTGTGGCTCTGTCTCTGCGCGCTGGCAGGGGCAGTGCCCGGACTGCGCCGAGTGGAACACACTTGTGCAGGAGAGTGCGGAGGTTTCGAGCATCTTCGCGGCGAAGCATAACCTGCAGGGCGGAGGCCGGCTCATTCAGCTGGTCGGGCTCGAGACGCCAGCCGCGCTGCCGGAGCGCCTACCGAGCGGCTTGGAAGAGTTCGATCGCGCCATTGGAGGCGGAATCGTTCCGGCGTCTGCGATGCTGGTTGGCGGCGATCCGGGTATCGGAAAGTCGACGTTGCTGCTGCAGGTCGCTGCCCGCCTCGCGAGCAAGGGTAACAAGGTTGTATACGTCTCCGGCGAGGAGTCCGCCGAACAGGTGCGTCTTCGTGCGGTGCGGCTTGGCCTCGGCAAAGCTCCCGTTCGTCTCGCCGCTGCAACTTCGGTCCGCGACATTTTGACGACTGTAGGGAATGGCGAGCTGCCCTCCTTGTTGATCATAGATTCGATCCAGACCATGCACAGCGACCTGATCGAGGGCGCCCCGGGTACAGTCAGCCAGGTGAGGGCTTCGGCGCAGGAGCTGGTGCGGTTCGCGAAGGAACACGGCTCGGCGCTGGTGCTCGTCGGCCACGTAACCAAGGACGGCACGATTGCCGGTCCACGTGTACTCGAGCACATGGTGGACACCGTGCTGAGCTTCGAAGGCGAGCGAAGCCACCAGTACCGGATTCTTCGCGCAATGAAGAACCGCTTCGGCGGAACCGACGAAATCGGCGTGTTCGCCATGGAAGGCCAAGGGCTGACGGAGGTGCCCAACCCGTCGGCACTGTTCCTGACGCACCGCGGTGAGCCCGTCAGCGGCACATGCGTCTTCCCGGCGATCGAAGGCTCGCGGCCGGTCCTCGTGGAGATCCAGGCCCTGACGGTGCGGCTCGCGACGGGCGCGACACCGCGCCGTGCGGCAGTCGGATGGGACAGCGGACGGCTGGCAATGATCCTCGCCGTGCTGGAAGCGCGGTGCGGTCTCAGCTTCGCGACGTCTGAAGTCTATCTCAATGTCGCCGGTGGCTACCGGCTTAGCGATCCGGCCGCGGATCTCGCAGTCGCTGCAGCTCTCGTATCTGGTCTCTCGGAAAGGCCGGTACCGAGCGAATGTGTCGTGCTCGGCGAAATCGCGCTGTCAGGAGAAATACGCCCGGTCGCGCACACTGGATTGAGGCTCAAGGAATCCGCGAAGCTTGGTTTCGAGGCCGCTTGGGTGCCGCGAGGCGTCAACGGATCCGAGGGGCTGAGGGTCGCGGAATTCGCGAACCTCCGACAGGTCGTGGACCAGATCCTCGGACGCTAGCGCGTCAGGTCGGGATCGAGACCGACTGTCTCGCGAACTACATAGAGTGGACGCTGCTTGGCCTCGGTGAGGATGCGGCCGACATATTCGCCGAGCACCCCCAGAGAGATCAACTGCACGCCGCCGAGGAACAGCACCGACACCATGATGGATGCGTAGCCAGGTACCGGGTTGCCGAAGATCATCGTCTCGAAGGCCAGGAAACCTGCATAACCAAGCGCGAATACCGCGATCAGCGCCCCGACATAGCTCCAGATTCTGAGCGGGACGGTGGACGCGGACGTGATGCCGTCGAGTGCCAGCGTCCACAGCTTCCAGTAATTGAACTTGGTCATTCCCGTCTCGCGCTCGCTTCGATCGTATTCGACGGAAGCCTGGCGGAACCCTGCCCAGGCGAACAATCCCTTCATGAACCGATTGCGTTCCGGCATGCTCCGGATCACGTCGACGACCTTGCGGTCCATCAGTCGGAAGTCGCCAGCATTTTCCGGGATTTTCTCGTGCGAGACCGCATTGTGTGCTCGGTAGTAAAGACCGGCAGTCAGACGCTTTGCAAAGGAGTCCGTTGAGCGGCAGCGGCGAACGCCGAAGACCATTTCGAACCCGTCACGCCACTTTGCGACCATTTCCGGCAGAACCTCGGGCGGATCCTGCATGTCGACGTCCATCGGGATGACCGCGTTGCCGCGAGCATGATCAAGTCCGGCGCTCAGAGCCGCTTCCTTGCCGAAGTTGCGCGAGAGCGAGAGAGCGCGGACGCGCGGGTCGCGGTGGTTCGTGGCGACGATTGCCGCAAGTGTCGCATCGGTGCTGCCGTCATCGACGAAGAGGATCTCCCAGCCCTCTTCCGTCGCAATGCCATCGAGGACAGCGCCGACCCGCTTAACGAACCCGAGGATGGCTTCCTCCTCGTTCTTGACCGGTACGACCACCGAGAGGAGCGGCGCTATCATCCCGCGCTTGACGAGCTGCGCGCGCAGGTCGCCGGCTGACGGCGGTGATGCGACGGCGAGTTTCTTGCGCTGAGCGGCCACTTGTCCCTCCCTGTTCCCCTCAGGCTAGGGCGGAATGGTTTACGAGACCTTTACTTCTGCCGCTCCACAAGGCCCGAAACGGGAGGATTCGTAGGGCATATGGAACGCGCCGTCTTCGATCGTATGGCCGAGCTCGACCAGCAGCACTGGTGGTTCCTCGCGCGGCGGCGCATCCTTGAAAAGCTAATCGGCAGCATGGTTCGGCCGCCGAAGAAGGCGCGAATTCTCGAAGTCGGCTGCGGAACAGGTCACAATCTCGCGATGCTGAAGAGGTTCGGCAAGGTCGAAGCGAGCGAGCTCGATCCCTCTGCGCGTGCTCTCGCGAGCAAGCGGCTGCGCGGGCAGGTCAAGGAAGCCAGGCTGCCGGACCTCTCGATGTTCGAACGCGATGCGTACGACCTGGTCGCTTTGCTGGACGTGCTGGAGCATGTGCCGGACGATCTTGGATCCTTGCGTGCCATCCGGAAACGGCTGAAGCCCGGCGGCGCACTTTTGCTGACTGTTCCTGCCAACCCATGGATGTGGAGCGCCCACGATGTCGCCCATCACCACTTCCGCCGCTACACCCGGAAACAGCTGGAAGAGCTCTTCTCGAAGGCCGGTTTAGACGTGCAGCTACTCAGCCACTTCAACACCTTGTTGTATCCGCTGGTCGCCGCGGCGCGGATCTTTGGAAAGATCACGCGCAAGGAGGCTGCTGACGACCGGTTGCCGGGGGACGTCGTCAACGGTGTGCTGGACAAGATTTTCGGTCTCGAAGCCCGCATGATTGGTCGGCTGCCCATGCCATTTGGCGTCAGCCTCGTCGCGATTGTTCGCCGGCCTGGTTGATAAGCAACGGCACTCGCATCGCTTCACCTTGCGGATCGTTGGGAGCGAAGCATGAGCCCCTGCAAGTGAACCGCGAAAGCCTTTCCAGCCACCGCCACGAGACTCAGGATGGATTGCCGGTGCCGCAGCGATACTGGTCCGCCGCGGCAATCTGGCTCGCGCTCGCGATGGCTGTCCTCGACGGGGCCATTGCCAACGTTGCACTGCCCACCATCGCTCGGGAGCTCGGCGCGTCGCCAGCAACATCCATCTGGATCATCAACGCCTATCAGCTGACGATAACCGTCCTCCTGCTGCCGCTCGCAGCGCTTGGTGACCGCATCGGCTACAAGTGCATCTACATCCCCGGCCTCGCGCTGTTCACGATCGGCTCGCTCGGATGCGCACTCGGCGGCACGCTGACGCTCCTGATCGCGGCCCGCGTTTTCCAGGGAATAGGCGCTGCCTGCATAATGAGCATGAATGCTGCGCTGGTACGGGCGACCTATCCGGCGAACATGCTTGGGCGTGGCATCGGTTACAACGCCATGGTCTTGTCCATGTCCGCCGCGGTCGGTCCGACCCTCGCGGCGGTTATCCTGAGCATCGCGTCGTGGCCTTGGCTGTTCCTGATCAACCTGCCCATCGGCCTGGCCGCGCTCGCTCTCGGCCGCAAGGCGCTTCCCAACCCCAAAGGGCATGGCGAACGCTTCGACTGGTCCTCGGCGCTTCTAAGCGCCGCCATGATGGGCTGCGTTGTTTTTGGCGCGGAGATGTTCGCACGCGAAGCATCGAGAAGCGGGCTCGGGCTGGTCGTCCTGGGGATTTTCGCAGGGGCGGCGCTCGTCTGGCGCGAGAGGAATGAGCGCCATCCGCTCGTGCCGCTCGACCTGTTGCGGATCCCGATTTTCACGCTGTCCATCAGCGCGTCAGTGGTCTCGTTCGCGGCCCAGATGCTTGCTTATGTGGCCATCCCGTTCCTGCTTCAGACGGTGCTCGGGCGCACCGTGTTCGCAACTGGCCTACTGATGACCCCATGGCCCATCGCCATCGGCATCGCCGCGCCAATAGCCGGCCGGCTCGCGGACCGCATCCCGGCCGGCCTACTTGGCGGGATTGGCCTGACGATTTTTGCGGCAGGCCTGTTCTTTCTCTCGCGCCTCGGTGACTTGCCGAGCGATTTGGACATCGCTTGGCGGATGGGCCTCTGCGGGCTCGGCTTCGGCTTCTTCCAGTCCCCCAATAATAGGACGATTGTCAGCGCAGCGCCGAAGCCACGGTCAGGAGCAGCGGGTGGAATGCTCGCGACCGCGCGCCTGCTCGGACAGACGGCAGGCGCCGTGACAGTTGGTGCGGCCTTTCACCTCGGCGGGGTTCGTGTCGCGCCCAGCCTGCTTCTCGCCGCTGCAGTGGCTGCGCTTGTCGCGGCGGGAATAAGCCTGCTTCGACTGCGCACTGCGCCGCCGGCCAGAGTCGCGGTTTACAAGCCAATCCTCGACTAGCCGGGGCTTTCTTCGGCTGTTGGCCTCCGCTAGCGGCGTGGCGTGACCGCGCTCGACGTCTTCGTCTTCCTCCTGCTGATCGGCGGCGCCGCCGTCGGCTTCGTGCGCGGCTTCGTGCATGAAGTTATTTCGCTGTTTGCATGGGTAGTGGCGGTTGCGATGCTCAAATTGTTCCACGCCCAGCTGTGGACGGGCCTCATTAACAGCTTCCACTGGAACTCGGCGACCGCGGCGGTCCTCGCCTTTGCGATTCTCTTCATTCCTAGCTTTCTCGTCGTAAAGCTGCTGGCGCGTTCAATTGGTGGAAAGACCCGCCGGCATGCCATGCTCGGCCCCTTCGATCGCGTGCTCGGCGGCGGCTTCGGCGCTCTGAAGGGACTGCTCGGCGCGACACTCTTCTTCCTGCTCGCAAACCTCGCCACCGACATGGTCTACGGGCCGCAGGCTGACCGACCGCAGTGGATGACGAAGTCCCGGACCTACCCGCTGCTGAACGCGAGCGGGCGCGGGATCGTCGACTGGGTCCAGGCGCGCAGGTTCAAGCCCAAGCGTGTGGGAGAGAGCGATTGATCCGGCTCTACGACACGCTAGCGCGGGAAAAGCGCTTATTCGTGCCGCTGAACAAAGAGCGGATCACGATGTATGTGTGTGGCCCCACCGTTTATGGCCGTGCGCACATCGGCAATGCACGGCCGGCGGTCGTTTTCGACACGCTCGCCCGCCTCATTCGACATGAATTCGGCGAAAATAGCCTCGTTTATGCCCGCAACGTCACGGACGTCGACGACAAGATCATTGCCGCGGCCGAAGCTGAAGGCGTCACCCCCGACGTCATCACTGAACGCTACGAGCGGCACTATCTGGAGGACATGGGCGCGCTCGGGGTCCAGCCGCCAAACATCGCGCCGCACGCGACTCAGGAAATCGGCGCGATGATCGCGATCATCGAGCGGCTGATCGAGAGCGGCAACGCCTATGAGGCGCAAGGCCATGTGCTCTTCTCGGTCCCGAGCGATCCTGATTATGGCGTGCTCAGCAAGCGCGATCGTGAATCGATGATCGCCGGCGCTCGCGTCGAAGTGGCGCCCTACAAGCGCGATCCAGCCGACTTCGTTCTCTGGAAACCGAGCATCGAGGGAGTGATCGGCTGGGACTCGCCGTGGGGCAGGGGACGGCCCGGCTGGCATATCGAGTGCTCCGCCATGATCAGGGCGCATCTGGGGGAGACGATCGACATTCATGGTGGTGGTCTCGACCTCATTTTTCCGCACCACGAGAACGAGATCGCACAAAGCCGCTGCGCGCACGGCGGCCTCCCGCTTGCCCGCTTCTGGGTCCACAACGGCTTCGTCGATATGGGCTCGGAGAAGATGTCGAAGAGCCTCGGCAACATCATCACGCCCGCGGAACTGCTCGCGCAGGGCCATCGCGGAGAAACGCTGCGCCTCGCCTTGCTTTCGGCGCATTATCGGCAACCTCTGCCGTGGACCGACAACCTCCTCGCACAGGCGAAGGCCACACTCGATGGTCTTTACCGCAAGGCAGGGGATGCTGAACCCGCCGACATCGATACAGGCGTTCTCGACGCCCTGCGCGATGACTTGAATACCCCCTTGGCGCTGTCCCGTCTGTCCGCGCTCGACGGCGGAGCACTAAAAGCGAGCGCGGAGATCCTGGGACTGCTCGGAAGCATCAGGTCCGATTGGTTCCAGGGAGAGGGCAACGCGTCAGCAATCGAGTCGCGGATCGCGGAGCGCGCCGAGGCCAAGAAGAACCGCGATTTCGCGATGGCCGATCGCATTCGCGACGAGCTCAAGGCCGACGGCATCATCTTGGAAGACGGAGCGGCGGGCACCACTTGGCGAAGGGAATGAACTCGCCCCTTTATACGACCGAGGTCCTGCGGCTTGCTGGTTCGCTCAGCGAACCGCATCAGCTGGCGCGGGAGGACGGCCGTGCAGAAGTGCGCTCGCCGACCTGCGGCAGCACAATCAACCTTGCAGTGCAACTGGACCAGGAGCGGCGCGTCGAACGCCTTTCCATGCAGGTGCATGCCTGCGCATTTGGCCAGGCTTCTGCTGCACTTGTAGAGCGGCATAGCCTCGGACGTACTCACGAGGAAGTCTCTGAAGCCCTGCTGACGCTGAGCCGGTGGCTTGCTGGGGATGACGAATGCGAAGCCCTGTGGCCCGGTATCGCAGCGCTCAAGCCGGCGCAGGAACGGCGTGCCCGTCACGGAGCCATACTGTTACCCTTTCGCGCCCTGCTGGCAGCAATCGAATCCGCCACGTGACGACAGCGGCCGAAACCGCACAGGCGACCACGGCCATCCTCGAAAGCGGCGCCATCATGCTGGGCGCTGCGCTGGTGTTCGTAACTCTTTTTCGTCGCCTGAAGCTCGGCGCAACCTTGGGCTACATCGTTGCCGGAGTGCTCATCGGGCCGCAGTTGCTCGGGCTCATCAACGATCCCGAGCAACTCACCAGCGTTACCGAGATCGGCATTGCGCTGCTTCTCTTCATTGTCGGGCTCGAGCTTCAGCCCAGTCGGCTGTGGCGCCTGCGCCGCGAGATCTTCGGCCTTGGTTTTCTGCAGGTCGTGTTGTGCGGCCTCGCGATCAGCGCCTTGATCTATCTTGCCCTCGGCATCTCTCCCCAGGCCGCGCTCGCCATCGGCCTTCCGCTCGGCTTGTCGTCCACCGCGCAGGTGCTTCCGATGCTGCGCGCAGATAATGAACTGAACACGCCGCAGGGGGAGCGAACGTTCTCGATCCTGCTTTTCCAGGATCTCGCGATCGTTCCGATGATCACGATCATCGCGGCAATGTCGCGCACTCCCCCTGACCCGACGGCGCCTGTCGGCTGGAGGATCGCTGTTTACACGGTGGTCGCCGTGATCGTCCTTATTCTGGTCGGCAGGGTCGTGCTCAATCCGCTTTTCCGCCTCGTCGGGCGCCTCGGCGAGCGCGAGTTGTTCGTTGTCGCCGGCCTGTTCACGGTCGTGGGGGCCGCGGCGGCCATGCACGCGCTGCATCTGTCAGTGCCGCTCGGAGCATTCGTCGCAGGCGTAATGCTCGCTGAATCGCCGTATCGGCACGAACTGGAGACTGACGTCGAGCCCTTCCGCTCAATTCTGCTCGGTCTGTTTTTCCTGTCAGTCGGCATGCTGCTCGACCTCCATCTCATCGCGCAGCGCCCCCTGTTCGTCTTTGGTGTCGCTGCGGGTGTGATTCTGACGAAGGCGCTCATCATCACGCTGATCGACCGCTCGTTCGGGAGCCGCTGGGTCAACAGCGTTCGCCTCGGCCTGTTGCTGAGCCAGGCGGGCGAATTCGGATTCGTCCTGTTTGCGCAGGCGACTGCTGCCCAACTGATCACGCCGGCGGCGGCGTCGCTGTTTGGTGCGATCGTGACGCTTTCGATGGCGACGACGCCGTTCCTGATGCGGTTCATCGACTGGACCGAGCGGCGTGAAGTCCGACGAGACGATCTCGACGGGCCCGAACTTTCGCCAGAGACAAGCGCGATCGTCGTCGGCTACGGGCGTTTCGGCCAGACGGTGGCCCAGATGATGATGGCGAAGCGGATCGGCGTCACGCTGATTGACAAGAAGCCCGCGCAGATCGAGCTTTCAAGCGAGTTCGGGACGAAGGTCTATTATGGCGATGGCCTTCGCCTCGATCTGCTGAGGACGGCCGGCGCCGAGACTGCGAGGGTCATCGCCTTCTGTAATGACAATCGTGAAGGTGAGCTGTCGGCAACCGCACTCGCCACGGTGCTGGAGACATTTCCGCAGGCTTCGGTGATGGTTCGCGCATACGATCGTCTTCACTTGATCGAGCTCGACCGGCTCGACCTCGCATTTGCCGAGCGTGAGATGTTCGAAAGCGCGATTGCGATGGGCCGCGCCGCGCTGAAAGCCAGCGGCATCGACCGAGAGGAAATCGACCGGGTCGAACGCGAGTACCGCATGCGGGACTGTGAGCGGCTCGAGCGGCAGGCAGAGACCGGCGACCTCAGGGCAGGGTGGGATCGCGCCTTCACGCCCGAACGAAGCCTGCCTGACGAAGAAGCTGAAACAGCGGCTAACTCGCGCGACTGAGGTAGTGCTCGAGCGCCTGGACGATCGACTCTACGACGTCCCGGTGTGCGCCGTCGCCGCTCCTCACGTGGATATGGGCTTCCTGGTACGAAGCCCGCCGTTGTTGCGCGAGCTTTTCGAGCACGGCCTTCGGATCGCCGTTACGTAGCTGGGCACGAGTGTCGCGCCGCGAGGTGCGTTCCGCCAAAATGTCTACCGGAGCGTCGAGCCACACCGTGATTGCGCGTTCGTTCAGGAGCTTGCGGGTCCTCGCGTCGACAAAAGCGCCCCCGCCGGTCGCAATGACGCGAATGTCGCCTTCAACCAGTCTCGCGACAAGGCGACGCTCTCCATCCCGAAAGTCGCTCTCGCCGTAACGCTCGAAGACTTCAGCCGCGGGATAGCCAGCTGCACCCTCGATTTCGGCATCACTGTCGACAAAGGACAAGCCGAGGCGCTTGGCCAGGCGGCGCCCGACCGTCGACTTGCCAACCCCCATTAACCCGACGAGCACCACTGGCCGGTCGAGGCGCTTGCCCAATTCCATTGCCAAAAGGGCTATACAGCGCCTTCCCCCGTGGGCAAAAGCCGCGTCCATGTCGCGATTGATTGTCCTCATCATTGTCGTCGTGCTGATCGTCGGCGGCCTGTATTTCCTTTCGACGCTGCCGAAGGAGCAGCCGACCCACACAATTGAGGTCGCGGTGCCGCAAGGGGGCAATGCGCACTAAACTGCTTTTGGCCGCTTCCGCTGCGATCGTTCTGGCCCTGCCGGCGATCGCTCAGCAGGCCGCGCCCGCGCAACCTGCGCCTGCCTCAGGGCCGGCGACGGGAGTGCCCGCGCAAACGCCCGCAGTTTCGCCCTCGACAAGTCCCGCGATCATGTCGACCGAGGGAGGAGCGGACGAGAGCGCTGTTGAGGAGGTCTCCGGCCTCAGCCTGGTGCCGCCTGCGCCGCCCGTCGAATATCCGGGCTGGGCGAGGCGGGATCCCTGGACTGTAGGTGTTCTCAGCCCGGACGACGCCGGCTTGACGAGTGATGCCTGGGGCGGTGCGAACGGCCCATTTCTATCCGTGCTCATGCGTCGCATGCAGACGCCGCTCGCATCACGTTGGGCCCATATTGCACTTCGCGACGCGCTGCTCGCGAAGCTACGCGCTCCCGTCAACGTGAACCCCGTCGATTGGGTTGCGGAACGCGCGTGGCTGCTGCTTCGCATGGGTGAGGCCGACGCGGCCCGGATGCTCGTCGCCAGCATCGATGCCGACCGGTTCACTCCGAAGATGGTGCAGGTGGCGGTCCAGAGCGCGCTTGCAAACTCGGATCCCCCGGCGCTCTGCCCGCTCGAAGACGGGCTTAAGAAATATGATCCCGCCGTGCTCCGGCTGGTTCAGGCGATGTGCGCGTCGATGGCCGGCGAGCCGGAGACAGCCGCTGCGATGATCGATCAGGCACGACGTTTTGGACGTATCGGAGGAGTCGACCTTGCGCTCGCCGAGAAGGTCGTCGGCGCGGGTGCCAACGGCCGCAGTGCGACGATCGAGTGGGATCCCGTCGATTCCCTCACTGCTTGGCGCTTTGGTCTTGCGACGGGCACCGGGGCTGCACCACCCGATCGACTGTTGAACGCGGCCTCGCTGCGGGTTCGGGCATTCCAGGCCAGGGCGCCCTTGCTTACGGCGGAACAGCGGCTGCCGTCCGCCATGGTCGCGGCGGGTCTCGGTGTCTTCTCGTCACAAAACCTGGTCGATCTCTACTCGGTCATCTACGATTCAACCGATCCGAGCGATCTTCCGGAGACGGACGCGTGGCAGCTTCGACAGGCATTCATCGGCAAGGGTCTCGACACTCGCCTAAGTGCGATCCGCAAGTTGCTTGGCACCGCCAAGGACGGTCCGCAGAAAGAAGCGGCGCGCGCACTCGTCGCACGTGCTGCGACGCTGGTCGCGCCCGATGCCAAACTCGGGAAGGACGCGCCTGATCTGATCGCCGCCATGCTGGCAGGTGGTTATGATCAGGCTGCGGCGCGCTGGATCCCCGTGGTTGGCAGCATGGAAGACGCGGAGAACGATCGCTGCTGGGCAATGCTGGCGCTTGCTGCCCCGAACGTTGCCAACGTTCCGACCGGCAGGATCACGGGCTTCATCCGGCGAGACGACAGTCGTGACCGGGTGCGCAGCGCGCTGCTCGTCGCCGGACTCGCCGGCCTGGGGCGGATCAGTACCGATACGGCCAACACGCTCAATCGACGCTATGGCCTCAGCCTTGGACATGTCACCAGCTGGACCAGGATGATCGACGCCGCCGCAGCACGCGGGCAGGGTGGGACGGTCCTGGTGCTGACCGGCACCGGCTTTCAGACCTCCCTGTTCGACCGGGTGCCGCCGTCGCATCTGTATCACTCCGTCACGGCGCTCAGCCGCACGGGCCAGGAGTTCACGGCTCGGATGATCGCCGCCGAGGCATTGTCACGGACGTGACGGGCGATGACCGGGCACTGATCGATCGGTTCCTCGACATGATGGCTGCGGAGGCGGGTTCCTCACCGCATACTCTTAGCGCCTATCGCAACGATCTCGAGCGTTCCGCGGAAAGCATCAGCTCGCTGGGCACCGCGTCCGCTGACGACCTGTCCCGCCTCGGCGCGCAATGGGCCCATCTCGCTCCCTCGACGGTCGCGCGCCGTTCCGCGGCGCTTCGCCGCTTCTTCGGCTTCCTCGTTGATGACGGACTGAGGAAGGATGATCCTTCCGAGGCACTTCCTCGCCCGCGATTGGAGCGCCCATTGCCGCGAATCCTTGAAACCGGCGATGTCAGCCGAATGTTCGACGCGGCAGAGGAGCGCGCCATCAGCGGCGAGCCCGTTGCCGTTCGCAACCTTGCCCTGCTGGAGATGCTCTACGGCTCCGGACTTCGGGCAACCGAGCTCGTTAGCCTGCCACGGAGCGCCGTTCGCACCGGGCAGCCGTTCCTGATGGTCCGTGGCAAAGGCTCCAAGGAACGGCTCGTGCCCATTTCGTCACGCGCTCATGATGCTGTTTCGAAGTGGCTCGAGATTGCTCCCGGCGGCACCTTATGGCTATTCCCAAGCGGCAAGACGCATCTGAGCCGAGTGCGCTTGTTCCAGATCATTCGGTCAATTGCGGTCGACGCGGGGATCGCGCCGGAACGCGTAAGCCCGCACGTGCTTCGTCACGCGTTTGCGACCCACCTGCTTTCAGGCGGTGCAGACCTTCGCGTGCTGCAGTCGCTGCTGGGGCATGCGGACATCGCAACCACCCAGATCTACACCCATGTCGACAGCGCCCGACTGGTCGAGCTGGTCAACGCCCGGCACCCGTTGGCGACGCGCGGTCGTTGACCAGGCACACACCTTCCGCCTAGCAGCCGCGGCTGGATGCAAACGTACCTGGATTTTGAAAAGCCGATCGCCGAGCTGGAGACCCGCGTCTCCGAGCTTCGGGATACGGCAAGTAGCTCCGACATCGACATCGAAGCCGAGGTCGGCCGGCTTGAGGCCAAGGCCAACAAACTGCTGCGTGACACCTACGCCAAGCTGACGCCTTGGCAGAAAGCGCAGGTGGCGCGCCATCCCGATCGTCCGCATTTCAAGGACTATGTCGCGGGCATCACGAGCGATTTCTTGCCGCTCGCCGGCGATCGATCATTCGCGGACGATCCGGCCATTATCGGCGGCCTCGCGCGAATCGACGGGCGCAGAGTGATGTTGCTGGGCCACGAGAAGGGCGACGACACCGCATCGCGCCTCAGGCACAATTTCGGCATGGCCAAACCCGAGGGTTATCGCAAGGCGATCCGGCTGATGCGACTGGCAGACCAGTTCGGAATCCCGGTCGTTAGTCTCGTCGATACCCCCGGCGCTTTTCCCGGTGTCGAGGCGGAGGAACGCGGACAGGCTGAGGCGATCGCCCGGTCGACCGAGGAATGCCTTTCGCTGGGCGTCCCAATGGTTGCGGTCGTGGTCGGCGAGGGCGGCTCAGGCGGGGCCGTAGCGATCGCGAGCGCGAACCGGGTGCTTATGTTCGAGCACGCGGTCTATTCAGTCATTTCGCCGGAGGGCTGCGCGTCAATCCTGTGGCGCACGGCTGACAAGGCTGCCGACGCCGCTGAAGCGATGAAGATCACGGCTGCCGACCTCCAGGCACTGGGCGTCATCGACCGGATCGTTAACGAGCCGCTCGGCGGCGCGCACCGCGACCGGGAAGCGGCAATCGGCGCCCTGAAGGGCGCGCTCGTCGAGGAACTGGACGGCTTCAGCAAGCTCGGTCCTGACGAGCTTCGGGCACAGCGCCGGGCCAAGTTCCTCGCCATCGGCTGATTGCCCGCAAGCAGCAGGAACCGGCACCAGTCATTCTCCGTTCAAATTTTCGGCGCTTAGTTCGCGAGCCAAACGAGGGAATGGTGACGGTCATGCGTAACAGGATCCTTCTTCTGGCAGCTGGCGCGCTCGCCGTCGCGCCGGCGGCAGCTCAGCAGCTGCGCTATCTCAATCCTCAGGATGTCGCCGAGGCTCAACGGGATCATGCCGCATTGGTCCGCGAGCTGGGAGGAGCCGAAACCGGGGCGCGCGCCGCCTATGTCGAAAGTGTCGGCCGACGGGTGGGATCTCACTCAGGGATCGCAAATCCGGGTCAGGCATTGCACTTCACGACGCTCAATTCAGGTGTCGAAAACGCTTTTTCGGTGCCCGGCGGCTATGTTTACGTCACCCGCCAGCTGATGGGCTTGATGGACGATGAGTCCCAGCTCGCATTCGCGCTCGGCCACGAGGTCGGTCACATCGCGGCCAACCATGCCCATATCCGTGAGCAATACGCGCAGCGCAGCACCGGCGGCATTTTCGGTCAGATCATCGGCGTCATTTTCGGGCAGAGCGCGTCGGAGATCATTCAGGCGCGTTCGAAGCTCGATCTCCTGAGCTTCTCGCGCGAGCAGGAATATCAAGCGGACACGCTTGGCCTCAGATACCTGATCGCAGCCGGTTATGACCCAGCGGGCGCTTCGGGGATCCTCGCAGCCCTTAGTCGCGCCAGCGCGCTTGAATATCGGGTGCAGGGAAGGACGAACCGCCAGACGCCCGAATGGGCAAGCACTCACCCGCTCAGTGAAAACCGCATGCAGCGTGCGCTCGCCGAAGCGCGGGCAACCGGACGGCTAGGAACAGGCGTTCGTAACCGGAACCAGTTCCTGACCCAGGTGGAGGGCGTCTACGTCGATGATGACCCCGCCCAGGGCGTGATCGAGGGTCCAACCTTCACGCACCCGGACCTTCGAATTCAGTTCACCGTACCGCAGGGCTATCTGATGATGAACGGCACCGACGCGGTGACGATCGCGGGTTCGGCCGGGAAGGCGCAGTTCAGCGGTGGACAGTATAATGGAAGGCTCGACGATGCGGTGCTGCTTGCCTTTCGCCAGTTGAGCCGCGGTCAATCCAACTTTCCGGTTCCTCCGCCGCAACATACGACCATTAACGGCATGCCGGCGGCCATCACCACGGCGCGCGTAGCCACGAGCTCGGGCACGCTCGATGCAAGCGTGGCTGCCTACCAGTGGGATGCGCAGCGGATTTTTTATTTCGTCATGGTGACGCCCGGCGGTTACGGAGTGGGGCCCTTCGTCGGAATGCTCAATTCGCTGCGCCGGATCACACCGGCCGAAGCGGCCGCGATCCGCCCGCGAGTCATTCATGTGGAAACCGTGCGGCCGGGCGATACAGTGCAGTCGCTCGCGAGCCGGATGGCCTATCGCGACTTCAAGCTGGAACGGTTTTTGTCGCTCAATGGTCTCGCCCCGAACAGCGCGCTGACCCCGGGACAGAAG
The DNA here is from genome assembly GCA_045811185.1 of Sphingomicrobium sp. GTDB lineage: Bacteria > Pseudomonadota > Alphaproteobacteria > Sphingomonadales > Sphingomonadaceae > Sphingomicrobium. The sequence continues at coordinate 35,107 of JBJMUN010000006.1, forward strand.
GTCAAGCTGGTAGTCTACGGCTCGCGACGCGCATGACCGACCAAGCCTAGTTCGGCATATAGTTGTTTGCGGCGCCTCCAATCTTGCCCCACATGCCGCCGACGCCGCCGCCCATCGAGTTAAGGCCGGCCATCATTGCGATGACAATAAGCGCAGCAATCAGCCCATATTCGATCGCGGTAGCCCCGCGCTGGTCGGCGCCGAGCATGCGCAATTTGCATCGGATAGCGATCACGCCACCCTCCTCTGATCCACGTCCACGCGTGGTGTTTACGACCTCCAGGGTTAACAACTCTTCCGCGCAGTAGAGTTAACGCGCTCTCAGTCGTTCCTTGGTCCACGCTGCAAAATGAAGGATTTCGAAAGTCTCAATCGTTCGCGAGCCGTCCCCAGCTTCGGCAAAAGCCCGCATCGCGCTTGCCCTTGCCGCTCTGCCTAGGAAGACAGGACGGGCACAAAGGATATTGGTTCCAGCCATGGCACGCAGGTCGCAGACAAGCCGGTCAAACGAGCGGTAGGCTACCGACACCCGATCCACATCGACGACGGGATGGATAAAGCCGGCTTCCGCGATCAGCGGCGCCAGCGCCGATGCCTCGACGCGCGGATGGACGTGGGGCGCAGCCGCACCGCAAGCCGCGTCGGCAGCACGCATTGCTTTGCGCAGCTGCGGCAAGGTGTCTCCGCCAGACAGCGCGCCAATGAATAGAGCGTCGGGAGACATGGCAAAGCGGATCAGCTGCAAGGCGAGACGAAGGTCGTTCACCGCATCGAGCGTTCCGATCGAAAGGATGAGATCGTAGGTGGCTTCGGACGGCTCCCACTGATCCTCGATTATTGTATCGCCTGCCGCCGCGTCCGCAAACAAGCGACCGGGATCCCGGACCTCGACGCGATCGGCATAGGAGCAAAGCCGATCCGGCCACGACGCGTCAGGAGCACCAATGAGCAAGGCATGGTTGAACCGCCGTTGCACCAGCTTCAGGCGATCGACGCAGTCCTGGAATGCCCGTTCCAGAAGGAACAATTCCGGGCCCATGCTCGCGGCGCGGTCACGCCGAATGGCGCGCGCTTGCATGTCGAAAAGAGCAGGCATGCGATGCTTGTGGGCTGGCATCTTCGACGCGACAAGGAGCGATGTCGAGTGCCGGCGAGGCTTGCGCCGGCGCCCTGGAGACGCGACGCAACTAGCCGCTTCGAGCTCGGCGGCTGCGCACGCGTGGTGAAACCTTCGCAGTTGATGCGTTGCGCTCCATGCCTAAGTATCCGTGGGAAAGGATATTTCGTGCCGGTGGTTGAGATTTATACCAAGACATTCTGTCCCTATTGCTGGAGGGCCAAGTCGCTGCTGCAGGCGAAGGGCGTGTCGTTCCACGAGATCTCCGTCGATTTCGGCGGTGCAGAGAAGGAGAAGATGGTGCAGCGGGCAAGTGGTCGCACGACCGTCCCCCAGATTTTCATCGGAGAGCGTCACATTGGCGGCTGCGACGACCTCATGGCTCTGGAGCGCGACGGGAAGCTCGACGCGCTGTTCTGCGGCTGAGCTGTGACTCGCATCGCCCTCTTTCAGTCGACCAGCGGAATCGATCCGGATTCCAATGCGCGCTCGCTTGCGGAAGCGATCGATCGGGCGGCTGCTGGCGGCGCGGAGATGCTGTTCACGCCTGAAATGTCCGGCGTGCTTGATCGCGACGCGCAGCGGGCAACCAAAGTGTTGCGACCGCAAGAGCAGGATCGTGTCCTCGAGGCGCTGCGGGAAGCCGCGGCGCGTCAGCGCATGTGGCTGCATGTGGGCTCGCTCGCCGTGCTGATCGAGGACGGCAAGGTCGCCAACCGCAGCTTCGTCATCGACCGCGAAGGCGAGGTTCGCGCAACCTACGACAAGATCCATTTGTTCGATGTCGACTTGCCCACTGGTGAAAGCTGGCGGGAGTCCAACGTCTATTCTGCGGGCAAGGGCGTTGTGCTGGTCAACGGCACGCCTGTGGGCAAGCTCGGACTTACGATCTGCTACGACCTGCGTTTCCCCGGGCTTTTCGCCCGGTTGGCAGAGGCCGACGCGGATGTGATCGCGGTTCCCGCGGCGTTCACGGTTCCCACCGGCAAGGCACACTGGCACGTGCTGCTCCGGGCACGCGCGATTGAATCGGAATTGTTCGTGGTCGCCGCCGCACAGGTCGGTCACCATGAAGATGGCCGCAACACCTTCGGCCACAGCCTCGTCGTCGATCCATGGGGTGAAGTCATCCTCGACATGGGAGACGAACCAGGTGTCGGATTCGCGGATATCGACCTCAAACGCATTTCCGAGGTGCGTTCGAGGATCCCCGCGCTTAACCACCGCCGTCCTATTCCGGATGCGGTAACTCTATGATTGTTTTCGATCTCCAATGCCGCGACGGCGGCGAGCGGTTCGAAGCCTGGTTCCGATCGAACGCCGATTTCGAGGAGCAGCGGGCGGCTGGCCTGATCGAATGCCCGCTGTGCCAGTCCGTGAATGTCGGGAAAGCTCCGATGGCGCCAAGCGTTCCACGCAAGAGCATGGACAGCCCGCTGGCAAAGCTTGCGTCGATGCAGGCCGAGCTCCTCAAGAATTCGCGGTGGGTCGGCTCCGACTTTGCCGATACAGCGCGGGCGATGCACAGCGGCGAGATCGAGCGCGAATGCGTACATGGAAGCGCAACGCTGCAACAGGCGAAGTCTCTCGTCGATGAAGGGGTGCCGATTTCGCCGCTGCCGCTGCCGGTGACCCCTCCCAACCAGGTGAATTGATTGGCGCGGCGGCTGCCTCTATTCCTGCGCGCAGCGACCCCGTAGCTCAGCAGGATAGAGCATCAGATTCCTAATCTGAGGGCCACAGGTTCGAATCCTGTCGGGGTCGCCAGACATCGCAAGAGTAGGGGCCATGGCGACCACAAAACCGGACATGCGCGCGCAGACTTCAGGGCTCGCGGACCGCCTGTTCTTCAAACATCCGCACGCACTTGGAATGACGTGGGCCAGCCACGGCGCCGGAGCGGTCAAGATCGGCACCGAGCTCATTGGCGCCGGCTGCGCGGCTATCGTCCATGCAGCCGTGCCTGGCTGGTTCACCGAAACGGCCGGACGAACGGTGACCCGAATCTACGACCACATCCAGGCCCGCAAGGCCGGCTCGGCAAACCCGGAGAATTGGCCCGATTATGAGATCTGACCGGCAGGCGCCGGTCGCAATTGTGGGCGGTGGATTTTCCGGCACGATCCTGGCCGCGCAGCTCGCGCGCCGCGGCATCGGCTCCATCCTGATCGACGGCAGCGGGCGAGTGGGCAAGGGCGTCGCTTATTCGACGACCGATCCGGCGCATCTGCTGAATGTCCGCGCCGAGGCGATGAGCGCGTGGTCGGGTGAGCCGGATCATTTCGCTCAGCGGTTCGAGACGGATGGCGGCGACCGCCGAGGTTTCGCTCAACGGCGGTTTTTCGCCGCCTATCTTGCCGACATCCTCGACGAAGCAGTGGCCAGCGGCTGCGCCGAAACCGTGCAGGCCACCGCGGCCAGAACCAGACGCGAGGAAGGTGGCTGGAGAGTCGAGCTCGA
>JBJMUN010000007.1:0-16246 GCA_045811185.1 Sphingomicrobium sp.
GTTGGTAGCGGAGGAGGGACTTGAACCCCCGACACGCGGATTATGATTCCGCTGCTCTAACCAGCTGAGCTACTCCGCCCCAAGGCTTGAAAGCGCCTCCTGTCGTGGGCGCTGGAGGCGCGGCATATAAGTGCGAGTGGCAGACCGGTCAACGCGCGGAACCGCATACGGCTGCTCTCGTTGAGCGAGGAGCAACAAGAGGCTTCGATGGATCCTTTAACTCCCCTCGATACGCTCTGTCGGATCATCCTGCGAGCGCGCGAATATGAGGCGCAGACTGCCAGCGATTACGATCGCGGCGAGGATCCGGACAATGTCGATGACGAGCAGGAGGGCGCACTTTCCGTCCTCGAAGACGAAATCAACGACAGCGTTGAGGAAGAGCTGAACGCAGCGTTCGAGGACCTGGGCGAAGACCAGCTCGCTGAAGTCATTGCGTTCACCTGGGTCGGCCAGGGCACCTATGAAGCGGCTGACTGGGACGAGGCGATGACCGAGGCGCAGGACCTCGTCAGCGACGGCACCGAAAGCGCGATCGACGAGTTGATGGAACAGCCCATGCTCGCCTCTGTTCTGGAATCGGGCCTCGCTGCCTTCGACCTTAGCTGCCAAGGCATCGGAGACCTTTCCTAGCTGCCGTGGAACGAATAGCTGGCGACCTTCTCCCACGGGCCGTCGAGGTAACGATAGAGGCCTAAGCCTTTGATCTGGAGCGGCCGCGGCCGAAACCCCGCTTCAAGACACGCTTTGAGTTCCCTAGCCGCGCGTGGGCGGACCTTGTTCTGGATTGTGATGTGTGGCCGCCATCCCCCGATGTCCTGCGCGCTTAGCAGGCCGCAGAAGCGATCGGCTAACTCGTCCCGGATTCGGTCAAGGTCTTTGGAGACAACCCGGAAGGCAACTCCCCCGCAGAGGTCCATAAACCCCTCGAGGGAGGCGCGGGGCGGCGGATCAGATGAGATACGGGCCAGTGTCTGCCTTGCTTCTCGCTCTGCAGACGGAGGAAGGGCATAAAACAGGGTAAGATGGGCCGGGAGGCGATTGCGATCGGCGGGATAATTCTCGCGCCGTAGCTGATCGATCGAGGAGAAGTCGCGCTCCCCAATCTCTGCCGTGATGATCAGCGCGCCGGCCATTGATCGCGCGGTAGCTTCTCGAGGCGCGAAAATTCTTCGGGCAGAATCGAAGCGACGACCGAGTTCTCCTCCACACGGGCCTTCGTCCAGGGAAGGCGGCGCAATGTCTCTCCCACCCCTGCGACACCGCCCTCCGAAATGACGAGATAGCGAAGCCGGCCGCTCGAACATCCAGCCATTGCGTCGATGCACCGGCCCATCTCCTCTTCGCCAGCCATCACCGATGCGCGGCCGAGGAGTGAGACCGGGAAAAGTGTTTCGCCCGGCATCAGCTCACTTGCCTCAGCGGCGGTGCGGGCCCCCTCTTCCACCTTGGTTTGCCTGCCCAGCCAGCGCCAGATCCCGAACAGGTTCAGCACCGAGAGAAGGATGTTGGTCCAGGTCAGTGCTGGCTGGTTCGTCATAACGCCCGCAGCGAGCCAGGAAATCGAGCCGATGAGGAAGACGCAAAAGCCGTAACCGGTGATGCGCGAGCCCAGATTGGCGGCCGTCATGGATGCGGCAATAATTGTCGCGACCGTCGCGACCCACGAAATCGTCTCAGCCATGCCGCGGCAATGCGCGGGAGCAGCCGATGGTTCAGATTTCCACCTGGCTGCCGAGCTCGACCACCCGATTGGTCGGCAGCTTGAAGAATTCCATCGCGCTTTCAGCGTTGCGCAGCATCCAGGCGAACAGCTTCTCGCGCCAGATCGCCATGCCAGGCCTAGACGACGCGAGCAAAGTCTGGCGGGCCAGGAAGAAGCTGGTGTCCATCATCCGGCATTGAGTGCCGATGTCCTTCAACTGCGCGAGCGCGGTCGGCACATCGATTTCCTCCATGAAGCCGTAGCGCAGCAGCACCCGATAGAAGCCCGAGCCGTAGTCCTTCGTCTCGAGCCGCTTCTCGAACGCTACATAGGGCACATCGTCGATCCTGACCGTCAGCAGGATGACGCGCTCGTGCAGCACCTTGTTGTGCTTGAGGTTGTGCAACAGCGCGTGCGGCACGCCGCTTGCCGAGCTCGTCATGAACACTGCCGTCCCCGGAACGCGAGCCGCGCTCGGGGCAGCCGACTTGATGAAAATCTCCATCGGCAAGCTGGCCTCGTTCATGCGGCTGATCATCAGCTGCCGGCCCTTGGCCCAGGTCGTGAGGAAGGTGAACGCGATGCCACCGACCAACAGGGGGAACCAGCCGCCGGCCGGGATCTTGGTGAGATTTGAGCCGAAGTAGCCAAGATCAACGGTAAAGAAGAGGACCAGCAGCCCGCCTACCACGATGCGGTTCCATTTCCACATCGTCACCAGAACCACGGTTATGAGCACCGTATCGATGAGCATCGCACCGGTGACCGCGATTCCGTAGGCTGCCGCCAAGTTGGACGAGCTACGGAACGTGAGCACGAGCAGCAGCACCATCACCATCAGCGCCCAGTTCACGGTCGGAATGTAGATCTGGCCGGCAGCACTCTCGCTCGTATGCGCAATGCGAAGGCGCGGAACGAAGCCGAGCTGGATTGCCTGCTGGGTGACGGAAAATGCGCCTGAAATCACCGCCTGGCTCGCAATGATCGTGGCAGCGGTTGCGAGAAGTACGAGAGGGAGACGCCACGCATCGGAGGCGAGATAGAAGAACGGATCCTTGACCGCGGTCGCCACCTGCTGCGCGGGCATCGAGAGGAGCATTGCTCCCTGGCCCATGTAGTTGAGCAGCAGCGCAGGAAGGACGAAGTAGAGCCAAGCGAATTTGATAGGCTGGCGCCCAAAGTGGCCCATGTCGGCGTAAAGTGCTTCCGCCCCCGTCAGCGCGAGGACAACCGAGCCCATGGCCAGGAAAGCCCGGACGGGTTCTTCGATGAAGAATGCCGCGGCATTCGCCGGATTGATCATTGCGAGCACAACGCCGGGCCGGTCGACGATGTGTAGGACTCCCAGTCCGGCGAGCGCTCCGAAATAGATCAACATTACCGGGCCGAACATCATGCCGACGCGGGCCGTGCCTCGTGCCTGGATGGCGAAGAGCCCGACCAGGATTCCGATCGCGATTGGGACGACGAAGGGCCCAAGGCCCGCGTTGACCGTGGTAAGACCTTCGACAGCTGAAAGAACCGAGATCGCGGGCGTGATCATCGAGTCGCCGTAAAAGAGCGCCGTTGCAAAAACCCCCAGCATGACGATGCCGTTGGCCCACCTCTTCTTGCCGCTGATCGTTCGGTTGATGAGCGCGAGAAGCGCGAGGCTGCCGCCCTCGCCCTTGTTGTCCGCCCGCATGATGATCATGACATATTTGAGCGTGACGACGACCATCATTGACCAGAAGATCATCGAGAGTACCGCCTCGATATGAAACTGGTCGGGTGTCAGGGGATGGTGGCCGGCGAAGGTTTCGCGGAACGAATAGATCGGCGACGTACCAATGTCGCCGAACACGACGCCCACGGCGCCCATGGCGAGCTTGTAGACCGGCCCTTGGGCATGCCCGTGCGCAGTATCGTGCGGCGCTTCGGCTGCGGCGCCCCCTGTCGCGGTGATATTCATGTTCTGAGGTTCAGACCCGACAGACTGCGAACTCGCATCCCTTGTGCCGCGCGCGAGATCCTCGGTCACGGACGGCGCTCCGTAGCACTGCCGTTCCGGGCCCGCAATCGCACGGGACAGCAGCGAAAAGCGCGTCTATAGGCCCGCTCAATCATTACGAGCGGAGCAAACGATTCAATGCGCATTGGGGTGCCAAAAGAGATCAAGGTCCACGAATATCGGGTCGGGCTGACGCCGGCTTCCGTCGCGGAGCTGGTCGCCAACGGTCACGAGCTGTTCGTCGAAACCAAGGCCGGTAACGGCATCGACTGCCCTGACTCGGCCTATGAGAAAGCCGGCGCGAAGATCCTGCCCGATGCGAAGTCCGTCTTCGATGCAGCGGACATGATCGTAAAGGTCAAGGAACCGCAGCTGCCTGAAATCGCGATGCTGCGGTCGGACCAGATCCTGTTCACCTATCTCCACCTTGCCGCGGACAAGCCGCAGGCCGAGGGGCTGATGAAATCGGGCGCCACCTGCATTGCCTACGAGACGGTAACGGCGCGGAACGGTTCATTGCCGCTGTTGAAGCCGATGAGCGAGGTCGCGGGCCGCATGTCGGTTCAGGTCGGCGCTCACTACCTCGAGAAGGAACAGGGCGGCCGGGGCGTGTTGCTCGGCGGTGTCCCGGGCGTAGCGCCGACGAAAGTTGCCATTCTCGGCGGCGGCGTCGCCGGCGTGAATGCCGCGCAGATGGCGACCGGCATGCGTGCGGACGTCACCATCTACGACATCAGCAACGACCGGCTCGCCGAACTGGACATGTTTTTCTCCAGCCAGATCAAGACCGCCTATGCGTCGCGTTCCGCGATTGCGAATGCAGTGAAGGAAGCTGAGCTCGTGATTGGCGCCGTGCTCGTGCCTGGCGCGGCCGCACCCAAGCTTGTTACCCGCGATATGCTGAAAACAATGAAGCGCGGTTCGGTGCTGGTCGACATCGCGATCGATCAGGGTGGGTGCTTCGAGACATCGCATGCGACGACGCACGCGGATCCCGTCTACGAGGTAGATGGCATCATCCATTATTGCGTCGCCAACATGCCCGGCGCAGTCGCTCGGACCAGCGCGTTCGCGCTCAATAATGCAACTCTGCCGTTTGCCCTGAAGATTGCGAATCTCGGGGCGGAAGCGGCAATGCGGGAGGATCCGCACCTTGCCAACGGACTCAATGTCTCGGGCGGAAAGATCCGGCATCAAGCGGTCGCCGAAGCACTGGACCTCGTTTACGAGCCGGCGTGAGGCTTGGCGGCGCTCGGTGGTACGCTGAGCGCCGCAACCCCGCGTTCGACGAGCGGCCGCCACTCGGCATGAGCCGGCGCCCTGGCGAGGATCGTTTTCCAGATCTGCACCGCGGCGGTGCTGTTTCCGGATCGCGCAAGGGCTAGCCCATAGAAGAACGGTGCGGCCGGGTGACCTGGTACAAGCTGGGCAGCGCGCCGGTACGCGAGCTCTGCCGGCGGGGTGATGCCGTGGGAATGGTCGACGAGCGCGTTTCCAAGCCCGATCCAGAGCTGAGGGTCGCCAGGATAGCGACGCACGGCATTCTGGAGGATGCCTACTGCGTCTTCGGTCTTGCCGTCACGAGCGAGCGCTTCGGACATGCGCAGCCAGGTTTCGGCCGGCGTAAAGTGACCGAAAAACGCGTGACGCGCATCGGTAAGCGGGAAAATGTCGCCCCCTGCATCACCCTCCGCGAGAGCTGCTGGCGTATTGGGCCTGCCCTGGAGGGCATAGCCGGACGCTCCAAGCAACAACGAGGCTGCGCTTGCCGTGAGCAACCCGCCACGAGCGCCGAGCAGCCACAGGAGGCCAATGCTGCCTAGCGCAAGCAGCAGAAGTGCAAGCCAGCCCATCAGGCGCCAACCTTTAGCTTGATGCGCCGGCGGACGATCCACGCGCCCAGCGCCAGAAGGGCCAATGGCGCGAGCCAAAGGGGCCAGGCTGCCGGCTCAGCCGTCGGCTTGTAGCTGATCCAGGTCCCATACCGCTGGATCAGCCAAGCGCGAATGGCTGCGGGCTGTTCGCCAGCGGCAATGCGGCGCCGAACGAGGTCGCGCATGTCGCCTGCAAGCTCCGCATCGGAATCGGCGATCGATTGGCCTTGGCAGACGAGGCACCGGAGCTCGGCCATCAGCGCTTGCGCTTTGGCTTCCTGGTTTGAGTCCGGAAGCTGCCGGTTCGACCAATAGGCCGGCGGCAAGTTGCTGTCGGCAAGCGCCGGCTGAAGTGCGAACAGCGCCAAGACGACGGCGAGCCTCCTCACCGCGCCTGCTCCAGCTTCGACATGATCATCGGAATGTCGGATTGCTCAATCGGCCCGATGTGCTGGTAACGAACAATTCCGCGCCCATCGACGATGAAGCTTTCGGGCACTCCCGAGGAGCCGAGAGCGATCTGCAGCTGGCTCTGAGGGTCGCTGCCAATCCGTTGGTACGGATCGCCGTTGCGGGCGAGGAACGCAGCAATATCGTCCTGACGATCGCGAATTGCGATCCCGTCGATCGCAACTCCGGCGCCTTTCAGCTGCTGGAGGACTTTAACTTCGCTGATGCACGGTATGCACCAGCTCGCAAAGATATTCAGCAGCCGGGGCTTCCCTGCAGCCAGCTCATTGGAGCTGACGGTCGGCTTCGTCGGCAATGCTGCGGCCAGCACGAAGACAGGGATGGGTTTTCCTTCGAGCTTCGAATGCACTCTCGTGTCCGGCGGCGTCGCAAGACGCCAGACGAGTGCACCGACGACCAGCAGCAGCAGCACCAAGGGTGCAAAGCGGACGGCGCGGCTCATGCGTAGCGTTCCTTGCGCCATTCGGCGGCGCTCTCACGACGACGTCGCAGGCGCCACACCCTCCCCAACAGCGCAAGAGCGCCGCCGAGCGCAATTAGCGCGCCGCCTCCCCAGATGAGAGTGACGAAAGGTTTCCACCACAGCCTCAGTTGCCAGCCCCCCGAGGGGTCGGCTTTGCCGACCACAGTATACAACTGTCCGTTCCAGAATGTCCGGATCGCGGCTTCGTTCGTTTCCGTCGGCGGGTTCGAGAAGTAGCGGGTCTGCGGCCTCAGGATCACCGGACCGGCACCCCGGCTCGCTTTCAGCTCGGCTTCAACGGCCGTCCAGTTCTTGCCCGCCGTTGGAGTGACGTCCTGAAGCTGCACCAGCCACGGCCCCAGATTCAGGATCTCGCCCGGCTTGGCGACTGTAAGCCGCTCGCTCGTGAAGGCTGAGTTCGCAGCCATACCGCCAAGTGCAACCGCAATACCGAAATGGGCGATCACCATGCCCCAGGTCTCGAGCGGAGCGCGTAGCGGATTTCGGGTAACCAGCGGAAGAACACTGGCAGCGGCAAGGAACGCGGCAACCGCGAAGCCCAGGCGCGATAACATGCCGATATCGGACGCAAGAAAGATCGTGATCGCCAGTGCAGAGCCACCCACTAGTGCGGGCACTCTCAGCTGTCCCCAGATCGGTCGTCGCTCACGTCGCCAACTCAGTAGTGGGCCGATTCCGACCAGGATTGCGAGCACGAGCGCGAGTGGACCAGCCACCGCGTTGAAGTAAGGCGCTCCGACCGAAAGCTTCTCGCCGCTCACCGCCTCGACAAACAGCGGATAGAGAGTGCCAAGGAACACGATTCCGAGAATGACGCTAAGAAGCAGGTTATTGATGACAAGCCCGCTTTCACGGCTGACCAGTTCAAAAGGCGCTCCCTCTTTCAAGGTCGCGCCGCGAATTGCGAAAAGAGCGAATGCGGCTCCGACATAGATTCCCAGCAGCGCGAGCAGAAACGTGCCGCGCTCCGGATCTATTGCGAAGGCGTGAACGGATGTGAGGATACCCGAGCGCACCAGAAAGGTGCCGATCATCGACATCGAGAATGCGATGACCGCGAGCATCATCGTCCACGCCTTGAGGGCGCCGCGAGCAGCCAGAACGTTGATCGAGTGCAGCAATGCGGTCGCGGCAAGCCACGGCATCAGCGACGCATTCTCGACCGGGTCCCAGAACCAGTAGCCGCCCCATCCGAGCTCGTAATATGCCCAGTAGCTGCCGGCGGTGATGCCAATCGTCAGCAGAATCCACGCACCGAGTACCCATGGGCGCATGGCTCTCGCGAGACGGCTGTCGACCTCGCCCGTCAGCAGCGCGCCCACGGCAAAGCTGAAGGCCACCGACAGGCCCACGTAGCCAAGGTAAAGCGTCGGCGGATGGAAGGCCAAGCCTGGGTCCTGGAGGAGCGGGTTGAGGCCCTGCCCCTCGGACGCCGGCGGATAGAGTCGCGCGAACGGGTTCGAAGCGATCAGAAGGAAGGCATAGAAGCCGAGGGCCAACACGGCCTGGCTACCGAGAGCAGCGGCAAGGGTGCGCTCACTCGTGCGTCGTGAGAACATGGCAACGAAGGCGCCCGCGACCGCCAGGATCGTAACCCACAGCAGCATCGAGCCTTCGTGGTTCCCCCACGCGCCGGCGACCTTGTAGATGAGGGGCTTAGCACTGTGGCTGTTCTGGAAGACGAGTGCCACGGACATATCACTGCGCGCGAAGACCAGCAGCAGCATCGCAAAGGCGATGAGGGTGAGACCACCCTGCACGACAGCCACGGCGCGCATCGGCCGCGCGACGGGAAACTCGCTTCGCAGCGCGAGCATCATCAGCAGGAACTGGTAAGCGGCAAGCCCGGCCGCGAGCCACAACGCGGCAAGTCCGGCTTCGGCGATCATTTCTGCAGCGTCTTCCCGGCCTTGTGCTCGGCGGAGAGATTGCCAAGTTCCGGCGGCATATAGCGCTCGTCATGCTTGGCGAGGATCGTGTCGGCCACAAACGTGCCTCCTTGCAAGCGCCCCTCCGCGACTGCACCGCTGCCCTCGCGGAACAGGTCGGGGGTTATGCCGCGGTACATGACCGGCGTCTCCGCCTTACCGTCAGTCACGACGAAGCGGATTGTCACCCCGTCGGCATCGCGCTTGATCGAGTCCTCTTTCACCATGCCGCCGAGCCGCACCGGCTGGCCGTCACTTGCCTTTCCCGCAGCAATGTCGGCGGGCGTGTAAAAATAGGAGGCGCGGTCCTTCAGGCCCCACATCGCCAGCAACACAGCAACGAGCACCGCAATCAATGCCGCGCTGACGAGCACAAGCCGCTGGTTCTTGGGCTTCATTTGCGTTTAAGCGCGCCGGCGGCAGCTTCGGCCCGCCGCATCGATGCAAACGCCCACAAGAGCAGCGCAGCGGTAAGCGCCACCGCGATCGCATAAGCGGCTATCACGAACGCCCATGGATTCACCGGCTCAGCCTCCGCATGCGTGCCTCGACCTTTGCTTCCGCGAGCTCGGCGCGCATCCGCATCAGGGTCGCTGCGAGAAAGAGGCAGGTAAAACCGATCATGGTCAGCGGAAGCGGCCACAGGATCGAGCGATCGATGCTCGAACCCGTGATGCCGATGCTCTCGCCCTGATGAAGCGTGCGCCACCAAAGGACAGAATAGTGGATGATCGGGAGGTTGATGGCGCCAACGAGGCCGTAGATCGCCGCGACACGCCCCTCCCCGCCACGCTCTCGTTCAGCTGAAGCCAGGGCAATGTAGCCGAGATACATGAAGAACAGAACGAGCATCGACGTGAGCCGTCCGTCCCACTCCCACCACGTACCCCACGTCGGACGTCCCCAGATTGAGCCCGTCATCAGGCAGATCGCCGCGAACGTGGTGCCCACTGGCGCGACGGCGCGACCGCCGATGGCGGCAAGCGGATGCCGCCAGACCAGTTGACTGATGGATGCCGCTGCAATGCCGGTCCATCCCGCCATTCCGAGCCAGGCAGAAGGCACGTGGATGTACAGTATCCGTACAGTCTCGCCTTGGAGATAATCGGGAGGCGTCAGCGTCAGTCCGGCGGCCATGCCAGCAATCGCAAGTGCAAGGCCGATCAGCAAAAGCCAGGTCGTCGCTGGCCTCGCGATGCGAAGAAAACGTGCAGGATTGGCAAGCGCGTGCATCTCGCGCGCTCTTATGCCCTTCCGATGAGGCGCTGCGCCATAGCGTCCGCGACAGCGGCAGGGTCGCGGCCGGTCTCGGCGCCCTCGGACCAGATCTGCTCGAGCCGCACGGGAATTCCTTCAATCCGACGGCGGACGAGAGTCGCATCGCCGTCGCCGAGATATTCGGTGCAGACGTTTATGATCCCGCCGGCATTGATGACGTAGTCGGGAGCGTAGAGGATCCCGCGAGCGTGCAGGCGGCGTCCGTCCTCAGGGGTCGCGAGCTGGTTGTTCGCGCCGCCTGCGACGATCGGCGTCTTGAGCCTCGCAATGCTCTCGTCCGTCAGGATTGCGCCGAGCGCGTTCGGACTGACGACATCGGCTTCAAGGCCGAGGATCTCGTCGGTCGAGACCACCTTGCCGCCGGTGGCATCCGCGAGCTTCTGCGCCTTCGCCTGGTCGACGTCGGCGATGCTGAGCTTTGCACCTTCGGCGCACGCATGGAGCGCAACGCCCGTAGCAACGCTGCCGGCCCCTTGCATTGCGATGTGCAGCCCACTGAGACTGTCCTTGCCAAGGGCCCACCGAACGGCGGCCTTGATGCCAAGGAACACGCCGAGCGATGTGTGCGGACCCGGGTCGCCGCCGACATCACCCGCGCTGTTGGGGAGACCGGCCACGAACTTCGTCGAGCGAGCAACCTCGATCATGTCCGCGACATTGATCCCAACGTCCTCAGCAGTGATGTAGCGGCCGCCGAGCCCATCCACGGCCTTGCCGAAGGCATGAAGCAATTCGGGTGTCTTCGTCCGGTTCTTGTCGGCGAGGATCACGGATTTGCCGCCGCCGAGCGGCAGTCCGGCCATCGCATTCTTGTAGCTCATGCCGCGCGACAGGCGCAGCGCGTCGGTCAGTGCTTCACCGTCCTTCGCATAGTGCCAGAAGCGCGCGCCGCCACCTGCCGGCCCAAGATGCGTCGAGTGGACAGCGATAATGGCCCTAAGGCCCGTCTTCTCGTCATTGACGAAATGAACTTCTTCGTGCGCGTCGTAGTCGGGCAGGCCCCAAGGCGTCGTCATCTTCGTCTGAATTTCCGGTTCGAATAGAAGGACGTGGGGCGATCGAGGGGACTTGAACCCCCGACCCTCGGTACCACAAACCGATGCTCTAACCGACTGAGCTACGATCGCCACAGGAACGCCCCAGATACCACCGTCTCCCGCGGTTTCCTTCGGCGCCGGCGCCACTTAGGGTGGCATGCGTTGGAACGCAAGTTGGGTGCTGCTCACATGAATCCGACCATTGAAAAGTTCGGCTATCCGGCGACGCTGATCCATGAATTCGAACACTGGCTGGTGTTGCTTCGTCCGGCGCAGGTGACACTCGGCAGCCTGGTGCTCGCTGCAAAGAGCAGCGCAACCGCCTACGCCGATTTACCGCCGGAGGCATTCTCAGAGCAGGCCGACGCGGTTGCTGCCATCGAGAAAGCATTGGTGCAATTCGTCCAGTTCGAACGCATCAATTACCTGATGCTCATGATGGTGGATCCCAACGTGCATTTCCACGTAATCCCGCGCTACTCGGAGGGGCGGCTCTGGAATGACATCCCATTCGAGGACGCAGGCTGGCCCGGCGTTCCTCGGCTCGACTCAGCCGTAAAGCTCAATGCGGAACAGATTTCCGTGTTGGTGACGGAAATCAGCGCCATCTTTCGGTAACTGCCTTCGCTATCTCATTTGAGGTAAAAGCTTGCGCAAGACATTACGGGGGCGCATCGTCCTTCGGGAGAATGCGCATGGCGAGTCGCCGCGCTAAATCGCTCACTGAGGCAGTGTCGCTTCGAGAGACACTGATCGCGGCGGGGCTAGAGCCTCATCTGGCCGACCTGCTCGATGAGATGCCGCACCGTATCATCCAGGTCGACCCACGGCGTCCTTTCCGTGAAGCCGGAGCTCCGCGCGACGAAGTAATGTTCGTTCGTTCCGGAATCCTTTCGAAATTCAAATCCGACGCATCCGGGCGCCGCCAGATTGTCGCCCTGAGATTCCCCGGCGAGGGTATTTTGCCGCGGGACGGAGCGGCTCAATATGGAATCCAGGCGATCGTCCGTAGCGAGGTCATGGTAGGGAAAGCGAAGGACTTCGACCCGATCGTCGAAGCCAATCCGACCTTGCAGCGCTTCTTCTGGCGGCTCGTCCAGCGCAATGAGGCAATCGGCTATGAATGGCTGGTCAATTGCGGCCGGCGCGATTCAACTGCTCGCGTTGCTCACCTGCTGTGTGAGACGGCCGTTCGGATGCGCGTGGATCAGGACGACCGGATGGTGAACCCATTCACTCAGCAGCAGATCGCGGACATCACTGGCCAGACGTCAGTAAATGTAAACCGGGTGCTTGCCGACATGGAGCGGCAAGGCCTTATCAAGCGCAAGGGGCGCGAGATCGAGTTCGCGGACTGGTCGGAAATGCGCCGCGTCGCGAGCTTCCAGCCAGCCTATCTCGAATGAACGGGCCGACTGCCGGTGGTGGGCGCGGCAGGGTTTGAACCTGCGACCCCACCCGTGTGAAGGGTGTGCTCTACCACTGAGCTACGCGCCCGCTCTAGGGATCCCGCGGAAGTCGGCGGATATAGTACGGCAATTAGGCCTGTCTAGTTATTGAACCGCGTCCTTGAGGACTTTGCCGGGCCTGAATTTGGGCTGCGAGCTGGCCTTGATCTCCATCGGCTCACCCGTCCGGGGATTTCGCCCGGTTGAGGACTTGCGCCGAGTAACGGAGAAATTGCCGAAACCGACGAGACGCACCTCGTCACCGCGCTTCAGTGTTGAGGTGATTACCTCGAGCATCGTTTCGACTGCTCGCATTGCATCGGTGCGACTTAGACCAGACCGGTCGGCGACGTGACCGATCAGCTCTTGCTTGTTCATGCCCCAAGCTCCCCTAACCCGCGGCCAGACTCGTCATTCGCGGACCGCGAACCTTTAAGGCAAGACTCGGCGCGCAAGTCCAGTAGATCTAGTGACGAACCGCCGCGCCGGTTTCAGACTGGGACGGGTGCACTGGAGGCTCCGGCGCATGTTCGTCGTCGTCGGTCCACTCGATCGCCTGCAACGGCTCGACAAGCGCTCGGGCAAGGACCTGGTCGACATGATCGACGGGAACGATTTCGAGGCCTTCCTTCACGCTCGAAGGAAGCTCAACGAGATCCTTCTCGTTCTCCGCCGGAATCAAGACGGTGGTGATTCCCCCTCGCAATGCAGCAAGCAGCTTTTCCTTGAGGCCGCCGATCGGAAGCACGCGACCGCGCAACGTGACTTCGCCGGTCATCGCAACGTCCCGATGGACCGCTACGCCGGTCAGCGTGGAGATCATTGCAGTGACCATCCCGATGCCGGCCGACGGACCGTCCTTGGGAACCGCACCTTCGGGCAAGTGCACATGGATGTCCTTGCGCGCAAAGATCGATGGCTTGACGCCAAACGCCGGCGCGCGGGCCTTCACGAAGCTCATCGCCGCCTGGATCGACTCCTGCATGACTTCGCCGAGCTTGCCGGTAGTCTTGATCTGGCCTTTGCCGGGCACGGTGACGGCTTCGATCGTCAGCAGCTCGCCGCCGACCTCCGTCCACGCGAGGCCAGTGACTGCACCGATCTGGTCTTCTTCCTCGCCCATGCCGTAGCGGAACTTCCGCACGCCCAGGAAATCCCCGAGATTGTCGGACGTCAGCTGGATCTTCTCGACCTTGTTCTCGAGGATCTGACGAAGCGACTTGCGAGCGACCTTCGCGAGCTCGCGCTCCAGCGTACGGACACCGGCTTCCCGCGTGTAGTGCCGGATCATCGCGCGCAGCGCCTCGTCGCTGTAGCTTAGCTCGTCGGACTTGAGACCGTGCGCGTCCATCTGTTTTGGTATGAGGTGGCGCTTGGCGATCTCGACCTTCTCGTCCTCAGTGTATCCTTCCAGCCGGATGATCTCCATGCGGTCGAGCAGCGGCTGGGGCATGTCGAGCGAGTTTGCCGTGGTGACAAACATCACGTCGCTAAGGTCGTAGTCGAGCTCGAGGTAATGGTCCTGGAATTTGCTGTTCTGCTCGGGGTCGAGCACTTCAAGGAGAGCCGAACTCGGATCGCCGCGGAAATCCTGACCAAGCTTGTCGATCTCGTCGAGGAGGAAGAGAGGGTTGGATGTCCCCGCCTTCTTGATGTTCGAGATGATCTTGCCCGGCAGCGAGCCGATATAAGTCCGGCGGTGCCCCCGGATTTCAGCTTCATCGCGAACGCCGCCCAGCGACTGGCGCACGAATTCACGTCCGGTCGCTCGGGCGATTGACCGGCCAAGCGATGTCTTGCCGACGCCCGGCGGACCGACGAGGCACAGGATCGGCCCCTTCAGCTTGTTGGTCCGCGCCTGCACAGCCAGATATTCGACGATTCGGTCCTTGACCTTCTCCAGCCCGTAATGGTCCTCGTCGAGGACACTCTGCGCCTCGGCAATATCTTTCTTCAGCTTCGACTTCTTGCCCCACGGGAGCCCGAGCAACACGTCGAGATAGTTGCGGGCCACCGTCGCCTCGGCCGACATCGGCGCCATCGCGCGCAGCTTCTTCAGCTCAGCGTTCGCACGGTTGCGCGCTTCCTTGGAAAGTCGCGTCTTGCGAATCTTCTCGGCGAGCTCCTGCAGCTCGTCGCCGCCCTCCTCGCTCTCGTTGCCGAGCTCGCGCTGGATCGCCTTCAATTGCTCGTTCAAATAATATTCGCGCTGCGTCTTCTCCATCTGGCGCTTGACGCGGCTGCGGATCTTCTTCTCGACCTGGAGCACGCCAAGTTCGCCCTCCATGAAGGCAAACACCATTTCGAGCCGCCGCGCCGGATCGAGCTCGCCCAACAGCGCCTGTTTGTCGGCAACCTTGATCGAGAGGTTCGAGGCGACTGCGTCGGCGAGCACCGAAGGATCCTCGATCTCGCCGAGCTGGATGCCAGTCTCGGGCGGAAGCCTCTTGTTGAGCTTGGCATAATTCTCGAATTGGTCGAGCACGGAGCGCATCAGCGCCTGGCCCTCGGGCCCGTCGCTCGCGACTTCTTCGATCTCTTCGATCTCGGCAACGGTGTAGCCATCGCGCGGCACGAGATCGACCAGGCGGGCGCGTTTCACGCCCTCGACCAGCACACGTACGGTACCGTCCGGCAGCTTCAGCAGCTGCATCGCGGTTGCGACGACGCCAAGATCATAAAGCGCGTCGCGGTCGGGATCGTCCTCGCTCGGATCGAGCTGGGCGACGAGGAACAATTCCTTGTCCGCGGCCATCGCCGTTTCTAGCGCCGCCACGGACTTTTCGCGTCCGACGAACAGCGGAACGATCCGGTGCGGGAAGACGACAATATCGCGGAGGGGGAGAATGGGGAGAAAGCGAGTCATGAACCAGTATATGGGCGGGCCTCCCCTGACACGCAACAAACGCCCGGAACAATCCACAGCAATCGGTCGCTGTACTCGAGACATCGCAAGGAAGGGGATCATGACCCAGGACAGGGAGAAGATCAGCACTGGCCCGAACGAAGAGCCGATCAACGAGACGATTGCCGGAACCGGACCCGGCATACCCGACGATGCCCTGGCGCCGGGCGAAGAGGAGCTGCCGCAGCCGCCCACCGACGAACAGGTCGAGGAAGCCGCCGAAGCGCTGGACGCGCCCATCGCCAAGAAGGAACGGGACACGCTGCCGCTGGAAGGTGAATGAATCACGGCGAAACGTGAATGCCGGATTCTGTAAACGTTCAGCTTCGTTCGCTATCTAGGGGCCGGTGAACATTCGACATCCCCTGCTGGCCGTTAGCGCATTGGCGCTGTCCGCAGCCGCCTTCGCGCAATACGCCCCCGCGCCCGTTCCTGCGCCGGCCCCGCGCGCACCTGTCGCAGAGCCGTGGATGGCGCAGCCGCCTCCGCCGCAACCTAGTCAGCCGTGGCAATCGCCCGTTGCGCAGCCCAAGCAGGCGCCCAAGCTCGAGCCGATCGACCTGCCGCCCGCCATCGAGCAGGGCGTGGACATGATCTACATCGACGAGGACCTGGTGCCTCGCGCTGTGCAGGACAGTGGTCTGCTCCACGACATTTCGTTCGACGCCTGGAGCGGCGCGCCCGTCGACCTCTTCACGTCGGTCAATCCGCTCTACACGCAGCTCCGGCGTGGGCTGGTGAGATACCAGCAGCGCTGGGGCGACCTGCCGCAGGTGCCAGTGCCCGCCGGGCCGACGCTTAAGCCGGGGTCCGCCGGTGAGCGCGTAGCGGCCCTGCGCACCCGCCTCGGGCTATCCGGCGGCGACAAATACGACCAGGCGCTCGCCAATGTGGTCAAGGAATTCCAGTCGGTCCACGGCATCAAGGCGGACGGCATTGCCGGCGCCGGGACCATCGACGCCTTGAACAAGGGCGCAAGCTATTACGAGCAGCTGATCATGATCAACCTGGAGCGGGCCAAACGCCTCCCCGCTCCCGAAGAGCAGTCCAAATACGCCATCGTCGATTCAGGCAACGCGCGCCTTTCCCTGTGGGAGAACGGCCGCAAGGTCGACGAGATGAAGGT
>JBJMUN010000008.1:0-31667 GCA_045811185.1 Sphingomicrobium sp.
GACGGCGCCGGTCGTACTTGCATCGGCGCCATCCGAGGCCGCGACCAATACGTCGGTTCTGGATGACGATTCGGATGTTGCACGGCCTGCTCCGCAGAGTGCCACTGGACCGGCAGCGCTCATGCACCAGGCCAGCCTCAAGCGCTCGGTGGAAAACGTTCCCAAGGTGGTAAGGCCCGCCCCAGCGCCCGTGAAGCCGCCGGTTGCCACTGGGTCCAAGACGGCTCCTGCAGCGACCGAGCCTGTCGCGAAGACCGTGGCGAAAGCCGCAGCGACAGTACCGACAGCGGGCCAGCAAAAGGCCAGCGCCAAACCGAAGGCTGCAGTCGGTGATCCGCTTGCTCCGATGCCCGCAAAGCCTTCCGTCCGGAAGCTTGCCAGCGTAAGCAAGGCCAGCGTCGGCAAGCCTGCTGTAGCGTCGAAATCAACCAAGGATCCGGCCAAGAAGCAATGAACGCGCCGACCCCCGCTCTCGTCGCGCCACGGCCCGAGCGGCTCCGACTCGTCGGCCAGCGCCGCCAGACGCTGGCAGTCATGTACCAGCGGCTGATGTTCGGCATGCTCGTCTATGCCGGTATCGTCGCGATCATCGCTCTTCGGATCCTCTATCTCGCGGCCTTCGGCGACCATGCCGGGCGCAAGGAGGGCCTGACGGCGCTCATTCCCGAGCGCGGCGATATCGTCGATCGCAACGGCGACCCGCTTGCCCGCACGATCGACGCGTGGACCATCGCGATCCATCCGAGCAAGGTGATCGGCGACAAGCTCGCGATCGCCCGCAAGCTCGCCGAGCTGATGCCGGAGCAGAGCGAGGAGCAATATTTCGCGCTTCTGCGCTCGGGCAAGCCCTTCTTCTATCTGCGCCGCCGCGCATCGCCGGCACTGGTCGAGGCCGTAAATGCACTTGGCGAGCCTGGACTTGCCATCCAGCGTGAACCGGATCGCCTGTATCCCCAGACAACGCTCGCTGCCCACGTGCTCGGCTATACGGATATCGACGGCCACGGTGTCGCGGGCATGGAGCGGGCCTTCGACAAATATCTTTCGGACGCCGCCACGCGCGGGCGGCCGTTGGCGCTCTCGATCGACAGCCGAGTGCAGCAGGCGCTCGAGCACGAGCTGATGACAGCCATGACGAAGTTCTCCGCGATCGGTGCCGCCGCGGTCGTCATGGACGTGCGTAACGGCGAGGTGCTGGCGATGACCTCGCTCCCCGAGGTCAATCCCAATTCTCCGGGCGCTGCCACGCCCGATGCCCGCTTCAATCGCGCAACCCAGGGCGTCTACGAGCTCGGGTCGACCTTCAAGCCGTTCACTGTCGCAATGGCGATGGACAGCGGCATCATCAAAAGCTTCGGCCAGCAATATAATTGCCCGAACGTGCTGCCGGCCTACGGCCACCTCGTCCACGACACGCATCCGTTCGGCCGCAGCTGCACCGTCGCGGAGATCATGGAGGAAAGCTCCAACATCGGCACGGCACAGATCGCGGACCAGCTCGGCACGGAGCGACAGAAGATGTGGCTCGGCAAGATGGGCTTCACCGGCCCCGTCCCGATCGAGATCAAGGAGCGCGGCCGCGCGCTGACGCCGGGATCCCGCTGGGGTCCGTTCGAAACGATGACCGTCGGTTTCGGCCAGGGCATCGCGGTTGCGCCGCTGCAGCTGGCAATGGGCTATGCGACGCTGTTCAACGGCGGCGTCTATCATGCGCCAACCCTCATCAAGATCGATCGCAACCACCCGCTCTCGCGCGGCAAGCGCGTCTTTTCGGAGGAGACGAGCTATCGGATGCGGGCACTGCTGCGCCTCGTGGTGATGAAGGGCACCGGCAAGAAAGCGGACGCTCCGGGGTACCGGGTCGGCGGCAAGACCGGCACCGCGCAGAAGCTGATCAATGGCCGTTACAGCCAGACCATCAACATCACGAGCTTCGCGGGTGTATTCCCGATGGACGAGCCGCGTTATGTGATCGTCGCGATGCTCGATGAACCCAAGGCGACGCCGGATACTTATGGCTTCACGACCGCCGGCTGGAATGTCGCTCCGGTGGTGAGCGGCACGATCAGCCGGATTGCGCCGATGCTCGGCGTGCGGCCGGACATGAACCTCGAGCCGGACATGAGCCAGGTGCTGCCCTTCGTTCACGACGCAAAGCAGGATGCGAAAAAGGACTGACCGGGCGTGAAGCTGAGCGACATTGCCGAGGTCGATTCGGATTCTGAAGTGACGGGCTTCGCGATCGATCATCGCAAGGTCGTTCCGGGAACCGTGTTCGGTGCCTTCAGGGGAGCCGTGTTCAACGGCGAGGATTTCATCTCTCAGGCTGTCGAGCGAGGCGCCGTCGCCGTGGTCGCGAGGCCCGACGCGCCGGCTGCAAGCGTTCCTGTGCTGAGCAATGCCGATCCGCGCCGCCTGTTCGCGGAACTTGCCGGCAGATTTTATGCGCCGTTCCCCGACACGGTGGTCGCGGTCACCGGAACCAACGGCAAGACCTCGACGGTCGAGATGACGCGCCAGATCTGGCGGATGTCGGGCCATCGTTCCGCTTCGATCGGGACGCTCGGTGTCACCACGTCCGACGACCAGGTGTCGACGGGCCTGACGACACCCGACATCGTTACCTTTCTCAACAACATGGCTGGGCTCAAGCGCCTGGGGATCAGCCATGTCGCCTACGAGGCGTCGAGCCATGGACTAGACCAGCACCGCGCCGAGGGCTTGCCGCTCGCCGCCGCGGCGTTCACCAATTTCAGCCGCGACCACCTCGACTATCACGAGACGATGGAGGCCTATTTCGAGGCCAAGATGCGGCTGTTCGACGAGCTGTTGCCGCCGGGACGAGCAGCGGTGGTCTGGACTGACGACCCGAGGTCCGGCGAAGTCATCGGGCGAGCCCGCCGCCGCGGGCACGAACTGCTCACCGTCGGCCGCAATGGCGAGACGATCCGCCTTGTCGAGCAAAGTCCAACCGCCCTTGGCCAGGCGCTGTTGCTGGAACATGGCGGCAAATCGTACCGCCTCGCACTGCCCTTGATCGGTGCCTATCAGGCCGCGAACGTCCTGACGGCCGCCGGGCTCGTGCTTGCGACCGGCGGCGACTGGGAGGCGACATTCTCGGCCATGCAGCGGGTTGCTCCGGTGCGCGGCCGGCTGGAGCGCGCCGTCATCAGTCGCGGCGGCGTTCCTGTCTACATCGACTATGCGCACACCCCCGACGCCCTGGAAGCGGCGATTGCGGCGCTTCGGCCGCATGTCGAGGGGCGATTGATCACGGTGTTCGGCGCAGGCGGCGACCGCGACCAGGGCAAGAGGCCCGAGATGGGAAGAGTGGCCGTCGCGCTCTCCGATGTCGTGATCGTCACCGACGATAATCCTCGTAGCGAAGATCCGGCCCTGATTCGCTCGGCGATCATGGCCGCCGCACCCGGCGCAACCGAGGTGCCGGGCCGCCGCGAAGCCATTGCAGATGCGATCCGGATTGCTTCAGAGGGCGACATCGTCCTCGTTGCCGGCAAGGGTCACGAAACCGGCCAGATCATTGGAGACAAAGTGCTGCCGTTCGACGATGCCCTGGTTGCGCGCGAGTGCGCCGCGTGAGCCTGTTGTGGACTTCCGAGGAGATCGCCGCGGCGACAGGCGGCAAGGCCAGCGCGGCATTTGAAGCCAACGGAGTGACCTTCGACAGCCGCGAAGTCGAGGCGGGCGACCTGTTCGTCGCGATGCCAGGCACGGTTTACGACGGCCACCGCTTCGTCGACGGCGCCTTCGCCTCGGGCGCTGCAGGCGCGATCGTTGCTCATCCCGTCAGCGGCCCGCACGTGCTCGTCGACGACACGTTCGCGGCGCTGCAGGCGCTCGGCCGTGCTTCGCGCCAGCGCAGCCGAGCGACGATCTTCGGAGTGACGGGTTCAGTCGGCAAGACCAGCACCAAGGAAGCGCTCTACGCCGCGCTCGACCGCAACCGGCCGGGCAAGGTCCATCGGTCGGTGAAAAGCTACAACAACCATACCGGAGTGCCGCTCAGCCTCGCGCGCATGCCTCGCGACGCCGAATTTGCCGTGCTGGAAATGGGCATGAACAACAAGGGCGAGATTGCCGCGCTCACCCGGCAGGTTCGCCCGCACGTCGCCCTCATCACTGCCATCGCGCCCGCGCACATCGAGAACCTCGGCTCTGAAGAGGCGATCGCTGACGCCAAGGCAGAGATTTTCGAGGGCCTCGAGGCTGAAGGCGTCGCCATCGTTCCCAACGACACCGCGCACCGCGACCGGCTGGTGAAAGCCGCGCGGCGCCACGCCGGCCGCATCATCACCTTCGGCGGCGGCGATGCCGACGTCCATGCCGTCCACGCAGTCAGCGCCGAGGGCGGCGGAAGCCTGATCAGCGCCGCGCTTCTCGAGAGCGAGCTCACCTTCACCATCTCGCAGCGCGGGGAGCACTGGGTGTCGAATGCCCTCGCCGTCCTTGCCGCGGTCGAGGCGGTCGGCGCCGACGTCGGCCTTGCCGGTCTCGCGCTTGCCGACCTTGGTGGTCTCAAGGGTCGCGGCCAGCGTCATGTCATCGAGGTCGACGGCGGCGAGGTGCTGCTGATCGACGAGAGCTACAACGCCAATCCGGCTTCGATGGCGGCAACGCTCAAGAGCCTGGGCGAGGAACGCGAGGTCGCGCGGCGAATCGCCGTGCTCGGACCGATGCGCGAGCTTGGCGAGCACGGCAGCGCGCTGCACGCAGCCCTCGCCCCTGCGGTCCTTTCTGCACGCGTCGATCGCCTGATCCTCATCGGCGAGGAGATGCGCCCGCTCGCGGAAGCGCTCGGTGAGCAGGTGCCGATCGCCTCCGTCGCTGACGTCGCCGAAGCGACTGACACGTTGATCCGCCTGCTTGGTCCGGGCGATGCGATATTGGTGAAGGCATCCAACTCGGTCGGGCTGGCCAAGCTGGTCGAGCGGGTGGCAGGGGGAGTTGCATGCTCTACCTGATCGCCGAGCAGCTCGGCTTCCCCGGCGTCCTCAACCTCATTCGCTATCTGAGCTTCCGCGCCGGCGCGGCAAGCGCGACGGCGCTCCTCATCGGCCTGCTTCTCGGCCCGTGGCTCATCAGCTGGCTTCGTGCCAAGCAGGGCAAGGGACAGCCGATCCGCACGGACGGACCCCAGAGCCATCTCGCCAAGCGCGGCACCCCGACCATGGGCGGCCTTCTAATCCTGACCTCGGTCGCGATCTCCGTCCTGCTCTGGATGGACCTGCGCAATCCTTACGTCTGGGCTTGCCTGCTGGTGACCGCGGGTTTCGGGCTGATCGGCTTCCTCGATGACTATGACAAGGTCCGCAAGGCGCATCACGCCGGCCTCTCGGGCAAGACCCGGCTCGCGCTCGAATTCCTGATCGCCGGGGTCGCGACCTGGCTCATGGTCCGCACCGGCGGCACGGGCCTCCACCTGCCGTTCGCCAAGGAGACCGTCGCCGATCTCGGGTGGTTCTACATCCTGTTCGGCGCATTCGTGATCGTTGCCTTCGGGAATGCGGTGAACCTCACCGACGGGCTCGACGGCCTTGCGACCATGCCGGTGATCATTGCCAGCATTGCCTTTCTCCTGATCACCTATCTTGTCGGCAACGCGCGTTTCGCCAATTACCTCGGCATTCCGCACGTGCCGGGCGCCGGCGACCTCACCGTGCTATGCCTTGCGATCGTCGGAGCAGGCCTCGCGTTCCTCTGGTTCAATGCTCCGCCCGCGGCGGTTTTCATGGGTGATACCGGAAGTCTCGCACTCGGCGGCGCGCTCGGGGCGATCGCCGTCGCGACCCACCACGAATTCGTTCTGGCGATCGTCGGCGGCCTGTTCGTCGTCGAGGCGCTGAGCGTCGTCATCCAGGTCGCCGTCTACAAAAGAACGGGCAAGCGCGTCTTCCTGATGGCGCCGATCCATCATCATTTCGAGCATCTCGGCTGGTCCGAGCCGACCGTCGTGATCCGCTTCTGGATCATTAGCTTCGTGCTCGCGCTCGCCGGCCTCGCGACCCTCAAGCTGAGGTGATCACCGCCAGGGCCTTCGCGGGAAAAAGATATGCAGTCTACGGCTTGGCGCGGTCGGGGCTCGCAACCGCGGCCGCCCTCATCGCCAGCGGCGCCGAGGTCACGGCCTGGGATGTGAAGGCAGAGGCCCGCGCGAAGGCGCCGGCCGGAACCCGCACCGAAAATCTCGACCAGGCCGATCTATCGCAGTTCGACAGCCTCGTCGTCACCCCCGGCCTCCCGCTCAATCGCCACCCGATCGTGGCTCGCGCTCGTGATGCCGGCCTCGAAATCATCGGCGACATCGAGCTCTTCGCCCGAGCGCGCTCCGAGCTTCCGTCGCACAAGGTGGTCGGGATCACCGGCACCAACGGCAAGTCGACGACAACCGCGCTCGTCCACCACATCCTCAAGACGGCGCACGTACCGACGACCATGGGAGGCAACATCGGCTTGCCCATCCTCGCCCAGGACCCGCTGCCGGACGGCGGCGTCTATGTGCTCGAGCTGTCGAGCTACCAGATCGACCTGACGCAGAGTCTCGATTGCGACGTCGCAGTACTGCTCAACATCACGCCCGATCATCTCGACCGGTACGACAGCTTCGAGGCCTATGCCGCCTCAAAGGGACGGTTGTTCGAGATGCAATCGATTGGGAAAGAAGCCGTGATCATGGCGGACGATGATCAAACCCGCGAAATTGCCGTGCACGTGGGGGGAGCGCGCCACGAGCGGCACTGCCACCTGCTCCACGGCGACGCCGGCCTCGATCAATCTGATTGGCCAACCCTCGCTGGCCCGCACAACCAGCAAAATGCCGTCGCCGCGATCGAGACATGCCGGCTGCTTTGCATCGGCGAAGGCGAAATTGCGCTCGGCCTTCGCAGCTATCCGGGCCTTGCGCATCGCATGGAGCGCGTCCGCGAGAAGGGCGGTGTCCTCTTCGTCAACGACAGCAAGGCGACCAATCCGACCGCTACCGCGCCCGCGCTCGCAGCTTTCGAGCGCATCCGCTGGATCTGCGGCGGCCAGGCCAAGAGCGACAATCTCGATGATTGCGCCCCGCATTTCGATCATGTCCTGAAGGCCTATACGATTGGCGAGGCGGGCGAATTGTTCGCGCGCCTCTTGTCTCCGCACATGCTCGTGAAAAATTGTGGAAAACTGGACGAAGCAGTGCGCGAAGCTGCTGCGGAAGCCGCGCCGGGTGATACGGTGCTCCTGTCGCCGGCGTGCGCAAGCTTCGACCAGTTCAGGGATTTCGAGGACCGGGGCGAACAGTTCAGGGCATTGGTGGGGGGATTATGATCAAGAGCATCTCCGGCCAGATCAAGGCCAAGGCCGCGCTGATCGATCCGGACCGTTATGGCCGTTCGGATACAAGCGCGATGGGACGCTGGTTCTGGGAGATCGACAAGGTCCTGCTGCTGCTGGTCACGGTGTTGATCGCCATCGGCCTGATCGCGGTCGCCGCCGCATCGCCAGCGGCGGGCCATCGCTATTCAGGTGGCAACGTTCGCTTCAGCGAGCTCTATTATTTCTGGCGACAGCTCGCCTGGATCGCGATCGGCGTGCCGGTGATGATCGGCATTTCGATGATGGCCAAGGAAAGGGCCCGCCGCCTGTCGCTGTTCGGAGCGGCCTTCTTCTTCGTACTGCTCGCCTTTGTCCCACTGATCGGCCCGGAACATAACGGTGCGCGGCGGTGGATTGAGTTCGGCCTCGGGCAGGTCCAGCCGTCGGAGTTCCTGAAGCCTTTCTTCGTGATCGCAATGGCCTGGTTGCTGAGCCTCAAGGACAGCGACAAGTCGCTGCCGGTCTACCCGATTTCGGCGGTAGTGACCGGCGCCGTGGCAGTCCTCCTGATGAAGCAGCCCGACTTCGGCAGCACGATCATCTTCTGCTCCGTTTGGATCGCGATGCTTGCGCTTGCTGGGATCAACATGCGCATCCTCATCGGCCTTGGCGTCGCAGGCCTCGTCGGCATCGTTCTTGCTTACTTCTTCTACGACGTCGCGACGGCACGCATCGACGAATTCCTGTTCGGAACCGGTGACAACTTCCAGACCGAGAACGCGATGAGGACCCTGACGGCCGGCGGGTTGTTCGGCATGGGCCCGGGCGGCGGCACTCGGAAATTCGGCCTTCCCGAGCCGCACACCGACTATATTTTCTCGGTGATCGGCGAGGAGTTCGGACTGATCGCCTGCCTCGCCATCGCCTGCCTCTATCTCGGAATCGTCGCGCGCGTCCTCGTCAAGCTTCTCGACGAGGACAACAGCTTCTCGATCCTCGCCGCCGCCGGACTGGCGATCGAATTCGGCCTGCAGGCGCTGATCAACATGATGGTCAACGTCCAGCTCGCGCCTTCCAAGGGCATGACGCTTCCGTTCATCAGCTACGGCGGCAGCTCGATGCTGGCGCTGTCGATCGGCATGGGCTTGCTGCTCGCTTTCACGCGACGAAATCCGTATCTGACCCGCTCGCCTTATGTCGTGAAATGGAGCGGGGAGAGCCTGACCGCATGAATTTCGTGCTCGCTGCCGGAGGAACCGGCGGCCACATGATTCCGGCCCATGCCCTCGCCGCGGAGCTGAAAAGCCGCGGGCATGGCGTGCTGTTGATTACCGACGAGCGCGGCGCGCGCTTTCCCGGGCTGTTCGAGGGCGTGCCCCTCCACGTGCTTCCGGCCGGCCGTCTCGGCGGAGGTCCGATCGGCTGGCTGAAGGCAGCAGGATCGGTGCTGAAGGGCAGGGGAGAGGCCAAGCGTCTCTACCGGGAGCACCGTCCTGATGCCGTGGTCGGGTTCGGCGGCTATCCGGCTTTCCCGTCGCTGCTTGCGGCAAGTTCGATGCGCATCCCGACCGTGCTGCACGAGCAGAATGCCGTCATGGGCCGGGTCAATCGGCTGCTTGCCGGCGATGCCGAAGCCATCGGCGTCGCCTACGACCAGATCGACCGGCTGAGGGTCAGGCACAAGTCGAAGACCGTTCTCGTCGGCAATCCGGTGCGCGAGGAGATCGCGCGTCTCGGCGAGATGCCATTCCCGCCGTTCGACGAGGTCGCGCCGCTCAAGATCCTCGTCACCGGCGGCAGCCAGGGCGCGACGATCCTGAGCCGGGTCGTGCCTGAAGGCCTTGGAATGCTCGAGCCTTCGCTGCGACGACGGCTGCAGGTCGTGCAGCAATGCCGCCCGGACGACATCGAGCGCGTCCGCAGGCGATATGCCGAGCTTGGAATTCCGGCCGAGCTGATGACCTACATCGAGGACATGGACGCAAAGCTCGCGGATTGTCACCTGATGATCGGCCGCGCCGGCGCCTCGACGATCGCCGAGCTGACTGCAGCAGGTCGCCCCGCCATCCTCATCCCGTTCGCGGCCGCGACAGACGACCACCAGACAGCCAATGCGCGCGAGATGGTGAAGGCCGGCGGCGCCCGCGCGATCCAGCAGTCGAACTTCACGCCCGACGTTCTTGCGCGTCAGATCGAGGCGCTGGCGATGGACCCGGTCGCGCTCAACAATGCAGCGGCGCGGGCGCTGTCCGTGGGCCGGCCCCACGCCGCTCGCGATCTCGCAGATCTCGTCGAGCGGATCGGCAACGGCGCAGCTCCGGCCGCGGTTGGTCCAGCGCTCACGCCGCGCATCACCGCCGAAGCTCCGGACGGAGCAATGCCGGCATGATGAAAGCGCTCGGAACCGACATCGGCACGATCCACTTCGTGGGCATCGGCGGAATCGGCATGTCCGGGATTGCCGAAGTGATGCACCAGCTCGGCTACAAGGTGCAGGGTTCCGACGCCTCCGACAGCTACATCGTCGAGAACCTGCGAAAGGCAGGCATCCCCGTGACGATCGGCCATTCGCCCGACAATCTCGGCGATGCCGCGGTCGTGGTCTGCTCGACGGCGATCAAGGAAAACAACCCGGAATTTCAGGCCGCCGCCGAGCGCCGCCTTCCGCGGGTGCGCCGCGCCGAAATGCTCGCCGAGCTGATGCGGATGCAAAAGACCGTTGCAGTGGCCGGTACGCACGGGAAGACCACGACGACCTCGATGATCGCGGCGCTGCTCGACAGTGGCGGCCTCGACCCGACAGTGATCAACGGCGGCATCATCAATCGCTACGGCTCCAATGCCCGGCTCGGCAAAAGCGACTGGTGGGTGATCGAAGCGGACGAGAGCGACGGCAGCTTCCTCCGCCTCGACGGCACGATCGCGGTCGTCACCAACATCGACCCGGAGCATCTCGAACATTACGGAAGCTTCGAGCGCGTGAAGGATTCCTTCGTCGAGTTTGTCGAGAACGTGCCCTTCTACGGCCTCGCCGTCCTTTGCGTCGATCATCCCGAGGTGCAGAACATCATCGGCCGCATCCGCGACCGCCGGATCGTCACCTACGGCTTCTCGGCGCTCGCCGATGTTCGCGCCGACAATGTGACGCCGGTTCCTGGCGGGACGACGTTCGACACCTTGATCCTCGGCAAGGACGGGGAGCGGCGGACGATCGAGCTGATGGTGCCCATGCCCGGGCGCCACAATGTCCAGAATGCGCTTGCTGCGATCGCAGTCGCTCTGGAGCTTGGTATTTCGGATGATCAAATAGTTGCGGGTTTCGAACGGTTCGATGGCGTGAAGCGTCGCTTCACCAAGGTCGGCGAAGCTGACGGCGCGATCATCATCGACGACTACGCGCACCACCCGACCGAGATCCGCGCCGTGCTGTCGGCCGCGCGCGAAGGCGCGGAGGGCCGCGTGATCGCCGTCATGCAGCCACACCGCTACACGCGGCTCCAGTCGCTGATGGATGAGTTCCAGAACGCCTTCAACGACGCCGACGTCGTGTTCGTCACGCCCGTCTATGCGGCGGGCGAGGAACCGATCGACGGAGTGGATTCAGGAGCCCTAGCGGATGGACTTCGCGCGCACGGCCATCGAATGGTCCGGGCAGTCGCTGACCAGCGCGAGCTTTGCCGCGAGCTCCGCGACCTCGCCGCCGAGGGCGACATGGTCATCTGCATGGGTGCGGGCGACATCACCAAGTGGGCCGCCGCCCTTGCATCCGGGATCAGCGACGCAAGGACGCGCAAATGAGCGCGGTGGCAAGCATGCCGAGCGTCAGGGGACGCCTGACTCATGATGCCCCTCTAGCGCCGCTTGTCTGGTTCAAGAGCGGCGGCAATGCCGAATGGCTGTTCGAGCCCAAGGACGAGGAGGACCTTGTCTCCTTTCTGCGCGAGCTGGACCCGCAAGTGCCGCTGATGGCGCTCGGCCTTGGCTCGAACCTCATTGTACGCGACGGCGGAGTCCCGGGTGTCGTGGTGCGGCTCGGCAAGGTCTTCTCCAGGATCGAACGCGTCGACGAGACCACGCTTCGGTGCGGGGGCGGAGCGAGCGGTATTCTCGTCTCGTCGAGCGCCCGCGACGCCGGCATCGCGGGTCTCGAATTCCTGCGCGGAATCCCCGGCACGGTCGGCGGCTTTGTCCGAATGAACGGCGGAGCCTACGGCCGTGAAGTGAGCGACGTCCTCGTGTCTGCGCGGCTGGTCCTGCGCTCCGGCGAGATCGTCGAGTGGCCGGCTGAAAAGCTCGGCTACACCTATCGCCACAGCGAAGTTCCCCCTGGGGCCGTCGTTATCGACGCCGCCTTTCGCGGAACGCCCGGGGACCCCGAGGCGATCGGAGCGGAAATGAACGCGATCGCCCGCGCCCGCGAGGAATCGCAGCCGCTTCGCAGCCGGACCGGCGGCTCGACCTTCAAGAATCCTCCCGGTCACAAGGCCTGGGCGCTGATCGACGCGGCCGGCTGCCGCGGCTTCCAGATGGGCGATGCCCAAGTCTCGGAAAAGCATTGCAATTTCCTCCTCAATCTCGGTAGCGCCACAAGTGCGGAGATCGAGGCGCTGGGCGAGGAAGTGCGGCGCCGGGTCGAGGCAAAAACCCACATCACTCTCGAATGGGAAATCCAGCGGGTCGGCAAGGAATGAACAAGGATCTTCACGTCGCCGTCCTGATGGGAGGCTGGTCTTCGGAGCGCGAAGTGTCGCTCACTAGCGGCAAAGGCGTCGCCGCTGCCTTGCGTGAACGCGGCTGGTCCAACGTTACCGAGCTCGACATGGACCGCGATGTCGCTGCGCGGCTTGCCGAGCTGAAGCCCGACGTCGTGTTCAATGCGCTACACGGGACGCCCGGCGAGGACGGGACGGTCCAGGGCATGATGGACCTGATGGGCCTGCGCTATACCCACAGCGGCCTTGAAACCTCTGTAATCGCGATCGACAAGGAGCTGACCAAGATGGTGCTGGTGCCGCATGGCATCCGCATGCCCGCGGGCAAGGTCGTCTCCAGCGCGAGCCTGCACCAGGAGGACCCCATTGCGCGTCCTTTCGTGGTGAAGCCAGTGAACGAGGGCTCGTCGGTAGGCGTCGCGATCGTCACCGAGAACGGCAATTACGGAAACCCGATCGGACGCGATGTCGAGGGGCCATGGCGCCACTTCGACACTCTTCTCGCCGAGCCCTTCATCAAGGGACGCGAGTTGACCGTCGCCGTCATGGGCGGCGAGCCGCTCGCGGTCACCGAGCTCAAGCCGAAGGCCGGCTTTTACGATTACGACGCCAAGTACACCGACGGCCTGACGCAGCACGTCTGTCCTGCTCAGGTCCCGGTCGAGATCGCATCCTCGATGATGGACATGGCGGGCCGGGCCCACGACCTGCTCGGCTGCAAGGGCGCGTCTCGGTCCGACTTCCGCTGGGACGACGAGCTTGGCGAAGCCGGCATCTACCTGCTCGAGGTCAACACCCAGCCGGGCATGACTCCCCTCAGCCTGGTGCCGGAGCAGGCGAAGCTCAAGGGCATCCCTTACGGCGAGCTCGTCGAGCGGTTGATCGCGGAGGCCCTGCAATGAGTGCTGCCCACGTCCGCCGCGGCGGCTCCGGCCGCGCTAACGCGAAGAAGCCGTCCAAGGTGTCCGTCCCGAAGAAGTTTGCGAAGCGGCTGCCGGTTGACCAGGCTCGCGCGAACAAGGTCGCCGGCCTCGTCTTCGGCGCCTTCGTCCTCGCGATCGGGCTGGTCGTTCTGGTTGCGCTCGACATACCGGCCAAGGCCGAGCGTGCCGCCGGGACGGCAATCGGCGAGGCGGGCTTCAAGATCAGCGGCTATCAAATCGTCGGCATCAATCACATGAACCGCACCCTCGTCGACGAGGTGGTGAACGACGAGCTTCACCGCGCTGCGCAGGAAGCCGGCTCAGCCAAGGCGCCGCAGGCGCTCGTCAGCGTCTCCGACATTCGCCAGCGGCTGATGAACTTCGGCTGGGTGAAGGACGCTCGCGTGTCGCGCCGGCTTCCCGATACCTTGGTCATCGACATCGTCGAGCGAACGCCGGCTGCATTGTGGCAGAGCGAGGGACGTCGTGCGCTGATCGACAATGAAGGTGTCGTCCTCGATCGCGTGCCGGTCGACAAGATGCCCGACCTGCCGCTGCTGATTGGTCCCGGCGCTAACGCCCAGGAACAGCAGATCGGCCGATTGATGGCCGCAGTGCCGACGCTCAAGCCCCAGCTCGCTTCGGCAAGCTGGGTAGGCGGGCGCCGCTGGGACCTCAACTTCCAGTCCGGGGAGACGGTGGCGCTGCCCGAGGGCGAGGAACCTGCAAAGGCCGCGCTGATCAAGTTTGCAAGGCTCGACAAGCAGTCCGGTCTTCTTGGTCGCGGCATCGTGCGCTTCGATCTTCGCGTTCCCGGCAAGATGATCGTGCGCCTTCCCCGCGCTCCTGGCGAGCCGATCGCGCCCTTGCCCAAGCAGGAGGGCTAGTGGCGCAAGCTGCCGATCAGCCACTGATTGCCGTCCTTGATATCGGCTCGTCCAAGGTGAGCGCGATGATCGCGCGGCAGGACGAGGAGGGCCGCGTCACCGTGCTTGGCACCGGCCAGCGTGAAAGCCGCGGCGTCAAGCGCGGTTTCATCACCGACATGGCCGCAAGCGAGTTCGCCGTGCGCGAGGCGGTCGAGCTCGCCGAACGCATGTCGGGGCTTACCGTCGAGGATGTCTGGGCAAGCTACGGCGCCGGAGGGCTCGTCAGCGATGTCGCCAACGTCGAGGTCGAGCTCGGAGGCCATGCCATCGAGCAGGCGGATCTCGACCAGCTCATGCACGCCGGGAAGGAAGCGATCGACAAGAACGGCCAGGTCGTCCTCCACGCCCATCCGGCGCTCTACACGATCGACCGCGCCCAAGGCGTGCAGCAGCCCATCGGCCTCCACGCCAACCGTCTCGGCGTCGACATCCACGTGATCGCGGCGGAGCCGGCACCGCTGCGCAACATCGACAGGGTGATCCGCCAGGCTCACCTCGGCGTCAAAGCGATCGTCGCCTCGCCGGTCGCCGCTGCACTGTCCTGCCTTAGCGAGGAGGAGCGCGAGCTCGGTGTCGCATTGGTCGAGATGGGCGCCGAGGTGACGAACGTTTCGGTGTACTTCGGCGGCATGCTCGTCGGGTTGAGGTCGATCCCGCTTGGAGCGCGCGACATAACGAACGATATCGCAGCAGCCTTCGCGGTGCAGCGGCGCGATGCCGAGCGCCTCAAGTGCTTTTACGGAAGCGCGATGACGAGCCCGCGCGACAATCATGAAATGATCGAGGCCGCGCAGATCGGCGCCGAGCAGGGCGCCGAGCCGATGAAGATGACGCGGGCGCAACTGATGATGGTCATCCGCCAGCGTGTCGAGGAGCTGACCAACGAGATCGAGGCATCGCTGAAGGGTCTCGGGTTCACCGGCCCAGTCGGCCGGCAGGTCGTCCTGACGGGTGGCGGCGCCGAGCTCAAGAATGTCGCAGACTACATGCAAGGCGTGCTCGGCAGGGCGGTTCGCGTCGGCCGCCCAAGGCAGATCACCGGCCTTCCCGACGCGCACAGCGGGCCGGCGTTTTCGACGCTTGTCGGGCTGACGATGCTTGCGGCGAGCGGCCGGGGAGACATCCGGGATATTGCAGGACCCGTTGTCCGCCAGTCGAGGAACAGGGGAGTGTTCGGCCGGCTGATCGATGCGATGAAGGGCGGGTACTGACGCTCTTCGAGGGGGAGGGTTGAACATGGCTAGCGCTGCAGTGGGCCGAACCGCTCGGACGTCGGCAAACCTGCTCGTCCTGCTCCTCGGCTGCGCGATATTCCTCAACTACGTCGACCGCGGCGCACTTCCAACGGCGGCGCCCGTGCTTAAAGGCGAGCTGAAACTTTCCAATGAAGCCTATGGTTTTGCAGTCTCCGCTTTCTTCTGGGTCTATGCGCCGATCCAGCTCTTCGCAGGTTGGCTGTGCGACCGCTTCTCCGTCTACAAGCTGCTTGCGACGGGGATCCTGATCTGGGCGGCAAGCACGGTGGCGATGGGCTTCGTCGGCGGCTTCGCCTCGCTCCTGGTGCTCCGGATCATGCTCGGCGTCGGCGAAAGCCTTGCCTTTCCGGGAAGCTCCAAGATCATCGCTCGGCACGTGCCTCCAGAGCGGCGCGGCATTGCCAACGCCGCGCTCGCCATGGGCATCGCCTTGGGACCCGCGGTGGGAACACTCGCCGGCGGCCTGATGGTCGCTCACTGGGGCTGGCGCGCGATGTTTCTCGTCTTCGGAGCCGTCACCCTTCTCTGGCTGCTCCCGTGGGCCAGGGCCGTTCGCGGCCTTGACGATGGCCTCGGCGCCGACGAGGGGCCGCGCGTCGCGGCCGCCGTGCTTCTTCGCAAATGGCCGTTGTGGTCGATGTCGATCGTCCACTGTCTCGGTAATTACTGCTTCTATTTCCTGCTTGCCTGGTTGCCCTTGTTCCTGACCAAGTCGCGTGGCTTCTCGATCACCGAAATGACATTGCTCGCCTCGCTCGGCTACGCGGTGCAAGGCATCTGTGCCTTCGGATATGGCCATTTCTCGGACCGATGGACGCGTTCGGGGCGTTCGGAAGCTTCCTGCCGCCGCTGGATGATGGTCGCCAGCCAGTCGCTCGCCGCCGTTTCGATCCTCGGCCTCGCCTACGCCCATTCCGCGACGTCGATTGGCCTCCTCCTCTGCCTCGCGGGAGCCGCGTCGGCATCGCTTTCCATGAATCTCTATGCAATCGCCCAGATGTTCGCCGGTCCAAGAGCAGCGGGCACCTGGGTTGGCTTCCAGAACTCGCTCGGCAATCTTTCCGGCATCTTCGGGCCGATCGTCACCGGTATCATTGTCGATCGGGCCGGATACGAAAGCGCGTTCTACCTGACCGCAGCGGTCGCGGCGTTCGGGGCACTCTGGTGGGCGTACGGAGTACCGCAGATCCGGCAGGTTCAGCTCGACTGATCGCTATCATTTCGCTGTCACGGATTCTTTGTTACGGCGGCAGCATCGTCGCGACCGAGTCCAACGCGTCGACGGACCAGTAATAAGCCCGCCAGGGGACTCATCGAGACCCGGCGCCGGTCCCGCCGGCCGGCACATCATCGATGGTGGGCACCATGCCATTCATCACGACCGCAGACGGCACCGAAATCTTCTACAAGGACTGGGGACCCAAGACAGCGCAGCCGATCGTCTTCCACCATGGCTGGCCCTTGAGCGCCGATGACTGGGACGCCCAGATGATGTTCTTCCTGAACGAGGGCTTCCGTGTGATTGCGCATGACCGCCGGGGTCACGGCCGCTCGAGCCAGACGGACAACGGCAATGAAATGGATACCTATGCGGCCGATGTCTCGCACTTGGTGACGATACTCGGGCTCAGCAACGCAATTCACATCGGCCACTCGACCGGTGGCGGCGAAGTGACTCGTTATGTCGCCCGGCATGGGAAGGGTCGAGTTGCAAAGGCAGTCCTGATCGACGCCGTGCCTCCCGTGATGGTGAAGAAGGACACGAACCCCGGGGGAACTCCGATCGAAGTCTTCGACGGTTACCGCGCGGCCTTGGCCAAGGACCGCGCCCAGCTGTACCTCGATATCCCCTCGGGTCCCTTCTACAACTTCAACCGCACCGGCGTAGCGCCGATTGAAGGCCTTATCCGCAACTGGTGGCGGCAGGCCATGATGGGCAGCATCAAGGCGGGCTATGAATGCATCAAGGCTTTTTCCGAGACTGACTTCACCGAGGACTTGAGGAGCATCGAGGTGCCGGTGCTGGTCATTCATAGCGAGGACGACCAGATCGTTCCCTACGCGGATTCGGCGCCGCTGACGGTGCAGCTGCTGAAGAACGGCAGGCTGAAGACCTACAAGGAATTGCCCCACGGATGCCATTCGACGCACCCCGATCTCATCAATGCGGATCTGCTTGGCTTCATTCGCGGCGACGAGATCGGCCAGTCGGCAGAAGCTGCGCCGGCGATCATCGCCGAACCGATCCCGGTTGCGTGAACCAGCGAGATGCCGGGCCGTCGACATGGCGGCCCGGCGGCTCCAGCCTTGCGGAGTGTGACCGGCCATGACTGATCCTCGCGGAGAGACCTATGCAACGCGCGGGGACCAGATGTTCCTGCGTTTCAGCGACGCCGAAATCGAGCGGCTGGCACGCTTCGGAGAGCTGCGCCGCTACAATGCCGGTGACATGCTTGTGCGGGTCGGAGAGGTGGGGCCGGGACTGATGCTGATCCTCTCGGGCCGGGTCGAGGTTACCCGTCCGGATAGCCATCAGTCGCTGCACATCGTCACCCACGAGCGCGGCAATTTCATGGGCGAGCTGGCCCAGCTCTCGGGACGTCCCTATCTTGTCGACGAGCTGGCTCTCACCGACGTCGAGGCTGTCGCAATCCCCGCCGACAAGCTCAGGGCGCTCCTGGTTGCCGAGGCCGATCTTGGCGAACGCCTCATGAGAGCCCTCATCCTTCGCCGCGTCGGGCTGATCGAATCCGGTGCGGGGCCCATTGTGATCGGTGACGAGGCGGACGCAGACGTGCTTCGCCTAATCAATTTCCTGCGGCGCAACGGGCACCCTTACCGGACTCTCGATCCTGCGAGCGACAGCTGCGCGCAGACCTTGGTCGAGCGCTTCAGGGTCGAGCCCGAGGAACTCCCGATTGTCCTGTGCCCAACCGGTGCTCTTCTGCGCAACCCCAGCGAGGACCAGCTCGCCCGCTGCGTCGGCCTCGTCGGCCCCATCGACAGCAAAAAGCTCTACGATGTCGTCGTCATCGGCGCCGGTCCGGCGGGGCTTGCGACGTCGGTCTATGCAGCATCCGAAGGCTTGTCCGTGCTCACCATCGACTGCCGCTCATTCGGCGGCCAGGCAGGCGCCTCGGCACGGATCGAGAATTATCTCGGCTTCCCGACAGGAATTTCCGGAATGGCGCTCATGGGCCGCGCATTCAGCCAGGCGCAGAAGTTCGGTGTCGAGGTCGCGATCCCGGACGAAGCCGTGCGCCTCGAGTGCGGCAACGACCCGTGCCACGTCGTTCTCAATACCGACGAGCGCATCCAGGCACGAGCCGTCGTCATCGCCACGGGTGCGCGATACCGCCGGCTCAGCGTCGATGGGCTCGAGCGATTCGAGGGCTCATCGGTCCATTACTGGGCCTCGCCCCTGGAGGCGGAGCTCTGCGCCGGCGAGGACGTGGCGCTCGTCGGCGGCGGCAACTCCGCCGGGCAGGCGACCGTGTACCTCGCGAGCCGCGCTCGCCGGGTCACGCTCATCGCGCGCCGCCCGCTCGAGCAGACGATGTCGCAATATCTCATCGAACGCATCGGGGCCCAACCCAACATCGACGTGATCGTCGGCTGCGAGATCTCCTCGCTCGACGGGGCCGGCGACCAGCTCGACGCAGTCAGCTGGCGCGACCGGGGCAGCGGCACGCAAACGCGCCGAGCGGTGCGCTATCTCTTCTCCTTCATCGGCGCCGAGCCGAACACCGACTGGCTGGAATCATCCGGGCTCAAGCTCGACGATCGCGGTTTCGTCCTCGCGGGCGACGGAGCGGGCAATGACAGGCTGCCGCTGGAAACCAGCAGGCGCGGGGTCTTCGCGGTCGGCGATGTCCGGTCGAGCTCAGTGAAGCGCGTCGCCGCGTCGGTTGGCGATGGAGCGCAGGTCGTGGCCGCGATCCATAAATATCTGGCGGCCAAGGAGCAGGAGCCAGCAAGCGTTCCGCAACCGCTCGTTGCCGAGATCACTCTTCCGGTCGGCGCGTGACACTTAGTGACATTCCCTGAAGGACGGATCTTACTTCTTTGTGATAGAATCGGGGTGGGACTCGAACACCATCAATTGCACACTCGGGTCTCCAACGAACGGCTCGGTGCTCTTCCGGGCCGTTTGCTTTCCTGAATGATCGGGGGAGGCCCACCTTCTCCCGTCGGCACGCACGTGGTGGCGCAAGCGCCCGCTACGGGCGCTTGCCCTGTGGATAAGTGAGTCTTTCGGGCGACACTCATCCCCACTTTTTTGAGGCGCGTTAACTTTTTTCCTTGGCTTGCGACTCGCAATGATTCAAAGATTCATCGTGAAGGCTCAACGCGTTGCTGTGCTTGGGGGAGGTTTAGGGACATGAGCATCGATTTCATCCGGCCGGAGGTCGACGAGCTTCGTCCGCGGATCAGCGTGATCGGCGTCGGCGGGGCCGGCGGCAACGCCATTGCCAACATGATGCGGGCCGACGTGCAGGGCGTCGATTTCATCGTCGCCAACACCGACGCTCAGGCGCTCAATGCCTCGACTGCGGACCGTCGGATCCAGCTCGGTCTCAAGATCACCCAGGGGCTCGGTGCGGGGTCGCGGCCGGAGATCGGTCGTGCCGCCGCGGAAGAAACCATCGCCGACATCGAGCAGGCGCTCGAGGGCGCGCACATGTGCTTCATCGCCGCAGGCATGGGCGGCGGCACCGGCACCGGCGCTGCGCCGGTCATCGCGAAGGCGGCGCGCGACAAGGGCATCCTGACCGTCGGCGTCGTCACCAAGCCTTTCGCGTTCGAAGGTGCGCGCCGCGGCCGCTCGGCGGACTCGGGCATTTCCGAGCTGCAGCAGCACGTCGACACGCTGATCGTCATTCCTAACCAGAACCTGTTTCGCCTCGCCAATTCGGAAACGACCTTCAAGCAGGCGTTCGAAATGGCCGACGAGGTGCTTCAGCAGGGCGTGCGCGGAATCACCGACCTCATGGTGATGCCCGGCCTCATCAATCTCGACTTCGCCGACGTCCGCTCGGTGATGAGCGAGATGGGCAAGGCCATGATGGGCACCGGTGAGGCCGACGGCGATAACCGAGCCATCGAGGCTGCAGAGAAGGCGATCTCCAATCCGCTTCTCGACGGCGTCAGCATGAAGGGCGCCAAGGGCGTCATCATTTCGATCACCGGCGGCGATGACATGCGCCTGATGGAAGTCGACGAGGCCGCAAGCCACATCAAGGAACTGGTCGACCCCGATGCCAACATCATCTGGGGTTCGGCGTTCAACAACGACCTTGGCGGCAAGATCCGCGTGTCGGTCGTGGCAACTGGTATCGAGGCCGACGCGGTCTCCGCACCGCAGCCGGGCAAAGTCTTCAGCTTCCCGGCCCGAACGGCTACGCCGCAGCCCACCGTGACGATGCACGTCGCCGAGACGGCGGCCGAGCAGGAAGCGACCGACGAGCCGACGGCCGAGGATGGTGACGAGGAACTGCTGCTCGGCGCCGACGATATCCTGACGAGCCCGGTTGGCTCGGCGCCGATCGCACCGCCGGAGGACGAGGACGAAGCCGAGGCCCCGAGCGCCGGCGGCGGTACGCTCTTTGAGCGCATGTCGAACATCGCGCGGGGCGCGCCCAAGGCGCAGATCGACGACGAGGAGCCGAGCTACAAGCGCGAGCCGATCGACATCCCGCGCTTCCTCAACCGACAGAACAACCAGTAAGCCGCTGTTACGGCCCTGCAAGAGGGCGGTCCCTTCCAAGGGATCGCCCTTTTTTATTGGGAAATTCGGCTCCTTACCGTCCCGGCCGCACGGCTCACCGTAAACCCTCTAGGCAGAAAGCTCTCGGCAAGATTCCATGCTGCACCGGGGAGGGATGATGCGGGGACTAGTGCAACTTCGATTGACCGGAACGCTTTTCGCGTGCGCCTGTGCGCTCGTGTCGGTCCCTGTTGCCGCGCAGGGCAGCTACTCCCGCTACGACGAGAGCCCGACTGCGGCTCTCGCCCGCTATGTGCGGACGCTTGCGTCGGAGCCCAAGGATTTCGAAACGCTGATCGGCGCCGGCCGCGCCGCTCTTGCGCTTGGTGATACCCAGGCGGCAGCAGGCTTCTTTGCTCGTGCAGACGATGTCGATCCGCGCAGTCCGCTGCCACAGGCGGGGATGGGCGCGGTCGCCGTCGCCAATGGCGAACCGCAGGCTGCACTGCCTTATTTCAAGCGCGCGCAGCAGCTTGGCGCCAGACCAACCGATTTCGCCTGCGACCGCGGCCTCGCCTACGACCTGATGGGCCAGCAGGCGCAAGCGCAGGCAGACTATCGCGCAGCAATGAGCGGTCCCGATTCCGACGAGGCGCGTAAGCGCCTCGCGCTCAGCCTTGCCATCAGCGGCGACCGGTCGAACGCAATCCAGACGCTCGCGCCTCTATCGGCCAGGGGCGAAGCCGGCGTTGCTCGCATCCGCGCCTTCGTCCTTGCCCTCACGGGCGATCCCAACGCCGCCCTCAACGCCGTCAACGCCGCCATGCCGGGTTCCGGCGCCAATGTAGCGCCGTTTCTCCAGCGCCTGCCGGGGCTCACGGCCGGGCAGAAGGCGGCAGCGGTCAATCTCGGCATCTTCCCCGATGGCGGCGCTCCTGCTTACGCCTATTCCGCGCCGCCTCGCGCGACGATGACTCCTGTTGCCAACGGTGACCGCTTGGGCGGCATCGATGCAATGCTCAATGCTGCGCCGACGACCGCTCAACCTGCTGCTCCGGCTCCGGCGGTGCAGGTCGCTTACGCTCAGCCGCCTCGACCCGCGGTGGTTCAACGCAGCGTCGCTCGCTTCCAGCCGAGGATCTGGCTTCAGCTTGCAAGCGACAGCAACGTCGACAACCTGACAGGCCAGTTCCAGCGCCTCAAGTCTCACAACCCCGACCTGTTCAGCGGCATCAAGCCTTACGTGTCGAGAAGCGCCGATCGCGCCCGGCTCCTCGTCGGACCGTTCCGTGGAACCTCAGACGCCGAAATCTTTGCCGACGACCTCAAGAGCGCCGGTATCGACGCTTATCGTTTTACCAATTCCCAAACCGACAGGATTGCGCCACTCGCGGCGGAATGAGACTTCCGACCGGGCTTGCCGCAAATCCCGCAACCTCGCGCGGCCGGCTCCATCCTGAAACGAACTCGGGTCCCCGTGGCCCGCGCGACATTTTCCAGCGCGACCGCGACCGGCTGATCCATTCTGTCGCGTTCCGGCGCCTCAGGCACAAGACGCAGGTCTTCGTTGCTCCCGATGGAGACCATTATCGCGTTCGCCTCACCCACAGCCTCGAGGTAGCGCAGATCGGCCGCACGATGGCGCGGGCGCTAGGCCTCAACGAGGACCTGACAGAGGCACTGTGCCTCGCCCACGACCTTGGTCACCCCCCGTTCGGCCACGCCGGTGAGGACGCACTGAGCGCTGCCCTCGCGGACGCCGGCGGCTTCGACCACAATGCACACACGATCCGCATCGTCACCAAGCTCGAAACGCCGTACCCGGACTTCGACGGCCTCAACCTCAGCTGGGAAGCGCTCGAAGGGCTCGCGAAGCACAATGGCCCGGTGACGGCGCCGACGTGGGCGATGGCGGAAGCCGATCGCGAATGGGAGCTCGAGCTCGGCAGCTGGGCAGGCCTCGAAGCGCAGATCGCGGCAATTTCCGACGACATCGCCTACGACAATCACGATATCGATGACGGGCTGCGAGCTGGTTTGCTCGACCTCGACGAGCTGCTGTCGCTCCCACTCGTGAAGCGCTTGTGGGATGCGATCGCCGACCGGCATCCGGGACTTTCGACCGAGCGCAGGCAGCGCGCGCTGGTGAGGGACATGATCGGCTACATGGTCGGCGATGTGCTCGCCGAGACAGAGCGGCGGGTGCGTGAGGCAGGCGTCACCTCGATCGCGGGCGTTCGTGGCGCAGGAAGACCGCTGTCGGGCTTCTCGGAACCTCTCGCCGCCGAGGAGCGCGAGTTGAAGCGCTTCCTTTACGCTCGCCTTTACGATCTTCCCGAGCTGAAGCCGGTGCGCAAGGAAGCGGAGCGCGTCGTGGCCAATCTCGCGGGTGCCTATCGCAGCGATCCGAAGCTTCTCCCGGAGTGGTGGCAGCGCGGCGGCGACAGGATCCAGCAACTCCGCACGATCGGCGATTTCGTTGCCGGCATGACCGACCGATTTGCGATTGCCCGTCACGAAGAACTGGTTGGGCCCGTCAATCTTCCGGCGGGCCGCTTCTAGCCTGATTGCCTTTTCTTAACCCCTTTTCGCCGATCATCTGCTGATGGGGTTCGAGCGGAAAGTCGTGCGCA
The DNA here is from genome assembly GCA_045811185.1 of Sphingomicrobium sp. Classification (GTDB taxonomy): domain Bacteria; phylum Pseudomonadota; class Alphaproteobacteria; order Sphingomonadales; family Sphingomonadaceae; genus Sphingomicrobium. The sequence continues at coordinate 23,475 of JBJMUN010000008.1, forward strand.
TGGCGGTTGCCGCCGTGCTGTCGCTTGGCGCGGCACCGGCCGTGGCCGGTTCCGAGCCGCTGATCGTGACGAAGCTCGCCGATCCTGCCGATGCAAATTACCTGCCTGCGGCCTCGGGGCTGCGGAGCGCAGGTGGGTCGCGTTACGAAGACCCGGTCGACCAGGCCGTGGAGGACTTCAGCCGCGCGATCGGCCAGGCCGTCGTCGCGGACAAGCAGGCCGTGCAAGCCCGCTGCCGCACCGGCCCACCCGCCAATGCCAGCACCGCGGATCGCTGGGCATGGGCGGCCGGCTGCCACTACGCCCGCCACTAGTCAGGAGGCGTGACGCGCCGTTCTCGCTGCGCTAGAGGCGCCGCTTTCCAGCATTGGTGGAAGCGAATTGAGCCTTTACGCCCAATATGCCGCGCTCGTTGATGGAGTGCTTGACGAACTTGTTGCCGAAGGCGCCTTGCCGGCTGACCTCGACCGCAAGAATGTGACGGTCGAACCGCCGCGCGATCCCGCGCACGGCGATCTTGCGACGAATGCAGCGATGGTGCTCGCGAAATCGGCGAAGACCAACCCCCGGGCGCTTGCGGAAGCGATCGGGCCGAAGCTCGAGGCGCTTCCGCCGGTGACGTCCGTGGAAGTGGCGGGGCCGGGCTTCATCAACATTCGGCTGATGCCGGACGCCTGGCGCGACGAGCTTCGAAACATCGTCCGCGAGGGCGAGGATTATGGCCTCTCGAGGGTCGGCGCGAACGAACGCGTGAACGTCGAATATGTCTCTGCGAACCCGACCGGGCCGCTGCACATGGGTCATTGCCGTGGAGCGGTGGTCGGCGACAGCCTCGCTCGGCTGCTCGAGGCTGCCGGCTTCCGCGTCACCAAGGAATATTATGTCAACGACGCGGGCGCGCAGGTCGACACGCTCGCGAAATCCGTACACCTGAGGTACCGCGAGGCGCTCGGCGAGGATATCGGCGGGATCCCGGAAGGTATGTACCCCGGCGATTACCTGAAGCCCGTCGGAACGATCCTCGCCGCGCAATATGGCGATGAATTTGTCGGCAAGGACGAGGCGGAGTGGCTGCCCGCGTTTCGCGACGCGGCAATCAAGGCGATGCTCGATCTCATTCGCCACGACCTCGGTTTGCTCAATATCCACCACGACAGGTTCTCGTCGGAAGCCGAGCTGCAGAAGAGCGGTGCCGTCACCGAGGGCATGGAAGTGCTGCGTTCGAAGGGGCTGGTCTACGAGGGAACCCTTGAGCGGCCCAAGAGCCTCGATCCGCATGACGAGTGGGAGCCTGTCGACCTGACGCTCTTCCGCTCGAGCCAGTTCGGCGACGATCAGGACCGGCCGATGAAGAAGTCGGATGGAAGTTGGACTTATTTTGGCGCCGATGCAGCCTATCACTGGCAAAAGGCCAAGGAGGCCGACCACCTCGTCAACATCTGGGGCGCCGACCATGCCGGCACCGTCAAGCGCGTCCAGGCAGCCGTGAAGGCGCTGACCGACGGCCGCGTCGACCTTGACGTCAAGCTCGTCCAGATGGTCCGGCTGTTCCGCGGCGGTGAGCCGGTAAAGATGAGCAAGCGCGCCGGCGACTTCGTGACGCTCGCCGACGTCGTCAACGAAGTGGGGCGCGACGTCGTCCGCTTCATGATGCTGACGCGCCGTGCGGATGCACCGCTCGACTTCGACTTCACCAAGGTCGTCGAGGCGTCCAAGGACAATCCCGTCTTCTACGTCCAATACGCGCATGCCCGGATCAGCTCGCTGAAGCGCAAGGCGGCCGAGGCGGGCGTCGATCTTTCGGCACAGGCGGATCTCTCGCTCCTCGACGACGAGGAACTCACGCTCGTGAAGCGGGCCGCTCAGTATCCGCGGGTGCTGGAGGGCGCGGCGCTGGCGCACGAGCCTCACCGGATCGCTTTCTACCTCTACGATCTCGCAGCCGAGTTCCATGCACTTTGGAACCGCGGCAATGACGATCCGGAACGCCGCTTCCTCCTTGAAAATAATCCACAACTTTCGCGCGCACGGCTGGAACTCGCGACGGGAATCGCGCAAATTATCAGGAGCGGCCTCGATCTCATGGGGGTCGCCGCAACCGAGGAGATGCGTTGATGAGCCGCGTGGAGGCGGCGGCCGCGGACCGGCTGCCGTGGCTTTCGGACGAACCGGCGGCGAAGCCGGCAAAGCGTGGGGGCCATGCCGTCCTCGGCTGGGCAGCCACAGCAATCGGGCTCGTCGCCGCGGGGGCTTTCTGGTTGGGGATGCACAGCGTCGAAAAGCACGCCCCGCCTGTGCGGCACGCAGCTAGAACGGCGACAATGCCCTTGCCCGTGCCCCGTGAGGCGCAGCCCGAAGTTCGATTGCCGGCTCAGCCGCAGATCAATCCGGCCCCAGCGGTCGAGGTCCGCCCGGCGCCGGTCCGGGAGGTCAGGATCGCGGTGCCCCGGGCCGAGCCATCGGCCAAGATCGAGGAAGAAAAGAGCACGGCGACGGAGGAAGAATCGCAACCGGTCACGGTCGCCGCACCCGTGAAGGCTGCGCCCGCCGCGACATACGCACCGCCCAAACCGTGGAACCCGCGCGTCTTCGTGGGAGCCGCGGGCCGGGTCGTGCAGATCGGCGCATTTGGCTCGACGCACCAGGCGAAGCTCGGCTGGCGCTACATGGTTCGCGCCTATCCCGCTGTCGCCCACCTTCCGGCAGTCGTCAGGACGACCCGCAATTCGAAGGGCCGGGTCTTCTATCGCTTCCAGATCGGGACCACGTCGCAGGCGCATTCGGAAGTGCTCTGCCAGCGCATGCAGCACATCAACTTCAGCTGCGCGGTGGTCGATCTGCCGTGGAAGGCCAAGGTCGAGCGGTGACCGACGAGCGGGGCTATGACGAGTCGCTCCCGTGGCTGGCCGCCGTCGAGGACGAGGACGAGCCGCGCGGCCTTTCGGCGCGCCGGATGCTTGCCGCCCTCATCGTGGTTCTGCTTGCCGGGCTCATCATCGCCGCGACCTTCTTCTGGATCGGCCGGCGCGACACCGAGATCAGCGGCCCGCCGGAGCTGATCAAGGCGCCCCCCGGACCCTACAAGATCAAGCCGGCAAATCCCGGCGGCCTCGATATCAAGGGGGAGAGCGAGACGGCCTTCGAGACCAGCGCCGGCGAGGACAAGGATTCGCAGCTCGACCTCAACAAGCTGCCTGAAAGCCCCGTTGCAAAGCCTGAGAAAGCGCCGCCGCCTGCGCAACAACCCAAGGTGGCAGCACCCAAGGAAACGAAGCCCGAGCCGGCGACGGGCGGATCGGGCAGCGTCGTCCAGCTCGGCGCATTCGCCAACCAGGCACAGGCGGAGCGGGCCTGGACGGCGCTTTCCGCCCGTTTCCCGACCGTCGCTGCCCTCAACAAGATGGTCGTCCCCTTCTCCGGAGGCATACGTCTGCGCGCTGGCGCAGCGTCGCCGGCCAATGCCCGCCAGGTCTGCCAGACGTTGAAGGCCGCCGGCGAGAATTGCTTCATCGCGCAATAATGCAGGCAGCTATCTACGGCCTTGAAGGGTTCGCGCTTACGAATGACGAGCGAGCGTTCTTCCGCGATGGGGAGCCTGCTGGCTTCATCCTGTTCCGCCGCAATTGCGAGAACCCGGAGCAATTGCTGCGGCTGACCGACAGCCTGCGCGAAATCTGCGGACGGGACGACACTCCCATCGTCATCGATCAGGAAGGCGGCCGCGTCGCACGCATGCGACCGCCGGTATGGCCGGCCTTCCCTGCGGCCGAGAAGTTCGCGAACCTTTACCAGGCCGCACCCTCATCCGCGATCGAGGCCGTACGCTCGAATGCCCGGGCTCTCGCACTCATGCTTCGCTCGGCCGGAATCAACGTCAACGCGCTTCCGCTGCTCGACGTGCGACAGGAAGGAGCGACCGACATTATCGGCGATCGCGCGCTCGGCTCCGAACCCATGCAGGTCGCGGCCCTCGGCCGTGCCGTGCTCGACGGGATGGCATCCGCGGGCGTGGTCGGCATCATCAAGCACATGCCTGGCCATGGACGCGCACTCGTCGACAGCCATAAGGAGCTCCCCGTCGTTACGGCCCGTGCCGACGAGCTGGAAGTCGATCTGGAACCGTTCGAGCGACTTGCGACGGCACCGATGGGGATGACGGCCCATGTCGTTTATACCGCCTGGGATGAGAACCGGCCGGCTAGCCTTTCACCGGTCGTCATCCAGCAGATCATCCGTGAACGCATCGGTTTCGACGGCTTTCTGATGAGCGACGACCTCGGCATGGAAGCCTTGACGGGCGACTTTGGTCGCCGTGCCTCGGATGCGGTCGGGGCCGGCTGCGACGTTGCGCTGCACTGCTCGGGCAAGATGGACGAGATGATCGCCGTGGCGTCCGCCGTGCCGGCGCTGTCACCTGAAGGCCACGAGCGCCTCACGCGTGCGATGGCCGGAACTCGAATCGACTTTGAGCCTGTTGATTTTGCTGAGGAAATCGCAAAGCGCGACCAGCTGCTCGCGCTCGCCTGATCCATCCGTTCGTCGATCAACGAAGCGCGTTCGTCGACTGAATTGCGCCTTGCAACTGATTGTCTCCAAGGTCGCGCCCCGTACTCATCACCTTATCTAAAGAGAATGTCCCGATGCGTCTTTTGCTCGCTGCGTCCGCTGCCGCTTTGCTCGTTTCGACCTCCGCCTTCGCTCAATCCCAGGCATCGGGTGACAAGAGCAAAAGCCTCGATGCCGCCCATTCCGAGGCGCTGATCGAGCAGGCCAAGAGCGGCTACACGGATGCGCCGGTCGAGGAGCGCGCCGTCGCGACCCGCCACAGCGCATCGGTCAACGGCCGCACCGTTCCATACACTGCGACCGCCGGCACGCTCACCGTCCGCGACAATGGCGGAAAGCCAAAGGGGAGCATCTTCTATACTGCTTATACGGCAGACGGCGCACCGAGCTCGCAGCGGCCGATCATGTTCTTCTACAACGGTGGCCCAGGGTCGGCTTCGCTGTGGCTGCGCATGGGATCATTCGGCCCGATGCGCCTGCAGACCGGAAACCCGGAGTCGATCCGTCCCGCGCCGTTCAACATCGGCGCCAACCCCGACACGCTCCTCGGCTCGACCGACATGGTGTTCATCGATGCGCCCGGCACTGGCTACTCGCGCACGCTCGGCGACGCGAAGGGCAGCGACTTCTACGGTGTCGACCAGGACGCCGATGCATTCGCCCGAGCAATCATCCGCTACGTCACCAAGTTCGATCGGTGGGACAGTCCGAAGTTCCTGTTTGGAGAGAGCTACGGCACCACGCGGTCGGGCGCGCTCGCATACCAGCTGCAGGACCGCGGGGTCGCGCTGAACGGCGTCGTCCTGCTGTCCTCGATCATGAACTACGGCCGTAGGCAGCCCGGTCTCGACCGCGATTATCTCAACTATCTTCCAAGCTATGCGGTAACCGCCTGGTACCATCACAAGATGCCCAATCCGCCTGCAACCGTGGAGCAGGCGGCGGCGCAGGCCCGTGCATTCGCGCAGGGCCCGTACGCCTCAGCACTCGAAAAGGGCCAAACCATCAGCCCGGCCGAGCGAGACGCCGTTGCACAGCAGATGAGCGCTCTGACAGGACTCTCGAGCGACTTCATCATCAGGTCCAACCTGCGCGTTGATCTTTCCCGCTTCCGCAAGGAGCTCCTGCGGAACGAGCGGCAAACGGTCGGCCGCTATGATTCTCGCTACATGGGCGTCGATGCGGACGCAGCCGGCGACAGCCCGGAATATGATGCGTCGGATACGGCGATCAGCGGCGCCTTCATCGGCACCCTCAACAGCTATCTCGCACGCGATCTCAACTACCAGACGAATATGGCGTACCGCGCCAGCGCGAGCGAGGAAGAGGGGTTCAAGTGGGACTGGAGCCACAAGGCACCGGGCACTCGCGCCACGCTGAACGCGCCGAACACGGCGCTCGACCTCGCTGCCGCGATGCGGGAGAACCCCTACCTCAAGGTGCTCTCGCTCAACGGTCTGTACGACATGGCGACGCCGTTCTTCGGGACCGAATATGACCTCAATCACATGATGCTTGAGCCCGGGCAGCAGCGGAACCTCGAGTTTCGTTATTATCCCTCCGGTCACATGGTCTACCTCAATCCCGAAGCGCTGCACGCGATGCGGCTCGACGTCGAGCGCTTCATCTACGAAGCCGTCGGCGAGGCCCGCGCCGGCGCTCCAGCTGCTGCCGTACCGCGCCGTCGCCGCTAGTTATCCCCAATAGAATGTGGCCCTGCCTTCGCAGGGCCACTAGAGATTGTTATTCTCGCCGCGTGGACGAGGATTTCGAATCACCGCCGGTCCGCCAGTCAGACGAGCTTACGTTGGCGCTCGACGGCTGGGAGGGCCCGCTCGACCTGCTCCTCGACCTCGCCCGCGCGCAGAAGGTCGACCTTGCCCAGATTTCGATCCTGCAGCTGGTCGAGCAATATCTTGCCTACCTCAACCAGGCGCGGGCCCTGAAGCTTGAGATCGCTGCCGATTACCTCGTGATGGCCGCCTGGCTCGCTTACCTCAAATCGTGCCTGCTGCTGCCGAAGGACCCGGAGCAGGACCCGAGCCCCGAAGAAATCGCGCTGCGCCTGCAGATGCGGCTGCAGCGGCTGGATGCGATGCGTGAGGCGGGCGCGCGCCTGCTCGGTCGCGATCGGATCGGTCGCGACGTCTTTTTGCGCGGTGCGCCCGAGGGGCTCCGGCTCGTCCGCAAGGCCGCCTGGCAAGTCCGTGACTTCGACCTGTTCGCCGGTTACGGCGCTGTTCGCGCCCGGACTGCTCCGGCGATGCATATCGTGCACGCGCGTGCCGTGATGACGCTCGAGGAAGCGATCGAGCGCGTGGGCAAGATGATCGGCATGGCAATCGACTGGACGCGTCTCGAGAGCTTCCTGCCCGTGACCGAGGACGTTCAGCTCCGGCGTTCAGCCCTCGCATCGAGCTTCCTTGCTGCCTTGGAGCTCGCTCGCCGTGGCCGCCTCGACATCGCGCAGGATGCGCCGTTTGCGCCGATCCGGCTCAGGAGGGCGGCTTGATGAACGAGCTCATGCGCGCCATCGAGGCCACACTCTTTGCCTCTGCAGGCCCGCTTACGCCCGTTGAGATTGCCGAGCATGTCGGAGAGGGGGAGATCGAGACTGCCCTTCGCGAGCTCGCCCGGCATTATGACGGGAGAGGTGTCGAGCTCGTCGAGCGCGGCGGGCGGTGGCATTTCCAGACAGCGCCGGATCTTGCCCATCTGCTGCGCCGGACGCGCGAGGAACCGCGCCGGCTCTCGCGGGCAGCGACGGAGACCCTCGCGATCATCGCCTATCACGAGCCCGTCTCCCGAGCGGAGATCGAGGCTATCCGCGGCGTCCAGATCTCGAAAGGCACGCTCGACGTGCTGATGGACGCCGGCTGGGTGCGGCCGGCCGGGCGCAGGGAGGGCCCCGGCCGGCCGTTGCTCTATGCGACGACGCAGGAGTTTCTGACGCATTTCGGTCTCGCCTCGCGCCGCGACCTCCCCGGCATCGACGACCTCAAGGCTGCGGGACTGCTCGATCCGCTGGACGAAAGCGTTTTCCAGCTCCAACTGGAAAGCGAAGAGGAAGGCGACTAGATAGCCGCCTCAAAGGAGTTTTCCGTCATGGGCGGTTTCAGCATTTGGCATATCCTGATCTTCGCGATCATCGTGCTCCTCTTGTTCGGCGGGAACCGCTTCTCGGCGATGATGGGCGACGTCGCCAAGGGCCTCAAAAGCTTCAAGCAGGGCATGGCCGACGACGAGGAAGAGAAGCGCCAGCGCTATGACGAACAGCGCCGGCGGGAGCCGCCGCGCCAGCTTCGCGACGATCAGCGGCCGCAGGAGCCGATCGACGTCACGCCGCGGCCGGCCGAGCCCGCGGCTCCGCCTCCGCCGCGGGACGACGAAATCCGCTAAGCGCAAGGGTCTAAACCCGCCATGTTCGGCGTCGATTCCACCGAGCTTGCGGTCGTCGCGGTCCTTGCGCTGATCTTCATTGGCCCGAAGGACCTGCCCAAGGTCATGCGCACGGTCGGCTATTGGGTCGGCCGGGTCCGCGGCATGGCGCGCCACTTCACTTCCGGCATCGAGAATATGATGCGCGAGGCGGAGCTCGAGGAGATGGAGCAGAAATGGCGGGAGGAA
>JBJMUN010000009.1:0-5710 GCA_045811185.1 Sphingomicrobium sp.
CAAGGAAGAGAGCTTCCACCAACGCCAGGGCTACGAGATCATGATCGCCATGGCGAACGGCACGCCTGAGCAGAAGCGGATGGCGCAGGATGCGCTCAATCGCTGGTGGTGGCCTTCGCTGATGATGTTCGGCCCGCCCGACGCCGACAGCCCGAACACCGCGCAATCGATGCGCTGGCGGATCAAGCGCGAGACCAATGACGAGCTCCGCCAGAAGTTCGTCGACATCACCGTGCCGCAGGCGGACTTCCTCGGGCTCAAGGTTCCCGACACTGACCTCAAGTGGAACGAGGAAAAGGGCGGCTACGACTTCGGCGAGGTCGACTGGGAGGAATTCTACGCGGTGGTGCGCGGTGAAGGCCCGGCTGCCAAGGAGCGGATGAAAGCCCGGCGCGAGGCGTGGGACAATGGCGCCTGGGTGCGCGATGCGGCCGCGGCGCATGAGGAGAAGCGCCGCGCAAGGAAGGCGGCGTGATCAAACTTCGCGCTCACCCTGAGCCCGTCGAAGGGCGAGCGCTCGCATTTCGACAAGCTCAATGTGAGCGCTCTTGGGGAGGCGATAGGAGTGTCGAGTGACTGGCCGCTCTGGGAGGTCTTCGTCCGGAGCAAGGGCGGCCTTTCGCATCGCCACGTTGGCAGCGTTCATGCTCCTGACGCGGAGCTCGCGCTCGCCCATGCGCGCGACACCTACACGCGGCGCATGGAAGGCGTGAGCCTGTGGGTCGTGCCGTCCGCTGAGATCGTCGCCTCCGATCCTGAGCAGGCGGGTGAGCTATTCGAGCCGGCAGAAAACAAGATCTACCGCCACCCGACCTTCTACGACATCCCGGACGAGGTGAAGCACATCTGATGGCGTCCTTGCCGCCGATTGACGTGCCGAAGGGAGTGACCGGCGCGGGCGTGTTCGATGCACGTGGCGCGGGCAAGCGCGATCCTGCACATCGCGAATATCTGCTCCGTCTCGGCGACGATGCGCTGGTGCTCGGGCAGCGGCTCGGCGAATGGTGCGGGCACGGGCCCGTCCTCGAAGTCGACATCAGCCTCGCCAACCTGGCGCTCGACCTCGTCGGCCAGGCGACGCTGCTGCTCAACGAAGCGGGCGACGGGGATCGACTGGCGTTCCACCGTGACGTGCTCGACTTTCGCAATTGCCTCCTCGTCGAGCAGCCGAACGGCGACTTCGCACAGACGATCGCGCGGCATCTTCTCTATACGACGTGGCAGCACCTCGTCCTCCAGCGGCTGACGCAATCGAGCGACAAGTTCCTGTCGGAATTTGCGCACAAAGCGGTGAAGGAAGTCGCTTATCATCGCGAGCTCGCAGCCGAGTGGACGATCCGGCTTGGCGACGGCACCGACGAAAGTTCGCGGCGCATGGTCGAAGGGCTGGAATGGAACTGGCGTTTCGTCCCCGAGCTGTTCGAGGTCGACGACACTCTCAAGGCCGCGATCGATCGCGGAATTGCGCCTGATCCAGCGGGCTTAGAGGAAGAGTATCGCGCTGCAATCTTGGCGGTTCTTGCCGAAGCACGGCTCGAAGCGCCCGCCGACCAGCGCCCGATCCTCGGCGGCCGGCGGGGCCACCACAGCGAGCACCTCGGCCACCTGCTCGCGATAATGCAGTTCCTGCCGCGCACCTACCCCGACGCGACCTGGTAATGAGCGTCCATTTTCACGCGCTAAGGGTCGCCGAGATTGTTCCAGAGACCGCGGAAGCCAATTCGATCCGCTTCGAGATCCCGCCCGAGCTGCGCGATCAATTTGCATTCAGGGCGGGGCAGCACCTGACGCTGCGCACCACGATCGACGGCAACGAGGTGCGCCGCAACTATTCGCTGTGCACGGCTCCCGCGGAAAGCGACTGGATGGTCACCGTCAAGCGGATTGGGGGCGGTCTCTTCTCGAACTGGGTCGCCGATAAGCTGAAGGCCGGCGACACGATCGAGGTGATGGTGCCCCATGGCAGCTTCACCACGGACTTCAATGCAGGCAGGCGGCGGCATCTTGTCGGCATTGCCGGCGGGTCCGGGATCACGCCGGTCATGTCGCTGATCAAGACGTTGCTCCGCGAGGAGCCGGACAGCCGTTTCACCCTGCTCTACGGCAATCGGGACAGCAGCTCGGTCATTTTCCTCGAAGCCCTCGCCGGATTGAAGGACAAGCATCTGGGGCGCCTGGAGATCTACCATTTCCTCGACCAGGAGGACCAGGACATCGACCTGTTCAACGGTATGCTGGACCGCGAGCGGCTGGAGGAGGCAATCACCGCGCTGGTGCCGGCCGTTGCCGACGTCGACGCTTGGTTCATCTGCGGCCCGGGACCCATGATGGATGCGGCGGAAGGCGCGCTGCTCGACCGCAACATTCCCAAGGAGCGTATCCACGTCGAGCGGTTCACCGCCGATCGACCACCGGAAGCCGTCGCAAAGGAAATCGCGGAGCTGCAGACCCAAGCCGAGGGAGTGAGCGTAGCAGTGACCCTCGATGGCCGTACGCGTCGGGTGCCGTTCACCGCCGGCAACATCCTCGACAGCGCGCGGGCTGCCGGCCTTCCCGCACCGTTCGCTTGCAAGGCCGGTGTTTGCGCGACCTGCCGCGCGAAGGTGTCCAAGGGGAAGGTCGAGATGGCCGTCCATTACGGTCTCACCGACGAGGAAGTTGCGGAGGGCTACGTGCTGACCTGCCAGTCGGTGCCGCTCGGCGATGGCGTCGCAGTGGATTACGACGCCTGACTTCGCTAATCGCGCTTCCATGCTGACGCAGACGCACGCCAAGGCGAAGAGCCTTGCCGATCTTCCGCCCGTCGCGAGCGATTCGCTGCTCGCACTCATCGCCCTCAGCGGTGCCGATCTGCGGCCCGGGAAGATCGACGTCGGCGTCGGCGTGTTCCGTGATTCAGTCGGCAACACGCCGATCCTCAAGGTCATGAAGGAGGCCGAGCAGCGCCTGCTCGAAACGCAGGTGACCAAGGCCTATCTCGGCAGCGCGGGCGACAAGCGCTTTGCCGAGCTCCTGCGGCCGATCCTCCTTGGCCATCACGCCGCCGACGAGCGGATCCTTGGCCTGCAGACGCCCGGCGGATGCGGCGCGCTTCGTCTTGGCTTCGAGCTCATCGCCAACGTCAACCGCGACGCGAAGGTGCTCGTCGGAACTCCGACCTGGCCGAACCATCCGCCGATCATCCGTGCTGTGGGGCTCGGCATGACCGACTATCCCTATTACGAGCGCGGGCAGGGCAGCATCCGGTTCGAGGACATGATTGCCGCGTTCGAAGCGGCAGAGCCGGGCGACGTCGCGCTGCTCCACGGCTGCTGCCACAACCCGACGGGCGCCGACCTCAGCGAGGAGCAGTGGCGCGAAGTGGTGAGGGTGATCACCGAGCGCGGTCTCTTGCCGCTGATCGACATCGCTTACCAGGGATTTGGACGCGGCCTCGAGGAGGACGCATTCGGTGTCCGACTGATGCTCGATGCTTGCGACGAGGTCATCATCGCGCAGAGCTGCGACAAGAATTTCAGCGTCTATCGCGACCGCGTCGGCTCGCTTTGGATCAAGACCGGCTCTGTCGATGCGACGAGAAAGGCCATGGCGCACGTCCATCAGCGCGCTCGGGAGATGTGGTCGATGCCCCCCGACCATGGCGCGGCGGCGGTCCACATCATTCTCGAGGACGAGGAGCTTCGCCGGCGCTGGCTGGTCGAGCTTGCTGGAATGCGCGACCGCATCAACGCCGTCAGGCAGCGGATCGCGGCCGCTGACTCGCGTCTCGCCTTCATTGGTCGCCAGTTCGGCATGTTCTCGATGCTGCCCTTGAGCAAGGAGCAGGTGCTGAAGCTTCGCCAGGACGAGGCGATCTACATGGCCGACAGCGGCCGCTTCAACGTCGTCGGCCTTGCCGACGATCAGATCGACCGATTTGCCACCGCCGTGGTCGGCGCGCTGGACGCCTGAACTGACCATGGCCGACCGAGATCCGGGCAGGATTTCCGCAGACGTGGACTGGCGCGAGGTCGCGCGGCTGGTGCTGACCAGCCGGGAGATGGACCGGATCGAGGAGCAGGAGCTCGTTCCGGCGAAGAAGGTGCTCTACCAGTTCAGCGCTCGCGGTCATGACATGGCGCAGGTGCTCCTCGGCCTGCAGCTGAAGGACGGCGATGCTGCCTGCGGCTATTATCGATCGCGGCCGTTGCTGCTCGCATTGGGCGTGCCGCTGGCCGACGCGCTCGGTTCCGGAATGGGTCTCGCCGGGGGCTATTCCGACGGCCGCGACATCGGCGTCGTGTTCAACTACCCCAATCCGGGCGGCGCGCATGCCTTGCCAATGTGCGGGGGGGTCGGTGCGCAGTACACGCCAGCAGCGGGCTGGGCACAGGCCATTGCCTACAAGCAGAAAGTCCTCAACGAGGGGCCGGCCGACGCGATTGCTTTGGTGCTCGGCGGCGACGCGAGCTGCGCGACAGGCGGATTTTGGTCTGCGCTAACAATTGCTTCTACTCAACAATTGCCGTTGCTCATCTATGTCGAAGACAATGGCTACGGCATCTCGGTAACGTCCGACTACCAGACGCCGGGGCGGGACATTGCGGCCAATCTCGCGGGTTTCTCCGGGCTGACGATCTTCAATGGCGACGGAACCGATCCGCTGGAAGCGTCGCGACTGATAGCAGAGGCCGTCGGTCACGTGCGGGGCAAGCGCGCGCCCGCGCTGCTTCGCCTGAGCGTGCCGCGGCTGGAGGGCCACAGCTTCCAGGACACGCAGACCTACAAGAGCAAGGAAGCGATAGAAGCCGAGTGGGCGCGCGACCCGCTGCCCAAGCTCAAGGCGCATTGCGCCAGCCGGCAGATCGGCGACGAGGCCTGGGCCGATCTTGAACGCGAGACCGCCTGGCAGGTCGAAACGGCGCTCGCCAATGCCGAATCGCGTGGCGTGTCATCGCCTGAGGCAGTGACGACCAAGGTCTTCTTCGATGGCGAGATGCAGCAGGTCGGCGGGCGGGCGGGGATCGGCCTCGACGGCACGACCGAGGAGCTGCGGTCCGATGGCCAGCGGATCAACATGGTCACCGCCATCCGGCGCGTGCTTGACCAGGAGCTGGAAGCGAACCCGAGGCTGCTCGTGTTCGGCGAGGATGTCGGCCCCAAGGGGGGCGTTCATGCGGTGACGCTAGGCCTCCAGGAAAAGTTCGGCCGCGATCGCGTCTTCGACACGTCGCTCAATGAGGAAGGCATCGTCGGCCGTGCCGTCGGAATGGCGCTCGCCGGGCTGATGCCGGTGCCGGAAATCCAGTTCCGCAAATATGCCGAGCCGGCGACCGAGCAGATCCACGATTGCGGGACGATGCGCTGGCGCACCCACAACCGCTTCGCGGCCCCGATGGTCCTTCGCGTCCCTGGCGGCTTCTTCAAGTGCGGCGACCCGTGGCACTCGATGACCAACGAGGTCGAGTTCGTGCACAATCCGGGGTGGAAGGTCGCTGTACCGTCGAACGCCGAGGACGCCGTCGGACTGCTGCGCGCTAGCCTTCGCGGCAACGACCCGGTGCTGTTCTTCGAGCATCGCGCAATGCTCGACGACAGCTGGGCGCGACGTCCATGGCCGGGTGATGGCTACGTCCTGCCGTTCGGCCGCGCCAGGAAAACCCGCGACGGCGACAGGATCACGATCGTCTCCTGGGGCGCGATGGTGCCGCGCTGCGAGGCTGCCGCCGAC
>JBJMUN010000010.1:0-30152 GCA_045811185.1 Sphingomicrobium sp.
TCGCGCTTGCCCGCGCCACGTGCATCGAACACGCCCGCGCCGGTCACTCCCTTCGGCACGTCAATCGGCGGCAAGGACGCCATCAGATGTGCTTCACCTCGTCCGGGATGTCGTAGAAGGTCGGGTGGCGGTAGATCTTGCTCTCCGCCGGCTCGAACAGCTCGCCCGCCTGGTCAGGATCGCTCGCGACGATCTGCCCCGACGGGACGACCCACAGGCTCACCCCTTCCATCCGCCGCGTGTAGGTGTCGCGCGCGTGAGCGAGCGCGAGCTCCGCGTCAGGAGCATGAACGCTGCCAACGTGGCGATGCGCAAGGCCGCCCCTCGCACGGACGAAAACCTCCCACAGGGGCCAGTCACCGCTCACGCCGCCTTCCTCGAGCGGCGCTTGGCCTCGTGTGCCTCCGCGGCTTCGCGAACCCAGGCGCCGTTTTCCCATGCGTCGCGACGCGCCTTCATCCGCTCCCTCGCGACCGGTCCTTCGCCGCGAACGACAGCATAGAACTCGTCCCAGTCGATCTCGCCAAAATCGTAGCCGCCCTTCTCCTCGTTCCACTCGAGGTTCGCGTCGGGAACCTTGAGCCCAAGGAAATCCGCCTGCGGCACGGTGATATCGACAAACTTCTGCCTCAGCTCGTCGTTGGTCTCGCGCTTGATCCGCCAGCGCATCGACTGCGCCGTGTTCGGCGAGTCAGCGTCGGGCGGGCCGAACATCATGAGGCTCGGCCACCACCAGCGGTCGAGCGCATCCTGCGCCATCCTTTTCTGCTCGACCGTGCCGTTCGCAAGAGCGATCATGATCTCGTAGCCCTGACGCTGGTGGAAGCTCTCCTCCTTGCAAACGCGGACCATTGCGCGGGCGTAGGGCCCATATGAAGTCCGCTGCAGTGGCACCTGGTTCATGATCGCCGCGCCATCGACCAGCCAGCCGATCGCACCGATGTCCGCCCAGGTGAGCGTCGGATAATTGAAGATGGTCGAATATTTGGCTTTCCCACAGTGCAGTGCATCGATCATCTGCTCGCGGCTGGTGCCGAGCGTCTCCGCCGCGCAATAGAGGTAGAGGCCGTGCCCCGCCTCGTCCTGCACCTTGGCGAGCAGGATCGCCTTGCGCCGCAATGACGGAGCGCGCGTGATCCAATTGCCCTCGGGGAGCATGCCGACGATCTCGCTGTGCGCATGCTGGCTGATCTGCCGGGTCAGCGTGCGGCGATAGGCCTCGGGCATCCAGTCCTTGGGCTCGATGAACTCGTCGGCCGCGACGCGCGCCTCGAACGCCTCGAGGAGCTTGGGGTCCTCGAGATTCTCGATCTTCGCCGTCTTCTGAAGCTCGGTCGTGTACATGGTGCGCGATGTAGTCCGGGACGCTCCAACGTTCAAATGTCCATGACCGGTCCGCCGAGTGTGCGGGAGTAGCCCGTGAATTCCGCAACCGCGCGCCCGTCACCGGCTCGCACGGCCACTCGCGTCACGCCCGCGCGGCCCTCGTGCGCGAGCTCCGTTGCTTCGGCGACCAATGTTTCGCCTTCGCGCACCTTGTCGAGAAAGACGATCGACGCCTGCGCGGCGACCGTAGCGTGATTGGCCCCGTTGCAGACATAGGCGAAGGCGGTGTCGGCGAGCGCGAAGATCATCCCGCCGTGCGCAATCTTGTGGCTGTTGAGCATGTCAGCGCGAACGACCATCGAAATGCGCGCATAGTCCGCACGTACTTCCTCGATCCTGATTCCCCACGCGGGACCGGTGCCTTCGCCGGCGAGCATCGCATGGGCGACCTCGCTCGCGAGTTCGTTTGCGTCCACGGCCCCTCCTTCGCTAGGCGAAATCGCATGGCTTACGAAACCATCGACTTCAAGGCGGATGGGGCCGTCGCCCGCATCACCCTCAATCGTCCGGACCGGCTCAACAGCTTCACCGTGCAGATGCACGAGGAGCTTCGCGAGGCACTCGTGGACCTTGGCGATGCGCGCGTGGTCGTCCTCACCGGCGCCGGCCGCGGCTTTTGCGCGGGCCAGGACCTCAATGAACGCGCGGTTGCACCGGGGGAGACGGTTGATCTCGGCGCAACGGTGGAGATCAGCTGGAACCCGCTGGTGCGAATGCTCGCCGCACTCCCGCAGCCCGTCATCGCGAGGGTCAATGGCGTCGCCGCCGGCGCCGGCGCGAGCCTGGCGATGGCCTGCGATCTCGTCGTCGCTGCACGGTCCGCAAAGTTCATTCAGAGCTTTGCCGCCATTGGGCTCGTCCCCGACACCGGCGGAAGCTGGCATCTGACGCGGCATCTGGGTCAGGCGCGGGCAATGGGGCTTGCGCTCACCGGTGAGCCACTAAGCGCTGAAAAGGCCGCCGATTGGGGACTGATCTGGAGGTGCGTCGACGACGCCGACCTTGATGCAACGGTCGACAGCCTCGCCGACAAGCTCGCCGCGATGCCTCCGCTCGGCCTTGCCGCGATCAAGCAGATCATCCGCACGAGCTGGGATCGCAGCCTCGAGGAGGAGCTCATCCTCCAGCGCGACGAGATGCGGCGTCTCGGCTTCACAGAGGACTATCGCGAGGGCGTCGCGGCCTTTCTCGAGAAGCGCCAGCCGACGTTCAGGGGCCGCTGAGCGTGCAACTCTCCCAAGGTTGGCTCGTTACGGCCAGCAAACAACACAACGGGAGAGTTTGCGATGCTTGGCACCATTCTCATCATACTTCTGGTTCTTCTCCTGATCGGCGCCCTGCCGCGCTGGGGGCATAGCGCCAACTGGGGCTATGGCCCGTCGGGAATCCTCGGCCTGATCCTCGTCGTCATCGTCATCCTGCTGCTGATGGGCCGGCTCTAGGCGCCGGATTTCAGAGCAAAGTTCCAGGCGGCACTTGCGAGCATCGGCACGCGCTTGGCCATTTCGGCCGCTTGCGCGTGGCTCGCGGTGCCGTCGATCACGCGTTTCTTGATGCCCTGAACGATCCCCGCGAGCCGGAAGAGATTGTAGGCGAAATACCAGTCGAGCGCGCCGGCGATCGGCACGCTCGATCGTTCCGAATAGCGGCGCACGATCTCCTCCAGCCTCGGAATGCCGAGGGCTTCGAGATCCAGTCCTCCAAGTCCCGCGCCGCCGTCTGCAGGCATCATCCACTGCATTGCCAGATAGGAGAAATCGGCGAGCGGATCGCCGAGTGTTGCCAGCTCCCAGTCGAGCACCGCGGTCAGCGTTCCGTCGCCGTCATAGACGACGTTATCGATCCGATAGTCGCCATGGACGATCGAGGTACGCGACTGCTCCGGCAGGCTTTCGGGCAGGAATGCGATCAGCCGCTCCATCTCGGGAATGTAATCGGTCTCGGAGTCGCGATACTGGCGCGTCCAGCGCATCACCTGCCGCTCGAAATAATTGCCGGGCTTGCCGAAGTCGGCGAGGTCAGCTGCAACCGCATCGATCGTGTGGAGGTCGGCGAGCGTATCGATCAGCTGCTCGTACATGAGGCGCCGGGTGGCGGGGTCGAAGTCAGGCAGCGCACCGTTGGCATAGGGCCGGCCGCGCGCCAGCTCCATCACGTAGAAGATCGCGCCGATCACGTCCGCGTCGGTGCACAGCGCGAGCGGCTCGGGAACGGGAAACTCGAGGGGATGAAGGGCCTCGAGCAGCCGGTACTCGCGGTCAACTGCGTGCGCCGACGCCAGCAGCTTCCCGAACGGCTTTCGGCGCATGACATACTCGCCCGAGGCCGCGCTGACCTTGTAGGTCGGGTTCGACTGGCCCGCGGGGAACTTGCTGAGCGCGAACGGGCCGCTGAAGCCTTCGACATTCGCCTCCAGCCAGCGCCCAAGCGCCGCCTCGTCGATCAGCTGATCGTTCACCGGTGCTTCTTGTACTCGAGACGGGCGATCGCGCGGCGGTGCACCTCGTCGGGTCCGTCCGCCAGCCGCAGCGTCCGGATCGACGCGTAGGAACGAGCAAGGCCGGCATCGTCAGAGACGCCTGCCGCCCCGAATGCCTGGATCGCATCGTCGATGATCTTGAGAGCCATGACCGGCGCTGCGACCTTGATCATTGCAATCTCGCCCTTCGCCGCCTTGTTGCCGGCGCGGTCCATCATGTCGGCCGCCTTGAGGCACAGGAGGCGCGTCATCTCGATGTCGATCCTGGCATTGGCGACACGTTCTTCCCACACGCCCTGCTCGGCGATCGTCTTCCCGAATGCCGTCCGCGACATCAGCCGGCCGACCATCGCATCAAGCGCCTCTTCGGCAGCGCCGATCGTCCGCATGCAGTGATGGATCCGTCCCGGGCCGAGCCGTCCCTGCGCGATCTCGAAGCCCCTGCCCTCGCCGAGCAGCAGGTTCGACGGCGGCACTTTCACGTCGTTGAGCTCGATTTCCATGTGTCCGTGCGGAGCATCGTCATAACCGAACACCGGCAGGTGGCGCAGGATCGTGATCCCCGGTGCGTCCAAGGGCACAAGGATCATTGACTGCTGCTTGTGGGTGTCGGCGCCGGGGTCGGTCTTTCCCATCAGGATGGCGACCTTGCAGCGCGGGTCGCCGGCCCCGCTCGACCACCACTTGCGGCCGTTGATCACATATTCGTTGCCGCGCATTTCGACGCGGCACTTGATGTTGGTCGCGTCCGACGAGGCGACGTCTGGCTCCGTCATGAGGAAGGCAGAGCGAATCTCGCCATCCATCAGAGGCTTCAGCCACTCGTCCTTCTGGTCGCGCGTGCCGTAGCGGTTCAGGACCTCCATGTTGCCGGTGTCGGGTGCGGAGCAGTTGAACACCTCCGAGGACCACATGATGCGGCCCATCTCCTCGGCGCAGAAAGCGTACTGGAGATTGGAGAGACCCGGACCTTCGAACTCGAAACTGTCGTCGAGCGTGCTCGCGCCGTGGGACGGTGGCATGAAGAGGTTCCACAGTCCTTCGGAGCGGGCCCTTGTCTTCAGCTCCTCGACGACCGGCAGAACCTTCCAGCGATCACCCTCGCGCTGCTGCGCATCATAGTCGCCGGTGCGCGGCCTCACCTCCGCCTCGATGAAGTCACGGACGCGATCGCGCCACTGGGTTTCGGCGGAGCTCAGGCTGAAATCCATGGCCGCGGCCTATCAGCAACAGTGTCAGTTGGCTATGAGCCCGGCATGGCGAAACTCTCGGGCAAGATCGCGCTGGTGACCGGCGCAGCATCCGGGATCGGCAGGGCGAGCGTCGAGCTGTTCCGCCGCGAGGGTGCGACCGTCATCGGCGCCGACGTCAGCGACGGCGCCGATGTGCGCGCCGACGCCGGCAGCGAGGATGAGGTGAGACGGCTCGTCGAGGAGACAGCCGCTCATCATGGCGGCCTCGACATCGTCTTTGCGAATGCCGGCGTCTCGGGCGGGTGGGCGACCATCGCGGAGCAGACCGCCGCGGACTGGGCCGAGATCCTCCGAATCAACCTGATCGGGCCCTTCCTGGCGATCAAATATGCGGGACCCATCCTGGCGAAACGCGGCAGCGGGTCGATCATCTGCACGGCCAGCGTCGCGGGACTGCGCTCAGGCGCCGGCGGTGCCGCTTATTCGGCGTCCAAGGCCGGTGTCATCAACCTCGTTCAAACGGCGGCGCAGCAGCTTTCCGGCTCGGGCGTCCGGGTCAACGCCATCTGCCCGGGCCTGATCGAGACCGGCATGACGCAAGGGATCTACGACATGGCTCGCGCGGCCGGGCAGGCTGACAGGATCGGCGAGCTCAATCCGCTGAAGCGCGGCGGGGAACCGGACGAGATCGCGAACGCAGCCCTGTTCCTCGCGTCGGATGAATCGACCTACGTCAATGGGGCTGCGCTGGTCGTCGACGGCGGCCTTTCCAGCAGCCATCCGACGACCAGGCGGTTCGACTTGAGAATGCTCTAGGTGCCGTTGGCCCTGGGCGCGGCACTTGCTCCGGTGCAGTCACCCGAGATGTTGGACACGACCTTTGGCGCCTTGCCGGAACCTTGGGAGGTAACTTCAGTGGTGCGCGTGCAGGTCTTGCCGCCCGCGCTCGTCGTGACGACGGTCACGCTCCTCGTACCCGCCGGCGCATTGCCGTAAGCCGCGACGTTCAGGCCCGGCGCTCGCGTGGCCGACGGCTTCGTCACTGCGTCCATCTCCCGGATCATGGCATCGATCTGGCGCTGCATGTCGAATGCGCCGGGCGTGAATATCCCCAACGGTGCCCAGGGCGCGCTTATCGGTGCGGGCGTGACGCTGACCTTGGGCGCGACGTCTCCAACATAGTCGACCCTGACGGACGAACCGTCGGGCAGCGGCACGTTGAGGGTGTGAGTGTCCCGGCTCGCAGCGGCTGCGGCACCTGTAAGCGTAACGGCGCCCAGACCGGCCAGGATGATCGCAAGAGCTTTATGCATCAGGCGTCCTCCAGAATTGGTTGATCTGAGGAGCCCGAATCTATCGCGCGATTCTGAACGGCAGATTTCGGAACCGCAAAATGACGCGGCTGTAATGTTCTACAACGCCGGATCGTAGGCCGCGAACAGATCGAGACGTGTCATGATCTCGAGCAGCCGCTCGATCTCATCCCCGCTCAGCCACGCAAATTGCGCCTGGAGCTGCTGGCGAGAAAAGGATTGCCGGCCCAACGCCCACTCCACCGCTTCCCCGATGGAGCCGAGCGGCTCGGCCCCTCGCGCATGCACAAGCACCGCACCTTCGGGTCGCCAGTCAACCTGGGCTTGATGACCGGCGGCTGCGAAATGGTCGAGCGTCCTTCGAGCCTGCAGTTCGACCGTGTCGGCCCGGGCGACGATGGCGCGCTGCCGGTTTGTGACGAGAGTCTCGAACAGCGGCGAGCGCATCAGCAATCCGATTTCATCGGCAAGGTCCGACAATCGCGATCGAAGCTCAACGGCGTCGCCCCTGCCGTCCGGCAGATATTCGCGGAACGTGGCATTCTTGGTCGCCAGCTCTTCAAGCATTCGGAACAAGTACCGGCCGTTCAGCGGAGCGGTCCCGAACGTCAGGTGAAGCGACGCGCTCGAGCTCGCAAGCGCGTCGTGAAAGTAGCCGCGCGGAATATAGAGCAGGTCTCCGGCCTGCATTTTGACCGTCATCATCACCCTGCCCTTGGCCTGGTCGATGATTGCCTGCGCGTTCGGCCCCTGAATGGTCTCGACCGGTGCGTCGGCGCGGTTCTCATAGATCTGCCATGTCTTCTCGCCCTCGAGCTGGACAGCGAAGACCTCGTGCAGGTCGCAATGGCTGTTGAACGCGCGAATCCCCTGGAACGAGCAGTAGACGTTGGCGCCGGTAATTCCCGCGAACTGCCCGGACAGCATGGCCGCCGCCTCGCGGACTTTGAGGTCGATGTCCTCGATATGGTCGCCGACAAGGCTGGCCCCCATCTCGAGAAAAAGCTGGACCTTGGCCGGGTCGGCTCTCCGCGGGCCGCTCCCCTGTCCCTCGTCGAGGAAGTGATCGCCAAGGATCGGTCGGCTGTTGAGGATCAGCTTGAGGTTGTCGGCGGTCCAGTGCGGCCGAACCGACAAGAGCTCCTGGAGGCGCGCCGTCGACAGCAGTCCGCTTCGCGGCGAAGCACCGCGAATGTGCGCCGGGCGCTTGCCGAAATAGTCGGAGATGAAGGTCGCGACGGGCATCGGCGCGATGAACTCAGCAAATTCCATGATTGTCCGGCTTATCGGGCTATCCGACGGTCGTCACGAGCTCGGCGAATTTGTCGAGGTCGACGTTACCCCCCGAGACAACGCAAACGATCGGCCCTTCACCTGCCTGCCCAGTGAGCGCAGCTGCGAGCGCCAGTGCCCCGGCCCCTTCGGCGATCGTCCTCGACTTCTCGGCAATCAGCCGCATGGCGAGGCGCGTCTGGTCGAGAGTGACGGTAATGGTGCCGTCGGTGACCGGGCGCATGCGCTGCCACATCCGCTCGGTGACACTCTTGCCGCCTGCCCCGTCGACGAACGAAGCCTGCCAGTCCTCGAATTTCCGGGGGCCGCCCTCACGTAGCGAGAGCGCATAGGGGGCCGCGGTCTCCGGCTCGGCCCCGAGGACCTTCGCATCGGGCTTGCGCGCCTTGATCGCGCTGCCGACACCCGTGATGAGACCGCCTCCGCCGATCGCGCAGACGACTGTTCGCACCTCCGGGCAATCCTCGACGATCTCGAGCCCCATCGTGCCGTGGCCGGCGATGAAGTCATGATTGTCGAATGGATGCACGAACGTGGCCTCGAGACCCGGGAACCGGTGGCTCTCCGCCGCTACCCACGCCTGATCGTAGGACACTGGGACGATGGTGGCACCGAGCGCGCGCATCCTGTCGAGCTTCGTCTGCGGCGCCGTCTCGATTGCAACGACAGTGCACGGGATGCCGAGCTGCCGCGCGGCATAAGCGACGCCCTGCCCGGCATTGCCCGCGCTGATCGTCCAAACGCCCTTTGCGCGCGCTTCATCCGACAGGCTCGCGACTGCATTCACGCCGCCACGAATCTTGTAGGCATTGGTCGGCTGCAGGTTCTCGAGCTTGAGGTGGATTTCACGCCTGTCGCCAAGATCCAGCCTGACGAGCGGCGTCCGAAGAACCGTCCCCGAAATCCGCTGACGCGCCTGTTCAATGTCACCGATCGTGATCGGCCGGACCGGATCGATCATCTACCCCTCCTGCTTGGCTCCAACTTCTTCTAAGGAGCCGCCATGAAGACTCTCAAGCTCCTAAATTACGAGCGCGACCGCTGGGTCGCAGGCGACAGCAATCTCGCCGAGATCCCGAGCGCAATCGATGGCGCGCCGGTCGCGCTGACCGGCTCGGCCGGCCTCGATTTTGGCGGCATGCTTCGGCACGCTCGCGAGGTTGGCGGGCCGGCCTTGAGAAAGCTGACCTTCCACGAGCGCGCACGGATGATCAAGGCGCTCGGGCTCGCGATCATGGCGCGCAAGGAAGAGTTGTACGAGCTCAATTATCTGACCGGGGCGACGCGGAAGGACGGCTGGATCGACATCGAGGGCGGCGCCGGCACGCTCTTCTCCTTCTCGTCGAAGGGACGCCGGGAGCTTCCCGATGCCCACGTGCTGCTCGACGGCCAGCTCGAAGGCCTGTCGAAGAACGGCACCTTCGTGGGTCAGCATGTCTACACCTCGCTCCAGGGCGCTGCAGTTCACATCAACGCCTTCAACTTCCCCGTCTGGGGCATGCTGGAGAAGCTCGCCCCGACGCTGCTCGCGGGCGTTCCGGCGATCGTCAAGCCGGCATCGGCCACAGCTTATCTCGCCGAGGCGGCGTTCAAGATCATGATCGAGGCGAATGTCCTTCCCGCCGGCGCGGTGCAACTCATCGTCGGCGGTGTCGGCGATCTCTTCGATCACCTGACCGGCCAGGACATCGTGAGCTTCACCGGATCGGCGCATACAGCGCTGAAGCTCAGGACCCACCCGACGGTCGTCCGCCAGTCCGTCCGGTTCGTCGCCGAGCAGGACAGCCTCAATGCATCACTGCTCGGCCCTGATGCGGCACCGGGCACGCCCGAGTTCGACCTGTTCATCAAGGAAGTCGCGACCGAGATGACGGTGAAGGCGGGGCAGAAATGCACGGCGATCCGCCGCGCCATGGCCCCGGCCGAATATCTCGATCAGGTGCAGCAGGCTCTGGCTGAGCGTCTCGCCAAGACGAAGGTCGGAGATCCGCGTGCCGAGGACACGCGAATGGGCGCGCTCGTCAGCGTCAGCCAGCGCGACGACGTTCGCCAGAAGATTGCCGAGCTTGAAGCCGCAGGCGCGCGCATCGTCGCAGGCGACCCCGACGCGCAGCCGCCGATCCCCGGCGGCGCGTTCCTGCCGCCGGTCCTGCTTCGCACCGACGAGCCGTGGCAAACCGATGCCGTGCACGATTGCGAGCCGTTCGGGCCTGTTTCCACGATCATGCCCTACAACGGCATCGCCGATGCGATCGCCCTCGCGAACCGCGGACGGGGAAGCCTCGCGCTGTCCCTGTTCACGCACTCGCCCGATGCCGCTCGTGAGTTCATCCAGGGCGCCGCTGCCTATCACGGCCGCATGCTGGTCATCGACCGCGCCAATGCCGCCGAGTCCACTGGCCACGGCTCCCCTCTCCCAGTTCTCGTCCACGGTGGCCCGGGCCGCGCTGGTGGAAGCGAGGAGATGGGCGGTGTCCGAGGCGTCAAGCATTACATGCAGCGCACCGCGATCCAGTCGTCGCCGGCAATGATCGCGGCGATTACCGAGCAATATGTCCCCGGAGCGCCCAAGCACGTCATCGACGTCCATCCGTTCAGGCTGAAGATGAGCGAGATGCACATCGGCGACACTTGGAAGACCCCGAGCCGCGCCGTGACGATCGCGGACATCGAGCATTTCGCCGAATTCACCGGCGACAACTTCTACGCTCACATGGACGAGGAAGCCGCGAGGGCGTCGCCCATCTTCGAGGGCCGTGTTGCTCACGGCTACCTGATCCTGAGCTTCGCTGCAGGCCTCTTTGTCGATCCCGATCCAGGACCGGTCCTCGCCAATACCGGGCTCGAGAGCCTGCGCTTTTTGACCCCTCTCTACCCCGGTGATTCGATCCGCGTGGAGCTCACGGTTCGCGCGAAGTCGATCAAGTCGGAAGACACGGGACAGGTCCGTTGGGCAGTCGAGGTCTTCAACCAGAAGGACGAACTGGTCGCGACGTACGACCTCCTGACCGAGAACGTGCCGTAACACCCGCAACGGCCTTGCCGCCCATTCGTTGGAGTACCGGGTTTTTCCAATAAATGGAGAGCGACCATGAAAGTCAGCGAAGTGATGACGCGCGACGTCCAGACCGTACGGCCGGACCAGCCCGTGCAGCAAGCGGCAAGCTTCATGCTGAGCGCCGACGCCGGCTCCATCCCGGTTACGGAAGGTGACCGGCTGATCGGCATGATCACAGATCGTGACATTGCAGTTCGCGGCATCGCGAAGGGTTATGGCCCGGATACGCCGGTCCGCGAGCTCATGACCAACGACCTCGTCGTCGTCCGGATGGACGACAACGTGGAAGATGCGGCCAACAAGATGAGCGAAGCGCAGGTGCGCCGGCTTCCGGTCATCGATGCCAACGAGACATTGTGCGGCATTGTCAGCCTCGGCGACCTCAGCCGCGAGACCGATACCGAATGCGCGTCGGAGGCGCTTGAAGGCGTCAGCCAGCTTGGCGGCGAGCACCGCCAGTAAGACTAGCGGCCGGCGATTTCCTTGATCGCCTGATCGACGAGCTTCGCGTCAGTCGCGGCGTCGTGACGCTCGGCGATGATCCGGGCCGCGGCCTTGGTTGCTGCTTCGGCGGCGGCGGAGCGCAATTGCTCGATTGCAGCGCGCTCTTCCGCCGCAATCTTGTCCTCGGCCATGCGCGTGCGGCGTTCGATCAGGGCTTCAGCGTCTGTCTTGGCCTTGGCGACGATCTCGTCAGCCTCGTGCTTGGCTCGCTCCAGCAGCGCCTCGCGATCCTTGTCGGCACTTGCAGACTTCGCCTGATACTCGGCCTTGAGGGCCTCTGCGTCCTTGCGCAGCGCCTCGGCCTCGGCGAGCTGATCGCGGATCAGCGCGATCTTGCTGTCGAGCGCACCGGCAACTGCGCCTGGCACCTT
The DNA here is from genome assembly GCA_045811185.1 of Sphingomicrobium sp. Classification (GTDB taxonomy): domain Bacteria; phylum Pseudomonadota; class Alphaproteobacteria; order Sphingomonadales; family Sphingomonadaceae; genus Sphingomicrobium. The sequence continues at coordinate 11,598 of JBJMUN010000010.1, forward strand.
CTTCCAGATCATGATTGCGATGACGACGATCATCGCAAGTGCGATCCAGGCCGGCGCGGTCAGGCCGAACGCCGTCGGCTCGGCTTCGTGCATCGGGGTCTCGGTCCCGGTCTTGATCTGCGGTTCAGACATTCAATTCCGCCTTCACCGCCGACGCGGCCTCGTTCCCATCGACCTTCATGCCGGTCAGACGCTCGACCATCTGGCGGGTCGCCTCGGAGGCCACGCCTTCGATCTCGGAGCGCGCCGAGACCAGCGCTTCCCGGATCTTCGCTTCGGACGACTCAATCTTGACGTTGAGCTTTTCGGCAGCGGTCCTGACCTGCGCTTCGGTGTGCCGGGCGCTTTGCGTCTTGGCTTCCTGCGCGAGGCGCGCGGCCTCGGCGCGGGCCGAGTCCATCCGCGCGCGCCACGCCGCCTCCGTTTCCTCGGCCTCGGCCCGCGCTGCCTGCGCGCGCTCGAGGTCCTCGGCAATCTTCTTCTCGCGGGCCTCTACCGTGCCCTGGATTTTCGGGAGCATCCCCCGGCCGATGCCGAAGAAGATGATGCCGAACACCACCGCCAGCCAGAACAGCTGGGAGAAGAAGATGAACGGAAGCTGCGTGATCTGAGGCATTTTTGTCCTCGGCTTACGCCGTTGGTCGATTAGCGCGCGTAGAGGATGATCATCGCCACTGCGAAGGCGATGAGGCCCAGAAGCTCCGCCGCGGCGAAGCCGATGAACAGGCGGCCCTGCTGGCTGTCGGCGGCCGCCGGGTTGCGAAGCGCGCTCTCGAGGAACGAACCGAAGACGTTGCCGACGCCGACGGCGGCAGCGCCGACGCCGATCGCCGCAAGACCGGCACCAATGACCTGAGCGGAAGCGAAATCCATCGTGAAACTCCTTTTTTTCGAAACTCTAGTGAAGGTTGATCGCGTCGTTGAGATAAAGCGTCGTCAGCAGCGCGAACACGTAGGCCTGAATCGCGCATACCAGCAGTTCGAGCGCTGCCACGCCGATGATGAAGAGGAAGCTGAGGATGCCCACTCCCCACCCCACCAGCCCGCCATTGAGGCCGCTGACGATGAAGTTTCCGAAGACTTCCATCAGGATGTGACCGGCGATCATGGCGACGAATAGTCGAAGTCCCAGGCTAAACGGCCGCACCATAAAGGAGATGAACTCGATCGCCGCAATCAGGGGAATCATCACCTTCGGCGTACCGTGAGGCACGAACAGCGAGAAGAAATGAAGGCCGTGACGCCAGAATCCGACGATCAGCACGATGGAGAAGCTCAACACGGCAAGGATGCCCGTGATGCTGAAGTGGCTGGTCGTCGTGAAGCTGTGCAGTCCAGGGATCACCGCGAGCGGCAGCAGGCCGAGCAGATTCGCAACGAGGATGAAGGTGAACAGCGAGAAGATGTAGGGCACGAACTTCTTCCCCTCGGGGCCGATGTTCACGCGCACCATGTCGTCGATGAAGCCGGTGAGGCCCTCGACCGCCATCTGCCAGCGGCCAGGAACGAGCTGGCGCTTCATTCCAAGGGCCATGAAGCCGAGGATGAGCGCGAGCGCGACGAGCAGCCACGCCGAGCTGGTGGTGAAGCTCACGTCGTAATTGCCGATGTGCAGTGGAACCAGCGGCTCCACCGTAAACTGGTGCATCGGGTCGATCTTGCCTTCGGCCGCCACGCTTCGCCTCTACCTCAACTCAATTGCCCGGAGGGGTCCGGGTCTTGGAAAGACGCATGATGTTCCTCACGCCGACGCCGAACCCGAAGAACAGCATCAGCAGGAAGAACAAGGGAAAAGTCCGGTGACCGAGTAGACCGGCCAGCGAGTCCAGACCCCACCCGATCACGGCCCCGCCCACCGGAGCGCCGATCAGATGCCCAAAGAGCTGCTGCCACAACCGGTCGCCCGGGTTCGGCTCAGCCCGATGGGTCCGCTTCGCTTCCGCCTGCTGCAAGCGCTCGAGCCGCTCATCGAGCGATTCGAGCCGTGCGTCTGGTGGAAGCTTCGGAACCTCGCCGTTCTCGTCCTCTGCCATGCGTCTCCCCTGTGCGTCGCCCCTGCTGAAATCCAAGGGCCAGACCGGGACGAAGAAACATGGCGGAAAAGCAAGACCGCCAAGGCGCCGCCCCTTTATGAACGGCGCTGACGATAGTCAACCGCGGCCGAGACGGTTACGGTGCCGGCGTGAACCGGGTCCTGATGATTGTCGGCATCGCCCCTATGCTTGCGGCAGCGTCCACCGCTCCGCACAAGCTGGTCCGCAAGACCGACGCACTCGACTTCAGGTTCGAGTGGCCAGGCGAAGCCGCGGCGATCCCGAAGCTCGACTTGCAGCTGTACAACGAGGCTAAGCGCGACCTCGCCCAAGCCCAGAAGAACGCGCAGGAAGACCAGACGGCAGCGCGTCAACAAAAGCGCGAGTTCCACCAGCATTCGTTCTGGCTGCAATGGCGGTCGGTTGGAAACAGCCCGCGATTGCTATCGCTCACAAATCAGCTCGGCACCTTCACGGGTGGAGCGCACCCGAACACCAGCTTCGGCTCACTCCTGTGGGACCGGCGTTCCGGCAAGGATATCGCCGTCAGCGCATTGTTCCTTCGATCCGAAGCGTTCGGCGCCGTCATGCGCGCTCGCTACTGCGCGGCGCTCGCTGCCGAACGGACCAAGCGACGCCAGCGCGATAAGCTTGGCGGCGAATTCGACCAATGTCCGAAGTTCGGCGATCTCGCCATCGCGCCTGTCGACCGGAACAACAACAAGCGGCTCGACACGATCGACTTCATTGCTTCTCCCTACACGGCCGGCCCCTATGCCGAGGGAGAATATGAGATCTCGCTTCCGGTCACATCGGAGCTGATCCGCGGAATCAGGCCGGAGTATCGCGACTCGTTTGAGCGTCAGCGGCAGTAGTCGGGCATCGGAGCTGCCTGGCCTGCGACCCGGCGCCGCCACTTGCCGTCCGCCCACATATAGGCCTCGCCAACGCCGACCCTTGCGAGCAGCTGGCAGCCGGCCGTGACGCCGACGTCCTGCGGGCTTGCTCCCTTGCTGGCGGCAAGATTGCTGTAGAGCGAGCGGCGCTGGAGGTTGATCCTCGAAACCTGCGTGCGCACGGCAGCCGAAGCATTACCCACCAGCCCGACATATCCGTCATAGCGCTCCCCCACCAAACCGGACGCCCTTGCAGCATCGACCGCGGGCGTCTGTGCCGCGACCGGCATCGCGGCGAGCGCGCCGAGAATGATAAGCTTCCTCATGGCTTCTTCTGCGGGAAGGCTTGGGGGTTCTGGTTGATCAGCTGCTCGACGTCGCGCTGGAGCCGCACCAGCACCTCTTGCCGGATGGTCACGTTGAGGTTGATCTCGATCGGCTTGTCCGGAGCCTTCACGGAAATGCAGCTCGACAGCGGCGTACCGAGCAGCGCGGCGGCAAGGAGCCAGGGTCGCGATATCCTCATGATCATCATGTCTCTCACTTCGGCTTGGTGGGATTTGCGGGTGGCGGAGCAGTGTTGACCTGTTCGTTGACCGGCGTCTGGGTCTGCTGCTTTTGTTCTTCGACGCGACGGACCTCGGTCGTGATTCCCGGCACGCCCTGAAGCGGGCCGGGCAGCACGTCGCCGATGATCGTGCGCGGGTCGTTGAACGACTTGGCGGTGGCGATCAGCGCGCGGAACGGCCCGGTAATCGTCACATTGAGCTTGAGCGGGATCTTGCTGAGAAGGCTGCGGATGATCTTCTGCGTGCTGGTTTGCCCCAGCCCGACGCCTTCGATTGCCATGCGGGTCGTGAACTCGCCTGCAAGATCGCCGTCGAGCCGGATGATCATCGACTTGAAGCGAAGGTCCCTCAGGGCGTTGAAGGCAATGTTGCCCATCGTGCCAAGGTCCGCCTTGTTCACCACGCCGTTGTAGGCGAGCGACCCGCCGCCCGCCCTGCTGTCGAGGCGCCCGCCGACGATGCGGCCGCCGCTCTCGTCGAAGATCATCGGCAGCACGCCGTCGAAGGTTCCCGTTGCATCGAGCTCCTTGAAGCCAAGCGTCGATACGAATGTGTGGGCGTCGAGTCCGACGACGCGGAAGGTGAGCCGCTTGGCGGTCGGCCGGCCGAAGTTCAGGACGGTTTCTTCGAGGATCAGTCGGCCACCCATGAACGGCCACTCGCCACGCTCGATCCGAACCAGCTGGTTAGGCAGCAGCTGGTATCGGATCACTCCATTCTCGACGAGGATGCCCGGGTTGATGGACTTGACCGTCAGTACCTGGCCCGGAGGCGTCGTCAGGCCGAGGAGATCATTGAAGTGGACGGTGCCGCTCATCCCGGTGACGGGACCGAACGGCGCTGCAAGGTCGAGGTTCGCGGTCGAGAAGTCGCCGCTCGACGTTACCTTGCCCGCAGAGTTCCAGTCGATGCGGCCCTGCCCGCGAATGGTGCCGTTCACGAGCGCGATGACGCCTTCGGTGAGACGAGTGATTTCCTCGGGCTGGAGACCGGGCCCGAAGGTCAGGCCCGGAACGTCGAGTAGCGCATGGCCGGCGGCGGTCGAGAGCCGATGCTCGATGCTGACGTTGGTCACGAGCGCACCGCTTGCAGGATGGTGAAGCCCGCCCGTTGCCCGGACATAGTCGCCGGCGATCGTCAGCTGCAAGTCGTTGCTGCGAAGCGGGTAGAAGCGTGGATCGGGGTTGCGGTCCGACACCATCGCGGAACCGTTCAGGCTGAGGTTGCTCCCGCGAAGATTCCATTTGCCGCCGGCGTCGCTGAGGAGGACGGGAACGGTGCCGATGGTCGCACGAGCGCCGCTGAAATTGCCGCTTGTCGCGCCTCCGGCGAGGCTGCCGGTGAGACGGGTCGCATCGAAGACGATCGGGGATTGGGACTTGCCGAGGCGCAGCCCGACCGAGTTGAGGCCGAACTGCTGGCCGATGATCTGCCCGTTGGCGGCCTGCAAATGGAACGGCGAGCTGCCGAGCCGGCCGTTGAATACGGGATTGTTCAACCGCGCACTCGCCAGCACCGCCCCGCCCGGCTGCCTGGCGATCATCGCCGGGCCGATCGGGCACACCGGCAGCCGTGTTGCGCCGAGCTGCAAGGCGCTCAACTGCAGGTAATTGAAGCTGACGACCGCGCAGGAGGTACCGAAGGCGAAGCTGCCGCCGCGACCGATCTGACCGCTGATCGGCAATCGCAAGGCCTGGACGCGTCCGTCGGGGAACCGGCCGTCGAGCTGTGCGATGGTGCTGATCGCGGTCGATTCGCCGGGGCCGGGACCGAAACGGATGGGCGTGAGTGCGAGCCGTTGTCCGTTCGCTTGATATGGAGCGAGGTCGGCAACCCCGCTCATGGGAGCGCCGGCGCGCGGTTGGCGAAGGCTGACGCGGCCCTGCGGAAGGCCGCCGCCCCCCATCTGGACGTCGGCGTCGATCCTGAGGCCGCCGGCCGGCCAGTAGTAGGTAACGCCGCTTCCGCCGCCGACGCTCGCCCGAGCGCCATTGGGCCCGATGATCTTGGCGTCGGTAATCCTTGCCGCGCCGCCGCCCGGGAAATTCACGACCTTGATGCCGCCGGCGGAGTTGAAGTTGTGCGCGGTTCGCGAAAGAGCATTGCCGATGCTTGTTGCGACCGGTCCGATCGGCGTCTTTGCAGCAGCGGCAAGCGGCTGGGTGACGCCGGCGATCATGCTCGGATCGAGTGTTGCGCTGTCCGCGGCATAATTGCCGACAAGGTCGAACGTGCCCTTGCGGATGCCCAGATGATAGCCGCCGATGAGACGGGTGCGGTCGGCGAAGATGGTCGCCATGCGAGACTTCTGCGCAGACAGCCTGACGCGCCCGTCGACCTCGCCGAGCGAGCCTTTGTAGGTGATGTCGCCGGCGAAGTTCGCGAGACCGTTCGCTCCGGCGATCAACGTCGTGATCGCCATTCTCCCACTGCCGTCGATGCTCGTGAATGACTCGTTGAAGCTTGCTTTCGCGTCGAAACGCGGTGCAGCGACGTCGAACCGGCTCGAGGGGCAAGTGAAACGGTCGAGCGTTACCGGGCCCTCGACGCGGGGACGCCGGGCCGCCACGTTCACTGCGACATAGGCCCGCAGGCTCGTTGCTGCGCAGCGCCCGGGTACGAGGCGCGGACTGACGATTGCCGCATGACCGGCAAAACCGCCGCTGAGCTTGCCATTGCCCTGGAGCGCGAAACCGAGCTGCCCGAACGGCGTCGCAAGCGAGATGGTGCTGTCGGCGATGTCGAGGACGAAGTCTGGAAGCGCGAACGGCTTGTTGCTGGGTGGCGGAAGCAGCCTGTCGATCTGGCCCCAGCTGACCCGGCCTCCAACGAGCTGCCCACGCAGTCTCACGCCGCGTGCGACGATCCGGTAGACCTCGAAATTGCCGTTCCATCTGAGCCTGGTCTCAATGTGCGCATAGCGCGCAACGAGGTCTGGCCGCTTCGGATCTCCGATAACGAGGTTGGTGACTTCCTGAGTCCTCAGACCCACGCGCTCGAGGTGATAGCTGGATGTGACGCCGCGCCGCTCGAACTCGCGCTTGAGATAATGAGTGGCGATCGGCCGCCGCTCGAGCCAAACGACGCCAACGGCGGCGACAAGGAGAACAAGAAGCCCGACCGCAATAGCCGTTGCGACACGGCCCCACCGGGGTCCGCGCCGGACGACAATCGTGTCGCCGAGACCGTTTTCGTTCGGCCGCTCCGCCATTGGGTCTAACTAACCCATCCCAAGCGTGACCGTTCCAGATGCGGCATGACCAACGCCCAAAGTGCTCCCTTGGTGTGCTTCAGGCGCCACTGCTCGGACCAACCCCCAGCAGGGTGGAAATGCATCGGCGGGTCAGGAGCTCAGACCCGCCGCGTTCACGCGAGCAGGAGAAAATGGGACTGATTTGAAGCATCGAAGCGGCTCTGCTAGCCGCCGCGGCCATGGTCCCGCGCTATTCACGTTCCGAGATGACGGCCATCTGGTCGGCCGAAAACCGCTACCGCATCTGGTGGCAGATCGAGGTGTTCGCAGCAGAGGCAATGGGCAGGATCGGAATGATCCCGGCCCACGATGCAGCAGCGATCCGTGCCGCCTACGACAGCGATGCCCTTGGCAAGATCGACATCGAGGCGATCGAGCGGATCGAGGCCGTCACCAAGCATGACGTGATCGCCTTTCTCACCTGGGCCGGCGAGAAGCTGGGACCCGAGCGGCGCTGGCTCCACCAGGGCATGACCAGCTCGGACGTGCTCGACACTGCGCTTGCCGCGCAGCTGAAAGAGGCAGCTGACCTGCTTCTTAAGGACATCGACGCGCTGCTGGAGGTCCTCAGGCGGCGCGCGTTCGAGCACAAGCTGACGCCGACCATCGGCCGAAGCCACGGCATTCACGCCGAACCGGTGACTTTCGGGCTCAAGCTCGCCCAGGCCCATGCGGAATTCTCGCGCAACCGCGAGCGGCTCGTCGCGGCGCGCGACGGCGTTGCGACCTGCGCGATCTCGGGCGCAGTCGGCACCTTTGCCAATATCGATCCGCGGGTGGAGGAGCATGTCGCTGCCGAGCTCGGACTTGAAATCGAGCCGGTGTCGACGCAGGTGATCCCGCGCGACCGCCACGCCATGTTCTTCGCGACGCTCGGAGTGATCGCCTCGTCGATCGAGCGTCTGGCCACCGAGGTTCGGCACCTGCAGCGGACGGAGGTGCTCGAGGCCGAGGAGTATTTCTCGCCCGGCCAGAAGGGCAGCTCGGCGATGCCGCACAAGCGCAACCCCGTGCTGACCGAGAACCTGACCGGCCTTGCGCGCATGGTCCGCGGCTATGTGACGCCCGCGCTTGAGAATGTTGCTCTCTGGCACGAGCGCGACATCTCCCATTCCTCCGTCGAGCGCTTCATCGGCCCCGATGCTACGATCACCCTCGATTTCGCGCTCGCGCGGCTGACGAGCGTGGTCGACAAGCTCGTCGTCTACCCCGAGCGCATGCGGAAGAACCTCGACCGGATGGGCGGTCTCGTGCACTCGCAGCGGGTACTGCTCGCACTGACGCAGGCGGGCCTGAGCCGCGAAGAGAGCTATGCTCTCGTGCAGCGCAACGCGATGAAGGTGTGGGAGGCCGACGGCCGGCTGTCGCTGCTCGACCTCTTGAAGGCCGATCCCGACGTGTCGCAGCGCCTCTCCTCTGAGCAGCTCGATGCGCTGTTTGACCTCGAGTACCACTTCAAGCACGTCGACACGATTTTCGCCCGGGTGTTTGGTAACGAAGGTTAAGCGCCTAGCGCAGCACAAGATTTTTCGTGCACTGCGCAATGGACGGGTTATTCTTGCCTATCAAACCATAGCCGGGGGGTTATGCAGGACGTCGGCGAGATCGAGGGGAGCAGCACGCAACAGCCGCGAGCGGGGCCGGCAACCGGCGTCCAGCGCGCCGGCTGTCTGCTCGAACTGTCGCTCGACTGGATCGTCCTGCGCGCGTCCGAGAACATCCACCACGTGCTGGGCGAATCCCACGTCACCTTGATCGACGAGCCGCTCGGCAAGTTCGTCAAAGCCCAGGCGCTTCACGATCTTCGCAACCTCTTCTCGCGTCTCAGCGGCACGACGGGCATCGGCCGTGCCTATGGCGTACGGCTTACCGATGAGCACGAGTTCGTCGACGTCGCCTTCCAGCTGAGCGAGGGGCGCGTCCTGCTGGAAGCCGTCCAGTCAGCCGACGGTTTTGGCGAATGCTTCGGGACCGTTGGCGGCTTGATCTCCGGACTGTCGAACGCCACTGGCGATGCGCTTCTCGACGGTGGCGTCCGGCGCATGCGGGCCCTCACGGGTTATGACCGCGTCACCCTCTCTTGCGGCTCGCGCCGGGCCGAAAGCAGCCGGGGCGCCTTCACCGCGCCGGCCGAGCTTAGTGCACGAGTACCTGCGCTCGTTGCCGATACGGAGGCAACGCACGTCGGCCTCTTCCCGCGGGATCCCGAGGAAACGTCGGCGCACCATGCATTGATGTGTTTGCCCGACCATGCGGCGCTCGAACAGCTTCGCCGCGAGGGCGTTCGCGCGGTCCTATGCGTTCCTTTCTGCGTCGATGACGTGAGCGGCGAATTTCGCTGCGACAGCCGCACTCCACGCCAGCCGCACTTCGAGCTCCACGCCGCGGCAGAGTTGTTCGCTCAGCTTTTTGCGATGAGGCTGGAGATCGACCGCTTCAAAAACGGCTGATCAGCCGCCGAACATTTCCCGCGCACGCGTGAAGAAGCTTTTTGTCGCTGGACATTCTTCGCCAGTCTCGGTCGCGCGGAATTCTTCCAGAAGCTTCTTCTGCTTGGCCGTCATCTTCGTTGGCGTTTCGACGAGAATTCGCGCGACGAGATCGCCGCGGCCTCGACCGTTCAAAACGCTCATGCCGGCACCCCGGTGACGAAGCTGCTCACCAGACTGGATGCCGGCCGGAATCTTCAATTCGACACTGTCGCCATCGATGCCCGGGAGGGTGATCAGGCCCCCAAGCGCAGCTGTCGTGAAGCTGACGGGGCAATCGGCGATGAGCATCGTGCCCTCGCGGGCGTAGATCGGATGCCGCTTCATGTGCACGAACAGGTAGAGATCGCCGCTACCGGCGCCGCGAACGCCCGCTTCGCCCTCTCCGGCAACGCGGATCCGGGTGCCTTCGTCTACGCCGGCGGGGATCTTCACTGACAGCTTACGCTGACCGAGCGCGCGACCCTCGCCATGGCAGTTGAGACACGGATCGGTGATGACCTCGCCAGCTCCCCGGCAGGTGGGACAGCCGCGCTCGACGACGAAGAAGCCCTGCTGCGCGCGGACCTTCCCCATGCCGCCGCACGTCTGACACGTGCTCGCGCAATGGTCTGCGCTCATGCAGCCCCTGCCGAGGCATGCCTCGCACTGAGCCATGGCCTGGATCGAGATCGTCTTTTCGGCCCCCGTGAACGCTTCTTCGAGGCTTAGCTCGAGGTCGTATCGAAGGTCCGCGCCGCGCGCGGCATTCTGCTGCGCGCGCGGGTCCATGAACTCGCCGAAGATCGTCGAGAAAATATCCGAGAAGCCGTTGAAGCCGGCTTCGGCGAAGGGGTCGTGGCCGCCGCCGCCGTTCTGGAATGCAGCCTTGCCGAAACGGTCGTAGGCTGCGCGCTTCTGCGGGTCCTTGAGGACGTCGTACGCCTCATTGATCGCCTTGAAATGCGCCTCCGATTCCTTGCAGCCGTTCTTGCGATCTGGATGGTGTTCCTTGGCAAGGCGCCGATAGGCAGCCTTGATGGTAGCGTCGTCCGCACCGCGCGCGACACCCAGCAGATCGTAATAGTCCTGCTCGCCCATCAATGCTCCCCGCTACGCAGCACAGGATGCGGCGCGACCCCCATCGAGGAGCCGCGCCGGACCATCAGGCCTTGTTCTCGCCCTCGTCGACCTCGGAGAATTCGGCGTCGACGACCTCTTCCTGACCAGCCTGCTCGCCGCTTTCGCCGCCCGCAGCGCCGGCTTCGCCCGTCTGCTGCGCCTGCGCCTGCTGCTGCTCGTACATCGCCTGGCCGAGCTTCATCGCCGCCTGAGTGAGCGCAGCCGTCTTTTGCTGCATCTCGTCGGCGTCGCCGCTTTCGACCGCGGTCTTCGCTTCGGCGATTGCCTTCTCGATCTCGCCCTTCACCTCAGCCGAGACCTTGTCGCCATGCTCGGCGAGCTGCTTCTCGGTCGAGTGGACGAGGCTTTCGGCATTGTTCTTCGCCTCAGCCGCACCGCGACGCTTCTTGTCCTCTTCGGCGAACTGCTCGGCTTCGCGGACCATCTTCTCGATGTCGTTGTCGCTGAGACCGCCGGAGGCCTGGATGCGGATCTGCTGCTCCTTGCCCGTCCCCTTGTCCTTCGCGGACACGTTCACGATGCCATTGGCATCGATGTCGAACGTAACCTCGATCTGCGGGATGCCGCGAGGAGCCGGAGGAATGCCGACCAGGTCGAACTGGCCCAGCATCTTGTTGTCCGCGGCCATCTCGCGCTCGCCCTGGAAGACGCGGATGGTCACCGCGTTCTGGTTATCCTCGGCGGTCGAGAAGACCTGGCTCTTCTTGGTCGGGATCGTCGTGTTGCGGTCGATCATCCGGGTGAACACGCCGCCCAGCGTCTCAATGCCGAGCGACAGCGGAGTAACGTCGAGCAGCAGCACGTCCTTGACGTCACCCTGCAGGACGCCGGCCTGGATCGCTGCGCCCATGGCGACGACTTCGTCCGGGTTCACGCCGACGTGCGGCTCGCGTCCGAAGAACTCCTTCACCCGCTCGCGAACGCGCGGCATGCGCGTCATTCCGCCAACGAGCACGACGTCGGCGATGTCCTTGGCGTCGATGCCCGCGTCCTTGAGAGCCTTCTTGCACGGCTCGATGGTGCGGGCGATAAGGTCATCCACCAGCTTCTCGAGGTCGGCACGGCTCAGCGTCTCGACGAGATGAAGCGGGGTCGTCGTGCCGCCTTCCATCCGCGCGGTGATGAAGGGCTGGTTGATCTCGGTCGTCGCTGCCGACGACAGCTCGATCTTCGCCTTTTCGGCGGCTTCCTTCAGCCGCTGCAGCGCGAGGCGGTCGGTGCGAAGGTCAATGCCTTCTTTCGCCTTGAACTTGTCGGCAAGCCAGTTGACGATCCGGGCGTCGAAGTCTTCGCCGCCGAGGAACGTATCGCCGTTGGTCGACTTCACCTCGAACACGCCGTCGCCGATCTCCAGGACCGAGACGTCGAACGTGCCGCCGCCGAGGTCGTAGACGGCGATCGTCTTGCCCTCTTCCTTGTCGAGCCCGTAGGCGAGCGCCGCTGCGGTTGGCTCGTTGATGATGCGAAGCACTTCAAGACCCGCGATCTGGCCGGCGTCCTTGGTCGCCTGGCGCTGCGCGTCGTTGAAGTAAGCGGGAACGGTGATCACCGCCTGCGTGACGGTCTCGCCGAGATAGGCCTCGGCGGTCTCCTTCATCTTCTGGAGGATGAAGGCCGAAATCTGGGACGGCGAATAGTCCTTGCCGCCGGCCTCGACCCATGCGTCGCCGTTCTGGCCCTTGACGATCTTGTAGGGCACCAGCTCGGTGTCCTTCTTGGTGATCGGATCGTCGAAGCGGCGGCCGATCAGGCGCTTTACAGCGAAGATCGTGTTGTCGGGATTGGTGACCGCCTGGCGCTTCGCCGGCTGGCCGATCAGTCGCTCACCGTCCTTCGTGAAAGCGACGACCGAAGGCGTCGTGCGCGCGCCCTCGACGTTCTCGATGACCTTCGGCTTGCCGGCTTCCATGACTGCGACGCAGCTGTTGGTCGTGCCCAAGTCGATCCCAATGACCTTGGCCATGTATGTACCTCTCTCTTACAGCCCCTCATCGGCCCCTCTTCGAGGCAGCCGGAGTGTTGATTTCTCTCGGGGATATAGGTGCCGTCGAACCTACGACAAGGAGTGGCAGGAACCGTTGGCTGGAGCTTTACGGCATTGCCATGCCACCGTTGACGTGCAGCGTCTGGCCCGTGACGTAGCCGGCTTCCCTGGAAGCGAGATAGACGCAAGCGGCGCCGATATCATCGCCGCTGCCCATCGATCCGATCGGAATTCGCGAAAGAATCCCTGCGCGCTGCTGCTCGTTGAGGGCGTCGGTCATGGCGGACATCATGAAGCCCGGCGCGATGGCGTTCACGGTGATGCTTCGGCTTGCGAGTTCCTGCGCCACGGCCTTCGTCATGCCGATCAGCGCTGCCTTCGACGCGACATAATTGGCCTGGCCGGGGTTGCCGGTGACGCCGACTACCGAAGTGATCGAGACGATGCGGCCAAACCTTGCCTTCATCATCGGCTTTGCGGCCGCGCGCATGAGACGGAAAGCCGCCTCGAGGTTGATGCGGATCACCTCGTCGAACTCTTCGTCCTTCATCCGCATGAGGAGGTTGTCGCGAGTGACGCCGGCATTGTTGACCAGGATGTCGAGCTTGCCGCCGAGCGCCTCAACGGCCTGCGGGACCAGCTGGTCGACAGCGGCGCCGTCGGAGAGGTTGCACTGCAAAGCGACATGATCGCCGCCAAGACCGGAGCGAAAGCTCTCGAGCTTCTCGGCATTGCTGCCCGAGACGGCGAGCCGAGCGCCCTGCCCCGCCAGCGATTTGGCGATCGCGCTCCCAAGGCCGCCGGAGGCGCCGGTCACCAGCGCTGTCATGCCCGTCAGGTCGAACATCTATGCAATCTCCTTCGCCAGTGCTTCGATGTCCTCGATGGTCACAACGCTCGTGACCTTCGCGTCAGGGACGATACGCTTCACCATTGCGCCGAGCACCTTGCCGCCGAGCTCGACGAACTCGTGGACACCGGCCTCGAACATGTTCGCAACGCTTTCGCGCCAGCGGACCATGCCGGTGACCTGGTCGACGAGCTGGTGGCGGATGGTATCTGGATCGGTTTCGGGCCGGGCCGTCACATTCGCGAAGATCGGCGCCGCCGGCTCGTGGAGCACGACGTAGCTCAGCGCGTCGCGCATGGCTTCGGCTGCCGGTTGCATCAGCGGGCAGTGAAACGGAGCGGACACCGGCAGGGATACGGCGCGCTTTGCGCCCATGTCCCTCGCGATCGCGATGGCGCGGTCGATCGCGCCTTTGTGACCCGAGATCACGACCTGCGAGGGGTCGTTGTCATTGGCAACGGTGCACACCTCGCCTTTTGCCGCGGCATCGGCGATCCTCTGCGCGAGGTCGAGATCCGCGCCGAGCAAGGCAGCCATTGCGCCTTCGCCGACGGGTACCGCCTGCTGCATCGCCTGGCCGCGAAGCTTCAGCAGCCGTGCGGTCGTTGAAAGATCGAATGACCCCGCTGCACAAAGCGCTGAATATTCACCGAGGCTGTGCCCGGCGACGAAGTTTGCAAGGTCTGTGAGGCTGGCGCCGATCGTCCGGAACACGGCCAGGGAGTGAGCCATGATCGCCGGCTGCGCATTCTCGGTGAGCTTCAGCTCCTCGTCGGGCCCTTCGCGCATCAGGCGGAACAGATTCTGGCCGAGCGCCTCGTCGACCTCGTCGAACACGTCACGCGCCGTTCGGCTCGCGTCCGCGAGCGCTGCTCCCATGCCGACCGCCTGGCTGCCCTGGCCCGGAAAAATGAAAGCGCGCATCGAACTCCCCTTCGCGTTTGGCGGCGCGGTTAGGCGCGGGCGTGGCGATTGCCAACCCCGCGGGGGGATGCGAAGCCTCGCCGATGTCCGATCAAGTCATCGCCATCGACACGCATCCCGAGCCCGCTTCGAGAATGCTCGGCAAGTGGATGAGCGCGGCCATGGTCGTAGGTACGATGATCGGCTCAGGCATCTACCTCTTGCCGACGACACTCGCGCCCTACGGCTACAATCTCGTGATTGCCTTCCTGCTGACGGGCTTTGGAACCATGTGCCTGGCCTTTTGCCTCGCGCGCCTCGCAGCGGTCATCCCGGGCGGGCCGTTCTCCTATGTCACTCAGGCGTTCGGTGAGACCGCCGCCTTCGTGACATTATGGAGTTACGTCGTTTCCCAGATCACCGGCGTCGCGGGCGTCGCGGTCGCCGTTGCCGGAGCGCTCGGCCATGTTTTCCCCGCGGCAGGCGCGGGTCCTGGGCTCATTGCCGTCGCACTGGGCACAATCGCCATTCTCACCCTGGTGAACCTCGGCGGGGCCCGATCAGCGGGCGTTCTTCAGATTGTCGCGACACTGATCAAGATCGTCCCGCTTCTCGCAGTGGTTGTCTTCGTGGTCATGCGCCTTGGATCCGGCCAAGCGATAGAGCCCCTCGAACCGACCCCCCTCGGCATCGCGCCGATCACGATCGCGGGCGCGCTGATGTTATTCTCACTGACCGGCTTTGAAGCGGCAGCGGTCACCGCCAACGTGACACGAGACTCCACGTCGACGGTCCCGATGGCGACCATCAGCGGCACGGGTTTCACGGCGATCATCTATCTTCTGTCGACCGTTGCCGCACTGATGCTTCTGCCAAGCGCGGCGGCAGCAACGAGCGGCGCCCCCTTCGCGGATGCGATCGCGCCCATTCTCGGGCCAATCGCCGGGATGATCGTTGCAATCATCGCCGCAATCAGCGCCTTTGGGACTGCAAACGCACTCCTGCTGTTCGCTGCGGAAATCAGCCGGACGCTCGCACAGGCCCGGGATCTCCCCGCCGTCTTCCGCAAGTCGAATTCGGTCGGCGCACCGGCCGGCGCGCTATGGATCTGCGCCGGCGTCGCGGCGCTGCTGGTCCTCGCCAGCTCGTCGAAGAATTTCGTTGCGCTATACGTCTTCATCACGCTCGTTTCGACCGTCGCGGCCCTGGTGCTCTACGTCGTCTGCGCCGCCGCGGCGCTCAAGCTGCGGGTCACCGGCAAGCTTGCCGTCATTGCCGTCATTGCGCTGCTCTATTCGGTCGCGATGTTCGTTGGCGCCGGTTTTGAAGCGACCTTGTGGGGGCTCGGGCTCGCGCTCGTCGGCCTGCCGGTCCGCTTCATCTCGCGTTGGCTAAACGGCTCCAGCCGGGCGGCGGCGGCGCGTCGAGCCGGGCCTCGGGAATGAGCTTGCGCAACTTCTGCGCAAAGCTCCTCAGGCACACCTCACTCGTTCCCAGAGGACCTGCCTTGTAGGTCGGCGACTGCATCCCGAGCTGCACTCGGGTGATGAGCTCGGTGTCCTCGGTATTGACGCGACGATTGATGCGCCAGTTGAGGTGCCGCGCTGCCAGCATCTCCCGGCGACCGTCAGGAAGCGCGTAGCTGATCTCGCGGATGACCGTCTCGGTCGCGCTTACCGGCAGGAACTGCATGAAATCGACCTGGTCCGGGTAGATATCGAAGGCGACGTTCGGGAACAGCTTGAAGTAAAGCCACTTGCGCTGGTGGCTCTCGGGGAGGTGATCGATATGCGGCAACAAGCGCTGGTAGGCTCGCTCGGACGGGTTCGTTGATTCCTTCTCGACGAGATCGCCTTCCATCTTGTCGGCGTAAGTGTTTGCCTCGATGCGGTAATTGCGGCCGAACAGTCTTGTGAGCCCCGGGTGGCCAACGGGAATGTGCAGCCCGTCGGAATAGTTGTCCGCGATCGTCTTCCAGTTGAGGGCACGCGGACGAATGGTCACTCGGCCGATCACTCGAAGGTCCTCGAAGCGGTAAGGCGCCACCTCGCCCTCGTACGGCGCCATCATCTCGGCAACCGGCGGCGCGCCCGGCTCGAGCGCGACAAACAGGAAGCCGTGCCAACGTTCCAGGGCGACGGGCACGAGACCCAGCTCGTCCATATTGAGGTCCGGGTATTCATTGCGGTGCGGCACGCCGACCAGTCGCCCGTCGCGCGCGTAGCTCCATGCGTGATAGGGGCAGGTCAGGACCTTGGCGCAGCCGCCGTTCCCGTCGACCAGTCGCGAGCCGCGGTGACGGCAGACATTCGAGAATGCGCGAATGTCGCCATCATCACCGCGAATGAGGATGATGCTCTCGCCGAGGTATTCGAGCGTCCGCCACTCGCCGGGCTGCGCGATCTCGCTTTCATGGCAGACAACTTGCGGTGCAGCGCGCAGGAATGCCGTCTTCTCCGCCTCGAAGAACTCGGGGTCGAAGTATAGCCAGCCCGGCAGGCTCATGCCGTCGAGCTTATCGGGCGCGGGCTGCACCGACTTCAGCTGTGTCGCCATTCGCCCGCTCTGCCATGTTTGGGCCGCGAACCGCAATCCGCGACCTCTATTGGCTCAGTGGCGCGGGAACTGGGCGTTGATGATCGTTCCGGTGGGCAGCTGGCACTGGCCGATACCGCCGCCGGCCATTCCGTAGCTCGGGCTCATGAGCGTGAAGTGACAGCGCATATAGCCGCCCGGCCCCGCGAGATTGGCGAGAACCTGGCCACTATACTGGGTGATCGTATCGTAGCTTGGGCCCCACGGGCCCCAGCCACCCCAGCCATAACCCCACGGGCGACCGCCCCAGCCACCGCCCCAGCCCCAGCCCGGGCCCCAGCCGGACCACAGCGGACCATAGTCGACCGTTGCTTCCTGGGTGATCTGGAACATCGGTCCCTGGTACACTTGCCCGTTACTGAGCTGGGCAATCATCATCCCGCGAGTTCCACCCGTCTCCTGCCAGGTGAACGTCGCACCGAGGTTACCGGTCACCGACTGGCCGGTGCCGTAACCGGATGTCGTGCAGCCCGCGACGGCGATCGCGACAAGGGACGCCGCTGCCGCGCTAAACTTTCGTGCAGTCATTTTGTCGCTCCTTTCGAGCAAAGAACGGCGAAACTGGTCTTGCGCTCCCTAAGCTGAACACAAGTTGATCGTCAGTGGGTCCGCGCTCGGGCGAAGTTCATGCGCTCGCTTGCCTTTTCGGCCCTCTTGCCCCATAGGCGCGCCGCTGGCGCACGAGCACCGCTCGGGCGCCCGTTTGCTTTGGAAGACAGCCGGAGGGGCGCGCCACGGGGGTGCGTCAGCGATCGGCCAACAGTGAGACGAAAAACATGCCGCTCTACGAGCATGTTTTCCTCGCGCGTCAGGACCTGGCCCAGGCCCAGGTCGATGCGCTCGCGGAAAACGCCACCAAGATCATCGAAGATAATGGCGGGAAGATCGCCAAGACCGAGACCTGGGGTCTGCGCAGCCTTGCCTATCGCATCGCGAAGAACCGAAAGGCGCACTACATTGCGCTCGACATCGACGCCCCTGCGGCGGCGATTGCCGAGTTGGAGCGCCAGTCGAACATCAACGAGGACATCATCCGCTTCCTCACCAGCCGCGTCGACGAGCATGAAAAGGGCCCGTCCGCGATGATGCGCCGCGGCGAGAAGGAGCGCGAGCGTCGCTCCGATCGCGGCGAGCGCGACGAGCGTCCGAACTTCCGCGCCCGTGAAGAGGAGGTCGAATAATGGCCCGCGCATTCTTCCGCCGCCGCAAGTCCTGCCCCTTCTCGGGCAAGGACGCGCCGAAGATCGATTACAAGGACGTCCGTCTGCTGCAGGGCTTCGTGTCCGAACGCGGTAAGATCGTACCCAGCCGCATCACTGCGGTTTCGTCAAAGAAGCAGCGTGAGCTAGCGCGCGCCATCAAGCGCTCGCGGCACATCGGCCTTCTTCCGTACGTCGTGAAGTAAGGAGAACGACCCATGGATGTCATCCTGCTTGAACGCGTCGAGAAGCTCGGCGCCATTGGCGACGTGGTGAAAGTCAAGGACGGCTTCGCCCGCAACTACCTGCTTCCCAATAAGAAGGCGCTTCGCGCCAACGAAGCCAATCGCAAGCTGTTCGAAACGAACCGTGTGCGGATCGAGGAAGAGAATGCCACGAAGCGGGCGGACGCGGAAAAGGCTTCGAAAGGCGTCGACGGCAAGAGCGTCAAGCTGATCCGCCAGGCGTCGAACACCGGCCAGCTCTACGGCTCGGTCAGCGCACGCGACATCGCCGAGGCGCTCGAGGGCGTCGGCGCGAAGGTGACCAAGAGCCAGGTCGTGCTCGACCGTCCGATCAAGACGATCGGCGTGCACGAGGTGAAAGTCGCCTTGCACCCGGAAGTGTCCGTGTCAGTGAAGGTCAACGTCGCCCGCTCGCCG
>JBJMUN010000011.1:0-15847 GCA_045811185.1 Sphingomicrobium sp.
CCTCGACCAGCGGCAGCGACAGCGACTGGGTGGTCAAGCTGATCGACATCTACCCCGCAGGCTCGCGCCTGGCCGGCTACGAGCTGCCGATCGCGATGGAGATCTTCCGCGGCCGCTACCGCCTCGACCCGTCGCGCCCCACGCCGCTGCAGCCCAACCAGGCGCTGACTTACGATTTCGCTCTACCAACCATCGATTACGTCGTTCAGCCCGGTCACCGGCTGATGGTCCAGGTCCAGTCGAGCTGGTTCCCCTTGTACGACCGCAACCCGCAGAGCTTCGTGCCCAACATCTTCTTTGCGAGACGCGAGGACTATCGCGCCGCGACGCAGCGCGTGTTCACCGGCGCGAACGGCTCGTGGGTCGGCCTTCCGATCGTCAAGTGAACCTTGCGCGGCACGTTTGCGCTGGCTACCTCCCCGCCCAGGCCTAGGAGTGTAGCTCAGTTGGTAGAGCATCGGTCTCCAAAACCGAGGGCCGGGGGTTCGAGTCCCTCCACTCCTGCCATTCCCTGAGTGTACGTTCTCGACACATCGGTAACGGCAAGGCTCCGGCTGCAGCGGGCGTGATCGAAAGCGGCGGGCCCGAGCCCCCGCGAGCGAGATTCGGCGATAACCCGGTACAGCAATTCGCGCGCTTCCGACAATCGAGGCCACGGCGAGCTTGAAGACTCAGCGCGCCGACGCTAAGTCACCGCCAGCCCCGCCGGCCCGACAGGTCCGCGGGGCGCTTTTCTATCCAAAACACGTGAAGGCGAAAGTGGCGAAAGTCTCCCCCGGCGAATTCATCCGTCAGGTCCGCGTCGAGACCGGAAAGGTCCACTGGCCGACCCGCAAGGAAACGGTCGCGACCGGCATCATGGTCATCATCATGACCTTGCTGCTCGCCTTCTTCTTCTTCGGCGTCGATGCCTTCTTTTCGACGGTCGTCAAATATCTGCTGAGCCTCCTCGGCTAGCGCGCAAAGGCACGAGAACAGACATGTCCCGCTGGTACATCATCCACGCTTATTCCGGTTTCGAGAACAAGGTCCGCGACGCGATCAACAGCGAAGCGACCCGCATGGGCCTCGAGCGCTTCGTCGAGCAGATCGAGGTGCCGACCGAGACCGTGACCGAGATCAAGCGCGGCAAGAAGGTTCAGACCGACCGCAAGTTCATGCCCGGCTACGTCCTCGCGAAGCTGGAGATGAACGACCAGGTCTACCACCTCGTGAAGAACACGCCGAAGGTGACCGGCTTCCTCGGCCCCGGCGGCAAGCCGCAGCCGATCCCCGACGCCCAGGCCGCGCGCATGCTCGACACCAAGGAAGAGGCTGCCGCCCACGGCGCCAAGACCAAGATCCACGTCGATTACGAGATCGGCGACGCGGTCAAGGTCCTCGACGGTCCCTTCGCAAGCTTTAACGGAGTCGTCGAAGAGCTCGACTTCGATCGCGGCCGAGTGAAGGTGTCCGTGTCCATCTTCGGCCGCGCGACGCCGGTCGAACTGGAGTTCGAGCAGGTCGAGCGCGCCAAATAGCCACGATCCAGAAAGACGCGAAATCGGCGAGCGATTTTCCAGCTTTCGTCGAAGAAGCATCGTTCACCCGGGCGAGGTTCCCGGCGAGGCTGAAGTGAACCGGCGCGTCCGGCCGGTCGCGCGAGTTCCTTGCGTGACCCACCCGATCATCCTCATCTGATTGCCGGATCAGCGATGCGTCTTCGCTTCCCCTCAGCCTGTCGAAGCGCTGCTTTGGCTGCTAGGCTCCAGCCTGCAAGTCCCCTCGGTTCAGGGGAAGGGGCCAAAACAAGGGGGTATGAGATGGGCAGCGGGGAAAAGTTCGAACGGCACCGCCAGCCCTGGCGACAGGACGAGATCCAGAAGCTCCACCAGCTCGCCGGCAAGGGCATGTCGCTCAGAGCCATTGCCAAGGCCCTCATCCGAACCGAGGAATCGGTGAAAGAGCGGGCAAAGGCGGACAAGCTGAAGATCACGAAACTGAGGTAAAGCGGGAGCCCGCGAATGGTCAGCGATGCAGCGCCGACCAGGCGAGTGCAAGCGGACCGGCGCCGTACCCCGACGAGATCGGCATTGCGCGGAATTCATTCCTGTCGACGGCTTCGCCCGATTGAGCCGCTACTTCGTCGCGCGCGGGTCCTCCTTGGGATCGGCATAGACGATCTTGAACGGTCCCTTGGCGCTCACCTGCACCGTCACCGGCGCGTTGGCGAACACCCAGTGGTTCATTCCCGCCTTCATCACCAACTGGTGACCCGCCGAGAGCACTCTCGCGTGGTCGCGGTCGAGCTTATTGCTCATGCCATAGGCTAGTTGCCCGGAGAGAACGGACACGTGCTCGTCGCTCGGATGATGATGCGCAGGCACCGCATAGCCGGCCGGCATCTTGATGCGGATGGTGAAATTGCCCGCCTTTCCCGGATCGCCCGACATGACCGCGAACTGCGCACCACTCGGAAGGCCGGGCGGGCCGTCCATCCACTTGAGATCGGCGGGCTTGGTCTTGGCTTGCGCCGGAATTCCGGCAAGGAGCAGGGGAAGTGCAAGCAACATCAGACGCTTCATGAGAACGCCCTCCTGTTCACCTTCCCGGCCCGGTCATTAGCATGAGTTGCGGCAGCGGCCCAGTTCGGCTAAGGGCCCGCTCCTCCAGCGAAATCTGGAACCCTGCGGGAGAGCGCAACGCGCTCGCTTGAACCGCTAAACTTGAACGGGCTCACGCCCACTAGAGAGTGAGACATGGCTAAGAAAATCACCGGCTATATCAAGCTGCAGGTGCCCGCAGGCGCGGCCACCCCGGCTCCGCCGATCGGCCCCGCGCTGGGCCAGCGCGGCGTCAACATCATGGAATTCACCAAGGCGTTCAACGCCGCAACGCAGGAGCTCGAGCGCGGATCGCCGATCCCGACGGTGATCACCGTCTATGCGGACCGCAGCTTCTCCTTCACCACCAAGACTCCGCCGGCGAGCTTCCTCATCAAGAAGGCGGCGAAGATCCAGAAGGGCAGCCAGGAACCGGGCAAGACCGCGGCGGGCAGCATCAAGCGCTCGCAGCTGCGCGACATCGCCGAGACCAAGATGAAGGACCTGAACGCCAACGACCTCGACGCAGCGACGAAGATCATCGAAGGCTCCGCCCGGGCGATGGGCCTCAACGTGGTGGAGGGCTAAAGCGATGGCGAAGCTCACCAAGAAGCAGAAGGCGCAGGCCGGCTCGGTCGATCGCGAGAAGTTCTACGGCGTCGACGAGGCGCTGGCGCTGGTCAAGCAGAACGCAACCTCCAAGTTCGACGAGACTGTCGAACTCGCGCTGAACCTCGGCGTCGATCCCCGCCATGCCGACCAGATGGTCCGCGGCGTCGTCAACCTTCCCAAGGGCACCG
This sequence comes from Sphingomicrobium sp., assembly GCA_045811185.1. GTDB lineage: Bacteria > Pseudomonadota > Alphaproteobacteria > Sphingomonadales > Sphingomonadaceae > Sphingomicrobium. The sequence continues at coordinate 3,383 of JBJMUN010000011.1, forward strand.
GCAAGACGGTGCGCGTTGCGGTCTTCGCCAAGGGCGCGAAGGCTGATGAAGCGACCGCTGCCGGCGCGGATGTCGTGGGTGCCGAAGACCTGATGGAGACCATCCAGGGCGGCACGATCGACTTCGACCGTGTCATTGCAACCCCGGACATGATGGGCGTCGTTGGCCGTCTCGGTAAGGTGCTCGGCCCCAAGGGCCTGATGCCGAACCCGAAGCTCGGCACGGTCACCATGGATGTCACCAAGGCCGTCACCGACGCCAAGTCGGGCCAGGTCGAGTTCCGTGTCGAGAAGGCGGGCATCGTCCACGCCGGCATCGGCAAGGCGAGCTTCTCCGAGGGCGACCTCAAGGAGAATTTCACCGCGTTCATGGATGCGATCATCCGCAACAAGCCCACGGGCGCCAAGGGCAAGTTCGTGAAGAAGCTGTCGCTGTCTTCGACGATGGGCCCGGGCTTGAAGATCGATCTCGCCGAGGTCGCGGGCGCCTGATGCCGGCGCGGCTGGACGCGTTCCGCCGCACGAAGTGAGTTACAGGGGGGCCGGTGCGCAGCGATGCGTGCCGGCTTTCTGCTGTTTGAATCTGAAGTCGCGTGGGGAGATTGAAGTGAAGTTGTTCGTCGCGTTGTTGCTTGCCTCTGCCGCTCTTGGCGGCGTTCCCGCTTCCGCCCAGTTCCTGCCGAAGGCCGATACGGTCGATCCGAGCCTGCCGACGCAGCTGCCGCGAACGGCTATCCCTCATCATTATGCGATCAGCGTTACGCCGCATGCGCAGCGCCTCGCGTTCGACGGCCGCGTCGCGATCGACCTTGACGTCATCAAGCCAACGAGGGAGCTGGTGCTCAACGCCGCCGACCTCAGGTTCGCCTCGGCCACGCTTCGGCCCGCAAAGGGCGGAGCAACGCTCACCGGCCGCGTCAGCGTGAACGATGAAGCGCAGTCCGCGACGATCACGTTTCCACGCAGCCTCCCCACCGGCGCCTACACCCTGACGATCGCTTACTCGGGCAAGATCAACACTCAGGCCAACGGCCTTTTCGCGCTCGACTACAAGAACAAGGAGGGCAAGAACGCCCGTTCGCTGTTCACCCAGTTCGAGGCCGCGGATGCACGGCGGTTCGTGCCGAGCTGGGATGAGCCCGACTACAAGGCGACTTTCGACCTCACGGCCCGGGTGCCTGCCAATGAGATGGCGGTCAGCAACATGCCGGCGACATCGAGCCGCAACGTTGCCGGTGGCCTCAAGGAAGTTCGGTTCCAGCGAACGCCGGTCATGTCGTCCTACCTGCTCTTCTTCGCGAGCGGCGATTTCGAGCGGGTCGCGAAACCTGCGGGCGGACGCGAGGTCGGCATTGTCGTTTCGCGTGGCAACGGATCGAAGGCGCATTATGCGCTCGATGCCGAGGCGCAGATCCTGCCCTATTTCAACGACTATTTTGGCACGCCCTATCCGCTCCCCAAACTCGACAACGTCGCCGGTCCTGGCCAGTCGCAGTTCTTCTCGGCGATGGAGAACTGGGGCGCGATCTTCACCTTCGAGTACGCGATCCTCGATGATCCCGCGATCACGACGGAGGCCCAGCGCCAGGACATCTTCGCCACCGAGGCGCACGAGATGGCGCACCAGTGGTTCGGCGACCTCGTCACCATGGCGTGGTGGGACGATCTTTGGCTTAACGAAGGCTTCGCCAGCTGGATGGAGAACAAGACCACCCAGCATTTCCACCCTGACTGGGGCGCCGAGATCGACCGTGTCGGCTCGCGCGAAGGCGCGATGGGCCTCGATGCCCTGAACTCGACGCACCCGGTAGTGCAGCAGGTCCGGACGGTTGAGCAGGCGAACCAGGCGTTCGATTCCATCTCCTATTCCAAGGGCGAATCCGTCATCGCAATGCTCGAGGACTTCGCCGGGCCTGACGTCTGGCGCGAAGGCATCCGCCGATACGTTGCGGCGCACGCCCATCAGAACACGCGCACGACGGACCTTTGGGCGGCACAGGAAGCAGCCGGCGCCCGGGGCCTCTCGGTCATCGCCAGGGACTTCACGACGCAGCCGGGCATTCCGCTGATCACGGTCTCGCCCTCGCAATGCGTCAACGGATCGACCGTGACGACGCTGACACAGGCGCAGTTCTCCGCCGACCGGCGCGAGGAAGCGGCTGCGCGGCCGCTTGCGTGGCATGTGCCGGTGAAAGCTACCGCGGGTGGTACGGCCGCACAGGTCGTGACGGCCGGGCGGACGACCAGGCTCGCCGTTCCGGGCTGCGGGCCACTGCTCCTGAACGCAGGCCAGACTGGATACTATCGCACGCTATATACGCCGCAGCAGTCGGCGGCGCTCGTTGCGCGTGTCCCGCAGCTTGGCGCCGCCGACCAGTACGGGCTGATCGCCAATTCGGTGTCACTGTCGCTTGCCGGTTATCAGCCGATGGCGACCGGGCTCGACTTGCTCGCGGCCATGCCCGCGAATGGCAATCCGAAGGTCGTGCAGCGCATCGTCGGACGGTGGGACGACCTGTACGACCGGCTCGAGGGCGCTCCGGCCTCGCAGGCGGCGATTGCCGCACGCGCGCAGCGTGAATTCGGTCCGCGCCTGCAGCAGCTGGGCTTTGCACCGCGCGCCGGGGAACCCGCGGTTGACGCGCTTCTGCGGCCGACCCTGATTGGCACGCTCGGCAAGTATCGCGACCCGAACGTCCTCGCCGAGGCCTCGCGGCTGTTCGGGGCGTGGCAGCAGAACCCGGACGCGATTGCGGGCTCACTCAAGGCGACATGGCTGGGGGTCATTGCCCGCAACGCGGACCAGGCGGCATGGAACGCCATCCGCACCAAGGCACAGGCGACGAACAGCGCCATCGAGCGGGCCACGCTCTATCGCCTGCTTGGTCGCGCCAAGGACGATCGGCTTGCACGCCAGGCGCTTGAGCTCGCATTGACAGACGAGCCGGGGAAAACCGTCAGCTCGGGCCTCATCACTGCAGTCGCGGAGCAACATCCGCGCATGGCGATCGATTTCGTTCTCGCTCATCTTTCGCAGGTCAACCAGCTGATCGACATCTCCGGCCGCTCGCGCTTCATGCAGCGGCTGGCGGCGTCGAGCCGCGACCCCGCTCTGATCCCGGTTCTCGACGCCTATGCGAGAGCCAATCTCGGCGAGAGTGACCGCAAGCCGGTGCAGCAGGCGATCGACCGCATCCGTTCGGAATCCGTGCAGGCCGCGCGCATCCGCTCGGAGACGGCGGCCTGGCTGGCGACGCATCCCCAGGGTTGATCGCCCAGCGTTTTTCGTTATAGGCGCGCGCTCGCACCGGCTCGTCCGGTGCAGCCGTCCGAGACAGCTGCCGAGGCCAATCCCTTTTGGGAACCTCTTAATCCGCAGCCTAGACGGGGAGAAGGAATCAATCGGAGCGCTACGCGCGCTTCGTCGTGCGTTGCTGCTGCAGCGCCATCGATCCAATGCCCCACGGACACGGAGTGCTCGGGCGCTTGCCCGGGCTTTTGTTGAAGCTCGTTCGGAGCAATCCGGACGAATTTTTGGAGTTGGCATGGATCGTTCGCAAAAAGCCGATCTGGTCGCCGAGCTGAAGAACGTCTTCACCGAGACGAGCGTGGTGGTCGTCACCCGCAATCTCGGGCTTTCCGTGGCGCAGTCCACGGAACTGCGCCTGAAGATGCGCGATGCTGGTGCCCAGTTCAAAGTTGCGAAGAACCGACTTGCCCTGATTGCGCTCGAGGACACGCGCTACAAGCCGATCGGCGACCTTCTGAAGGGTCCGACTGCGCTTGCGACGTCCGGAGACCCCGTCGCGGCGGCCAAGGTGGCCGTCGATTTCGCCAAGACGACCGACAAGTTCGAGATCGTCGGCGGCGCGATGGGCGACACGGTCCTCGACGTGAACGGGATCAGGGCGCTGGCCGAGCTTCCCTCGCTCGACGAACTGCGCGCGACCCTCGTGGGCCTTATCCAGGCTCCCGCGAGCAAGATCGCCCGCACGATCAACGAGCCGGGTGCCCAGCTGGCACGGATCTTCAGCGCTTACGCGGCCAAGGAAGCCGCCTAAGCCGAACCCTTTTCATCAACGCACGACAATCAGGGGCGCTGCCCCACCAAGGAGTATCAAATGGCTGACATTGCAAAGCTGGTTGACCAGCTCTCTGAACTGACCGTCCTCGAGGCCGCGGATCTCGCCAAGGCCCTCGAAGACAAGTGGGGCGTCTCGGCCGCGGCTGCGGTTGCGGTTGCGGGCCCGGCCGCCGGCGCCGCGGCTGCTCCGGCCGCCGAAGAGAAGACCGAGTTCGACGTGATCCTGACCGGCGACGGCGGCAAGAAGATCAACGTGATCAAGGAAGTCCGCGTGATCACCGGCCTTGGCCTCGGTGAGGCGAAGGCGCTTGTCGAGGGCGCTCCCAAGGCGCTGAAGGAAGGCGTCAACAAGGACGAGGCCGAGAAGATCAAGAAGCAGATCGAGGAAGCCGGCGGCACCGTCGAGCTCAAGTAAGCTTCTTTCGGCTTCTCGCTGACTACGGAAAGAGGGCGGCTCTTCGGGGCCGCCCTTTTTTCATGGTGCGAGAAGCTATTCGCGCGTCTTCTTCAGGGCAGCGAGTGCTCTCGAGCGGTCGATCAGGGCGGAAATTTCCCGGACATCGAGCTCGCTGTCGAAGCAAAGGCCGAGGAACTCGCCGTTTTGCCACCTGACCACCGACGCACGCCGAAGTGTTCCGCAGTCCAGTATCACCGCCGTTCCGATCGAAGGACGGGCCGCGCAAATGAGCTTCGCACCTCCGGCCGAGAGATCGACGAGCTGGACAGGATGACGCTCTCCATCCGCCTGAAGGAAGGCGGGCAAGGCCACGGTCACGCGCGCGTAAGCGCGGCGATCTCGGTAAGGATCAGGGTCCTGGGGAGCCGGAACGGAGCTTGCCATCATGTTCGCCGGGCGATGGCGTAGCACGGGGGTGCTGCCAGAGAGTAAACGGGAAAGGCCGATTTTTCCCAAGTTGACGGAGAATTGGAGGATCACCGTCGCAGAACTATCCCGACGGAATTGCGAGAATTGTCGCAAAATGTCGCGGATGCGGCGAGCGATTAGATTTGTGCGGGTTTGTCCGAACTGACCGGGCTGGCTCGACAAGCCTAAGGAACAACAGGGGCCGCAGCGACGCGTTGCGTGATCAAGCTCGCCGCGACGGTCCACTCCTCGGGAGAAGACCGATGCGCGAAGCGCTTTCCATCATCTGCGTCACATTGCTCGCAATCGCAGCTCCGCTTGCGGCGCAGCCTCAAGCGGCTCCGGTTATCGTTCTTGGCGAGCCAGACGAATTGTTGGTCGATGTGCCTTACGGCGATCTCCAGCTCGCGCGGCAAGTCGACCAGCTGGTGCTCGCAAGCCGCGTCAAGCGCGCCAACCACCGGGCATGCGTCGACATTTACAGCAGCTGGTACGATTCTGCGGGCATGCTGTGCGAGCATATAGCCTGGCAGGTGGCGAGGCCGCAGATCGAGCGCGCCATTGCCGAATCCGGCGCGGTCAAGATCAGCTCTGCCAAGAGTATCGTCGTCAGCTTCAGTCGCTGAGGCCGCGGCTAGTCGAAGATGGAGAGGTCGAGCGGCTCGCTCTTGCCGAACCAGATGACGTGCCTCGTATGATCGGCGAGGTCGTCTCCCGTGTTGGCATGCGCAAAGATCGTAAGGTCTCCGCGGTTGATGACGAGCCACTGCGCGACCTCACCGAATTGTCGGCAAGGAACGGTCAACTGGCAGCTGCCGCGCGGATGCGGTCCGACGGGGCGCAGATGGTAATGGCCTTCGGCAACCCCGAAATTGGCGCGAGCCGCAGCTCCGAGTGCCCTTGCCTGCTCAACCTCGCCCGGGTCGAAATAGATGTGGGCGTGGAAGTCGCGGATCATGTTCCCTGACTGCGCCTAAGCGGCCATCGAGGCAAGGAATGCGTCAATCGCTTCGAGGGCTTCTGGCTCGTTGAGCTCGGGCGCGTGACCGACGCCTTCGACGAGAGCAACTTTCACCTCCGGCCCAGCCACCCGCATCTTTTCAGCAGTCTCGGCGGTCAGCAGATCGCTCTTGGCGCCGCGGATGACAAGCAGCGGCTTGCTCGCAAGCACGTTGAATAACGGCCACAGGTCAACCTCGGGTGCAGGGCCCGCATTCCTGAAGGGCTCGGCGACCGCCATGTCGTAGTCGAAGCGAATTTCGCCATTCTCCTCGCGGCAGTTGCGCTTCGCCATTCTGACCCAATCATCGTGGGTGTAGCGGTCGAACGACGAGCCGTAGTTCGACGAAATCGCATCGGCGGCCTCGTCCCAGCTCGCGTAGCGGCGGTCCTTTCCGACATAGGTCAGGATGCGCTCGATCCCGGACGGATCGACATCGGGACCGACGTCATTCAGGATGGCGCCGGCGATCCGCTGCGGCTGCATCGCGGCAATGGCCATGGTGACGAGCCCGCCGAGCGAAGTGCCGACGAAAATTGCTTTTTCGATGCGCAGCTCATCGAGCAGCTCGATCACGTCGCCCGCATAGGTCAGCGGATTGTAGCGCATTGGCGACGGGTCGTACTCGCTGGCTCCGCGACCGCGAAAGTCGAGCGCGAGCACGCGAAACTCCGGAGCGTGACGCTCCGCAAACTCGGCAAAATCCCGCGAATTGCGCGTGAGGCCGTGAAGACAGAGGATTGGCGGCTTGCTGCTCGACCCAGGGTAATCGCGATAATAGAGCTTCAGTCCGTCGCGGACGACGAGATGGCATTCCTTGTATCGAGCGGTGACGTCTTCGTTCACGCGGCAAACCCCTGCCGCCAGACGCGGCCCATTGCTTCAGCGACGCGATCGGCTCCGACATCATCCCAGATGGCGAAGCGAAGTCCAAGGAACACATTGGCGCCCATCATGCCCCAGGCCAGCACCTCGAGATCATCGTCGGTGTATCCTTTGCTGATTTCGCCCTCGTCGCGCGCGAGCGCGAGGCGGGCTGCGATGCGCGTCGCAGTCGTTTCATAATGCTCGCGATAGGCCTCGGGATCGACGAACTCGGACTGATCGATGATGCGGTAGATGTCCCGGTGCTCGCGGGCGAAACAAAGGAAAGCTTCGAGCGCGCAACGTTCGCGATCGAGAGCGTCCTTTCCTCGGGCGAGTGCCGGGCCGACATTGTCGCGAACCTGGGCTGACATGTCGCGGACGAGCGCTTGGAACAGCGCCTCCTTTGAGTCGAAGTAAGTGTAGAAAGTGCCGAGCGCAACGCCCGCGCGCTGCGTTATGCCGACGATCGAGCTGTCGGCAAAGCCGCGCTCTCCGAACTCCTCGCGCGCAGCGTCGAGGATCTTGCGCATCGTGCGCTCGCCGCGCGCGGTTCGCGGGGCCTTGCCGTCGCCGGCGGCGCTCAGCGGCGCCTCGTCCTCGACCTTTACCCCCATCCGGCTCCCCTACCGCCACGGCCTGCATTCGCAAGTTGAAACACGGTTCAGGTTTCAGTATGGCCATTTGCGACTTCGGGCGCAACCGTGCCCGCAAGGGGGAGAAATCTAATGCGCGTTCTTTCTGCACGCGCCGCTCTGTTCGGCACGGTTGCCGTCGCGGCACTTTTCACAACTCCGGCTGAAGCAAAGGACGCTCACAGCGTCGCTGCACTAGCCGCTACCGCCCAGACTGCTGCGCAGACGACTGCGGAAGCGAACAAGCAGCCCGGGAGCGATCAGCCGACGACGGCCGCTAACAATCAGGGGCAGGACACGGCCACCGCCGAGATCGTGGTCACCGCACGCCGCACAGAAGAGCGGTTGCAGCGTGTTCCGGCATCAATCTCGGCCTTCAACGCGCGAGCGCTCGATCGCCTCCAGGCGACGGACACGACAGGGCTTCAGGGCGCCGTGCCGAACCTCAATATCGTCCAGGGCCGCGGCTCTTCCAACGCGACCAACATCTACATCCGCGGCATCGGTCAGCCTGATGCGCTTCAGACATTCGATCCGGCCGTCGGCGTCTACATCGACGACGTTTACCTGTCCCGCATCCGCGGCAACCAGCTCGACCTCCTCGATGTCGACCGGATCGAGGTTCTTCGCGGGCCGCAGGGCACGCTTTACGGCAAGAACACCATCGGCGGCGCGATCAAATATGTGACCCGCAAGCCGGGCAACGACCTTCGCATTGATACGAGCTTCGCCATTGGCACTCACGGCCAGCTGGAAACCAGGGCCGCTGCCTCCGGGCCGATCGCGAATGGCATTTCCGCGGGCATCGCCTTCATCCATGCCGAGCATGCGGGATATGTCGAAGACCGCGTTCTCAATCAGTCCTACAACGACAAGAATTCGACCGGCGCTCGTGCCGCGCTAGCGATCACGCCGGCGAGCAACGTCAGAATTGACCTTACAGCCGACTATAGCCGCGACGACAATGCGCTCAATGTCGGCCGGCCAGTCAACAATCTGAACAGCCTGCTCGGTGTCCCATTGCCGGTCGAGGATCCCGTCGGAGCGGGCAAATACGACTGGACGGGACGCGTGACGCCGGGCCTGCCAAATTCGACCAAGACCAAGCATTATGGATTTTCAGGCACAGCGGCAGTCGATGTCTCGTCGGCCGTGACGCTCAAGTCGATCACGGCGTACCGCAATCTCAAGACCGCCGACTACATCGACATCGACGCATCCCAGTATCAGCTCGGCGACGTCTTCGTCGCAGTCCACCAAAAACAGTTCAGCCAGGAATTCCAAGGGACCTACACGAGCGACCGCCTGAGCGGCGTCGCGGGCCTATATTATCTGCATGAGGACGTCCCCTCGCACCAGGAAGCGTTCGGCAACGATGCCCTTCGCAGCCCTCTGTTCCCCGGGGTCACGTTCCTGCGGACGATCGACGACAGTCTCGTGACCAAGAGCTACGCTGCATATGCCAATGGCAGCTACACGATCGTGCCGACGGTTCGTCTCTCCGCGGGCATTCGCTGGACCCACGAGACGAAGGACTACGACCGAACGACATCGACATTCTCGAACTTCGCGCTGTTTCGCGGCACCTTCCCGTTCGCCCCCCCGCGCGGGAAATGGAGCGATACCTCGCCGATGGCGAGCGTCGACTGGCAGGTGACGCCGACGACGATGGTCTATGCTCGTGTTGCCAAGGGCTTCAAGTCGGGCGGCTTCAACGGCCGTGCGAACGACCCGGCCTCCGCAACCAAGTACGATCCCGAGACGGTCTGGTCATACGAGGGGGGTTTCAAGACGACCATCGCAAACCAGCTGCGGCTGAACGGAGCGATATTCGACAACGAGTACAACGATTTCCAGGCACGCGTTTCTGGCCTCGATACGGACCCGATCACGGGCCTGCCGGCGGCCAAGCTGTCGGTGCTCAATGCGGGCAAGCTTCGTATCCGCGGCGCGGAGCTCGAAGGCTATTGGTCGCCGACGCGCGAGCTGCTGATCGACAGCCAGCTTGGCTACCTCAATGCCGAATACAAGGAATTCGACGACGTTCGCTTCACGAGCTTTGGCGGAAGCCGCGCGTTCCAGACGCCGGCATTCTCGCCGAAGTGGACCTTCCGGGTCGGCGCGCAATATTCGTTCGACATCGGCGATTCGGGTGCAATCACGATCGGCGGACAGACCCGCTACCGGTCGCGCCAGGCGCTTGCCGTCGACAATACGCTCGTCAATTCGGACGTCCCGATCGAGGGTCTTTTCCAGAACAGCTATTGGGTCGAAGATGCCCGCATCGTCTGGGAAAACGCCTCGAAGAAGCTCGCGGTTGGAGTGTACGGCAACAATCTCACGAAGAAGGCATACAAGACCGACGCGCAGGAATTTTCGAGCGTCGGCAACATCCGGACCGTCTACTATGGCGCGCCTCGAACGGTCACGCTGCGACTGACCGCGCGTTACTAGGGTCCGGCTAAGGCAAGGGTCTCGGGCGGGGCGTCCTTCGAGGGCGTCCCGCCTTTCTTTTTTTGCACGTCGCCGAGCCTTGCGCCCTCCAGGAAAAGGACTATATGGGCCTCATCCAACAAATAGACGGCTCCGCCGCACGGTGACGTGCGCCCGGGGCTTTTCCCGTCCTCTCCGGGACAGGGTCCGAACGGCGCACGGACCGAAAGCATTGGAGAGGGTAGCGGGGCAGCGCTCCACAACAGGTCCCGGGCAGCCGGGATGAATTCGGCGGGGCGCTTTTGCGCGTCCACGCATAGCGCAGGGAAGCACATGGCCACCAAAGCGATCGACGCACCCCGTAAGACCTCGAGCGGGCTCAAGACCAAGCAGCGGCGTATCCGCAAGATCTTCGGAAACATCCACGAAATCTCCGAGATGCCGAACCTCATCGAGGTTCAGCGCGAGAGCTACGAGCAGTTCCTCCGCTCGAACCCGGCTATCGGCTATGTCTCGGGCCTCGAGAAGACGCTCCGGTCGGTGTTCCCGATCGTCGACTTCGCCGGCACTGCGCACCTCGACTTCGACCATTATGAGCTCGAGCATCCCAAGTACGACACTGACGAGTGCCGCCAGCGCGGGCTCACCTACGCCGCGCCGATGCGCGTGACCCTGCGCCTGACCACCTTTGAGATCGATCCGGAGACCGAGGCCAAGTCGGTGATCGATATCAAGGAGCAGGACGTCTACATGGGCGATATGCCGCTCATGACGCAGAACGGCACCTTCATCATCAACGGCACCGAGCGCGTCATCGTCAGCCAGATGCACCGTTCGCCGGGCGTGCTGTTCGATCACGACCGCGGCAAGACCCACGCCAGCGGCAAGTTCCTGTTCGCTGCGCGGGTCATTCCCTACCGCGGCAGCTGGCTCGATTTCGAGTTCGACGCCAAGGATATCGTCAACGTCCGTATCGACCGCAAGCGCAAGCTGCCCGTCACTGCGCTGCTTCATGCGCTTGGAATGTCGAGCGAGGAGATCCTCAACACCTTCTACAACCGCATCAGCTACTTGCGGGGCAAGAACGGGTGGCAGATCCCCTATTCGTCAGAAGCCTGGCGCGGCCAGAAGCCGAACCATGACGTCATCGACGCCGACACCGGCGAAGTCGTGTTCAAGGCGAACGAAAAGATCACTCCGCGCCGCGCCAACCAGGCGGTCAAGGACGGGCTGAAGAACCTCATCATCCCGACCGAGGAGATCTTCGGCCGTTACTCGGCTTACGACCTCATCAACGAGAAGACCGGCGAGATTTACATCGAGGCCGGCGACGAGGTCGCCCCGGAGAACCTCGACAAGCTCGACAAGGCCGGCGTGAAGACGCTCGAGCTGCTCGACATCGACTTCGTGAACACGGGTCCCTGGATCCGCAACACGCTGAAGGCGGACAAGAGCGAGGAGGGCGACAGCGCGCTCGCCGACATCTACCGCGTCATGCGTCCTGGCGAGCCGCCGACGCGCGAGACCGCGGACGCGCTTTTCTACGGCCTCTTCTTCGACCCCGAGCGCTATGACCTCTCGGCGGTCGGCCGAGTGAAGCTCAACATGCGCCTTGGCCTCGACGCCGAGGACACCGTGACGACGCTGCGCAAGGAGGACATCCTCGCGGTCGTCCAGGAGCTCGTGAACCTCAAGGACGGCAAGGGCGAGATCGACGACATCGACAACCTCGCCAACCGCCGGGTCCGCTCGGTCGGCGAGCTCCTCGAGAACCAGTATCGTGTCGGCCTGCTGCGCATGGAGCGCGCCGTGAAGGAGCGCATGAGCAGCGTCGACGTCTCGACCGTCATGCCGAATGACCTCATCAACGCGAAGCCGGCGGTTGCCGCCGTCCGCGAGTTCTTCGGCAGCTCGCAGCTGTCGCAGTTCATGGACCAGACCAACCCGCTGTCGGAAGTCACCCACAAGCGCCGTGTCTCGGCGCTCGGGCCGGGCGGCCTTACCCGCGAGCGCGCGGGCTTCGAGGTCCGCGACGTCCACCCGACGCACTACGGCCGTATCTGCCCGATCGAGACTCCCGAAGGCCCGAACATCGGCCTCATCAACTCGCTCGCGAGCTTTAGCCGAGTGAACAAGTACGGCTTCATCGAGACGCCGTACCGCAAGGTCGTCGACGGCAAGGTGACGACCGAGGTCGTCTACCTCTCGGCAATGGAAGAAGCCAAGCACACGATCGCCCAGGCGAACGCCGAGATCAACGCTGACGCGACCTTCGCCGAAGACATCATCTCGGCCCGACGCAACGGCGAGTTCCTGATCGCTCCGCGCGAGCAGATCACGCTGATGGACGTGTCGCCCAAGCAGCTCGTCTCGGTCGCCGCCTCGCTCATTCCGTTCCTCGAGAACGACGACGCTAACCGCGCGCTCATGGGATCGAACATGCAGCGCCAGGCAGTGCCGCTGATCAAGGCGGAAGCGCCGCTGGTCGGTACCGGCATGGAGGAAACCGTCGCCCGCGATTCCGGCGCTGCGATCGCCGCTCGCCGCTCGGGCGTCGTTGACCAGGTCGATGCAGCTCGTATCGT
>JBJMUN010000012.1:0-64919 GCA_045811185.1 Sphingomicrobium sp.
GGCCGCCTCTTCGATCCGATGCTTCGGCAGGCCCTCGGCAACGGCCTTGGTCATGCCGCCGTGCGCCTCGACCTCCTCGATCAAGGCCCAGGCCTTCTCTTCCAGTTCCCGCGTCAATTTCTCGACGTAGAAGCTTCCGCCGAGCGGGTCGGCGACGGTCGTGACTCCGCTTTCTTCGGCGAGGATCAGCTGCGTGTTGCGGGCGATGCGCGCGCTGAAATCGGTCGGCAGAGCGATCGCCTCGTCGAAGCTGTTGGTGTGCAGCGACTGCGTCCCGCCAAGCACCGCCGCCAGCGCCTCGACCGTGGTGCGCACGATATTATTGTACGGGTCCTGCTCGGTGAGGCTGACGCCCGATGTCTGGCAATGGGTGCGCAGCACCTTTGACCGGTCGTTTTGCGCCCCAAGCTGCGTCATGATCCGGTGCCAGAGCGTGCGCGCCGCGCGGAGCTTCGCGATCTCCATGAACAGGTTCATGCCGATGCCGAAGAAGAAGCTTAGCCGCGGCGCGAAGTCGTCGATGTCGAGCCCGTCGGCCTTGGCGGTGCGCACATATTCCATGCCGTCGGCGAGCGTGTAGGCGAGCTCCTGAACCGCCGTCGCCCCGGCCTCGTGCATGTGATAGCCCGAGATGGAGATGCTGTTGAACTTGGGCATCTCGGCCGCGCAATAAGCGATGATGTCGCTGACGATGCGCATGCTCGGCTCGGGCGGGTAGATGTAGGTGTTGCGGACCGCGAACTCTTTCAGAATGTCGTTCTGGATCGTGCCGGTGAGCTCGGCGCGCGGCACGCCCTGCTCCTCGCCGGCGACGATGAAGAAGGCCATGACCGGAAGCACCGCGCCGTTCATGGTCATGCTGACCGACATCTCGCCAAGCGGGATCCCGTCGAACAGGAGCTTCATGTCCTCGACGGTGTCGATCGCAACCCCCGCCATCCCGACGTCGCCAGCGACCCGCGGATTGTCGCTGTCATAGCCGCGGTGGGTGGCGAGGTCGAAGGCGACGCTCAAGCCCTTCTGACCAGCCGCGAGGTTTCGGCGGTAGAAGGCGTTGGATTCCTCGGCGGTCGAGAAACCGGCATATTGGCGGATGGTCCAGGGCCGGCCGGCATACATTGTCGCATAAGGTCCGCGAGTGAACGGCGCCACGCCGGGGAAGCCAATGTCCAGGCCAACCGCGTCCTCTGGACCGTAGACGGTCTCGAGGCGAATGCCTTCGACCGTTTCGCGGCCAAGGTCCTTGCCACGCGACTCCTTCGCTGCAAGCTGCTCCCAGAGGGATTTTGACGGCTCATCAGTCACGAAGCGCGCACTAGCGCGCACGCGAGCCGTTCGCCAGCATCCGTTATCCTACCCCTTGTTTCGAAGTTCGCTCCGCTTGAGCTTCCCCGTCGCCGTTTTCGGCAGCGCGGCGACGAACTCGATCTCGCGCGGGTATTTGTAAGGGGCAATGGCCTGCTTCACGTGGGTCTGCAGTTCGGCGACGAGCTCATCCGATGCTGTTGCTCCGGCCGCCGGCACAACGAAGGCCTTGACCTTCTGGCCGCGCTCGGGACAGGGCACGGCGATGACTGCGCATTCGGCGACAGCCGGGTGCGACAGGAGGGCATTTTCGACTTCGGGAGCACCGATATTGTAGCCCGAGCTCACGATCATGTCGTCGCTGCGCGCAAGGTACCAGTAATAGCCGTCGGCATCGCGCCGGTACGTGTCGCCGGTGACGTTCCAGCCATTGATGACATAGTCGCCCTGCCGCGCATCATCGAGGTAGCGGCAGCCTGTCGGGCCCTTGATCGCGAGGCGCCCGATGCCCTCCTCGAGCGGGTTTCCGTCAGGATCGAGGACGGCCGCGATATATCCCGGCACCGCCTTTCCGGTTGAGCCGGGCCGGATCTCACCGTTCGCGGCGGAGACGAAGATGTGCATCATCTCTGTCGAGCCGATGCCGTCAGTGATGCCGATCCCAGTCCGTTCCTTCCATGCGCGCCAGGTCGCCTCCGGCAGATGCTCCCCCGCCGAAATGCAGTAGCGAAGGGTCTTCAGTGCATCGTCGATTCTCTCTTGGGACATCAGCGCCTTGTACGCCGTGGGCGCAGTGCCGAGGTGAGTGACTCGAAACTTCACGACAGCATCGAGAAGTGCGGGCGGGCTCGCCTGCTCGATGGTCGCGCTCGCCGCTCCGAAGCGCAGCGGAAACAATGGCGTGATGCCAAGCCCGAAGGTGAACGCCATCGGCGCGCTGGTCATAAAGACGTCGCCGGGTTTTGGCCCGACGAGGTGCCTCGCGAACGTGTCGCATGGCGCAAGCACGTCGCGATGGAATTGCACGCAGCCTTTCGGCACGCCGGTCGTCCCGCTGGTAAAGGCGATCAGCGCCGGGTCGTCGCGGCCGGTGTCGACTGCTGCGAGGGGCTGCAGCGATGCAGTTCGCCTTTCCAGTTCGCCGCGGCCAAAGTCGCCGTCGTACTTGATGATGTGCCGGCATGAGTGGGTCTGCTCGACGGCCTGACGGAAGTCGCCGATGAATCGGCTGTCGACGATTGCGTGGGAGATTTGGGCACGCTCGATGACGGTCGCAATCTCGCCCGGGCGCAGCAGCGGCATGGTCGCGACAACCACGCCGCCCGCCTTCAGCACGCCGAGCCAGGCGGCGAACATCGTGTAGCCGTTCGGGCCACGCAAAAGGACGCGATTGCCGGGGATGATGCCATGCTCGTCGACCAGCAGCCGCGCGATCCGCCCGCTGAACTGATCGAGGTCGGCATAGGTCCATTGGCCGTGGTCGTTGATCACCGCGAGCGCGCCTGACAAGCCCCCCTTCAGGAGTTCGGCCGCGGCGTTCAGCCGCTGCGGATATTGCACGCTCTGGAGGTCGAAGCGGAACTCCGGCAGCAGCTCAGGCCGTGGTAGCCGCTCCTCGACGAAGGTGTCGCGCATCAGTCCTCGACGACGGCCGTCGTCTCGATCTCGACCTTCGCCGCGCTCTCGACGAGCCCTTTCACCTCGATCAAGGCCATTGCTGGATAGTTCGCGCCCATGATCTCGCGCCAGGCGGCGCCAATTTCATCGCGCGACACCATATATTCGTGACGATCGGTCACGTAGCATGTCATTCGCACCACGTGCTGCGGGCCGGCGCCATCCTCGGCGAGAATTCGCAGCGTATTTCGAAGCGCCTGCGCAAACTGGCCGTGAAGCGTGTATTCGGGAAATGTCTCGCGCTCGTCCCAGCCGACCACGCCGGCAGTGAAGATCATCCGTCCCTTAGCGCTGACCCCGTTCGAATAGCCCTTCGGCCGCGGCCAGTTGGCGGGTTGAAGGATTTTCATCGGCTCATCCCCCTTTGAGCAAATCGCGAGCGATGACCTGTCGCTGCACCTCGCTTGCACCTTCGTAGATCCGGAGAGCGCGGATGTCTCGATACAGCTCTTCGACCTTGACGCCGCGCGTCACGCCGGCGCCGCCGTGCATCTGCACGGCCGCATCAATGACCTGCTGCGCAGCTTCGGTCGCGTGAAGCTTGGCCATGGCGGCCGCTCGGCGAACGTCGGCGCCACCCTCATCCTGTTCCCAGGCGGCACGATAGATCAGCAAGGCGGATGCATCGAGCGCGAGCGCCATGTCGGCGAGCCGAGCCTGCGTGACAGAATTGTCGAGGAGAGTTCCGCTTCCGAGCCGACGTTTCTTGGCCCAGGCGATCGCCTCATCGAGAGCGCGCCGTGCGAGGCCGAGCGCGGCTGCCCCGACGGTGACCCGGAACAGATTGAGGGTCTCCATGCCGATTCGGAAACCCTCGCCCGGCTCGCCGATGATGGCGTCGGCGGGGATTCGGACGTTGTCATATGTGAG
This sequence comes from Sphingomicrobium sp., assembly GCA_045811185.1. Taxonomy (GTDB): domain Bacteria; phylum Pseudomonadota; class Alphaproteobacteria; order Sphingomonadales; family Sphingomonadaceae; genus Sphingomicrobium. The sequence goes on from JBJMUN010000012.1 coordinate 3,853, forward strand.
GCGCGCAAGCGGGTGCGGCGCAATCACTTCGATGCGCTCGGCGACGGTTACGGCATCGGCCGGAACGATGAAGGCCGAGAGACCGCGCGCCCCTTCACCTTCGCCGGTTCGAGCGAATGTCACGTAGAAGTCCGCAATGCCGCCATTCGAGATGTAGGTCTTTTCACCGACAAGCACCCACTCGTTGCCGTCGAGCATCGCTGAAGTCTGCATGTTCGCCGCGTCCGACCCGCATTCGGGTTCGGTCATCGCGAAGGCGGCAATGGCGTCGCCCGATGCCACCCGCGGCAGCCACTCGCGCTTCTGCTCGACCGTGCCGAACAACGAGATAGCGCCTGAGCCGAGGCCCTGCATCGCGAATGCAAAGTCCGCAAGCGCCGAATGATAGGCGAGCGTTTCGCGGACGATCGCGAGGCTGCGGACGTCAGGCCTCGCAAGGCCGTCAGCGACGCTCAGCTTCAAGAAGCCCGCACTTCCGATTTCCGCGACCAGGCGGCGGCATTCAGAATCGAGATCGGTGCCATGGTCACCGATGTTCGCCTCGCACCAGGCCAGCAGCTTGTCCGCGAGTTCCCGATGCCGAGCCTCGAAGAAAGGCCAGGACAGGAAGCTTCGGTCCGGCATCAGTTGCCCTCGAACACCGGCTTTTGCTTGTTCGCAAAAGCCTCGTAGGCACGGCGAAAGTCGCCCGTGTCCATGCACCGCGCCTGGGCCCGCGCTTCCATTTCGAGGGCTTCGTCAATGGTGACGTTCCACTCGGCATCGAGCTGTCGCTTGGTGACGGCATGGGCGATGCTCGGCCCCCTTGCCAGTTCGGTTGCAAGCGCTTGCGCTTCTCGGGAGACGTTGTCGACGAGGCGGTTATAGAAACCCCACGCGAGACCTTCGTCACTCGTCATGGTGCGGCCGGTGAACAAAAGCTCGGCGGCGCGGCCGTGCCCGATCAGCCGCGGCAGGATCGCGCAGGCGCCCATGTCTGCGCCGCTCAGCCCCACGCGAGTGAACAGGAAGGCCGTCTTGGAGCCGGCTTGGGCCAAGCGGATGTCGCTCGCCATGGCAAGGATCGCGCCGGCGCCCGCGCAAACGCCCTCCACCGCCGCGACGATCGGCTGCGGGCACTGCCGCATCGCACGGACGAGGTCGCCGGTCATGCGGGTGAAGCGGAGAAGGCCCTCGCAGTCCATCTTCGTCAGAGGGCCGATGATCTCGTGGACGTCGCCGCCGGAGCAAAAGTTGCCGCCCGCGCCGCGGATCACCACGACCTTGACCATGCGGGCATTCTTCAGTGCGCGGAAGGTATCGCGAAGCTCGTCATAGCTCTCGAACGTAAGCGGGTTCTTGCGCTCCGGGCGGTTGAGCGTGATCGTCCCGATCCCATCCTCGATTTGCCACTGGAAGTGCTCGGGCCGGAAGCTTGCCGGGTCGAAGATCATGCCGCGGTCCCGCCGTCGATCGTGATCGCCGCGCCATTGATGTCGCGGCTGAGAGGTAAGCAGATCATGGCAACGATATTGCCGATCGCCTGCGGATCGACGAGGCGGCCGCTTGCATTCATGTTGATGATCGCCGAGCGCGAATCGCCCTCGCTCCGGCCGGTGATCTCGGACACACGGGCGACCGAAAGGTCGGTCATCGGGGTGTCGACATAGCCGGGACAGACGGCGTTCACCGTGAGACTGGTCTTGGCATATTCTGCGGCAAGGCTGCGCATGAGGCCGACAAGCCCGTGCTTCGACGCAGCATAATGCGCTGCGTAGGGAACGCCCCTTAGGCTCGCGACCGAGGCGATGAAGACGAGACGACCGTTGTCGCTCTTCAGCAAGTCGCCGATCGCTGCCCGCGAGCATTCGAACGCTGCGGTGAGATTGGTGCCGATGATCCGGTCCCAGCTTTCACGCGTCATCTTGTGGAAAGGTGCGCTCTCGGCGATCCCCGCATTCACGATCAGGAGGTCGATGGGGCCGTTTGCGGTGCGCGCTTCGTCGAATGCCCGCTTGATCCGACCGGCGTCGGTGACGTCACACTGGATCGCGGTGCCGCCATGGCTTTCGGCAACTGCCTCGAGCGGTCCCATCCGGCGACCGAGAAGCGACAGCCGGGCCCCGCCAGCATGGAGGTGCGCTGCTGCGGCAGCACCGATGCCGGTGCCTCCGCCGGTGATCAGCGCGTGGCGGCCAGCGAGCGGAGTCTCAGCCATGCTTCCCCTTTCAACTGAAGCATTGGCGCAACGGGTTTGAGGTGGCAAGGCGGTCGCCGATGAAGATCGGCATTCTCGAGACCGGTCGTCCGCCGGGCTGCCTGGCTGACGAGTTCGGCGACTATCCGGCGATGTTCGAGCGCCTTCTGGGTGAGGACTTCAAGGTCGAGAGCTACGATGTTGAGGCCGGCAGGCTTCCGGCTCATCCGGACGCACACGGCGCCTTCCTCATCACCGGATCACCGGCAGGCGTTTACGAGCCGCTGCCCTGGATCCAGCCGCTGGAGCAATTCATCCGCGAAGCGCGTCAGGCGCGCTTGGTCGGCATCTGCTTTGGACACCAGATCATGGCGCAGGCGCTCGGCGGCGAGGTCGAGAAGTCCGACAAGGGCTGGGGCGCAGGCCTCCATCGTTATTCGATTCGACGCTCGCAGCCGTGGATGAACGGCGACGCCGCCGGCGAGATCGCCGCTCCAGCCTCGCACCAGGACCAGGTCGTGATCCAGCCTCCAGCGACGACGGTCATCGCAAGCTCCGGCTTCACGCCATATGCCGGTCTTGCGTGGACGGATCGGCCGGCGATTTCGTTCCAGTTCCATCCCGAATTCTCGCCGGCATTCGCCAAGGCGCTCATCGAGAAACGGTACGACATCGTGCCTGACCCTGACGCAGCGATCGCATCGCTGGATGCGCCAAACGACAATGAGCGTGTCGCGGCTTGGATACGAAGCTTCCTCGCGGCATAGGTCCGCCACGATCACTGGAGATCATCCATGAAGACCCGCGCCGCCGTTGCGTTCGCACCCAAGCAGCCTCTCGAGATTGTCGAACTGGATCTCGAGAGCCCCAAGGCGGGCGAAGTGCTGGTCGAGATCATGGCGACCGGCATCTGCCATACCGACGCGTACACGCTGGACGGGTTAGACAGCGAAGGCCTGTTTCCATCGATCCTCGGCCATGAGGGTGCGGGCGTCGTTCGCGAGGTCGGGCCGGGCGTCACCAGCGTGAAGCCGGGGGATCACGTGATCCCGCTGTACACGCCCGAGTGCCGCCAGTGTAAATCGTGCCTCTCGGGCAAGACCAACCTCTGCACCGCGATCCGCGCAACTCAGGGCAAGGGCGTCATGCCGGACGGAACCAGCCGCTTCAGCTACAAGGGCGAGACCATCTACCATTACATGGGCTGCTCGACCTTCTCGAACTTCACGGTGCTGCCCGAGATTGCAGTCGCCAAGATTCGTGAGGACGCGCCGTTCAACACCAGCTGCTACATCGGATGCGGAGTGACAACCGGTGTCGGCGCGGTGACCAAGACGGCGAAGGTGCAGGCTGGCGACAATGTCGTTGTCTTCGGACTTGGCGGGATCGGTCTCAACGTCATCCAGGGCGCAAAGCTCGTTGGCGCGAACAGGATCGTCGGCGTCGACATCAATCCGGCGCGCGAGGAGTGGGGCCGCAGGTTCGGCATGACCGACTTTATCGATGGCCGCGGCAAGGACCGCCAGGCGATCATCGATGCGGTGCTGGCGATCACCGACGGCGGCGCAGATTACACGTTCGACGCCACCGGCAACGTGGAAGTGATGCGCACCGCGCTCGAATGCTGCCATCGCGGTTGGGGCACCAGCATCATCATCGGCGTCGCCGAAGCTGGCAAGGAAATCGCAACCCGCCCTTTCCAACTCGTCACCGGGCGTAACTGGCGCGGGACGGCATTCGGCGGCGCCAAGGGCCGGACCGACGTCCCGAAGATCGTGGACTGGTACATGGACGGGAAGATCGCCATCGATCCGATGATCACCCACACGCTCAGCCTCGAGGACATCAACAAGGGCTTCGACCTGATGCATGCGGGCGAAAGCATCCGCGCGGTGGTGGTTTACTAGGGAGCCAACATGTTCAGCCACATCATGGTCGGATCGAATGACGTCGAGCGATCCAGGAAATTCTACGACCGGCTGTTCGAGAAGGAGGGGCGTGTCGACGACAAGGGACGCGTTGCCTACCGCCGTAACGGGTCGGTGTTCATGATCGGCAAGCCGATCAATGGCGAGCCGGCGTGCTGCGCCAATGGCGGGACGATTGGGTTCAGCCTCGACAGTCCAGAAGAGGTTGACGCCTGGCATCAGCGCGGCGTCGAAGCAGGCGGGACATCGATCGAGGATCCCCCGGGCTTCCGGGAGAACGCATTCGGCAAGCTCTATCTCGCTTATCTTCGCGATCCTGACGGCCACAAGCTCTGCGGGCTGCATCGTCCGGAACAATGACCATCGAGATCATTTCGGAGAACAGGTCGCACGGTGGTCGGCAGCTCGTCGTCCGCCATCCGTCGGCGGCAACCTCGAGCGACATGATCTTCTCGATCTTCCTGCCGCCGCAGGCGCAGGAGGGCGGCAGGGTGCCTGTGGTCTGGTATCTGTCGGGTCTCACCTGCACTCATGCAAATGTCACTGAGAAAGGCGAGTATCGCGCATTTTGCGCAAAGCTCGGGTTGATCTTCATCGCGCCGGACACGAGCCCACGCGGCGAGGGCGTGCCCGATGATCCGACAGGAGGCTACGATTTCGGGCTTGGCGCGGGCTTCTATGTCGATGCGACGAAGGAGCCGTGGTCACTCAATTACCGGATGTGGAGCTATGTCACTGACGAGCTTCCCAGGCTCATCGCCGACGAGTTCCCCGCCGACATGAACCGGCAGGCGATCACCGGACATTCGATGGGGGGTCACGGCGCACTGACGGTCGCGCTCACCTTCCCGGATCGCTTCAAGAGCGTCTCGGCATTCGCGCCGATCGTCGCTCCTGGCCAGGTACCGTGGGGGCAAAAGGCGCTCACCGGTTATCTCGGCGATGACCGCTCGTGCTGGCGCAAGCATGATGCCGTTGCCCTCATCGAGGACGGGGCGCGCCTGGCTGACCTCCTCGTCGACGTCGGTGATGCGGACCCGTTCATCGAAAATGAATTGCGGCCGGAGCTTCTCGAGCGAGCATGCGCGGAGGCCGGCATTCCACTGACGCTGCGGCGTCAGCCGGGGTACGACCACTCATATTATTTCATCTCGACGTTCATGGCCGATCACCTTGTCTGGCATGCGGAGAGACTGAACAGGAGATAAGAGATGACGCTCAGCCGCCGCGATTTCATCCACGCGGCTGCGGCAATGGGAGCGTCGATCGCGTGGACCGGAAGGGCTCGTGCATCGCGCGTCAAGTGGCGGGAGCGCCGGGACCTTTACCCCGAAGGCGTTGCCTCAGGTGATCCCGACGAGAGCAGCGTCATCCTGTGGACCCGCCGCCCATTCACGGATGGAAACCGGCACGTCCTCACACTCGAGGTCGCGGAAGACGAGACGTTTCGCCGAGTGATCGCCAAAGCGCCTGCTCCCGTCTCGGCCGCGGCGGACTGGACGACGCGAGTGCTGGTCGGCGGCCTGAGACAGTCGAAGGTCTATTGGTACCGCTTCAGCGATGCTGAAGGAAACGGAAGCCGGATCGGTCGGACCATCACCGCGCCGTCCCGCAACGATCCCAGTCCGGTCAATTTCGCCTTCGTCAGCTGCCAGAGCGTCAACGAAGGGAAGCTCAATGCCTACCGCCGGATGATCTTCGAGGATGAGCGTGCCGCACGCTCCGAGCAGCTCGGCTTCGTCCTCCATCTCGGCGACTTCATCTACGAGGTGGTTCAGTACCCAGACGAGGTCAAGACGAGGTACGACCGCACGATCTACGAGGTCGCGCGATTGCCGGACGGAGGCAAGAACGGCAATTTCCACTATCCGCTGACCGTCGAGGGTTATCGCGCCGTTTATCGCGGCTATCTTGCGGACCCGGATCTCCAGGAGGCGCGCGCGCGCTGGCCGTTCGTCGGCATCTGGGACAATCACGAATTCTCGTGGCAGGGGTGGCAGAGCATCCTCAAGCCCGGCGACGGCGGCCATCCCGGCCAGAGCGTCAAAGTCGCCGCGAACCAGGCCTGGTTCGAATTCATCCCGGCGCGGGTAAAGGCGCCGAGCGGCTCGCTGGAAGCGTTCGGACCGCCGTCCGTGAAGAATGTACCCATCGAGAAATGGGACGCGAACGGTCTCGGCGACGAGCCGAACAACCTTGCCGCCATCCGCAGCCTCATCGGCTACCGCGCGCTCCGGTACGGGCGCCACCTCGACCTCATCATCACCGATCAGCACAGCTACCGGAGCAAGGATCCGACCGACGATGCCTCCCTCGAAAGGCTCGGCGCGCCCGAATTCAACGGGATGTTTCCGGAAAGCGCGATGCAGGTCCTCGACGGAGGCCGCGCGTATGACGGCGGGAAGCCACCTGCCGAGATCGTGTTTGGCGACGTGCGCATTCCCAATCCCCAGAGAAACGCACCGCCTCAGACGATCCTCGGCGCCGATCAGAAAGCCTGGCTCAAGGACAGGCTGTTGAGTTCGACAGCGACGTGGAAGATTTGGGGCAACTCGCTCGGCTGTCTCGACTGGCGCGCCGATCCGCAGAACATTCCCCCCGGAATGACCAAGCAGGCGTGGCCAGGCGGCTATGCGAGCCTCGGCGGCGGCGACCATGGAAGTGCCTACGTCGAGCGCAAGGAAATCTACGACCTTGTTCAAAATGCGAAGATCAGCGGCTTTGCGATCGTCTCGGGTGACCGTCACAGCTTCTGGGCCGGCTATGCCGCGGCCGAGCTCCCGCCCGGCAACTATCAGCCGGTTGGCCTCAGCTTTGTGGGTGCCTCGCTTGCAAGTCCCGGGATCATGGAGGCCTATGAGCACCGGCTACCCGGGGACCACCCGTTGCGGGGGCTCTTCCTCGCCGATCGGCCAGGCGCCGCCAGGCCGGACTGGACGTTCAACATGCTGCTGAAGCACGGCGTCAGGTCCTGCCTCGACTATGCGAACGGCTTCGATCTCGTCCGTGCAAGATCGCTCTCGAACCCGAGCCTTGCCCCGCATCTCGAGTTCGTCGATTTGGGTGGCCACGGCTATGCGAAGGTTCGGCTCACCGGAAATCAAATGCGGACCGAGTTCGTCTGCATCCCGCGTCCGGTCACGCGCAGCGACCGGCCGGACGGTGGACCCCTTCGCTACCGGGTCGTGCACTGGGCTTCCCTTTGGAAGCCGGGGGAGCAGCCGCGGCTTGAGCGGCAAGTTCTCGAAGGCGATCCGGGCCTCGCGATCTAAGGCCGACGCGGCGTGAATCTCGGCTTCGAGGCGCTTTGCGTCGTGACGGCAATTGCCTGCGGCCTCCTCGTCGGGCTCGAGCGGGGGTTTGATTTGCGCGGGCTTCGTGCCGGCGCACGGGTTGCCGGTGTCCGCACGTTCACGCTTGTCGGCCTCGCTTCGGGTCTTGCCGGGCTTGCCGGGCGGTTCGGCCAGCCGTTCGCCGCCGGCGCACTCGTTGCCGGCCTCGTTGCTGCGCTAGCGATCGGATATGCTAACCGGCCGGGGCTCAAGCGAAAGCCCGACGCGACGACGCCCGTCGCAGCACTGACCACGGTCGGTCTCGGGTTTATCGCAGGCTTTGGCCAGCCCGGGCTGGCTATCGCGGGGGCGGCCGTCGTGACTTTTCTGCTCGCTCTCAAGGCGGAGCTCCACGGCTTCCTCGACAGGCTCGACGAGGACGATGTGAAGGCGCTTGCCCGATTTGCGGTGATCGCCGGTGCCGTCCTGCCGTTCTTGCCCAACGGTCCCTATGGACCCCTTGGCGCCTGGAACCCGCAGAAGCTGTGGCTGGTGGTCGTGCTCGTCACCGGGTTCTCCTTTCTTGGCTATGTAGCCAATCGCATTTTCGGGGAGCGACACGGCACCATCGCCACGGCGCTCATCGGCGGCGCCTACAGCTCGACGGCGGTGACCCAGTCGCTCGCGCAGCGGCTGGGAAGCGAGCAGGAAGCGGGCGCCGAAAATGCCGGCATCGCACTCGCGACCGCCGTCATGTACCTTCGCGTCTTGCTACTCATCGGCATTCTCGCGACGCGTGTCCTCGCAGCGTTCGCGATTCTCGTCCTGCCGGCATTGATCATCGCCTGGGCAGCGGGGTTCTGGCTCTATCGAAGTGCGCCGAAGTGCGACGCGCCGACACCTCCTGGCAATCCGATCGCGATCTTGCCGGCGCTCGGTTTCGTCGCCTTCGTTGCCTTCGCCGCGGTTGCAGCGAAATGGGCAGCCGGCCGCTTCGGCGAGCAGGGAATTGCGGTTCTTCTCCTGATCGTCGGCTCGACTGACGTCGATACCGCGATCATCACGTTGGGCGGACTTCACCAGTCGGCGATCTCGCCCCTTCTCGCGGCGATGGCGATCGCCGGTACGATCATCGTGAACATGACGGTGAAAATGGGGATCGCCCTTGTCTATGCGGGCCGGCGCAGCCTTCCGGCTGTTGCGGCAATGGCGACGAGCGTCGCCGCACTGGCGATGATGATCGGGCTTGCGTGGACCCGCCTATGACACGCGTCACCACCTGCCTATAGCTGTTCCATGGCCGACCGCATCTCGACCCTGGTGATGTTCGGCGCCACCGGCGATCTCGCAAGGCGCATGCTGCTGCCGTCGCTGTACGGGCTCGATTCGGACGCCCTGCTGCCGGACGGTCTCAAGGTCATCGGGACTGCGCGCAGCGACCTCGACGACGAACGCTTTCGACAACTTGCGGACCAGGCGTTGCAGGAACATCTGCCGGAGGGTTTCTACAGCAGCGGCATAGCCGAACGCTTCCTTTCTCGACTGCACTACGTGCCGATCGACATCACCGACCAGTCGAGTTTCGCGAAGCTTGCCGGGCGGATCGGCGACCCATGCCACGGCGTCGGCATTTTCCTCTCGACGGCGCCCTCCTTGTTCAAGCCGGTGATCGACGGATTGTCCTCGGCGGGGCTTGCCTGCCCCACTGTCAGAATGGCGCTCGAGAAGCCGCTCGGCACGGACCTTGATTCGAGCCGCGAGATCAACGACGCCGTTGCGGGCGCCTTCCCCGAGGAGCGAACGTTCAGGATCGATCACTATCTCGGTAAGGAGACAGTCCAGAACCTCATCGCTCTTAGGTTCGCCAACTCGCTGTTCGAGCCGCTGTGGAACAGCACGCATATCGACCATGTCCAGATCACGGTCGCGGAAACCGTTGGTCTTGAAGGGCGCAGCGACTATTACGAGAGTTCGGGCGCCCTCCGCGACATGGTGCAGAACCATATGCTGCAGCTATTGGCGCTGGTGGCAATGGAACCGCCAAGCGATTTCAATGCGACGGCTGTCCGTGACGAGAAGGTGAAGGTGCTTCGCGCGCTTCGCCCGATCGGAGCCGCGGATGCCGAGCATTCTACCGTAACGGGTCAGTACATGCGCGGCGCGATCGACGGAGAGCCGGTGCCCGGCTATGCCGAGGAGATCGGCCACGACAGCGGCACTGAAACCTTCGTCGCGCTCAAAATCCATATCGACAACTGGCGCTGGAAGGGCGTCCCTTTCTACCTCCGCACCGGGAAGCGCATGCCCATGCGCGACACCGAGATCTTCATCCAGTTCAAGGACGTGCCCTATTCGATTTTTGCCTCGCGCGGCGCGACGACGAGGCCCAACAAGCTGATCATCGGACTGCAGCCGGAGGAAAGCATCGAGCTTCGATTGATGGCGAAAACGCCGGGCCTTGATCGCCAGGGCGTGCGCTTGCGCGAGATCCCGCTCGACATCGGCCTCACCAATGCGTTCAGCGAATATCGCCGGCGAATCGCCTACGAGCGGCTGCTGCTCGACCTTATCGAAGGTGATCCGACGCTGTTTGTCCGCCGCGACGAGGTTGAAGCCCAGTGGACCTGGATCGACCGCATTCGAGGCGCCTGGGCCGAGAAAGGGATCGCTCCCCGCCCTTACAGCGCTGGGACCTGGGGGCCATCAGCCGCAATCGCGCTGACAGAACGCGACGGCATCAGCTGGCACGAGTAAGGGTGGGCGGCATGGCACTTCATCCGACCGTTGCCGCCGTCACCGACCGTATCATCGAACGATCGAAGCCGACCCGCAGCAAATATCTCGACCTGATGGCTCGGCAGAAGGAGCGCGGTATCAATCGACCGCGCCTCAGCTGCGGGAACTTTGCGCATGGATTCGCCGCGTCGGGCGAAGACAAGGACGCGATCAGGCATCTCGCCGGTCCCAACATCGGTATCGTCACAGCTTACAACGACATGCTGTCGGCGCATCAGCCCTACGCTCGCTACCCGGAGCAGATGAAGATCTTCGCGCGTGAGGTCGGCGCGACGGCGCAGGTCGCGGGCGGCGTCCCGGCGATGTGCGACGGCGTGACGCAGGGACAGCCAGGCATGGACCTGTCGCTGTTTAGCCGCGACGTGATCGCTTTTGCGACGGCCATTGCGCTCAGCCATGGGATGTTCGACGCCGCGGCACTGCTTGGCATCTGCGACAAGATCGTGCCCGGCCTGCTGATCGGCGCGCTTCGGTTTGGCCATTTGCCGGTGCTCCTGGTGCCCGGCGGGCCGATGCCGTCAGGCCTTCCGAACAAGGAGAAGCAGCGCGTCCGCCAGCTTTATGCCGAAGGGAAGGTAGGGAGGGACGAGCTCCTGGAAGCCGAGAGCCGATCCTATCACGCGCCAGGCACCTGCACCTTCTACGGCACCGCAAACTCCAACCAGATGATGATGGAGCTGATGGGCCTCCATATTCCGAATGCGGCGTTCATCAATCCGGGGACTCCGCTCCGGCAGGCACTGACCCGTGCGGCCGTTCATCGCCTCGCCGATCTTGCGCGCACCGGCGAACGGCAGCTCGCAAATGTCGTGGATGAGAAAGCGATCGTGAACGCGATGGTGGGCCTCCTGGCGACGGGCGGGTCGACCAATCACTTCATCCATCTCCCGGCGATCGCTCGCGCGGCCGGTATAGTCATCGACTGGCAGGACTTCGCCGAACTGTCGTCTAAAGTGCCGTTGATTGCCCGGATTTATCCGAACGGCGCAAAGGACGTGAACGACTTTCAGGATGCCGGCGGCATGGCATTCGTGAGCTACACATTGTCGCGCGAGGGCCTCATCCATGCCGGTCACCACGCGGCCGGGACCGACTTGATCGATGCCCGGATCGGTAATCCCGAGCTCCACGGCGACGAGCTCGTCTGGAGGAGTTGCGAAGAAAGCGCTGACATTGACATGCTGCGACCGGTTTCCGATCCGTTCCAAGCCGATGGCGGGCTGCGGCTTGTCGAGGGCAATCTCGGCCGCGCCGTGTTCAAGACCAGCGCCGTCGAGGAGAACAGGTGGCTGGTCGAAGCGCCCGCCCGATGCTTTTCGGACCAGGACGAAGTCCTCGAGGCGTTCAAAACTGGAGGCCTCGATGGCGACGTCGCGGTTGTCGTCCGTTTCCAGGGTCCGCGCGCCAACGGCATGCCCGAGCTCCACAAGCTGACGCCGGCGCTCGGCGTTCTCCAGGACCGCGGCCACCGCGTCGCGCTGATCACCGACGGCCGAATGTCGGGCGCGAGCGGCAAGGTGCCGGCAGCGATCCACGTCTCGCCCGAGGCGCTGCCCGACGGACCGCTGGCACGTGTCCGCGACGGCGACCTGATCCGCCTCGATGCGCGCAACGGTGTCCTCGAAGCGGTCGGAATTGATCTTGCGGCGCGCTCCGCGGCGAACTCGCCGCCTCCGCCGGTCGGCGCCGGGCGCGAGCTGTTCGCGATGATGCGGATGCATGTGAACGAAGCGGAAGCCGGAGCTTCGGCGATGCTCGCTGCAATGGAGGCCGGGCAGGGATGACAATCGATGAAATCATGCGCTCAGCGCCGATCATTCCAGTGCTCGTGCTCGAGGATGAAATGGACTGGGCGGCGCTCGCCGAGACGTTCGTCAACGCGGGCCTGCCGGTACTTGAAGTGACGCTTCGAACGCCGCTCGCACTCGATGCCATTCGGGCGATGTCGAGCGTTCCGGGCGCCATCATCGGCGCGGGTACAGTGCTCGACGAGCGACAGGTCGACGAGGCGGCCAAGGCCGGCAGCCAGTTCATCGTTTCTCCGGGCCTCACCGCAGCGCTCGGCAAAGCCGTGATAGAAACCTGGATTCCCTATCTCCCGGGCGTTGCAACGGCGAGCGACATCATGCGCGGACTCGAGCTCGGGCTCGACAGTTTCAAATTCTTCCCGGCCGTTGCAGCCGGCGGGACCGCGGCCCTTACCGCTTTGGCAGGTCCCTTCGGGAACATTCGATTCTGCCCAACGGGCGGCATCAGGCCCGACACTGTTCTCGCCTGGCTCGGATTACAGTCTGTGCCGTGCGTCGGTGGGAGCTGGTTCGTAAAGCCGGGCGACAGCCTCGACATCATCGGCGCCCGGGCGCGGCAGGCGCGCTCATTAACCGGTTAGTCCGTTCGCTTGCGATTCGCGCTGCAACGTGAAAAATCTCGTGTCCAATCAGGGAGTCCAAAGCATGTGTGACGAGTTCATCCACCAGGGCCTGGTTGAAGACGGCCGGATCTCGCGGCGAACATTCGGCCTCATCGCCGTTGCTGCGGCCGGCGCTGCGCAGGCGGCGGCACCGACGTCGCCGACCGTCGATGAAAAAGATGTTCTCATCAAGACGAGGGACGGCACGGCCGACGCCGTCCTCTTCACTCCCAAGGCAAAGGGCACGTTCCCGGCCGTCCTGATGTGGCCGGACATCATGGGTTTACGGCCGACGTTCCGGGACATGGGCCGCCGCCTCGCTGCCCAGGGTTATGTCGTGCTGGTGCCCAATCCATTCTACCGCTCGAAAAAGGCGCCGGTCCTCGAAGGACCGATAAATTTCGGCGACCCCAAGACACGCGAGGTGCTCGGCGGCTATCGCAAGGCAATGACGGACGTGCCGGGGGACGCGTCAGCCTACCTCGGATTCCTCGACGCGCAGCCAAAGACGAACAAGCGCAGGAAAGCAGGCGTGCAGGGTTACTGCATGGGAGGAGGGCTCAGCTTCCAGACCGCGGCCGCCGTGCCCGGCCGCGTCGGCGCAATCGGCAGCTTCCATGGCGGCAACGGCCTTGTCAGCAAAGATGCAGACAGCCCGCACCTCCTTATCCAGAAGACCAACCCGGCTTCGACCTGGCTCGTTCTGCAGGCGCAGAACGACGATGCGCAGAAGCCTGAGGTCAAGGACCAGCTGAAGGCGGCATTCATCGCGGCGGGGCGCAAGGCAACGGTCGAGGTCTATCCGGCCAACCACGGCTGGTGCGTTCCTGGCGGGCAGGCCTATGATGCGGTGCAGGCAGAACGTGCGTGGAGCGCGCTTTTGCAGCTTTATCGAGTGGCGCTGGCGTAAAGGATCGGCACAATGAAAATCCCCACACGAATTCGCGTCGGCGCTGCGTTTTTGGCCATCGCCCTGGCGGCCTGTTCGACCGTCGCCACGAGCCCCGCACCTAATCTTGCCGCCGTCCTTGCCGATCCGATCCGGCCAGCTGCGGACGTCGCCCGCGACGTCGATCGCAAACCCGTGGAGCTCATGGAGTTCGCTGGCGTTCGCCCGGGTGTAAAGGTCGCCGAGCTCGCGCCGGGCGGCGGCTATTTCACGAGGCTTCTGACGGGAGCCGTCGGTCCCACCGGACATGTCTACGCATTCTCGGGTCGAGCATCGCCGGCGCTCCAGGAAATCGCCGGCAAGCGGCCCAATTTGACCGTGTCAGTGGCTGAGCCGGGGACAATCCCGGTGCCGGAGCCGGTTGATATCGTCTGGACCACGCTCAACTACCACGACTTCAAGAACAACAAGCTGCCGGCAGGCGGCGACGTTGCTCAGGCGCTGAATGCGGCGGCGTTCCGGGCTCTGAAACCGGGCGGCATCTACCTGATCGTGGATCACGAAACAGCGCCGGGAGCAGGAGCGAGCCAGACGTCCACGCTCCACCGGATCGAGGACACCGTCGTCCGGCAGGAAGTGCAGGCCGCGGGCTTCGTCCTCGATGCGGAGAGCAACCTCCTTCGTCATCCGGCGGACGACCACAGTGCGAAGGTTCAGGAAACCGGCATTCGCGGGAAGACCGACCAGTTCGTCCTGAAGTTCCGCAAGCCAGGCTGAGCCTCAAAACTCCTGCCGCGTCGGACGGTAGAGGATCTCGTTGATGTCGACATCCTCGGGCTGGCTGATTGCGAATTCGACGCAGCGCGCGAACGAATCCGCCGAGACGGCGGTATCCGCGTAATAACGCTCGAAGGTGGACGCGATGTCCCGCTCGGTGATGCTGTCGGCGAGCTCCGTTCGGACCGCGCCGGGCGAGATCAGCGTGACGCGGATGTTGTAGGGCTTCACGTCCTGCCGTAGCCCTTCCGACAGCGCACGCACGGCATGTTTGGTCGCTGCATAGACGCCGGCGCCGGGCCTCACCTTATGACCCGCTACGGACGACACATTGATGAACTGGCCGCTCTTTTGACGCTGCATGTGCGGCAGCGCGGCCGCGATTCCGTGCAGGACGCCCTTGATGTTGACGTCGACCATGCGGCTCCAGTCGTCGACCTTGAGACGGTCGAACGGCGAGTGCGGCATGATGCCGGCGTTATTGACGAGGACGTCGACGCGTCCGTGCAATTCGACTGCACGATCAACGAGGCGCTCTACATCGGCGAGTCGAGTGACGTCCGTCGGAACAGCCGCGCCGTGCCCCAGCGCCAAGCGGTCGGCGAGCTCCTCGAGTCGATCGAGACGTCGCGCGCCGAGCACCAGCCTTGCGCCCTTGGCGGCAAGGTCGCGAGCAGCGGCCTCGCCGAGGCCGCTGCTTGCACCGGTAATAATGACGACCTTGCCGGATATGCCTTCCGTCACCGGGTGAAAGCGGACAAGGGCAGTCGACCATAGAAGACGCCCTGGAAGCCCGCGCGGGAATCGCCCCACACCATGTGCATGTTGGTGCGATCCATCGAGAAGTCCTGGATGTCGTCGCCAAATCGTCCCGCGCTCCGGTACGGGTCGGAGCCCGGCGAGCGCGCGTGGCTGACGCGCAGGGGATTGGCAAAGCTCTTTCCGCCATCGCGCGAGATCGAGGCCCAGACATCGTAGCTCTGGTCCTTGTAGATCGCCCGCCACATCAGCCCGAGAATGCCGTCGCGCGAATATTCGAACGCCTGCTTGCTCGTGGAGATCGAAGCTGGAGCGCGGCCAGCCGGGACGAAGGGTCCGAAAGTCGCTCCCCAGTCCTCGCTGACGGCGACCGACAGGTTCGGGCCGTCGGACTTGAGCAGCGCAATGCGGCCTGCCTTGGTCGGATCGATCGAGATGCGGTTCAGTCCCCCGTTCGCACGCGGGTCACGCGGGTCAGTCAGGCCCGAAGGGATGCTGATGTTGCGAAGCACGCGGTAGGAGAAGGTCTTGCCGCGGTCCCGGCTAAGCCCAAGCACTGCGCACGGGCATTTGGCATTTGCCGAAGCCGGCGCGCGGCTTGCGATATAGGTCACGGCGACAACGCCATGGCCCGCACTCATCGACAGGCCGCGGCTTTGTTGCTGCCACTCGGGCGAGTCCCACGAATGGATCTGGCCAAATGTGCGGCCTCCGTCAGTCGAGGCCGTGATGTAGGCCTGCGGACGGCGCTTGCCGGCTTCCGCGCCGACCTCGGTCCAGCCACCTCCGGCCTGGGCGTAAATGACGCCCGTGCTGTCGTCGATGTAAGTGAACGGGCGATCCCACGGCGAGTTCGATGCCGACTTGCCGCCCTTGGGCCAAGCGCCCGAGATCGGCTTGAGTCCCGGGGCGAAGCGATTGAGCTGAAAGTCGCTGACCAGCTGCACGACGGGGCCCCAGCTGTCGCCCTTGTCCTTCGAAATGCGGAACGCCGACATGCCGAGGTCATCGGGATCGATCGTCTGGCGGGGCTCGCAACCGGCGATGAACGTGCCGTCCTTCGTCACATCGGCGAACGCATCCGGGCAGCGCGTGAGTTTTCCCGAGAGAATCGGGAATTCACCGACCTTCCAGGTGGATCCGCCGTCATGGGTCACGGCGAGCCACGTGATCGTGGAACGCGGCAGCGAGTGGTAAAGCTCGGTCGAGTTCGCGGTGGCGGGCTGGCCGTTGACCTGCTGGATGTTGCCCATTGCAACGGCGATGATGTTCTTCGGATTGGTCGGGTCGACGGCAATCATTGGTTCGCCGGCGCCCCGAGTCGCATCGCCGAGCAGCAGATATTCTTCCGACAAGGGAGCAGCTGCGGGAGCCGCGCTCGCGACCTGTTCGTCTTCGTCTCGATCGACTTGCGCAATGGAAGCCGCAGACATTGCGGCAAGAGACACGGTGCCGAGCACAAACGCGAATTTCCTGATCATCCAATCTGTCTCCCCACGAACGAACCGGCACATCGCCGATCGCTCGACGCTCGTTCGCATAGCAAAGTATTATGTCGGACAAAATGATTGACTGCGTCCGAATAAGCTGGAAGCTTGGATGCTTGGAACATCCATCTGGGGAGAGGGTCGTTCATGAAGAAAGTGCTGTTGCTCGTTGCCGGTCTCGCTGTTCAGGGCCCGGGCTTTGCGCAGACCGTTCCGCCCGCGCCGACCTTGCTTCCCGACAAGGATGCCGACGGTCGGCCGCTACCGTTCGGCCGCCGCGCGGTCGAGCCCTACGACAAGGCGCTCGGCAGCGGCCGTTACAAGGCAATCATGGCGACGGACGCCAGCCTGCCCGCGCACGTGCTCTACTATCCTAAGAACCTTAAAGCGGCGGGCAAGCTGCCGATCGTCGCGTGGGGCAATGGTGCTTGCATCAATGCCGGAAACCGCTTCCGCTACTTCCTGACCGACGTCGCGAGCCATGGTTACTTTATCGCTGCCAACGGCGTGATGGCGAACGACAAGCTGGAGGTGGGCCCGCAGGAAAACCCGGCGGTTCGTCCACCCGGAAGCCCGCCGCCTCCGCCCCCGTCAGCGGAGCAGCGCGCGGCCAATGCGCGGCGTGCGCCGGGCACCACGACCAAGGAACAACTGATCGAATCCATCGACTGGGCGGTGCGCGAAAACGAGCGGCCTGGAAGCCCTTTCTATCATCGCCTCGACACGTCGAAGATTGCCGTCATGGGCCAGTCCTGCGGCGGCGTGCAGGCGCTCAACGTTGCGGCCGATCCGCGCATTACGACAATGGTAATCTGGTCGAGCGGGGTCGGCATGATCCCCAATAATCCGACCGATCCGTCGGCGGTGCTCGCCAGCATTCACACGCCGATCGCCTACATCCATGGCGATGCGCAAAACGACATCGCTTTTCATGCCGGGATCGACAATGTGAAACGTCTCGGTGACCGCGGCATTCCAGTGTTCGGCGCTTGGCAGGACAAGATGACCCACCTCGGCACCTATGGGCAGGAGAACGGCGGCTTCTTCGCAAGGATTGCCACCGCGTGGCTCGACTGGAAGCTCAAGGGCAGGCGGGCGGCCGCGACAATGTTCCAGGGCAAGAACTGCACGCTCTGCACGGCTCCTGGCTGGCACGTCGCCAAGCACGGTATCGATTGATGCTGCCTCTCAGCAGGCGCGCGGCGATCGGCGGGATCGCCGGCTCCGCGCTGTTGCCCGCGACCGCGAGCTTCGGCCAGCGCAAGCGGCTGACGGCGCGGGAGGTTTTCGCCGAGATCAAGCGCGCGTCTGGTCAGTACTGGAATCCCAATCCGACTGACGACCGCATCATCTACGGCGATCACGACGCGCCGATCACCGGCATCGCGACCTGCTTCTTTTCCTCGCTCGACGTGCTGCGCCGAGCGAAGGCTGCGGGCCTCAACTACATCATTCCGCACGAGGCCAGTTTCTATGAACGCTATGACGATCTCGCCGAGTTCGTGCTGCCTGATGACGACCCCGTGATCACCGGCAAGAAGAGGTTCATTGATGCCAACCGCATGGTGATCCAGCGCATGCACGGCCATGCGCACTCGCGGCCGGGCGATGCGATCACCGTGGGGCTGCTGCGCCAGCTGGGCTGGGACAAGTATCGCGTCCCGGATCGCAACGGCCGGCCGATTGTAAAGCTTCCGACGGCGTCGGCGAGTGAGATTGGCCGCTCGATCAAGGAGAAGATGGGACGGCGCACGCTGCGCATGTTCGGCGATCCGAACCGTCAGATCTCGACGATCAGCGTGTCGGCGGGAATGCCTGGCGAGAACGTGCAGATCAGCCAGATGACGTCCGATGTCGACGCCGTCTACCTCGGCGAGGTGCGGGAGCCCGAAGTACTCGGCTATGCGCAGGACCTCGCAGCCAGCCGGCCGATCACAGTCTATCTGGTGGGCCATACCAACGAAGATCCCGGCATGGGCGTGGTCGCGGAGTGGCTCAAGACCGTTTTTCCGACCCTGCCGGTCCGCTGGCTGCCGCTGGTCGATCCCTACAGCAATCCGGTCTGAGGAAACGCGATGGCCGAAACCGGAAACGAGCTCTTCGAGCGCATTCAGGCGGCGCTTGGCCCAGAGGCGCACCGCCACCGCGGTGTCGACGCACCCGGCCGCCGCGACCTTGCTATTGCTGGCGGCTCCTATCGTGCACCGGGCGCTCTAGTGGATGGATTCCGTGCGGGCGACGGTGACGTTCCCGTGAAGGCGATCGTCGTTGCGGCGCGCGCATCGACCGCAGTAGTCAAACGCGCCCAGGAGATCGGCGCGAACATCGTCATCAGCCGCGAGGCATTCCTTGGAGACAGCCAGGATCGCCCGGTCGGAAAGCCAGAGCCTGCCCTCGCCGAAAAGATTGCCTTCATCGAGAAGAGCGGCATCGCCGTGCTGCGCCTGCAGGATGCCCGCGTCGGTTCGAAGGGCGCAGCGATCACGACGGCATTCCCAAGAGCCATCGGTCTTGCCAAACCAACGCCGGGTCTCAACCTTGCCGATGGTCTCGTCTATGCGACGGCGCCGACGCGCGTTGTTGACTTCGTCCGGCGCGTGAAGAGGGTTCTTCCGACGAATACGGTCCGCCTCGTTGGCGACCCGCAAATGGCGGTCACGGGGGTTGCGGTGGCGACGGAGTCGAGCCGACCCAATGCGCTCGCACCCTTGATCTCGCGCCGCGATGTGAACCTCCTGATCGCGGGCGAAGTCCACGAGACGGAGACCACCGCTTACGTGATGGACGCGATCGCGCTCGGCGAGCGCAAAGCGCTGCTGCTGGTCGGGTCGATCGCGAAGGAAGAGCCGGCTGCACGCGAGCTCGCCCTCTGGTTGAAGACGATCACGGACAAGCCGGTCGCATACGTGCCGTCGAATGAAGGCTTGATCGACGTTGCGTAAGCTGGCGCTCGGTGCTGCAGTCCTCAGCAGCGCTGCGCTCGCTGCTCCACAGGGCGATTGGACGAATTACGGACGCGATCCGGGCGGCATGCGTTTTTCGCCGCTGACCCAGATCACGCCGGCGAACGTCGGCAATCTGAAGCGCGCGTGGACCTACCAGATGCGCCCGCCTGGAGTGCGTATGGAAGTGGGTACGGGCTTTGGCGGCGGGTCGCCTCGTCAAGCGCAAGGCGCTGCTCCCGAAGCAGCGGAGGCGACGGTCTCGGCCACACCGAAGCGCCGCTTCATCCAGTCGGAAGTGACTCCGATTGTCGCGGATGGCCTGATGTTTATCTCGACGCCCTACGGACGGGTCGTGGCGCTTGATGCCGACACCGGCAAGGAAGTCTGGAACTACGCAGCGCAGGCGCCAACTCGGGGCGTCGCCTACTGGCGTGGCGATTCGAGACACGCGCCGCGCGTGGTCTTCACGACCGCGGACGGCGGACTGGTCGCACTGGATGCGAAGACCGGGAAGGGAGCGCCAGGTTTCGGTGTCGACGGCGTGCTCGCCGGGAAGGCCAGGCGCGGCAGCAACAACTCGCCGCCGTCGATCTACCGGGACATCATCATTTCGGGATACGCCAACCCCAACGGCAGCGGCCGGGATGGTGACATCCGCGCCTTCGACGTACTTACGGGCCGGGAATTGTGGCGCTTCGCGACCGTCCCGCCCAAAGGCGCCGAAGGCTATGACAGCTGGGCAATCGGCAGCGCCGAACGACAGCGCGAGATCCATGTCTGGGGACTCATCACCGTCGACGATAAGCGCGGCATGGTGTTCGTGCCGACCGATGCGCCCGACTGGGACCGCTATGGCGGCGATCGTCATGGCGCCAACCTTTACGGAACGAGCCTCGTCGCGCTCGACGCTCGTACCGGCCGAAAGCTGTGGCACTTCCAGCTCGTCCACCACGACATCTGGGACGGCGACAACTCCGCTCCGCCGGCACTGTTCGACATTCACCGCGACGGCCGGACGATCCCCGCCGTCGCGACCATCGGCAAAATGGGCATCCTGTTCCTCCTTGACCGTCGCACAGGCAAGCCGATCTACGGCGCCGAGGAGCGCCCCGTGCGCGTCAGCGAAGTGCCTGGCGAGCTGGCCTCGCCGACGCAGCCGTTTCCGCTCAAGCCCGAGCCACTGGCACGCGTCGCGATGTCGGCCGATGAAGTCGCAACGGTGACGCCCGAACTCGAGCGCTATTGCCGTGCGCTCATCAAGGACAACAACATCGGCCTCGGCGGACCCTACAATCCCCCTGGCTGGAAGCGTCCGACGCTGAACTTCCCTGGCGCGCTCGGCTCGGCCAACTACGGTGGTGTTTCCTACAATCCGAAGCTCGGGCTGCTGTTCGTCAACACGCACGACCTTGGTCAACTCACGGGCATCGATGTTCGCGGCAGTCCACGCAAGGTCATCGGCGTTGCCGGCGCAGGGCCGGGCATCAACCCGCAAATCCAGTACGACATGGCGGGGCTGCTCGGCCGGTTCAAAGAGCCTGTCAGCAACATGATGTGCCAACAGCCGCCGTGGGGCAGCCTCTACGCGGTCAATGTCAACACGGGCGAGATCGCGTGGCGCGTGAACCTTGGCGAGACGGACAGCCTGCCGGAAGGGAAGCGCAACACGGGACGACCGAACCTGGGCGGAACAATCGCGACGGCGAGCGGGCTCGTCTTCGTCGGCGCAACCGACGACTCGCGCTTTCGCGCGTTCGATGCGCGCACCGGCAAGCTGTTGTGGACGGCCGACTTGCCGGCCCCGAACCACTCGGTGCCGGTCACGTACATGGGCCCCAAGGGCAAGCAATACGTCGTCTTCCCGGCAACCGGCGGGAGCTTCCTGCAAGATCCCGCCGCGGCGGACGATCTGATTGCGTACTCGCTGCCATGAGGAGTTTGGCGATGCTCAGATCCACCGCCGTGACGCTGGTCTTGTTGAGCTCCGCGGCCCTCGCGCAGGAGCATCCTCTACGCGGACCCGTAACTGCGGTGCAAAGGCAGATGGGCGCCGACCCGACGCCCCCGGCCCTGCTCTTCGAGGAGAAATGGACTCGCGCTCCACAGGCTCAACCGATGACGCAGGCCAACCTCGGCAATCAGGATCTGCGCCTGCATCTTTATGGCGACGTCGCAGGCATCCGGAAGACGTTCCACCCGCTGGAGGACTATACCTACACGGGCGAGTCCATCACGAACTGGGCCATCACCTTAAGCGATCCGGCGGCGCTGTGGGATCTGTCGAGCAACGGAAAGGTCCGGCTGACGACGCGCAACAGCGGCTGGCGCTTCACGCATGTCATGCTGAAGACCGCCGACGGCAACTACTTCGTGAGCGAGGAGGGTAGCCCCGAATCCACCGCGTGGATGGAGCGGGAGTATGTGCTCTCCGACCTCCACTGGCGCCGCTTGCTGATGACTGACAAGCCGACCAACGCCAGCAACAAGCGGGAGCCGCGGCCTGGCCTCACACCGATCATCCCGACGTCGGTCGCGACGCCTGATCTGACGAAGGTCGAGGAGATCGGGTTCACCGATCTGATGCCGGGCGGCTGGATCCCGGCGACCACGCGCGTCAAATCATGGGCAGTGTACGGTAAACGCGTACCGCGAGCGAACTAGCAGCTGATGGCTGAGCCTGTCCGCTGGGGTGTGCTGGGTACGGCCAAGATTGCGGTTGAGCGGACGATTCCTGCCATCGCGGAGGTCGCACATGCGCAATGCCTTGCAATTGCGTCGCGCGACGCTGCACGGGCGGAGGCGTCCGCACGTGGTCTCGGTGTCGAGTGCGCGTACGGAGACTACGGCGACCTCCTCACGGATGACGACGTCGAGGCCGTGTACATCCCGCTTCCCAACCAGCTGCATGTCGAATGGTGCGAGCGCGCCCTCAAAGCGGGCAAGGCCGTGCTTTGCGAGAAACCGCTGTGCCTCACTGCTTGTGACGTCGAGCGATTGATCGAGGTCCGTAACTCGACGGGCGGACTGATCGAGGAGGCGCTCGTCTTTCGCAATCACCCGCAATGGGTACTCATCGAGGACATCCTCAAGGGCGGCAGAATTGGTGCGCCGCTCGCCGTTCAGGGAACGATCGCGAAGCGCTTTCTCGATCCCGCCGACATCCGCAATCAGCCGGGCCTCGGCGGCGGCGCAGCCTACGATCTCGGCACCTATGTGATCGCCGCGTGCAACCTCGTGTTTGGACGTGCTCCGGTTCGCGTCTGCGCGACGCTTGATGTGGACCCGGAGTTCAAGATCGACCGGCTGACGACGGCATTGCTGGATTATGGCGGCGCGCATGCGAGCTTCACCGCCAGCTCGCAGGGCGCGACCTCAGCCTGGGCAACGCACCAGCAATTCTCCGTGCTCGGCAGCAACGGGTGGCTGCGCGCGAACTTTCCCTATGCGCAGGCGCGTCCGACCGCATGCAGCGTCCACATCGGCGACGAGACGAGCGTTGGGGCTTTTCCGACCGAAATCCACGATTTCCCGCCCGTCAATCAATACGCATTGCAGGTGGAGCGTTTCTCGGCGCTCGTTCGCGGCGAGGCCGTTCGCCACTGGCCGATCGAGGACTCGCTGGTCACGCTTCGCATCATCGAAGCGATGTTCCGTTCGGCCCGCGAAGGCCGCTGGATCGGTCTGAACTAGGCTGCGCCCGAGCGCTCGGCGCTCACGGTCTCGACGAGTGCTTTGGTTGCCTCGAGCGCTTGCCGTGCGCGTTCTTGGTCGCTCATCTGCGCCGCGAGCTTGCTGTTCGGGATCTCGACGGCGATCGCCACGTCAGCGGGAAGAGCGCGCAGAACGCCCGCAAGATCGAGTCCTCCTGCGCCGGGATTCAGCCGATCCTCACGCGCAGCGAAGATGAGCTCCTCGACGCTGCTCGGTCCAACCGCGGGCGCGTCACAAATCTGGATAAAGTGGAAGAATTCAGCCGGAACCGCTCGGAGCTCATCGATCGTGCAACCGGATCGATGGAAGTGGAGCGTGTCCACGGTTATCCCGACGTTCGTCCGGTTGGCGGCGTTCAGAAGGCGCATGACTTCGTTGACGCCGCGCATTTGCGTCCAGGTCAGGAACTCGATGTCGGCGGTCATGCCGTAGCCGGCGAGCAGGTCGCACAGGGTTCCGAAATTGTGCACCAGACGGGCCCAATCGCTGTCATGAGCCTGGGTCAGGATATGCTTCACGCCAAGCTCGGCGGCAGCTTCGAGCGTCGGGCGCAGCTCTTCAATTCGAATTTCCGGCGTGAGCCGTACGAGTTCCACGTCGAGCACGCCGATTTCGTAGGCTGACATTGCCGCTTTCGCTTCGCGCATGAGCTGCGCGTCCGTGGCGAGGGGCCAGGCGTCACCTCCCGTGACTTCGAGCAGGCGCAGCCCGACGAAATCATAGCCGGCCTCGCGCGCAAGCCGGATCAGCTCCGGCGGCGACGCGTCGAGGACCGTCAGTTGGGCGAGCGAATATTGGGTCATGCGCCGGTGAACGTCAGCTCGACGAGGAGGCCGTTCGGGTCGCGCAGATTGAACTGAAGCATCCCAGCCTCGGCAAATTCAGTTTCGTCATGATGGATCCCAAGTGCGTCCAGCTTGCCGCGCCAGGCCTCGGGGTCCTCGCAATCGAACGCGAAATGATGAACGCCCGCACCATTCATCTCGAGCCGGTCAGCCCCCGTGCGCTGAAGGTGCACGCAAGGCCGGCCCGCGTCGTCGCTCATCCAGACATGGTCCTTGGAGTGAGGCCGGGTTGCCGCTGCGCCAGGCGTGAGCCCCAGCACGTCGTGGTAGAAGGCGATGCTTTCCTCCAGCTTGTTCGTACGCACGTTAACGTGGCCGAATCTGATCACTCGTTGTTCCCCTAATCGGCGCCGCGACGCAGCGCGGGATCTCTACAGATTATGTACGACAAAATACTTGACCGCTCCACCCCGGGATGCAAGCGTGCCGGCGCTGGAGCAAGGAGGGAGCCACGCTGCGGGAGCGAGTCTGCCGCGCCGGCGAGGTTGAGAAATGCAAAGAATGCGAGTCTCCATGGGCTGCTTCAAATTAGCACGCGGCGGCAGCAGCGCACTCGCGCTGCTCGCCTTATCGGCATGCGCTACAATGCCCGCCGGCTCACCTGGCGTCGCTAAGTCGGATTGGCCGACGGTCAATCATGATTCGGGCGGCACGCGTTTCTCGCCGCTCAACCAGATCACCCCCACCAACGTGACGCGGCTCCAGCCGGCGTGGACCTTCCACATGAAACCCGCCGGCGAGACCGCGACGGCGCCGACCGGCGCGGAACGGGCTCAGGCGCGGGCCGAGCAGGGCGGTGGTCCCGGCGGCGCGGCTGGGCCGATGAGTGGCTTCGGTCCCGGCGGACCGTTCGGAGTCGGAGGCCGCTTCTCGCCATCGGAGACGATTCCACTCGTCGTGAACGGCGTCATGTATGTCGGCACGCCCTATGCTCGCATCGTTGCGCTGAATGCGGCGACCGGCGAGCAGCTCTGGGTTCACCAGCTTCCCAAGGGTACAAACCCGGCAACCCGCGGCATGGAATATTGGCCCGGGAACGGCACTGCTCCGCCAGCCCTGATCTTCGGCACGAGCGACGGCAAGCTGCGCTCCATTCGCGCGTCGGATGGCGTTCCGACTCCCGGTTTCGGAGACAATGGCGTGGTCGAGCTGCGCACGCCCGACGTCATGGTCGGCGGGCCGAACAAGCCTTACCAACTGAGCTCGCCGCCGATTGTGTACCGCGGCCTCGTCATCACCGGCTCCCAAGTCGGCGAGGCAATCGGCGGTTCGCGCGGCGACATTCGCGCGTGGGACGCGCGCACCGGCCAGCTCGTCTGGAAATTCCGCACCATTCCCGAAGCGAACGAGCCCTTCGGCGACAGCTGGGGCAACAACAGCGGTCACGATCGCTCGGGCGTCAACGCCTGGGCCATGATGACGGTCGATAAGGACCGCGGCATCCTCTATCTGCCGCTCGGCGCACCCACCAACGACCGTGTCGGTGTGGACCGCCCGGGCAACAATTTGTTCGGATCGTCAATCGTCGCAGTCGACGCGAACACCGGTAAATATCTTTGGCACTTCCAGGTCGTCCACCACGACATCTGGGACAATGACACCGAGGCAACGCCGACTTTGATCGACGTGCGGCGCGGCGGCACGACCATCCCGGCGCTTGCAGTGACGTCCAAGAACAGCCTGCTGTTCATCCTCGATCGTCGCACCGGTAAGCCGATTTACGATGTGGTCGAGCGGCGCGTACCGCCTAGCGACGTGCCGGGCGAGGAGGCGTCGCCCACCCAGCCCTTCCCGGTAACCCCCGAGCCGCTGTCGCGGATGAGCTTCAGCGCGAACGACGTATCCACAATCACACCTGAGCATGAGAAGTTCTGCCGCGACCTCACCAGCAAGCTGGTCTTCGGCGGACCGTTCAACCCGCCGCCCTACAACAAGCCAGGCGTCTATTTCCCGGGCTCACTGGGCGGCGTGAACTGGGCCGGCGGATCGTTTGATCCCAAGCTTGGCCTCTACGTCGTGAATGCCTTCACGCTAGGGCAGATCCAGCAGATCGTACCGGACGGCAAAGGCTTCTTCGCTAACCGCGGACCACTCAACGGACGCTTCTGGGATCCGAAGTCACGCCTGCTCTGCCAGAATGGATCGTGGGGCGATCTGGTCGCGGTGAACGTCAATACCGGCAAGATTGTCTGGCGCTCGACGAACGGCGTTTCCGACAACCTGCCGCCCGACAAGCAGTCGACGGGACGTCCATCGATTGGCGGTCCCATTACTACGGCAGGCGGTGTCACCTTCATCGCCGCAACCGACGACAGCCGCTTCCGCGCCTACGACACGCGGACCGGCAAGGAATTGTGGACGTACAAGCTGCCTGCGTCGGCGCACACAAACCCGATCACTTACTCGGTGGGCGCTCGCCAATATGTGGCGATCGTCTCCACCGGCGGAAGCTTCCTCGGAACGCCGATCGAAAGCGACCAGCTCACCGTTTTTGCGCTGCCTGAGGGGTGATGCCCATGCGATTGATGAAGCCAACTGCTGCGCTTGTCCTTGCAGTCGCGGCTGCTGGTGCAGCTGCGCAAGTTGGGTCTCCCGGCGGCGCCATCAACGACAATCTTGGCAATGTTGATTATGGCGTCTGTCGCGGCACAAGCCCTCGATGCTTCCATGACTGGGCGCGTGACAGGACGAGCAAATATCGCGTGCTTCTCTACACGCGAACCGCTGGCCCGCGGCATGCAGCGCTCGGCAAGCCTCTCGGGACCGGACTGAACCCGACCCTCGGAGCCGACAATGTCGTGCAGCGGGAAATGCAGCGAATCGCGGCAGAGAATGGCTGGACGCTCGATTACACCGAGGATCCGGCGCAGATGGTCAATCTCAACGGCTACAATGCTGTCGTCTTCATCTCGACCTCGCGCGACACTCTCGACGACAACGGCAAGACGGCTCTCCGGCAGTACATGCGGGCGGGCGGCGGTTTCGTCGGCGTCCACAACGCGTTCGGCACGATGTATAATTGGCCTTGGTACGAGGGCCTTCTCGGCGGAACCAACTATTACGACCACGGTCCTTTTCGCGAAGCTGACGTCGTAACCGTCGATGCGAAGGATTCATCGACGAAGGGACTACCTGCGCGCTGGCATTTCGGCGACGAGTGGTACAACCTCGTGCCGTTCCCGACGAAGGTGCGCTTCCTCGCGACCGTCGACGAGAAGAGCTACGGCAAGACGCTCGAGCAGCCGCGGCCGCCATCGACGGCAATGCCCGCGGGCTTCCCGCCGCGCATGCCGTCCGTCGTCGGGCATCACCCGGGCCATGGCAGCTTCCATCCGGTCGCCTGGTGCCAATATTATGACGGCGGCAAGGCGTGGCTGACCACGCTCGGCCATGACGCCCGCGCATTCGAGAAAAACAGTAATTTCCAGGGCGCAGCCGAGTTTCAGAAGCTCATCGTCGGTGGCATCAAATCGGTAATGGGGCAGGAGTCCTTCTGCCAGTGATGTGCAAAATAACTCCGACAATTTGTTCACCAATGGGTCAGCGGCACTTTCATAGGTTGGCTGGAATCGTCGGTAATTCAGGGGTTTGTGCGTGAGCGTTCGTGGGTTTGTGTTTGCAGCCGTCGCGACCGGTCTTATGGCCTCGCCGGCTGCAGCGAAGGAATATCGTGTCGTGATGGTCAATCGCGGTGCCAATGGCACGATGGATTTCACGCCGGCCTATCTGCGCATTGCACCGGGCGACACCGTCCGGTTCGCCGTCCAGGACAAGAGCCACAATGCCGAGAGCATCCGCGAGTTGACGCCGCCGGGCGGAACTTTGTTCAAGGGCGCGATGAACAAGGATGTCGTGGTCAAGTTCATGAAGCCTGGCCTCTATGGCTACAAATGCCTGCCGCATTTCGCCATGGGCATGGTTGGGCTCGTCCAGGTCGGCGCCGCTCTAAACAAGGCGGCTTTCGTCGGTGCGCTCGGCAAGCTTCCACCGCTGGCGCGCAGCCGTATGACCAAGTTCCTGCAACAGGCGAAGTGAGGGAGTAACCGTGAAGATCAGCATTTCTAATGCCGCATTAATCGCCGCGGGCCTCGTCGCCGGTACTGCCGTCGCGCAGGGCGCAACCAAGTCACCGTCCGCCGCGCCGCCAGCAGTAAAGCCGGCCACCGCCACAGCGCCGGCAGGCGATGCCGACGAGGCGCTGGTCGAGAAGCAATGCTCGAGCTGCCACGGCATGGACCAGGTCACCGCCCGCAACCGCACTGCTGCCGAATGGGCGGAAACGATTGACCGGATGATCGGCTACGGCGCCCAATTGTCGGCCGAGGACAACAAGAAGATCACCGATTTTCTCGCGGCTCATTACGGGGCGAAGGACGGCTCAAAGCAAAATTAGCGGCGACGCGCGCGCCTGTCCGGCGGCGAACTCTCGATGTCGGCGCGGGCATGCGCAATCAGTCCCATCATCGCATCATAGGCTTGCGTAGACCGTCGTGCGCGGATTGCCTCGAACAGGGCCTTGTGGTCGGGCCAGGTATCGCGTTCGATATGCTGCTCTCGCTTGAATTCGGCAACGAACTTCACCGATGCCGCAATGATGCTTGCAAGGCGACCGAGAACGTCGTTGCCCGCCGCGGAAAAGATCGCTTCGTGAAAGCGTTCGTCCGCTTCCTCTCCCTCGGGACTGTCGGGCGCGTACCCACGCATTTCCTCGAGCGCTTCCTCGATTGCGACAAGGTCCTCGTCGCTCCGCCGTTCGGCAGCAAGCGAAGCCGCGGACGGCTCCACGATCGAGCGAAGTTCGAACAGCGCGTCACGAAACTCCGGCGCCGGATTACTCGACAAGGTCCAGTGCAGAACGTCAGGGTCGAGCAGGTTCCAGCGATTGCGCTCTGTCACAAGCGTCCCCGCCTTTTGCCTGCTTTCAACGAGCCCTTTCGCAGCAAGAATGCGCACCGCTTCGCGATAAGCGTTGCGCGATACCTGGCGGCTTTGGCTTGCAGCAATCTCTCCGGGAAGGCTTTCCCCCGGCTGATATTCGCCGCTGACGATCTTCGTTCCGAGCTCACGCGCCAGCGACTGGTGAAGCCGCGTCTTCAGCTCTTCCGTCGGGCGGCGGCTAACCTTGCGGGGACGAGGGGTTGCGGGGGAACCTGCAGTTTGCATGGCATAGCTCTATGAACGGGTTCGCCGCCTGTCGAGGACGGTGCGGCGAATAGGGTAGGAAAAGTTCGATTCCGACTCGACAAAAATAATGTACTACAATATCTGTTTGGAGCGAGGGAGAAATGTCAGCTTCACCAACCAGCAGCAGCGGTGCGCTCGCGAGCGCTGACCGCGCACGAGGAGATTCGCTCCGACGTTACGGCGCCTACGTCGACGGCGCCGAGCGGGCGCCCGCCGGCGGCGACTATTTCGAAACCCAGGATCCTTATTCGGGGGAAAGCTGGGCGCTAGTCGCGCGCTGCACGTCGGCCGACGTCGACGCAGCCGTTGAGGCGGCCAAACGCGCGTTCGAGCCCTGGTCGCGGCTCCGGCCGTCCCAGCGGGGACGATTGCTGCGCAAGTTCGCGGATCTCGTCGTTGCCAATGCCGATCATCTCGCGGAGATCGAGCGTCGCGACAATGGAAAGCTCGCGGCTGAGGTCAATGCGCAGGTCCGCTACCTCGGCGAGTATTTCCATTATTACGCGGGCCTCGCCGACAAGGTGCAGAGCGCCGTCATTCCGACCGACAAGGAAGGCGTGTTCGCCTACTCGGTCTATGAGGCCAAGGGCGTCGTCGCGATCATCACGCCGTGGAACTCGCCGCTGACTCTGACCAGCTGGAAGCTCGCGCCAGCGCTCGCTGCCGGCTGCACCGCAGTGATCAAGCCGTCGGAATTTACGTCGGCCTCGATGATCGAGCTTGCCGCAATCGCTACACAGGCCGGCATTCCTGCCGGTGTCATCAACGTCGTCACGGGCTTTGGCCCGGAAGTGGGCGAGCCGCTCGTCAATCACCCGGATGTTGCGCACATCGGCTTTACGGGCGGCGAGGTTGCCGGTCAGAAGATCTATGAAGCCGCGGCGCGCGGCATGAAGACGGTGACGCTTGAGCTCGGCGGCAAGTCGCCGAACATCGTCTTCGACGACGCCGATCTCGATCAGGCGGTGAAAGGCATCGTTTCCGGCATCTTCGCCGCGACAGGCCAGACTTGCCAGGCCGGTTCGCGCCTCCTCGTGCAGGACAGCATCCACGACGAAGTGATCAGGCGACTGATCGACTTCATCAAGGACGCGAAGATTGGCGATCCTTCCGACCTCTCGACGCAAATCGGACCGGTCGCGACCCGGTCCCAGTTCGAGAAGATCCTGTCTTACATCGAGATAGCGAAGGAAGAGGGGGCGACGCTCGCCTACGGCGGCAATGCCCGTTCCGAAATCGGCTCGGGCCAGTTCATCGAGCCGACGATCTTCACCAACGTCGACAATCGGATGCGAGTTGCTCAGGAGGAGATTTTCGGACCGGTCCTGTCAGTCATCCGTTTCAGGGATGAGGAAGACGCCGTCCGTATCGGCAACGACATCGCCTACGGCCTTGCCGCCGGCGTCTGGACGCAAAGCCTCAAGCGCACGATGTATGTCACAGAGCGGCTCAAGGCCGGAACGATCTACGTCAACAATTACCGGGCGACGAGCTTCACAACGCCGTTTGGCGGCTTCAAGCGCTCCGGGATCGGACGCGAATCCGGGCCTGACGCGATCAAGGATTATCTCGACATCAAGACGGTCTGGCTGTCGAGCGACCTCGACGTGCCGAATCCGTTCATCAGGCGCTGACGCATGCTCCTTGAAGGTGTTCGCGTACTCGACCTGACCAACGTGCTGGCTGGGCCGTTCTGCGCCTATCAGCTCGCGCTTCTCGGCGCCGACGTGATCAAGGTGGAGACACCCGGCACTGGCGACCTTGCGCGCCAGCTCGGGGCATCTCCCGAGCTGAGTTCCGAGCTGATGGGTGCGTCCTTCCTCGCCCAGAATGCAAACAAGAAGTCGGTCACGATCAACCTCAAGTCCAACGAGGGCAAGGAGGCCTTCCGCCGGCTCGTCGCGACCTCGGACGTGCTCGTCGAGAACTTTCGTCCAGGAGTCATGACGCGCCTGGGAGTCGCTTACGACGACCTCAAGGCGATCAACGCGCGCCTCATCTACTGCGCGATCTCCGGCTTCGGCCAGGACGGCCCGATGCGCGCGGCGCCGGCCTACGACCAGATCATCCAGGGCCTTTCGGGCGTCATGAGCATCACGGGCGATCCGAAATCCGCGCCGCTACGTGTCGGCTATCCCGTGTGCGACAGCATCGGCGGCATCACCGCGGCATTCGCCATTGCCAGCGCGCTGGTGAAGCAGGGGCGGACAGGAGAAGGCACGTTCATCGACGTTTCGATGCTCGACTCGACGCTCGCCACCATGGGATGGGTCGTCTCCAACCATCTGATCGTCGGCCAGGAGCCTGCGCCGATGGGCAACGACAATTTCACTGCTGCGCCGTCGGGGGCGTTCCAGACGGGTGATGGCCTGCTCAACATCGCGGCCAACAAGCAGGAGCAGTTCGTCGCGCTGATGAAGCTGATCGAGCGCGAGGATCTGGTGGAGGATCCGCGCTTTGCCCACCGGGAAGATCGCAAGCGCAACCGTGCCGCGTTGACCATCGAGGTCGAAGCGGGCCTCGCCTCGCGCCCGGCGGCGGAGTGGGAAGGCCTTCTCAACGAGGCCGGTGTGCCTGCCGGCCGCGTCCTCACTGTGCCCGCGGCGCTCGGTCTCGAGCAGGTGCAGGGCCGGGCACTCGTCGAACGGTTTGACGATTTCGACGTGCTCGGAAAGCCGCTTTCACTAGTCACGGCCGGCTACAAGCTGAGCGACGGCAAGCGGCGCCTCCACGCGCCGCCGCCGCGCCTTGGCGAGCATACGGACGAGATCCTCGGCGAGGTCGGCTACTCGGCCGACGAGATCACGCAGCTTCGGGAGGCATCCGCTATATGAGCAAGAGCCACACGGAAATCCTCGAAGGCGCGGAGCGCTGGTGGAGTACGTCGATCATCGACATCCATCCCGGCGAAATCGACATCCGGGGCTATCCAATCCAGGAGCTGATCGGGGCGATCAGCTTTCCTCAGATGATCTGGCTGATGGTGCGCGGCGAGTTGCCGACGCCGGGGCGGGCCCGTCTCCTCGAAGCCGCGCTCGTCGCCTCTGTCGATCATGGTCCGCACGCCCCGTCGATCGCGATCTCGCGAATGGCGATCACCTGCGGTGCCGAGCTCAACAACGCGATGGCTTCGGCCATCAACGTCCTTGCCGATATTCATGGCGGCGCGGGCCAGCAGTGCATGGAGTTCTACCAGATGATCCGCGCCCGCCGCGATGAAGGTCTGGCGCTGGAGGAAGCCGTCGAAGCTGCTCTTCCCGAATATCGGGAAAGGCACGGCACGATTGTTGGCGGCTTCGGCCATCGCTGGCATCCGGTGGATCCGCGCACCGAGCCGCTCCTCGGCCTGGTGCACGAGGCGGCGGAGGCCGGCGACATCACGGGCGAGTATATCGCGATTGGCCGCGCCGTCGAAGCGGTCCTCACAAGGCTGAAGGGCAAGCCGATCCCGATGAACATCGACGGGTCGACGGCGGTGATCTTCTCTGAACTTGGCTTCGAACCCGAGATGGGCCGCGGCCTTTTCATCCTTTCCCGTTCGGTCGGGATCCTCTCCCACGCATGGGAGCAAAAACAGCAAGGCGGCCGCATCAAGGGGCCAATGCCGAAGGACATTCCATTCACCTACACCGGGCCCAGACGGCGGTCGCTCAACCGCGAGGCTGTCGACGCCCGGCAATCGGATACCGCGAAAGCGGGCTAACGGAGACAATGATGAAGGACCTCATTTCTCATCAGCTGGTGAGATATCTGGAGCACCGCGGCGTCGATCATATCTTCGGCCTTTGCGGCCACACGAACATCGCCGTCCTCACCGCGCTGACCAACAGCCCGATCAAGTTCATCAACGTGCGGCACGAGCAGATCGCCGCGCACGCCGCGGACGGCTATGCGCGCGTCAAGAAGAAGGCTGGCGTAGTCCTGTCCCACTTGGGGCCAGGTCTCACTAACGCCGCAACGGGCGTCGCCAATGCCGCGCTCGATTCGATCCCGATGGTGGTGATCGCCGGCGATGTTCCGAGCCATTATTATGGCAAGCATCCGCACCAGGAGATCAATCTACATGCCGATGCCGCACAGTGGGAAGTCTATCGTCCGTTCGTGAAACGCGCGTGGCGCGTCGAGCGCCCCGACCTCTTCCCGGAAATCATCGCCAAGGCGTTCCAATTAGCGGAGAGCGGCAGGCCTGGACCGGTGCTCGTATCGGTGCCGATGGACATCTTCTCGGCATCGATCGACGTCGAACTGTTTGAGCGCGTGAAACCGCACACGGCCGAGCTAGTAAAGCCGTCCCTCGACGAGGAGGTTGCCAAGCGGATCGTCGTTGCGCTGGGCGATGCCGAACGACCGGTGATCTATGCCGGCGGAGGCGTGCTGATCGCCGACGCAAGCGAAGAGCTCGCAGCCTTCGCCGATCATATGAGCATCCCGGTCGCGCATTCGCTCATGGGCAAGGGCGCGATCCCCGACGACCATCCGATGACGCTCGGAATGACCGGTTTCTGGGGTACTCAATTCGTCAACGACAGCTGCCGCAATGCCGACCTCCTGCTTGGCCTTGGAACCAGCTTCAAGGAAGCGGACAGCAGCTCTTGGGAGAAGGAATATACCTTCGACATTCCCAGGACGAAGCTGATCCACATCGACATCGATTCCTCCGAGATCGGCCGCAACTATCCGGCCGAGATCGGCGCCGTCGCCGACCTCAGGCAGGCGCTGATCGCACTTAATCGCGCCGCCCGGCAGCTCTATCCCGCGGGACGCAAGGCGGATGAGCTCCGCGGCGCAATCCAGCGCTTCCGCTCCGAGTTTACCGCAAGCAACGCGGACGCCGAGCGCAGCAATCAGTTCCCGATGCGGCCGGAGCGAATTCTCGCCGACGCGCGCGCGGTGCTTCCGCGCGACGCGATCATCACGACCGATGTGGGCTGGAACAAGAATGGTGTCGGCCAGCAGTTCCCCATCTACACGCCGGGCTCGATCCTGACGCCGGGCGGCTATGCGACGATGGGTTTCGGCGCGCCGGCGGCGCTCGGCGCGAAGATCGCCGCACCGGATCGCGTGGTCGTCTCCCTTGTCGGCGACGGCGGGTTCGGCCAGAACCCGTCGCTGCTCGCGACGGCGTTCGAGGAAAACATCCCAGTGGTGTGGGTGGTCATGAACAATCGTGCGTTCGGCACGATAGCCGGGCTTCAGAAGGCGCATTTCGGAACCACGCTCGGCACCGTCTTCGAAAAGGACGGTTGCCCCTACTCAGCCGACTTTGCAGCGATGGCTCGAGCTTATGGTGTCGAAGGCGTCACCATCGAATCGGCCGACCAGTTCAAGCCGGCCCTCGAGGCTGCGCTCAAGAGCAACAGGCCCGTGGTGCTCGACGTCATCATGGAAAACGCGCCGGTGCCGACCACTGGACACTGGAACATCATGGACATCTACTCACCGGGCAAGAAGGTCACCCACGTCACGACCTGAATTCAGGCGGGCGCACACCAGCGCAGAATGACGTCCACGACCTGCTCACGCCGTTTGCGGATTTCGCGCGGGGCCCACATGTCGTGGGCGAATCCCTGGCGGAACGTGTAGCGGTTCGACACCGTGTAGAAGCACAAGGCCGTGATGTTGATGTGAAGGTCGAGCGCGTCGATGCCCCGGCGGAACACCCGGGACTTTCCTCCGCGGTCGATGATTTCCTCCAATGATCTGATCATTGCCTTGTTGAGCCGGTTGAGGCCCTTCACCTGCTTCAGATGCTCGGCGTGATGGATATTCTCGTTCATCACGAGGCGGATGAAGTTCGGCCGATCCATGTGCGAGTCGAAGCTCTGGCGCACCAGCTCGGCCAGCGCCTTCTCCGGTGCCAGGCGATCGAGTGCGATGGCGGCTTCGGCGCGACGGATGCGCGTGTACTCGCGCTCGAGCACCGCGCGATAGAGCGCGTCCTTGCTGCCGAAATAATAATAGATCATCCGCTTGCTGGTGCTCGTGCGGTCCGCGATCTTGTCGATGCGCGCACCGCTCAATCCCTTTTCGGCAAACTCCTCGGTTGCGGCTTCGAGGATATCTTCGCGGGTCGCATCCGCATCGCGGACCCGCTCGGCACGTTGTGCGGAAGCCGGCCCGCGGTGTGATTGACGTTTAGCGATTCGCCTCACGCCTGTTGCAATGGCTCAGCATCCCTGCGGCAGCAAGAAGCCCCGATCGACCGCTTCCGGGCAGAATCCCGGACAGCAACTCACATCAATGAAACGCGTGCACGCACCGGAATAATGGACGCGGGGGTGTGATTGGCTCGCAACAAGCTCCGCCCAATCGGGAATACAGACGTTTTTTGTTCTACATTTTACGTTGCAACAGAATTGAAACCCGATAAGGAAGAACCCGCAGAAAGAGCGTCAGCTCGACTGCTTGGGGAGAGACAAGTTGGTTCGTCGCAAGCGCGCGGGGAGAGCGCGTGATGTCGCGGCTCTGTCGCGTTCATTTTCGTCGCTCGGGACGCGGCTGTGAGCAGCGGTGCGGTGCGGGCTGCTGATTCCCGACGCACAGGCGCAACGCGAACGCGCCTGCTGATTCTGACGCTCGTCACTCTTGCGACGATGCTCAACTATCTCGACCGCTCCGTGATGAGTGTTGCCAAGCCGTCGATGGCCGCCGAGCTCCAAATCTCGGCGGCGACGATGGGCTTCATCTTCTCGGCCTTCTCCTGGACCTATGCGTTTGCGCAGATCCCGGGCGGCGCGGTGCTCGATCGCCTCGGCGTTCGGCTCACTTATGCAGGCAGCCTGGTGCTGTGGAGCGTGGCGACCTTTGCTCACGGCCTGATGTCCAGCGTTGCCGGCCTATTCTCGATGCGGCTTGCCTTGGGCCTTGCCGAGGCGCCCTGCTATCCGTCGAACAGCCGCATTCTCAACAACTGGTTCCCGCAAACCGAGCGCGCCCGTGCAACGGGAGTCTATTCGGTTGGCCAGTATGTCGGGGTCGGCTTCATGCTTCCTGTCCTCGTCTGGATTGTGGCAAGCTGGGGCTGGCGCTCGCTTTTCTTCATCGTCGGCGGAATCGGCGTTCTCTACGGCCTCGTTTTCTGGACGCAGTATCGCGACCCCAACGAGAGTTCGCGGGTTAACCAGCAGGAGCTGGATCTGATCGCCGAAGGCGGCGGACTGACGGCACCGGTTGCGAGGGTTCCCTTCACGCTGAGGAACATTGGCAGGCTCTTGTCGAAGCGACAGATCCTCGGCGCGTCCATCGGCCAGTTTTGCGGCAATTCGACGCTCGTATTCTTCCTGACCTGGTTCCCGAGCTACCTTGCCGAAGAGCGGCATATGGACTGGATCAAGTCGGGATTTGCAGCCTCGCTTCCGTATATCGCGGCATCGGTAGGCGTGTTGTTCGGCGGCTTTGTCTCGGATCGTATCATCCGCGCTACGGGTTCGGCGACCATGGGTCGTAAGCTGCCGATCGTTGCCGGCCTGTTGATGTGCTCGACGATGATCGCGGCCAACTACATCTCCGACAACACTGTGGTCATCGCGATCATGTCGGTCGCCTTCTTCGGTCAGGGCATGGTCAATCTCGGCTGGACTCTGATCTCGGATGTTGCGCCCCGATCGATGATCGGGCTGACCGGCGGCGTCTTCAACCTTTGTGCCAATCTCGCCGGGATCATCACGCCCATCGTGGTCGGGCTCGTGGTCCAGAATACCGGCTCTTTCTACGGCGCACTCGCTTACATCGGCGCGCTCGGACTGATCGGGGCCGCTGCATACATCTTCATCGTCGGCGACGTTCACCGCGTCGAGCTCGATGCGGCCTGATGCGTCGCTAGTTATGTACTAATTGGTTAGTTCACAGGAGGGAAACCGTGACGAAATTTACCCAGGCTCTGAAGTGCGGCGGCTCGGCATTATCGCTGGCGCTTGTGCTTGCCACGCCGGCATTTGCGCAGACCACTCCACCGGCGGCCGGGACGCCGAGTGCCAGCGAAAAGCGTCCGGCGACTGCGGCCGACAACGCGCCCGAGCAGACGACCAACCCCATCACGGCGGCGGAAACAGCGGCCCCGGCCGCCGCTGCACAGACCAATGCGCCGACAGACGCAATCGTCATCACGGGTACGAGCATCCGCGGCGTTGCGCCGGTCGGTTCGAACCTCATCAGCGTCGGACGTGAAGCGATCGAGAACACCGCCGTCCAGACCGTGCAGCAGGTGCTCAAGACCGTTCCCGCCGTCGTCGGCCTGAACAGCGTGGGCCAAGGCGCATTCGGCAGCGCCGACGCTGCCGGCACCAACGCTCCGACGATCCACGGCCTCGGCGCCAGCGCGAGCAACTCGACCCTGATCATCATCGACGGCCACCGTTTCCCGCTGTCGGGCGTCAACCATGCGCTTGCCGATCCCAACATCATCCCTCCGAACGCTCTTGAGCGCGTGGAGGTGCTGCCCGACGGTTCGTCGGCCGTGTACGGTTCGGACGCGGTCGCGGGCGTCATCAACTTCATTACCCGCCGCAAATATGAAGGCATCGAGGCATCCGGCCAGGCCAGCTTTGGAGACAAGTACCGCGCGCAGCAGCTTGGCATCATCGGCGGTCATACCTGGGACAGCGGCTTCGTCTTCGGCGCCTATAACTACTCGCATCGGGGCGCGCTCGCCGTCAGTTCACGAGGCTTCCTGGACGCGAACAACATCGACGAGGCGCGCGCTGCCGGACTCGACGTCTCGACCCAGACTGCGCAGAACCGCGCCAATCTCAGCACATTCTTCTGCGATCCCGCGAGCGTGACGATCGGCAGCACGGTGTACCGCTTCGACCCGTCGAACAGCACCTACGACCTTTCGTTGCCAAACGTGCAGAGCAACGCTTTCTGCGATGTGACGCAATTTAATGACCTCATCCCCGAAGAGACCCGCAACAGCTTCCTCGTGAAAGGTGAGCAGGAAGTCGGTGACCGGCTGACGCTGGGTGTCGACGTCGTCTACTCAAACCGCAAAAACTTTCAGAACACATCACGCGCATCGGGCGGCCAGACCGTCCAGACGACCGTCTTCGGGCCCGGAAGCACGCCGCCGGCCGGCAGCTCGATCAATCCCTTCTTCGTGACCATCCCGGGTACGACCGCGACGTCGTACACGGTCCGCTTCTCGGGCGACCAGCTGCTTGGCCCGGGCGCGTACAACAAGTCGGGAGAAGAAACCTGGTACGCTGAAGGGCGTGCCGAATACCGCTTCAGCGACTCATGGCGCGGCAGCGTCGCGGTTGTGAACGGCACAAGCGACAGCTCGTCGCGCGACGTCGGCCGCCTCTGCACCAGCTGCGCTCAGCTGGCGTTGACCGGCGGTCCGGTCTCGATCCCTGGCGGACAGACGGTGACACAGGCGCTTACCACCGCCAACGCGCTCGATGTCTGGGGCCGCGGTCGCACGTCTTCCGCCGTCCTTGCCCAGCTTACCGATTCGACCGTCACGCAGCAGACGCGCCAGGGCTTCAAGCAGTTCCGCGCCCAGGCGAACGGCGACGTCGTTGAGCTGCCCGGCGGCGCAATGAAACTGGCCGCCGGTGCCGAGTACCTCGACTACACGGTCAGCCAGGACGTCACTCGTCCAAATGGCCTTGGCCCCGCGACGACCAACTCACGCTTTCTTCACCTCGACTATAAGCGCAACGTGAAGGCGGCATTCGCCGAACTCTTCATTCCGGTCGTCAACCCGGACATGCACGTGCCGGCCGTGCGCAGCCTCGATATCAACCTCGCCGGACGCCACGACAAATACAGCGACTTCGGCTCGACGACGAACCCGAAGGTCGGCGTCAACTGGGAAGTGCTCGAGGGCGTGAAGCTCCGCGGTAGCTGGGCCAAGTCGTTCGTGGCTCCGGCGCTGACCAGCTTCGGCGCGGACGGAAACGGAACGACGGCGGAAACGAGCGTCGGCGCTGCAGGTACAATCAACGTCCCGATCGCGCTGTTCCCAACCGTCACGGGCATTCCGGGAGCCATCTGCAGCGCGACCACCTGCACGCTCGGTTCGGGCGCTGCTCGCGGCCTGCAGATCAACGGCGGCAATTCCGCACTCGGTCCGCAGAAGGGCAAGACCTGGTCGCTTGGCGTCGACGTCCTGCCCAGCGTGCTGCGGGGTTTCCGCTTCAGCGCGACTTACTGGCATAACGCGATCAAGGGCGGCATCACCGCGCCGCAGGCCGCGTTCGCCGTGTTCGGCGACCCGACGCGCCTGCAACTGTTCCCGACCGGGCTGACGGCAACTTCGCCGCAGCTGCTCTCGATCATCGGTGGCCGGCCGCTCAATACGACCTTGTCCGGCACCTATTATTACACGTACAGTTTCATTCAGGGCAACGTCCTCAATCTCACGGCCGAGGGTATCGATGCGGATGCCCGTTATCGCTACCGCGCCGGCTGGGGCTCGTTCGACGTTGGCGCTGCGGTATCGCGCAAGACCAAGTTCGACCAAAGCTTCGGCACCGGTGGAACGTTCAGCGTGCTGAACACCACTGGCTTCAACACGACCTTCCCGTCGATCAAGCTCGACGTACGAGCCGATGCCGGTGTGAACGTCGGCGGCTTCGGTGCGCGGCTCTACGTCAACCACACTGGCGGTTATAAGAACTGGAGCAACAACGCGATCAACCCGGTCGTCAGCGATGCGCAGGGTCTGCCGACTGGCGGCGGTGACAAGGTGAAGGCCTACACCACGATCGATATGCACCTCGACTACGACGTGCCCGGCATCTCGTACTTGAAGAACACGAACATCTACTTCGATGTCACGAACCTCTTCGACAAGAAGCCGCCGTTCTACAACAATGCCAATGGCGGTTATGATCCGTTCAGTGGCAACCCGATCGGACGCGTCGTGAGCATCGGCGCACGCGTGAAGATCTAAGCGAGATTGCGGGCCCCGGTCCCCTTCGGGGCCCGCAAGACTTTGAGACATGGACATCAACGAAACTGCGGGACGGGGACGGTCGAACCGGCCAGCACCGACGCGGCGCATTCTTTCCGGGCTGGTCGGCGAGGATATTCAGGCGTCCCGCTCGCCCTGGCTACACGAGCGTGAAGCTGACGCCCAAGGCATCCGCCTCATCTATTCCCTGTTCGATCTTGCCGTCACCGGCGAGGGTGCCGACGGCTTGGCGGCGACGCTCGATGCCGCGAACCGCCTTGGCTTCGCCGGTGTCAACATCACGCACCCGTTCAAGCAGAAGATCATTCCGCTGCTCGATGAGCTGAGCGACGAGGCGAGACGTATTGGCGCGGTGAACACCGTGGCGTTTCGTAATGGCGTCACGAAGGGCTTCAACACCGACTGCCTCGGCTTTTCCGAAAGCCTGCGCCGCGGCCTTGCCGATGCGCAATTTGACGATGTCGTCCAGCTCGGAGCGGGCGGGGCGGGCGCTGCCACCGCAAATGCCCTGCTCGAGCATGGGACGCGTTTGCTGCGTTTATACGATGTGAGGGAGGGTCAGGCGGAAGCCCTGGCCGCAAACTTATCTCGAACCTTTGGAGCGGAACGAGTTACTCTTGTCTCGGACCTGGCTTCGGCAATCGGCTCCACCGATGGAGTCGTGAACGCGACGCCTATCGGCATGGTTGGGCATGCCGGCACACCGATCCCCGCCGAGTGGCTGCAGCCCACGCAGTGGGTCGCGGACGTCATCTACTTCCCGCTCCAAACCGAACTGCTGAAGCAGGCGAGGGCCAAAGGTTGCCGGACTCTCAACGGCGTGCCGATGGTCGTCTTTCAGGCCGCTGCCGCGTTCGACATCTTTACCGGGCTCATCGCCGATCGCGAGCGGATGCTCGCCGGCGCGCTCGAGCAGTGGAAGGCCGTGTAGAGGGCGGTTGGCGCGAACGGCATTGACCGGCCTTGTTCGTCTCTCCTACCCCAACGGCGATGACGAACCTGATCGCCATCGGTTCTTTCCCGACCGTGCACCGCTGGTGGTGGCGTGGTTGCACCTTTGCGGCGCGTTCGCGCGACTGATCGGTCTGCCGAACGGTTGCCCGCCCGCCAACCCGGCAGGCTTTTTTCAGGTGACGGTCCATGATTGAAGAATGCTCGCCATGCTGAACGCGCTCCTGGTTGCAATCAGCCTCGGCGTGCTTGCTTACCTCGCTGCCCTCGTCAGGGCAGCTTTTGCAAGTCGAGTCCTGCCCAATGTCGAGGCGCTTGGTGTTGGCGCCGTGGTCAACTTCTTCGACACATTGGGGATCGGGTCGTTCGCGCCGACGGCCGCTTGGCTCAAGTTCCGCAAGCTCGTTCCAGACCGGCTGATCCCGCCAACGATGGTCGTCGGCCTGACGCCCCCTGTCATGGCCGAAAGCATAGTTTTCCTAATCCTGCTCGGCGTTGGGGTCGACCCGGCCCTGCTGATCGGCTGCGCTGTCGCGACGATGGTCGGCGGGATCGTCGGGGCGCCACTCGTCGCAAAGGCACGGGTGTGGACCGTCCAGCTGACGGTTTCGATCGGCCTCCTGCTCGCGGCGGTCGCCTATGCGATGACCAACCTGCAGCTGTTTCCTGGCGGCGGGAGCGCGGCTGGTCTTCCCCCAGCACTGACTGCCGTTTCCATCGTCGCCAGCTTCGGTTTCGGAATTCTCGCCAATTTCGGCGTCGGCAATTATGCCCCAAGCTTGGTAATGCTGAGCCTGATGGGGATGGACCCGCGTCTGTGCTTTCCAATCATGGCGGCGGGCGGATCGCTGATGGGCGCGGGTGCTAGCGTGCGACACTTTGCGATTGGCGAGATCGACCTTCGGATTGTGCTCGGGCTGGCAATCGGCGGAATCCCGGCGGTGCTGGTCGCCGCCCTGCTCGTGAAGTCGATGCCGGTCGACATATTGCGCTGGCTGGTCCTCGTCGTCGTGCTGTACACGGCGGCGGTGATGCTTCGCGCTTCGATCCGTGGACGAAGCGGTGAACGGAGCGCGGGTGGCGGTACGGGAGTCGCATTGTCATGACCGACGTTCGAGCGATCAATCGCGACTTCGAGAAATACGACCAGGTGCGGAAAGGCCATACCTATCGCTTGGCAGAAAACGAGGACGACGCGTTCGACGACGATTATGAGATCGCGACGCTCGACTTCGGGCAATTCCTTCGCGGAAATGCAGAGGATAAGGCCCGCTTTGCGGCGGAGTTCGCAGGCGCGTTGCGCGACATCGGCTTCTCGGTTCTGACCGGCCACGGTGTCGATCCGGCACTGTACGACGAAATGCACGACGGCGTGCTCGACCTCTTCACGACAACATCGATGGCGGACAAGATGCGCTTTCGCGCGGCGCGGTCCGGATCGGTTGCGCAGGGCTTTTTCCCGCTGGAAGAAACCAGCGAGATTCACCCGGACCTGGTCGAGGGCTGGGTATGGTGCCGGCGCGCGTTCGACATTCCGCAGGACCGGGACGGGCCATTCCGGGCTGAGGAATTCTGGCCGGATGCCGCATATGAGCAGCGGTTTAGACGGCTCGTGCTGGCTCACGAGCCGTTGTTCAAGCCGCTTGCGCAGGCAATGTTCCAGGGACTTGGCGTCGATCCGCATGCCTATGACGACAAGCTGACGCGGACCAATTTCGGCCTCAGACTGAATTACTATCCGCCGATGACGGGCGAGCAGGACAGTTCGGGTGCCGGGCGGCTGTTCGGCCATGAGGACGTCGACCTGTTCACCATTTTGCCCGCAACGCGCGTCGACGGCCTGCAGGTGTGGAACCATCGTAGCGGCAAGTGGGTGCGTATGCGCGCACCCCACGGATCGATCATCATCAATACCGGCGATTACATGCAGCGGATCACCAACGACGTGCTTCCATCAACGACGCACCGGGTCGGCAAACCCAGCGACCGATCCCACCTGACCTCGGCGCGGGTGTCCTTTCCGATGGCGGTCTACGTATGGGAGGACGAAGTGCTGGAAGTGCTTCCCGGTCTTGGCGAGCCCAAGTACCCGCCCGTCAAGGCCATCACTTTTCATACCCGCAGTACCAGCAAATTCTACGGTGACGATTACGCGGTCGATCCCGAATGACAGTCGGCTTCTTCGACGCTGCCGAGGTTGAGGAACTATTCGACTATCCCGGTGGCATCGAGGCCGTTCGGCGGGCAATGATCGCACTGTCGAGCGGCGAACGGCCGCAGCCGCTGCGGCAGATCTTCACTGTCGGCAGGAACGAGATGTTCGGAACCATGCCGGGCGAGTTGCAGGCGCTCGCTACCTTCGGCGCCAAGTTGGTGAGCGTCTTCGGCGATCCCGAACGGCCCGGGCGGACGCGGCACCAGGGAGTCGTGGTCGCCTACGACGGCGTGACCGGCGCGGTCAGTTGCATCGCCGACGCCGAGCCCATAACCAAAATTCGGACAGCCTGCGCAACGGCCGTTGCGACAGATGCCCTTGCGAGGGACGACGCCGAAGTCCTCGCGGTGTTCGGAAGCGGAGTGCAGGCGGAGGCGCACTTGCGGGCAGTGCCTCTGGTCCGACCGTTTCGCGAAATCCTGGTCTGGGGCCGTTCGGCCGAGCGGATGCACGAGCTCGCCGAGCGGATGAGCGAACAGCTGGGCAAGTCAATTTCGCCCGTCGCCGATGGCAGGGAAGCCGCCGCCAAGGCGGACGTCATTTGCACGGTGACGTCTTCCGCCGAGCCGATCCTGCTTGGCGACTGGGTGAAGCCGGGGACGCATGTCAATCTTGTTGGCTCGAGCTATCTCGGGCCTGTCGAGGTCGACACCGCACTGGTCGCCAAGGCGCGTTACGTCGCTGACTATCGCCCGGGCGTGCTGGCCCAGGCAGCGGAGCTGGCGGTCGCGCGCGATGCCGGAATCCTCGACGACAGCCACGTGATCGGGGAAATCGGGGAGGTGCTTGCAGGGCGTATTCCAGGCCGAGAAAATGACGAGCAGATCACTATCTACAAATCGCTCGGGCATGTCGTGCAAGACCTGGCCGCGGCGGCCTATCTGCAGCAGCAGGCGAGATCATCGCGCCTCTAGGCCCAGGCTTGCAAAATGCTCGACCCGACGAGGCGCGATGATGAGGCCATCGAGCCCGGGCGTGTCGAGCACGAAGCGCAGGGCGACCTCCGCCATCGTCTTTTCCTGGGCCTTTGCCGATTTCCTTAGCCCCTCGATTGTCGTGAAGGAGTCTTTGCTCGAATAGCCCGTGCAGACATGCGGCGCGTGAGCGAAGCGGCTGCCTGGCGGGGGGTCCTCCCCGAACCGGTATTTGCCAGTGAGGAAGCCGCCGGCAAGCGGGCTGAATGCGGTATATCGAATACCGTGTTCGGCGCAGTAGGGGATCAACTCCTCGGCGTCCGCCTGGCTAAGCAGGCTGTACTCGTTCTGCACAAATTCGAAGCGCGAAGCGAGGCCATCGCCGGCCAAATCCCTCACCCGCTTGATGTCGGCCAGCGAAGCATTGGAAACACCAAAA
Source organism: Sphingomicrobium sp. (assembly GCA_045811185.1). Lineage (GTDB taxonomy): Bacteria > Pseudomonadota > Alphaproteobacteria > Sphingomonadales > Sphingomonadaceae > Sphingomicrobium. The sequence goes on from JBJMUN010000012.1 coordinate 48,469, forward strand.
CGGTCGATTTTCCCGGCTTCGACGGCGAGCGCCATGGCTTCGAGCGTTTCCTCGAGCGGCGTCACGCGGTCGAACTCGTGGATGTAGTACAAGTCGATCTGCTCGACGCCGAGACGGCTTAGAGAAACGTCCAGATGATGAGCGACCTGGGCTTGGCTGAGCGGAGTTTCGCCGCGTGGAGAGCCATTGGGATTACCGACCTTTGTTGCGATCTGCACGCCCTCGCGGAATGATGGGCCTTGGCGACGAAGCCACTTGCCGAGGATGAATTCGCTCGCGCCGCCACCATAGGTGTTGGCGGTATCGAAGCGCCGGATGCCGACGCGTCGGGCGTGATCGAGTAGCTGGAGGGCCTGCTTCTCGCTGTCGCCGGCGCTGCGCAAGCTTGGCGAAGAGCCGATCCCGCCGAAATTTCCGCAGCCAAAGAAGATCCGATCGACATCACGCGGGTTCAGCAAGTTGCAATCTCCATCTTCGCGGTCGGCATTACCGTTGGGCTGAACCTCGCCGTGCACAAGCCTTCACGGCGCTCGAACTTGTGCCCGCGGTCCAGGTGACTTGCCTTGAGCGCATTTGAAGGCGGGAACGCGATGGGTGCCTAACTGCAAAACCGCGGGAGCTCCCGCTATGCCTATCTTACCTCGCGCTCACGCTGTTTCCCGGCTTCCAAGCAGGACCGTGTTCTCGCTATGTTCCTAATGTGCCGATTCTCGAACTCTATGACTTGGCGATTGCCCGCGAGCTCACCCTCGCGCTGAGATTGACGCCGATGATGGATGGGTACGCAGTCCGGATTCAGGTGGGCAGCTATAATGGTCCATGCCCGCGCTTCGAGAAGCACTTCCCCGCCGGAATACCCGTGTCGGAAGCGATGGATATCATGGCTCGTTACCCGCTCGACTTCTTCAAGATGGGCAGAGGCGGAGTGTCTAAGCCCTGACCACGCAACGGAATTGCGGTTGGCCCGCTCCGAGGGATTCGAACCCCCAACCTTCGGGTTCGAAGCCCGACGCTCTATCCGGTTGAGCTAGGAGCGGCATTTCAGGCGGCCTTATCTCCGCTAGCCAAAGGTGCCGAGCTCGTCCACCGCCCCTGCTCGCTGCGCTCGATCGGAAGCCCACAGTCTTCGCAAAGCGCAGTGAAGTGGGACTGCCGCTTCACGATGGACGCGAACAGCGGACGGTGGCGGCCGAAGAAGCAAAGAAAGCTCATTGTCGGCGGATTACCTCAACGAAAGTCGGAGTGGAATTGGTCGGCAGCGAGCGATCTCGACCGTGGCAGAAGTGCGACACGTGGGTCGCGGCAAGGCAAGAATCGAAGGATCACCCGCGTGGGAACGCCCCTGAGCCAAGCGCCAGCCGACGATATTCTCGTTGTGCATGCGACATCCGGCGATCAGCTTCGGGTAGACCGATCGTACGACCTGGGAGTCGACGAACAACCATGGTGACCCCAACGGGACTCGAACCCGTGTTTTCGCCGTGAAAGGGCGACGTCCTAGACCGCTAGACGATGGGGCCGCTTCATCGAAGCGGTGAGCGCGTTAGGCGAGGGTCTTCCGAGCGTCAAGCAAGCGCCGCGTCCTCGAGATGCATCTCGGCTGCATTGCCGCCGTTCCATTCATCGCGCTTGATCGTACCTGCGAGCCACCAGCGTGTGTCCGCGCGCGATTGGAGCAGAGCTTGGCCGAGTTCGCTCGAGGCGCTGCGGAAGGCGATCCACCTGAACGTCTTCCCGTCGTCGCCGCAGCCAAGGCCGCGCACATGCCCATCGCCGACGATGCCCGTTCGCAGGAGCCTGACGGGCCCTGCCGCAACACGCGGGCTAGGCCAGCCGGCGCCGTAAGGTCCCGCACTGTCGAGCGCATCGCATAGTGCGCCGGCGACGCCGCCGGGGGCGAGCAGCGCATCGAGGACGAGCGCGCGCTCGCCAAGGGCTTTCTCCACGTTTGCGCCAAGGCGCTCGTTCATGAAGGCGCGGAATGCCTCGAGGCCGCCGGGCGGAAGGGTCAGTCCCGCCGCCATCGCATGACCTCCTCCTGCGACCAGCAATCCGCTTTCCTTGGCGGCAAGTACGGCAGCGCCAAGATCTACCCCCGAGATCGAGCGGCCCGATCCCTTGCCCGTGCCGTCTTCTGCCTCCGCGATGACGATGGCGGGGCGTCCAAACCGTTCCTTGATCCGTCCGGCAACGATGCCGATCACACCCTGGTGCCAACCGCTGCTCATCACCGTGATGACCGGCGAATCCGCCCAGTCCGCCGCCTGGGCTTCGGCCTGGTCGCAGACCAGCATCTCGATCGCGCGGCGTTCTTCGTTGAGGCGGTCGAGCTCGCCGGCGAGCGTGCGAGCTTCCTCAGGATCCGTGCACGTCAAAAGGCGAACGCCAAGATCTGACTTACCGACGCGGCCGCCGGCATTGATCCGCGGTCCAAGCGCAAAACCGAGGTCGCGGCAACTCGGCGGCTTCACCAGCCGCGCTGCTTCCGCGAGCGCGCTGAGACCGATATTCTGGCGGCCTGCCATCACGCGGAGCCCTTGCGTAACGAAGGCACGATTGAGACTTTGGAGGCGCGCGACATCGGCGACCGTGCCAAGCGCGACGAGGTCAAGCAAATCGAGGATCCCGGGTTCGGCGAGGGCCTCGAAGAACCCGCGGCCGCGAAGCTCGCGGATCAGCGCGACGCCAAGCACAAACGCCATTCCGACGGCCGCGAGATGACCGTGGGCAGCGCCGTCGTTGCTTTCGTCGAGCCGATTGGGATTGATCAGCGCATAGGCCATCGGGAGGAGGCTCGCGCACTGGTGGTGATCGACGACGATCACGTCGAGCCCGGCAGAATCTGCTTCGGCCAGCGCGTCGAACGCCTGCGCCCCGCAATCAACGCAGACGACGACGCTCGCTCCTCCGGCTTTCAGCTCGACGAGCGCCTTTCCAGACGGCCCATAGCCCTCCATTAAACGGTCGGGGATATACACCATCGGTTCGGCGCCGAGCCGACGAAGCAGCAACACCAACAGTGCAGAGCTGGTCGCGCCGTCTACGTCATAGTCGCCGAAGATGGCGATCTTCTCGCCGTGCTGAAGAGCGTCGGCGAGCCGTTGCGCGCCTTTGTCCATGTCCTTGAAGCAGCTGGGGTCGGGCAGGAAGTCGCGAATTCGGGGGTCACGATGCCTCGCGAGGTCTTCGCGTTCCACGCCACGACCCAGCAGCAGCTCGTCGACAAGAGAATCCATACCGAGACCAAGCTCCGGCGGTCGCCGCCAGCGCCACGGTTGCCCGCTCACGGATCGTTCGATGTTCAGCGCCGTCTGCATGACGGCAAAGCTATGGCTCGCGGAGAGCCGGGTCTAGAGACCGCGATGCGCGAGATCGTGATATTCTGTGGATACGCGGCGGATCGTGCCGGTGCTCGCGCGCATTACGATACTCTCCGTCGTCACGCACTTCTTGTTGCGGTGGACGCCCTTCAGCAGCGACCCGTCGGTGACGCCGGTTGCGGCGAAGATGCAGTCGCCTTTGGCCATGTCCTTGAGCGAATAGACGCGGTCGAGGTCGTCGATCCCCCATCGGCGGGCGCGAGCGACCTCGTCATCGTTGCGGAACAGCAGCTGGCCCTGAATCTGTCCGCCGACGCAGCGGAGCGCCGCCGCCGCAAGCACGCCCTCGGGTGCGCCGCCGCTGCCCATGTAGACATCGATGCCGGTCTCCGGATCGGCAGTCGCAATTACGCCGGCAACATCGCCGTCGGGGATTAGCTTGATGCCGCAACCGAGCGCACGAAGCTCAGTGATGATCCCTGCGTGGCGATCGCGGTCCAGCACGCACGCGATGATCTCGCTCGGTTCGACGCGTTTAGCCGCGGCGATCGCGCGGACATTGTCGGCGGGCGACTTCCGAAGGTCGATGGTGCCTTCGGGATAGCCGGGTCCGATCGCCAGCTTCTGCATGTAGACGTCGGGGGCATTGAGAAGGCAGCCGTTCTCGGCGATTGCCAAAACCGCCAACGCAGTCGGCCCTGCATTGGCCGTCAGGGTCGTGCCCTCGAGGGGATCGAGCGCGATGTCGATCTTCGGCCCGCCGTCTTTCGCCGAGCCGACCTTCTCTCCGATATAAAGCATCGGCGCCTCGTCGCGCTCGCCCTCACCGATCACGACCGTGCCGTCCATCGGCAATTCGTTGAGAGCGGCGCGCATCGCTTCCACGGCGGCCGCGTCGGCAGCATCATTGTCTCCGCGCCCGATCCAGCTCGACGCCGCGATGGCGGCGGCTTCGGTGACCCGGACCATTTCGAGGACGAGGACACGGTCGAGGACGTTGCTGCCGGCGGCGCGGTTCATGGTCTTGGAGACTCCGAAAGAGAAATTGCTGGCTCGCGGCAGCCGATAAGAGGCCTAGTCGCCTTCGTCCACCGTATGCTGGAGAAGTTCGGACCGAATACGCACGGCCCTCGCAGCCACGGTCGTCTCTAGCAGAAAGACCGCGAAACCCGCGCCAATAGTCAGCATCGAAACGATGAAGACGAGGGCGATGGCGTTGCCAAGGTGCGTACGGGTGAGGTTTGCAGCAAATAGCAGCACTACGACGGAACAGGTCAGAACTGCCGAGGTTACCGACAGCCCAGTGGCCCAGTTGATCAGCGACATGCGACGGTCGAGGACTCGAAGGTCGGCGATCCAGCGATCATGCTCGCCGCCGCGGCTCGCCAGCAACCGCGGCTCGATTTGTCGAGAGCGGTCGACGATCCGCGACAGCCGTGAAGCGAGAACATTGAGGAAAGCGCCGATGCCGCTCAGAAGGAAGACCGGCGCAAGCGCCAGCCGCACGATCTCTGCAACCGTGCTGACCGACAGGTCAGGCGAGCTTTCGAACATACCGGCCGTCCTAAGCGTCGCCGTTTCGTTCGCAACTCGCGACTTCGAGAAGCATCAATCCGTTCACCACGAAGCTCGCCGCGAGCACCCATGCGAAGCTCGCCACTAGCTCGCGTGTCGGCCCGAAGAGGCTGATGATGATCGTCGAGATCGACAAGCCGGCGATGAGCAGGATGGCCAGCATGAAATCGAGACCCGCGGAAATTGCAGTCCATCGCCTGACTGAATCGCGCGTCTCGGTCACGGCTCCCGCCAGGATCAGGCTCCGTAGCAGCAGCCAGCCGATGATCGGCCAGACGCTCGGAAAGAAGTGCGTCTCGGGGTTCAGGATGAACAGGAGGCCTGCAAGGCCAGTGACGATGCCCGCAGCCATGGCGTACGGCCGGGCGTTCCGGCGTAACGAGCCGGCAACGGTCTCGATCGAGCCGGCGGCAATCAGCAATCCGCCAATCATCGCAGAAGGGATCGTCTTGCCGGCCGGAAGTAGTGCCGCGCCGGCTCCGAGAAGGATGACGGCGATGCCGGCGACGCGAAGTCCTCTCGCTCGCATCCGGTCCGACCATCCTCGATGGGCTTGGCTCGCCAATTGCATCCCCGTCATTGTTGCCTCAGCGAACCCCCCTGCGAGGACGTAGGTTCCCTTGAGGGTGCGATCACACGCAACGCTTTCTTGCGGATCTTATAATCCAGCGGGGGAGCCGCGCGAACCACTTCGCCATCGAGCGAGACGGGAAGCGCGGACCGTTTGCTCGACACCCGCAGGCGCTCGACACCCTCGATCTTGACCATGTCGTCCTCGCGAGCGCGGTTCAGCAAGGCACGGACGCTCGCGGCAACCAGGCCTCGCCGCGTCTTCTTGCGCATCACGAACACACTCAGTGTGCCGTCGTGGATGCTCTCGCGGCGGCCGGGGGCTCCGATGTCTATCCGGTAATCGTTATTGCCGACGAACAGCAAAGGCGTGTCGACGCGTTCCTTCTCGTCGTTGATCGTCAGTGTCAGCCGCTGATGATTGAATCGCACAAGCGTGCGCACCGAGGCGACGATCATTGCGAACCGCTTGCTTCGCCCGAGGCGTCTTCGTTGAAGGTCGCGGTCGAGGACCATCAACGGATAGAGCCCAATCGCACTATTGTTGATGAAGATGCGCTCGTTCATCTCCGCGATGTCGACACGGCGCTCGATCCGCCGCGCGATCAGCTCGACGGCCTCCTCGATCTCGGTCGGCAGTCCAAGGTCGCGCGCGAAGTGATTCAGTGTCCCGAGCGGCAGGATGCCAAGCAGCGTATCGGTCCCGGCGAGCACCGACGCTGCAGCGCTGATCGTGCCGTCGCCACCGCCGACGACTAGTAACTCGTCACCTCGCTCGGAAATGGCTCGGCACCGGACGGCACAATCGCCCCCACCGATCAGCTCGATTTCGACATCGAGCCCAATCGCTTTGAACGCGTCCGCTACCTTATCCACGATACATGGATCGGCCGCGACTGCACCGCCGTCGCGGTTCAGGAGAACAATGAGGGGCGTCATTCCTGGTGCTAACGCGTCATCCCTGCTTTGCGCCGCACTCGCCGATTTGCTTAGAATCGACATGCATTTTCATCGCCATGCTTCTCTTCACCGCCGCTTTCCTCGGTCGGTGCCCATGATAGCTCCCCGGGCTTAACGGCGGCACTGATCAGCGCTAGCCGGGCCGGCGCGTCGGCGCGTGGAAGTCCGGATCCTTGCTTGCGGTCCACGCGATGAAACGGCCCATTCGCGGATCGCCCCTGATGGCGTCGGTACTCCCGCCGAACAATTCCAGCTCACGGTTGGAAAAAGTCCGGTGCAAAGTGCGACGGCAAATCGGATGGACTGGCACCGTCCGGCGGCCGCCACGGCTCTTTGGCACGGCGTGATGATATTCGACGACGCATCCAAGCGGACGAGAGCATAGCCAGCACTTTTCTTGATCCGCGCCGGGCATCGGGCGTCGACTACCTCGGGGTCTGCGTTTGACCCAAGCCGTGACCGCTTCGCGTTACTCATGTCTTGGAGCATGGTAAGGGCCGAGGCTGTCCCAGTTGCCCATCGGAACGCGTCGGTTTTTCTGGCGGGGATTTCAAATGAGCAGCGATACGCAAAGACAGCGGCTCGATGGCAAGGTGGCGATCATCACTGGTGCCACGGGCGGGATAGGCGAGGCCACGGCAAGGCTCTTCCTGGATCTCGGCGCAAGGGTGATGCTGGTCGCGCGCTCTGCAGAGAAGCTCGAAGCCACCAAGGGTAGGCTGGAATGCCTTGGCGAAGTCGGCGGCAGCATTTCAGACGCGACGAATGAAGCCGGCGTTGCTGCCGCGGTGGCCGCAACGCTCGATCAGTTTGGCGGGCTCGATATTCTCGTCGCCAACGCCGGGACGGAAGGCGTGGCAAAGCCCTTGGAGTCGTTGAGCGTCGAGCAGTTTGAAAGCACGATGTGCACCAACGTCACGGGAGTGTGGCTCGCGATGAAGCATTGTGTGGGGCCGCTCAAAAGTCGTGGCGGCGGCTCGATCATTGCGCTCTCATCGATCGCGGGTTGCATCGGGTTTCCGGGCCTTGCGCCCTACATTGCCAGCAAGCATGCCGTGTACGGATTGGTGAAAACTGCGGCATTGGAGCTTGGGCCGTTCAACATCCGCGTCAATGCCGTAGGACCGGGGCCCATCGACAATCGCATGATTGAATCGATTGAGCGTCAGTTGGGACCAGACGATCCGGCGGCGGTCCGGGCGGGTATCGAAGCCCGCATCCCGATGCGGCGCTATGGCAATAATGAAGAGGTTGCGCACCTGCTGGCCTTCCTCGCCAGCGATGCAGCATCCTACTGCAACGGTTCGATCCACATGATCGACGGAGGCTATGTCGCAGCCTAACAGTCGGCGCGCGGAGAAGCGGCATCCGACAGTCGTGAATTGCCCGCTGCGATAGCAGACCTATATCGCGCAAATGGCGATTCAAATCCGCACGTCGCTCGCCGAACCCGAAACAGGCGAAACGTTCGTACCGCACAAGCCTGCTCGGCCAGACAAGGCCGAAGGTGGCAAGCCGTTCAAGCTCGTTGCGGAGTATGAGCCGGCGGGCGACCAACCGACCGCGATTCGCGAACTCGTCGAAGGTATCGCCGAAAATGGCGAGACGAGCCAAGTCCTCCTCGGCGTTACTGGCTCTGGCAAGACCTTCACGATGGCCAAGGTCATCGAGACGGTGCAGCGTCCGGCGCTCGTCATCGCGCCTAACAAGATCCTCGCGGCCCAACTCTACGGGGAGTTCAAGAGCTTCTTCCCGGACAACGCGGTCGAGTATTTCGTCAGCTACTACGATTACTATCAGCCCGAGGCCTACGTCCCGCGGACCGACACCTACATCGAGAAGGAGTCGAGCGTGAACGAGGCGATTGATCGCATGCGGCACTCTGCGACGAGATCGTTGCTGGAGCGCGACGACGTGATCATCGTCGCCTCCGTCTCCTGCCTGTACGGGATCGGATCGGTAGAGACTTACTCAGCGATGACCTTCAGCCTCAAGAAGGGGGCCTCGGAGGACCAGCGCGAAGTCATCCGCAAGCTCGTCGCGCTTCAGTACAAGCGTAACGATCAGTCCTTCGCGCGCGGCAATTTCCGGGTGCGCGGCGATAGCCTGGAGATCTTCCCGTCACACTATGAGGACATGGCATGGCGGGTCAGTTTCTTCGGTGACGAGATCGAAGACATCACCGAGTTCGACCCGCTGACCGGCAAGACCATCGCAGGACTGGATAGCATCAAGGTCTATGCAAACTCGCACTATGTGACCCCGGGGCCGACGCTGAAGCAGGCGATGGAGGCAATCCGCCACGAGCTTGTCGAGCGGCTGAAGGAGCTGACCGCGGAAGGCCGTTTGCTGGAAGCGCAAAGGCTCGAGCAGCGCACGAACTTCGATCTCGAAATGATCGCTGCGACAGGTTCCTGCGCCGGCATCGAGAATTACTCTCGTTTCCTCACCGGACGCCTGCCGGGCGAGCCGCCGCCGACCTTGTTCGAATATCTGCCCGACAACGCTCTGCTGTTCATCGACGAAAGCCACCAGACGGTGCCGCAGATCGGCGCAATGGCGCGCGGCGACCACCGGCGGAAGATCACGCTGGCCGAATACGGGTTCCGCCTGCCGAGCTGCATCGACAACCGTCCTCTCCGCTTCAACGAATGGGACGCCATGCGCCCGCAGTCGGTGTTCGTCTCGGCGACGCCGGGCCCTTGGGAAATGAACGAAACCGGTGGTGTCTTCTCCGAACAGGTGATCCGCCCGACCGGGCTCATCGATCCGCCGGTTGAGATCAAGCCCGTCGAGGACCAGGTCGACGACCTTGTCAACGAAGCAAAGATCACCGCGAAGAAGGGCTACCGGACGCTCGTCACCACGCTGACCAAGCGCATGGCCGAAGACCTCACCGAGTATCTGCACGAAGCTGGGCTTCGCGTTCGCTACATGCACTCGGACGTCGAGACACTGGAGCGAATTGAGCTCATCCGCGAGCTTCGGCTCGGCGTCTACGATGTGCTCGTCGGCATCAATCTGCTGCGCGAGGGACTCGATATCCCCGAATGCGGCCTCGTCGCGATCCTCGACGCCGACAAGGAAGGATTCCTCAGGTCGGAGACCTCACTCATCCAGACTATCGGCCGGGCCGCCCGTAACGTGGAGGGTCGCGTGATCCTTTATGCCGACACTGTCACCGGCTCGATGGAGCGGGCGCTGGGGGAGACCGGCAGGCGGCGCGAGAAACAGCTGGAATATAACGCGCTCCACGGAATCACGCCGGAAAGCGTAAAGCGGAACATCGCCGATTTGCTCGCTGACGTTTCGGAACGCGACCATGTGCTGGTGGACACTGGTGACGACGAACGCACGCACCTCGTGGGGCACAATCTCAAGGCTTACATCGCCGACCTTGAGGAGCGGATGCGAAAGGCGGCAGCCGATCTCGAGTTCGAGGAGGCCGCGCGACTACGCGACGAAATCCGCCGTCTCGAGGAAGACGATCTTGGAATCCCTCAGCCTGAGCGCGTCGCGCCGCGGCCGCTCGGCCAATCGACCGAAGGCAAGCCCGGCACGCGAAAGGGGCGGTTCGGCAAGCAGCAGCGGACTCGCTTCGGCGGCCGCCGCGGCCCGGCCTGAATTCCTTTCCTAGAAGCGCGCATTTACTCCGACGTTGCCGCTGACTTCCTCACCGAAATCGCGGCCGAAAGTGGTCGATACCGAAGCGTCGATATTGACCTCGCCGAAGACGTTTGCGCTGCCGCCAGCCGTGAAACGACCATAAGTCTCTTTGCTGCGCGGCAACCCCCATGTGTTGAGGATCGTGGGCGCGGTCGTCTGCGAAAAGGTGATCAACCGGTCGTCGCCCGTGAAATCGCGCTCAGCAGTGAGGTCCGCGAACGGATGTAGTCCCGCAAGCGTTCCACGGACCTCGATACCAAATTGCCCCGTGAGGGACTTCAGGCTCTGCGGGCCGACGTTTAGCGCAAGTGCTGCATCGCCCGACTCGGTGTAGCTGTCGGCCTTCGCCCGCGCATAGTCGAACGCGACGATCGGCCCCGCGCCCATTCCGGCGAACGGCATCAGGTAACCAGCCTTGATGCCCGCGATCGTGTGATTGCCGTCGGGGCTTGATTCCAGATCGCTGACGACCCCGACGCGGTCGAGGCGGTTATTGTCTTTCCCGTATCCAAGGTAGCCCTGCCCGAAGAAGCCGCCCGCGTCGAAGCTGCCGTATGCACCGATCTGCCAGCTGTGGCTGTGGAGGCGGGCAGCATCGTTGCCGAAGGTCAGCTTGGGCTTGCTGTAGTTGCCCGCGACGCCGACGAGACCGGCGCCCATGCCATATTCGGCCCCGATGGTGACACCCAGGCCGTGTGCATCATAGGCGGTTGTGAATTCGGTGTTGTCGGCGTGGCGCGAAAAGCCGTCGGCCACGGCAAAAACACGGAAGCCCGGCGCCTTGTCCCCGCGATAGAGATCGCCGCGAGTAGACAGAGTCCGACCCCATTCCCGCGCAGTGTCAAAGCCGAGATCGGACGGCGCCTGCAACGTGAGCGGCGCACGGAGCTGCGCTGCGACGTAGCGGCCGATGATCTCCATGCCGACTGAAGTCGGGTGGAGGTTGTCGACATAGAACAGGAAGGGCGCGGCGTTGTTGGTCACACAGGTCGTATTCGGCAGGGCGGGACAGGTGATGCCCTGGAGGCCGAATGCGCTGAGGTTCGCGTTCACCTGGGCGAGCATGGTCGTCAGGTCGAGATAGTGGACGATCGACCCTTGCGCTGCATAGCCGGAAAGAACCTGTTGGACCCCGGTGTTGAATGCGGTCGAAAAGGCGGTACGAACCGCCGCGCCATTGGGATTGTTCGCAATTTCGGGCAGCAAACCCGTATCGCCGGCAAGGAAGCTGATGGTTGGCGTGCCGCGAGCCATCACGAGGTCGAAATTCTGCCGAAAGCTCGTAACGGCAGTCGCGGCCGCAGTTGACGCGCCGGTGAGCGTGCCACCTGTCTGTTGGTAATTGCGTGCATCGTTGCCGCCGATCGACACGGCGACCAGGTCGCTTCGATCTAGGGCCGTATCCACGGTCGGGAAGCCGAGAGCCCCGCCACCGGCCAGGAATTGCTGGACCTCGAAAGTCAGGCCAGGAAGGCCGGCTGTCTGGTTGCCATTGTTGGTCCGCGCGCCGCCAATGGCGAAGTTGAACTGTGGAACCTGAAAGGTGCTGCTGAGCGTGTCGATATAATTGCTGCCGCCGGAAAAGCGGCCCGTCGTGTAGATCTGCGTGCTAATCGGGTTGATGTTCCCGAGGCGGAGCGCATTGCCAATATCCGCGTAGGAGTCGCCGAAGACGACGATGCGATCAATCTGTTGCGCCGCGGCCGGGGTCGCGAGTGCCGAAATCGAAGACAGCGAAACGCAGGCAAGCGCGCGCGCAATGCGGCGATGGTTCATAGTTTTCTCCCCTCCGGAGCCGCATCTCCGCGGCTCAAGACTTCCGGGGCGCCATGGTCGCTATTATCGACAATCGTGCAAGTAGGACCGGGTTGTTCGGAGCCCAACCTGCTGTGACTGCAGCAAATCAGCAACAGTCGTTAAGGGGGCGGGGCCGGATCAACGGCCCCGCCGCAACGCTTATCGAAGCACGCCGCGTTTGTTCATCGCGTAGGAATAGGCGAGCTGCGCAACGCCCAGCACGATAATGACGTAGGGCATGATCTTGTACATTTCGCTGTCCGCGCCCGGCAGTGGCGGGGCGGCAGCAAGCTGGTAGCCGAGGCTGAGCACCATCCCGATTGCCGAGACGGCGTACGACCACACCGACCAGCCGCTTCGCGCGAGCAGCAGGATCGCGCCAAGCAATCCGCCCCAGACGCCAAGACCCCATCCGATCTGAGAATATATGGGCATGCCCTCAACCCATGCGAGAACCGCGTTCGGATCTACGCCGGGCATGGACGCCGCGATATAGTCCATGTTGTGCAGGCGGGTCATGAGGTAGTCGTATGCGCCGAAACAATTCCACAAGAGCGCCAGGATGCCGACGATCCACAGGTGTACCGGCGTTCTCGATTGCGGTGTTGCAGTCGTTGCCATTGGAAAATCCCTCCCACGGCCGCGCCGCATCGCGCGGCAGGGGAAGGAGGCGCCCAATCGCCGCGGCTGTCAACAGCCGTGGCGCAAGCGGCTCAGTTCACGCTGATTTCCCGCTTGAGGACGTTACCGAGCGCATTCGCGAGCGCTCCCATCTCGTAGGGCTTCTGGAGCACGGGGAAGCCGTGCGACCCGCCGACCTGCTCGCTGTATCCGGTCGTCAGCAGGATCGGTAGCTCGGGGAAACGCTCCCGAACCTTGCGGGCGAGCTCAATGCCGCTGATCCCGCCCGGCATCACGATGTCTGAAAAAATCACCTTGGGAGTCTCGCCCACGGCGAGCCGCTCGAGCGCCTCCTTGGCACTGTGAGCAATCGTACTCTCGAACCCGAGTTCCTGAAGCATGCCGGCCGCGAGCTCCGCGACGAACGTGTCGTCCTCGACGATCAGCACCCGATCAAGCGCGTTGCCACCATTGAGGCGCGTTTCAGCTGCCGTCGCCCCGCGGCTGGCCGGCAGGTAGAGCGTGAAGGTTGCGCCTTGATCGGGCCTTGAATCGACGGTCACTGCCCCGCCGATCTGCTTGGCCAGGCCGAACACCTGGCTGAGGCCGAGTCCAGTGCCCTCGCCGAAGCTCTTCGTCGTAAAGAATGGCTCGAAGACCCGCTCCATGATTTCGGGACTCATGCCCTCGCCCGTGTCTGCTACGCTGAGGGCCACGTGCTCGCCCTTGAGGCCCTCCGGTTGTCCATCGAGTACCACGTTGTGCGCGCTGATCCTGAGCGTGCCACCCTCCTTCATCGCGTCGCGCGCATTGAAGGCAAGGTTGAGGATCGCCAGCTCCAGAGCGCCCGCATCTGCATCGACCGGCCACAACTGATCGGAAGTTTCTGTAACCAGTTCGATGTCGCTGCGGAGGGATGGCCGAATCAGGGTCGTCACGTCCGAGAAGAAATCCTGGAGGTTGACCTGCTTGATCTGGAGCGGTTGCGCGCGGGCAAATGCCAGCAGCTGCTTGGTGAGACCGGCACCGCGCTGCGCTGAATTGCGGACACCGTCGAGCATGCGCCGCAGCTTGTCGGGATTGTCGATGTTGCGCAGCGCCAATTCGCAGGCGCCGAGGATCGCCGTGAGCAGGTTGTTGAAGTCGTGCGCAAGCCCGCCCGTAAGCTGCCCGAGCGCTTCCATCTTTTGGGAGCGGAACAGCTGTTCGCGCGACTCCTCGATCTTGAGCTGCGATTCCCGCTTCTCGGTCATGTCGCGGGTTATCTTGGCGAACCCGATCAACTCGCCATCGTCGTCGCGAATGGCGTCGATCACCACGCTTGCCCAGAAGCGCGTGCCATCCTTCCGGACCCGCCAACCCTCTGCCTCATAACGGCCAGTCGACCGCGCCGTCTCCAGCGCCCTCTTTGGAACGCCCGCCTCGAAGTCCTCGGGCGTATAGAAGCGGCTGAAATGATCGCCGATGATCTCATCGGGGGAATAGCCCTTGATCCTTTCGGCGCCTGCGTTCCAGTTGGTGACCTTCCCGTCCGAATCCAGCATGTAGATCGCGTAGTCGGTTACGCCTTGAACCAGGATTCGAAAGCGCTGTTCGGCCTCAATCAGCGCATGCTGCGCCTCGCGCTTCTCGGTCATGTCGCGCGTGATCTTCGCGAAGCCGATCAACTTGCCATTTTCATCATTGATGCGGTCGACGACGACGCTCGCCCAAAAACGGGTGCCGTCCTTACGGACGCGCCAACCCTCGCCCTCGAACTTTCCTTCCCGCCGAGCTGTCTCGAGGACCTTCGCGGGCATGCCCGCCTGGCGATCTTCCTCGGTGTAAAAGAGCGAGAAGTGTTTGCCGACGATCTCCTGGGTCTGGAACCCCTTGATGCGCTCCGCGCCGGCATTCCAGCTCGTCACATTGCCCACCGGGTCGAGCAGGTAGATCGCATAGTCGACGATCGACTGCACGAGCAGTTTGAAAGGGTCTTTTGCCAGCTCGTCGTTCACGTAATCAAGAACCCCCACCACGCGCCGACTCCTTACACAGCCGCAACGGTCCACAGACGCGTGACGCGTCAACCCACAACTCACCCTGGGGTTGCAGCAGCATTGTCGCAATTCACTATTGTTGCCTTCTCGCAACGCAGTCAGCGCCGCTCCTTCGCCAGCCTGCTCATCAGGATTGCCGCCCGCTTCGCCTGCTTCGTCAAAGACGGCAACTCGAGCGTCTCGTTCGGCGTATGATCGCCGTAGCTGGCAGGCCCAAGACCCACGAGGCCGTCCACGTCCGCCGCGACAAAGCTGATATCGCCTGCACCCCGTTCCAAGGGGTCGAGCTCGCCCATTCGGGCCAGCCCGAGGTCGGCATTGACCGAGTTGAGCTGTGCAAGCAGCGCGCGGTTGCCCGCCGTAGGCGGCATCGGCGGATAGCCCTTCTCGTCGAAGCTGATCTCGGCCTTCGCGCCCTCCAGCGGCTGCGCGACGATGGCCCTCATCTTGGCGCGGACTCGATCGATCTGGTCCTGGCTGATTGCGCGGAGGTCGCCGCGCGCGACGGCGGTCGAAGCGACGATGTTGGTCTTGCCTGTGGCCGTGAGGCGAATCTTGCCGGCATCCAGGGCGGCCGCCTGGCCACCGCCAATCAGTCCGACGTTGAACGTCAGCTTGTCTTCGGGAAGCTCGCGGCGGAACTGGTCGATGATCCTCGCCAGCTCGTAGATCGCACCATAGCCGGTGCCGGAGCGGCCGACTCCGCTCGAATGTGCACTCTTCCCCGTGACGGTGACCGTCCAGCTTCCGGCGCTTCGCCGCGCGATCGAGCCCATGTCCTTGCCGTCGACAACCGCCAGTCCCTCGAAGTCGAGCGCGGCGTCCGCCTTCTTGCCTTCGGCTACGAGGTCCCGGCGTGAGATTGACAGCGGGCTTCCGGCATCCTCTTCGTCACCCGTCAGGAAGACCGTGATGTTTGCCTGCTTCAGCATGCCGGCCGCGTTCATCGCGCGAAGCGAGGCGACCATCACCGCCATGCCGCCCTTGTCGTCCCCCGCCCCGGGGCCATGCGCCTTGTCGCCATCGAGCGTCCAGCGCTGGAATGGCGAGTCGGGCTCGAACACAGTGTCGAGATGGCCGATCAGCAGCAGCCGCTTGCCGGTTCGGCTGCCCACGTGACGAGCGACGATATGGCCTGCTCGTCCGGCCGCTTTCATGTCGATCCAATCCACCTTAAATCCGAGCGGCTCAAGCTCGGATCGAAGCATTTGCCCCACCGCGGTCACTCCGGCGATGTTCAGGCTCCCGCTGTTCTGGCTGACCCATTTCTGGAGCATCGCAAGCGTGCGCGCCTGCTCGGTATCGACAGTGCGGACCATCACCTCCTCGGCAGGCGACAAGGCCGCCGCGGCAGGTGCGGCAAAGGCGAGGGCGGCTGCGCCAAGTGCCAGGCGGAATCGGCTCATCATGCTATCGAGGTTAGCTTCGGCACTCAGAAGCGTCACTAACTTTCGTTGGCACACACTTGCCCCCATTTATCCCGTCACCAACGTTGCTAAGTAATTGATTAGATACATTAAAAAGATAAAAGATCACGCGCGGGCATTTGCGAAATAGCGGCCCGATGGCTTGGCCGGCCGCACCAGTGTCAAGCGTCACTTGACAGTTGACGAGTCAACCATTAGTTGAGTGACCGATGCAGATCGAAAGCATCCGGCACAAGGCGCTACGCCGTTTCGCCGTAACCGGATCTGCTAAAGGCCTGCCAGCTGGATCGGTCGATAGGCTCCGCAACATGCTCAGCTATATCGATGCGATTGCAGAGGAAGAAGAATTGTTCGTGCCGCCTAATTTTGGAGCGCACAAGCTTAACGGAGATCGGAAGGGCGATTGGGCTCTAACCGTCACTCCCAACTGGCGACTGACGTTCTGGATCAATGAGTCCGGTGCGATCGAGGACATG
>JBJMUN010000013.1:0-3650 GCA_045811185.1 Sphingomicrobium sp.
ACGAGGACTGGCGCGAGCCATCGCGCGAGCGCGTGGAACAATGTGTCGAGCACGGTGCGGTAGGCGCGGCGCTTCAGCGACGACGGAGCGTCGCAATAGAGCACGTCCTTGCGGACGTCGAAGTAGAAGGCCGACAGGTCCTCGTTGCAGAAATCGGTGAGCGCGCGGACGTAGGTATTGAAGTCGAAATCATCGACGGCGTTGCGCAGCCGCTGGTCGAGCACTGCGGTGAGGTGCAGCATGTACCGCTCGAGCTCCGGATAGGCCGAGACGTCGTCCAGCCGCTCGTCGTCGGCGAACCCGTCCAGCGCGCCCAGGAGGTAGCGGAACGTGTTCCTCAGCTTGCGATACTGGTCGGCAACGCCAGCGAGGATTTCTTTGCCGATCCGGTGATCCTCGGTGAAATCGACCGAGAGCGCCCACAGCCGCAGGATGTCCGCCCCGAATTCCTTCATGAGATCCAAGGGGCTGATCGTGTTGCCGAGGCTCTTGGACATCTTGAAGCCCTTGGCGTCCATCGTGAAGCCGTGGGTCAGGACCGCATTGTATGGCGCTCGGCCGCGCGTCCCGCAGCTTTCCAGAAGCGACGACTGGAACCAGCCACGGTGCTGGTCGGAACCTTCGAGGTAGAGGTCGGCGGGCCACTTCTCTTCGGGCCAGTGGCCGCTCTCGAGCGTGAAGACGTGCGTGCAGCCGCTGTCGAACCAGACGTCGAGGATGTCGGTGACCATCTCGTAATCATCAGGGTTGCGGTTGCCGAGGAAGTGGCCGGCATTGTCAGCGCTCCACGCATCGACGCCCTCGCGCCTGAACGCTTCGACGATGCGGCCGTTGACCTCGTGGTCGATCAAGAGCTCGCCCGTGGAGCGCTCGACGAACACTGCAATCGGAACGCCCCAGGCCCGCTGGCGGCTGAGGACCCAGTCGGGGCGCTGCTCGACCATCGAGCCGAGGCGGTTGCGGCCCTTTTCCGGGACGAAGCGCGTGGCTGCAATTGCCTCCGTTGCGAGCTGGCGCAGCGTCGGCGATTCCGATCCGTCGAGCGGGTCGGCCCCGCCCTCATTGTCCCAGCGCTGCTGCGCGCGTGTCTCTGTTGAGAGGTGCGGCAGCGGCTTGTCCATCGCCACGAACCATTGCGGCGTGCAGCGGTAGATGACCTTGGCCTTCGAGCGCCACGAATGGGGATAGCTGTGCTTGAAATCGGCGCTTCCCGCGAGCAGCGCTCCAGCCTCGCGAAGGTCCGAGCAGATCGGCCCGTCGGGTGCGTTGAACTTGGCGTTGATGACGCTTCCCTGGCCGCCGAGCCACGGCCAGTCGGGCCGGTAGAAGCCGGCGGCGTCGACCGCGAACACCGGGTCAATGCCGTGGGCCCGGCACAGCTCGAAATCGTCTTCGCCATGGTCAGGCGCCATGTGGACGAGGCCAGTGCCCTGGTCAGTGGTCACGAAGTCGCCGGGGAGGAACGGGCGCGGCCTCGCGAAGAACCCGCCGAGCTCGTGCATCGGGTGGCGCGCTACGGTGCCGGCGAGTTCCGAACCGAGGTATCGTCTGGCCCCGGCCTTCCACGGCTCCGGATTTTGGTCCTCGGCTGCGCCATTGCCTGAAACCCGCTGCCACCATTGCGGCAGGAGCTGCTCGGCAACGAGGAAAGTGCGGTCGTTCCAGGCGAACGCGACATATTGGACTTCAGGCCCGTACGCGATCGCCTGATTGACGGGGATCGTCCACGGCGTGGTTGTCCAGATTACCGCGCTGGCGCCGACGAGCTCCGGGACCTCGCTCTCAACGATCTCGAACGCGACGTCGATCTGGGTCGAGACGATGTCCTCATATTCGATCTCGGCCTCGGCGAGCGCGGTCTTCTCGACCGGCGACCACATCACCGGCTTGGCACCGCGGTAGAGCTGCCCGGTCTGGGCGAACTTGAAAAGCTCGGAGACGATCGTCGCCTCAGCGCCCTTGGCCATGGTGAGATAGGGCTTGTCCCAGTCGGCGCTGATGCCGAGGCGCTTCAGCTGCTCGCGCTGGACGTCGACCCAGTGCTGCGCATAGGCGCGGCACTCGGCGCGAAACTCCCTGACGGGGACCTCGTCCTTGCTGAGCTTCTTCTTGCGATATTCCTGCTCGACCGCCCACTCGATGGGCAGGCCATGGCAATCCCAGCCCGGCACGTAGGGCGCGTCCTTGCCGAGCAGGGTCTGCGTCCTCACCACCATGTCTTTGAGCGTGTGGTTCAGCGCATGACCGATATGCATGTTGCCGTTGGCGTAGGGCGGGCCATCGTGGAAGATGAACTTCTCGCGCCCGGCGCGGCTCTTTCGGATTTGCTGGTACAGCCCCTCGGATTCCCAGCGCGCGGCAATGCCCGGTTCCTTCTGCGGCAGGCCGGCCTTCATCGGAAAGTCGGTGCGCGGAAGGAAGACCGTCGAGCGGTAGTCGGGCTTCGTCGTGTCGGGGGCGTCGGCCATGTCGCGCGGGGCTCTAGCGGTCACTCATGAGATTGCAAAATCGGGGGCTTAGTCGAGGGCGAGGAGGTGTCGGGCCTTCGCCTCGTCGTCACGCATATGGGTGACGAGCGCGTCGATGTCATCGAACTTCTTCTCGTCGCGGATGAAGGCGTGAAGGCCGACCTCGATTTTCCGGCCGTACAAATCGCCCTCGAAATCGAGCAGGTGCGTCTCGAGCAGCTCGACCGGCGGATCGAAGGTCGGGCGGACGCCGAGGCTGGCGACGCCCGGATGCTCGCTGCCGTCGTCGAGCGTGACGCGCACCGCGTAGATGCCGTAACGGGGCCGCTGATAATCACCGAGCGCCATGTTCGCGGTCGGGTACCCCAAATCCCGCCCGCGCCGGTCTCCGCGCTGGACCACGCCCTCGATCGCGAAGTCGCGGCTGAGGAGGCGTGTTGCTCTGGGCGTGTCGCCGGCCTCAAGGGCCTCGCGAATGCGACCCGACGAAATGCGGGTGCCGTCGAGGAGGACTGGCGCCACGGCTTCTGCCGCGATGCCGCGGCGTGCGCCGAGCGTCCGAAGGACCTCGACATTGCCGCCGCGCCCCTTGCCGAAGGTAAAATCGTCGCCGGTCACGACGCCCGCTGCGCCGACGCGCCGTCCGATGAGTTCGGCGACGAAATCCTCGGCGCTCGTCGAGCGCAGCTCCTCGCCGAACTCGAACACGAGCATGGCATCGGCGCCGGCATGGGCGAACAGCCGCTCGCGCTGGTCGAGCGAGGTCAGCCGGAACGGCGGCACGTCGGGCCTGAAGAAGCGGACCGGGTGGGGGTCGAAGGTGGCGATGATCACCGGCCGGCGCTCGTGGAAGCCGCGCTGCACGGCGCGCCCGACCACGGCCTGGTGACCGAGATGGAAACCGTCGAAATTACCGAGTGCGACGATGCTCCCCTGAAGGTCGTCGGGGATGCCGCCGGCGAGGGTGAGGCGCTGCATTGCCCTGCGGCTCTATCGGCGCATCGCGGCCGCTGCAATCAGTGCTGAAGATGATGCTTGAAGAGCCGGTATTCGTTCCAGGCGAGCGCCATGACGATGAGGTCGATGATGGTGATGACGATGAGGCCGATGTCCCTGGTATAGCTGTAGCGGTAGAGCTGGTAGGCGATGAACAATGAAAGGACGGCGAAGGTCGCGTGATAG
>JBJMUN010000014.1:0-3530 GCA_045811185.1 Sphingomicrobium sp.
TTCCCTCTCACGACGGCATATCGCGTCGAAGGGTTTCCACCATGCTAATGTCTACTTTGGGTCGATAGCTGCCATGCCGCTCATGCAAGGAATGGCTGGAAAGCTGAGAGCAGCCGATAAGCGTCGCCGGAATGTGGAAGAGGTCAGTCTCGCTGCCGCCGCTGCATGAAAGGGCTTCGCGATGCGCGGCAAGCCACATCCGCTTCAATGGCCGCCCTGCGCTTGTTGGCAAGCGCTCGCAACCGCTTCGCGCACGCCTCCTGCGCCGCCGCGTCGTCTAAATTGATTTCTGACATCGCGAATGCCCGCAAGGATGTCGGCGTTGCCTTGATGGTCCAATATCAACGTCCGAGCGTCAGATGACCCAGTAGACTTACGGATAACGACCTAAGCAGCCTGAGCTGACGCTCATGGACTGTACTCGTCCGTAGATTCAGGGGCTCCCGAGCCGCCTTTTTTTCCGTAAGCCCAGCCCGTTCGCGAACGCACTTTTGCGTTGGGCAGCCCTCTGTTAGCTTCCGCATATCGTCAGATGACGGCGAGGCGGCTCAGTACTTGCCCTACTAGGCCGCCTCGTTACCCGAACGCGGGCTGCTTCATGCGGGCAGCTTCCGCATCGTATTCCTGTGCACGATGGCGATAGGCCGCCGCTAAGGCTTTGTCGGGAGTCGTTGCTGCGAGGTACATCAAAGTGTGCGCTCGATGCTCGCAGTCGCTATGCGACAGTTTCGTCTGTGCCAATTCGCTGACCTTCTGCCTCGCTCGGTGCCTGTCTGGGAGGAATAAGTCTGGGCGGCTGGCTAAAATATCAGGGCTAGCGTGGAGACACCCTAGGGACGATCCCTTGCAGCGGGTCAGAGCTTTGGGTGGCGGGGCCAGTACTCGCGCGATGGCCAACGCAATGAGCGCTTGAGTCAGCTTTGGGTCGAAAGTGGCCGGACGCTAGGCCACTTGCGCGCGTGGTCGGCGCCCGATGACGAAATAAGCCAGAGCGATAAGTATTAGCGCAAACAGGCCCGCCAGGCTGTGCATCGGGTCTTCGTAGATCAGCGCGGCAAGAAGCGCGGCGTTGAGTCCGATCGCAATCAGCGGCGGTAGCGGGAACCACGGAATACGGAACGGACGTGGGAGATCCGGCTCGCTCCGACGCAGGCGGATCGCCGACAGATTGACGGCGATGACGACGACTAGGCCGATCGCGACGTTCATGGCGACGACGGTCTCATAAGTACCGGTTGCCGCGAACGCGATGGCTAGCACCGAGCTGACCGCCAGTGCCCACCGCGGAATACCGCTTGGGGCGACCTCGCTTAGTTTTGAGGGCAACTGACCGGCGCGCGCCAGGGCGAAGCTGATTCGGGCGCTTTTCATGATCGCCAGGTTGGTGATTGCAGCGACGGAGATCACTGCGAATATCGTCAGGACGAGCTCGCCCGTCGATCCCGCCACAAGCTTAACCGCATCCGCGGCGACGAGTTTCGACCCCGCCATCTGGGCCGGTGTCAGAACGTTCAAAAGCGCCAGATTGATGAGCAGATATAAAATCGCGACGCTGGCTATTCCGGTGGCCACAGCACGCGGCAGCGTCCGCTCGGGCGTCTTCATCTCCTCGCCGAAATAAACGACCTCGTCCCAACCGTTGTAGGTGTTGATGACTTGGCGCATGGCGGCGGCGAGCGCGGCGATCCCGATCGGGCCGCCTATCTCTGCGGCGCTTGGCGGCGTACCTGAGGCGGGGCGCGCGAATAGCAGAATGATCAGGGCAATCAGGGCCGCGCCTTTGACCGCCGAAAAGATTATCTGGCTGTCCCCGGCGACGCGCGTGCTCGTCCAGTTCAGGGCCGAGAAAATGATGATCACGCCGATTGCGACAACCGACGGATGAATGTGTGGGAATACGCCCAACCGTTGGAGGAACTCGGCGACTACGATCCCGAGGAAGGCTTCGAGAGTCACGAGCACTAACCACGCGCCCCAGCCGGTGACGACCCCGGCCAAGGGCCCGAAGGCGCGCCGGACGAAATCATAACTCCCGCCGGCGCACGGTATGGCGGTGGCCAACTCGACATAGGCAAATGCATTAACCCCGGCGAGCAGGCCTCCCATCACCCACAGGCTGAGGATCAATTCGGGCGAGTGAACTGCTGCGGCGATAATCCCCGGAGTGCGAAAAATGCCCTGCCCCACCATCCCGCCGACAACGACGGCGATCCCGAACGCCAACCCGAGGATGCGAAGCAGCGAACCACGGGTAGACATAGCGGCGCCCCCTAAAAGTGGAGGCCATTTTCCTAACAGGGTTCGGAATCGAATGCGACGCGGGGGTGCCGCCAAGTGGCCCCTCCGAGATCGTGGCCTTGATCAAACTCGAGAGTCGCAATGCATAGCGGGTCGAAAGCTGCCGAAGGGCAGCAATGGGTGGAAAGCTGACATTAGTCGAAGTTGCAGACCTCAATGCTGTCATCCCAGCGGCCACCGTTCTCGACACATTTTGTCGGAGAGAATGCGCCACCTTCCTCCAGAACGCGATAGGCCCAAACGAGCGCGAGCACGAAAAGCGCAAAGGCCAACAAGACGGTGAGAAAAAGGCGCAGACCACAGCCTTGCCGTGGTTTGGCTTTTGACGTCGGACTCACCTGGCGTCCTCTGCGCGTTTGTCTCGGCGATAGTCAGTTAGCGTGATTTCCGCCCGCCTTTTCAGCGCGGGAGCGCTCGCAACCAAGTCGCCGGGAATGATGACGCTCCATGGCACCCCATTGTCGTAAACCCGAAAGCCGCAGGTAAAGTCCTCCCGCATGTAAGCGGAGTCGTCGTTGACGGGATGCTTCTTGCAAACGACTACTCCTGCTTCGTTCTTCACTAACTGGACCTCTTCCTCTTTCGGAATGACGGTGAGGTTCCAATCGCTGATGTGGGCAATTGTCGGAACGCCGGGCCCTAAGGTGTTCGGGCGCCTTTCACGCGAAGGGTCATAGACCAGCCAGTAGTAGCCGCCCGGCGGAATGAGCCGGATGTAATACTCATGGCTGCCAGTTCGCGTCGGGTCGAGGAAAGCATCGATGTGCAGACCGGGAAAGAAGTAAGCAGCACCCTTGAGCCGAACGGCTCTGTCCTTCTGCCCGCAACCTTGGGTGGCAAGAGTCAAAAACAACAAAAGGACCACGCGCCACATCGTTGAGAACTCCCTTTTGGCACGGCACGATTAGGAGCCGTTGCCTAACGGACGGCTAATGACAGGAATGGCTGGAAAGCTGACGTCAGCTGGAGTGTTTACTGGTCGCGGCTTGAACCCCCAGAGTTGAGGCAAGCCAGAATATCGCGAGATCCCCAAACACCATCCTTACAAACCGGAGGTCGAGACGGAGGTTGTCACCCGACCATGCGAACGAAGCGATGACTGCGACGGCAACAAGGGCGACCCCCGCATAGGCTTCGCGCAGCTTCGGTGCGATAGCTTCAACCGTTTCGCGGGAGCGCATTGTCAGTAACAAGATCGGCAGAGCGGCCGCGACAGGTGGCACTATGACGGT
>JBJMUN010000015.1:0-15736 GCA_045811185.1 Sphingomicrobium sp.
CGAGGTGCGCGGAGAATGGGTGCGCCTCGATAGGGTCGAATTGGGACCGCTGAGCGCCCGCGACCTCGACGCGGCAGTCCTCGATGGGGGCCAGCAGTCGCTCCTCGGCCAGAGCTTCTTGCGCAAGTTCGGCAAGGTGCAGATCGAAGAAGACCGGATGGTCCTGCGCTAACGCGCGAATCCCCACTTACCGGACGAGGAGTGCCGGCGGCCGCCCGAGATGGTCGGCAAGCGCTTCGACGCATTGCATATACTCGTCACGCAATTTGGCGATCGCCCCAAAGTCCGGCGCGGCACGCAAGGCATAGCCGCTAGAGGCAAGCCGGACGGCGACCTGCTCGAGGTCGTGCATGCGGGTCGAAGAATCCAGCGGTTGGATGCTTGCAATAAGCGCGAGTTCCCGTGCCATGCGCGTGCCTTCCTCGCGCAGGAGAATTGCCGGCCCGTACAGTTGGTCGTCATCGATCAGCTTCTCGGAGAACAATGCAAGGTCAAGCAAGGCGCCCAGCGCGGCGGGCCACCCTGGTCCGGTGGAGACCGAGCGGAAGTAGATGAGAGACGGATGCGCGCTATGGCTTTGCTGGACGGTTGCGCACCAGTTGCGCGCCTCCTCAAGATCATCCGGCAGCGTTGAGCGGTAGCGGATTGCAGCGAACCTCTCGAGGAGGGTCAGCGCGGACGGCGGGTCGCCCGCGGAGACGTTGAGCTTGATGATGCCGGTGTCGCGGCGGGAGATGCTGCTCTGCACCTCCAGCAGGTAGGTAACCGCCATCGTCATGACGGCGAGACCGCAAAAACCCGCGGCGACGATGACCCAGCGAGCCGCGCCGGTTGGATAATGCGGGCTGAGACCGACCGTCGCGAGCGCGCTGCCGGATTCGTAGACGGCGTCCCAGAAGCTTTCGATCGGCGGATCGAAGTGCGATCTGACGCCGTAAGCCATCATCCCGAACCCGAGCGCGAGCGCGCACATCCAGATCGCGAACGACGTGACGAGGACGAACGGCGCGAAGCTGCCGGAAATCCCGCGGTGGCGGCGTACTCGCTTCCAGAGGGTAAGCAGGGCGAAACCGATGCGGCGAGTGACCTGCAGCGAGTTGCGTCCGCCGCCGGGTACGACAACAGTATCGAAGACGTCCTTCAACGTCAGCCAGGCGAGCGCAGCGCCTGAAATGAAAAGGAGGACGTCGATCACGATTGGTGCACAACGGAGCAACGGCTGCTAAGTGCCTTGAAGCAGCAGCCGTGCCTTGACTTGCTCGAGGCGTCTCTCTAGGTGGGCCGCCGGTTCATTGGACCTATCCGACAACCCGTAAGACAAGAGAACGAGCAGGCGCCCGGCCATGAAGATTCGCAACAGCTTGAAGTCGCTTAAAGCGCGCCACCGGGACTGCCGTGTCATCCGCCGTCGCGGCCGGACCTACGTCATCAACAAGACGAACCGCCGCTTCAAGGCGCGCCAGGGCTAAGTCCTGGCGGTGCCCGCTCGTGAACTGAGCCGGGCACAAAAGAGCGGCACCGCTGCTCTCGTCACCAGACACGAGCCTATTGGCCGCTAGCCCAGCTGCAGCCGCGCTGGCGCCGAGAAGGCTTGGCATCGTCACCCAGGGCTTTCGACCTGTTCCCAGCCGGCCACCCATCATGGTGACAAAGCGAGCCCGTGCTCGATTCCCCGGCAAGGCCGAGCAGGCGGAGCGCCTCGTCCCATGGTCGCTCATCCCTGGCCAATTGGCGCCGGGCCATTGCGATTCAGGGTCTTGGATCCAACATTCTGAAGCGAGTGCCGGCGTAACGCCGTTTTCGGGGACGGAACGATTTAAGCACGCGTTCACGTCGGCTGGGGTACAAAAGGCTCAGGGAGTCACGGGAATGAAGCCTCATCATTTGAGAGCGCTGGCGATCGGCGCCGCTGCGTTTTTCGCGGCTCTCGGCTTTGCGTCCGCGGCTTATGCGCAGGCGCAGAACCAGCAGACGCCGAAGGGCTGGAGCTACGAGATCCGCGACGGCAAGCGCGTGCCCAAGGCCAATCGCGTGACCAATGCCGATGGAAGCTGGCGCGAGGAAGTCCGGCAGGGCAATTGCGTCACCATCAAGGAGCGCTCGGCGGCCGGCGAGTATAAGGAAACTCGCCAGTGCAATCCGGGCAACCCGAGCTAGCTCAGGACTTCAGTTCATTGAAGCTTCCCTTGGGGCGCTTCTTGATCACGCATTCAGGAAGACCGGTGCCGGGGATGTCGCGGCAGTCACGGACCTGCGCGCTGCCGTCCGGACCTGCAAAGATCGCCCAGTCCCGCGGAGTCCCATTTTCGTAGACGCAATGTGCCTTCCACATGTCGAGATTCTTGTACTCACCGACGAACCCCGCGTCGGTGATGCGCTTGCAGGTGTAGCCGGCGTCGTAGATCGCGTGTTTGAGGCCGATCGCGAGGTTGAACGCGTCGAGCTTGTGCAGCTGCTCCTGCTCGTTCGAGCGAACCTTGATCTTGGTCTGGCTGGTTTGCTGCGGTGCACTCTCGTTGCAGGCTGAAAGCGCGAGCAGGCTCGACAGCGCGATGAATCCTGGACGGCGCATTGGCATCTCCATCAGCTTGAATAACGAATTCGGACGCGGCCGGCTGCAGCCTTGGCGCGTTCGACGGCATCTTCGACATTTTCGCCGCGGGCGAGCGCGATGCCCATGCGGCGGTTCTTCAGGGTCTTCGGCTTGGCGAAAATCCTGAGGTCGACAGGGCTTCGCGGTGCGCCGAGCGCGAGCGCTTCGGCGATGCCGTCATAAGAAAGCGCGTCGCTCTCCTCGCTGGCGAGAATGACGGCCGAGGCTGACGGACCGGCGAGCTCTATGGAAGGGATCGGCAGCTCGAGGATCGCCCGCAGGTGCAACTCGAACTGGTTTGGGAATTGCGACATCAGCGTGACCATGCCGGTGTCGTGCGGACGCGGCGACAGCTCGGAGAAGATCGCCTGGTCGCCGCGGACGAAGAATTCCACGCCGAAAATGCCGTAGCCGCCGAGCGCCTCGACGACCTTGCGCGCCTGATAGCGCGCCGATTGCAGAGCCTCGCGCGGAATGCCAGCGGGCTGCCAGCTCTCGCGATAGTCGCCGAGTTCCTGTCGATGCCCCACCGGCGCGCAGAAGATGACGCCATCGCGCGTCGCGACTGTCAGGAGCGTGATCTCGCTGTCGAACTTGATGAACTCCTCGACGATCACGCGCGGCTGGTCGCCGCGCATGTTGGCGACCGCATAGTCCCAGGCCGCCCCGACATCCTCGGCCGACTTGGCGGTGCTCTGGCCCTTCCCCGAGCTCGACATGACCGGCTTGACGACACAGGGCACTCCGATTTCGGCAGCACCGGCAATCGCTTCGTCACGGTTATCGGCGAAGCAATATTTCGACGTCACGAGGCCGACTTCGCGTGAAGCGAAATCGCGAATTCCATCGCGGTTCATCGTCAGCTGCACGGCCTTGGCAGACGGCGCGACACGCCAGCCTTCCTTCTCGAGCTCGCCAAGTGTCGCCGTGTCGATCGCTTCGATCTCGGGGATGATGACGTCGGGCTTGTGCTTCTCGACGGCGGCGCGGAGGGCCTTTCCTTCGAGCATCGGAAAGACCTCGAATGCATCCGCAACCTGCATCGCCGGAGCATTCTCGTAGCGATCGCAAGCGATGATCCGGCATCCAAGGCGCTTGGCGGCGATGGCGAATTCGCGTCCGAGCTCGCCGGAGCCCAGGAGCATCAAGGTGGCGATGTACATTGCTTGGCGATAGCGATGCCGCAATTGCTCGGCTAGACGGGGAAGCTGAGGGGGAGGATCTCATGCGTTCATTGCTGCTCGTGACCGCGGCGGCGCTTCTTGTCGGCGCCGCGCCAGCCAAGCTGCTGACTCCGAACGACATCGTCTCGTCGGCGCCGGCGAGCGCATGGAAAACGATTCCGGCCGAAGACCTGATGGTGCTCGATCTCGCAAATGGCGGACGGGTGGTGATCCAGCTCGCCCCCGATTTTGCGCCCGTGCACGTGGCGAACATCAAGGCCTTGGCCAAGAGCGGCTATTGGAACGGAGCAACGGTCTACAGGGTGCAGGACAATTATGTCGCGCAATGGGGCCTGAACGAGAGCGACAAGCCCTGGCCCAAGGGCGTCACGCCCAAGCCACCCGCCGAATATACGCGTCCGCTCAAGGGGCTGAAAATCACGCCGCTCGGATCACCCGATGCCTATGCTCCAGGCGCGGGCTTCGCGGACGGCTGGCCGGTTGCCTACAATGCCAAAGCCGGCTGGGCGGATCTCACCCACTGCTACGGAAGCGTCGGGGTCGGCCGCGACCTGTCACCGGATACCGGCACGGGCGGCGAGCTCTATGCAGTGATCGGGAACGCTCCCCGGCAGCTCGACCGCGTCATTGCGCTCGTCGGCCGGGTCGTCGACGGCATCGACCGCTTGAGCACGCTGCCGCGAGGCACCGAAGCGCTCGGCTTTTACAAGGACAAGGCGCAGTACGTGCCAATCGCGACGATCCGGTTGGCGAGCGAAATGCCAGCAGCGGAGCGGCCCTCCTATGAAGTGATGGATACGGCAAGCGCCGCTTTCGCAACCTATCTGAAGCTCCGCGCCAACCGGCACGACGATTTTTACATCCGGCCGGCAGGCGGGGTCGATCTTTGCAACGTGCAGGTGCCGGTCAGGAAGAAGGCCTGAAGCGTCAAGCGGCCCAGTGGTGAACGTCGCCGTTCTTGTGCTGGATGATGACCGGTCCGTGGTGCGAGCGCATGCTCGCTTCGGCGAGCGGCAGGGCCGTCGCGCAAAAAGCACATTCGGCTGACACGCGCCCGATGATCCAGTGGGTGCGGCCGCAACCGGGGCAGTGATTCACCTCGTGCTCGCGGTAAACGACATGGTATCCCCGCTCGTAAGGCTTCCAGGCTTCGCCGGATGAGATCGGCATGGCAGACTTTCCTTTCGGCCCGATCCAACGAGCGGCACCGAAAGCGGTTGCAGTTACTGAGGCAGGTTTAATGCCGATCGAAGAGGCATTTAACGGCGAACCGAGACGGCTCGCCGATCAGCCGAATTTCAGCGCGTCAGCTCGTCGAGGGGAAGCGGTTCTGCGAACTCGGCGCCCATCTTGTCGCCGGCGATCCATTTGACGACCGCGTTCGCGCGTTCGCGGCCGGGCAGCATCAACCAGACCCGCGAGCCGACTTCGAACTGCGCCTCGGTCGCAGCCATGAAACCCTGTTCTGAGATGTTGAGCACCTTGGCTTCGACGCCGTTGGCGCCAAGCTCGCGCATCTTCGCGTCGAGTTCGACCGGGAGCCGCGGGTAGCGGCGTCTCTCGTCGCCACGATCCTCGGCAATACGGGCCTTGATGCTCACGAAACTCATCTCCATTCGCGGCAGCTTCTCCCCTAAGCCGCGAAGGACAGGCCGATGCGCCCGTCTCTTACCCACCGCACCTGTGCCCAGACCGGTCCGCGGTCAAGAACCTGGAGCAGGAGGCGCTCGCCAATGTTGGGTGTATGTGGAAAAATTACCATGGCGCCCGACGGAGAGACGTTGATCAGCCGAACCACATGTTTGCGGCCGCGAAATTCGAGGGCTGCCGTGTTCGACAGCGAGGCATGACGAACCTCGGTACGCTCGTCGATCATGCGCTTCTCGGTGCGCGGGATCATCGACCCGTCAAGCAAGTAACTGGACGCCACCTGTTTCAACTCCACTTCGCCGCCCCCACCTTAGCCAGCCGCGCTTAAGGATTGGTTTGCGAGACTGGCCTGATCAGATTCGGCGCGACTGTGTCGTCGGCGCGTCTGGCGAACTGTCGATGCGCGATGTATGAAACTGAGACGAAGCGGGGTTATCGTTTGAAATGAACAGGTTGGTGGGGCCGATGAAGCTGCGTTCAAGCTCGTTGCTGGTGTTCACTGCGCTCGCCGGAATGGCTGTCGCGCCGGGAATCGCGCAAAATCGTGCGACGGGTGTCCAAGCGCCGCCGCGTCCGGCTGCGAACCAGCCGAGGACCAGCGTGCCCGTGCCGGTCCCTGCGACTCCGCCGCGCACGAACCTTCCGCCCCAGGTGACGCCGGAGGCGCCGGTTCCCGGCAATCCCGACTACAAGGCCGACCAGCCGCAGGCGGCGCAGGCTGCCCCCGTTCCGCCGCCGCTTCCACCGGCGATGTGGGATGTCCCGAGCGCGCTCGAACTCGTCGCCTACATCAATCAAGTCGGTGGCGATGGGCTCGACCCGGCGGACTATGACGCCGCGGGCCTTCAGGCAGCGCTCCAGACCGGCAATGTGCTCACCATCTCGCAGGCCGCGACGCAGCGCTTCAACGAGCTTTCGTCCGATCTTGCGCTCGGCCACGTCAAGAAGCCGGGCCGAATCGACTGGTGGGTTGTCGACGCCGACCTCAATGCCGAGAAGCAGGACGCGCTGCTTAGGAGCGCGCTCGCGCAGCACAATCTGACTGCCGCGCTCAACGGCCTTCTCCCGACGCACCCCCAATATGCGGCCCTGAAGGTCGCGCTTGCCGACACCCCGCTGACCGAGGCGGCGAAGCGCGACCGCATCCGCCTCAACCTCGACCGGTGGCGTTGGCTGCCGCGCGACCTCGGCTCCAAATATATCATCGTCAACGTTCCCGGCTTCCACGCGACGCTCGTCGAGAATGGCGTCAACCGCTGGAAGCAGAAGGCGATCGCCGGGAAGCTGTCGACGCCGACGCCTCAGCTGAATGCGCTTGCGACGGGGGTCATCCTCAACCCGTGGTGGGAAGTGCCCAAGAGCATCGAGAAGGAAGCCGCGGGCAAGAAGGGCTTCGTTGCGGTCAAGGGGTCCGACGGGAAGGTCCAGCGCTGGCGCCAGCCGCCCGGGCCGACGAACGCGCTCGGCCAGATGAAGTTTGTGATGCCCAACTCCAAGGCGATCTACCTTCACGACACCAACGCGCGCAGCCGCTTCAACGACTCGACGCGCGCGCTTAGCCATGGCTGCGTGCGCACCCAGCACATCCACGACCTCGCCGCCGAGCTCGGAAGCGACGATGGTGGCGAGTGGACGCGCGAGAAGATCGACGAGGTTCTTGCTTCCAGCAAGACGGTCGAGGCGAAGTTCGTGAAGCCGGTGCCGGTCTACATCGTTTACTTCAGTTCGGCGGCGCTCAACGATGGGCGCATTGTCGACTACAAGGACCTCTACGGCCGCGATTCCAAGGCGCTCGCCGCGCTGAAGATGAAGGATGGTGGCGCGAGCCTGGTCCCGCCGAAGCCCGCGCCCGGCGACGTGATCGCGAAGCCGAAGGCCAAGACCCCGACGTCGGACCAGGTCGCTCAGCGCTAGACGATCAGTTCGCCGCCTTGTCCGGGTGGTCGAGCATGATTGGATCGATGAAGGCGAGGCCAACGAGGCCGTCTTCACTCCATTTGACGACCGCTGGAACCAGGACTCCGCCTTCGAAGCGAACATGAACCTTCGCGCCCGGAACGAGGTCGGGAACGCTGTCGCCCATCACTCCGCCTTCGGAGATGTTGTGAAGCGCAAAACTCGTTGGCGATCCGTCGATCAGCAGCTGTAGCTTGCGGCCGTTTGCCGGCGTCCGCTCGAACCGGCGCTGGTCCGAGGACAGCGCGACGTTCCGCGATGCGGTAGCAAGCGCGCGCGGGCTCGCTTCCTGCCACTGCGCCTCGGCAAGCGGGACGGCAGTGGCGCAAAAGCTGCACTCGGCGCTGACCCGCCCGATATACCATTGGGAGCGCCCGCACCCGGGACAGTGATTTTGGGAATTGGCGCGATAGACAATGTGGTGGCCGCGCTTGGCGAGGCCCGCCGCGAAGGATGCCGAGGCCCGCTCAAACACCTGAACCGACATTTTTTCCGCACCCCCTTAAAGTCTTGCTCAAGCAGCCTACGCCTCAGTCATTGCCGAGTGGTTACCGGCAGGACCGCAAACGGCGCTCACCGGCTCAGTTGATTTCCTGATGGATGGACACTTCGAGCTTGGCCAAAATCGTTCTCAAAGCGAGCGATTAGAGGGAGAGCGGTATGGCCAGCGTTCGACACGGACTTCTTGCGGCGGGCGTCATTCTTGCCGGCACCTCGGCACTGCTCAGCGAGCCAGCTCACGCTGCAACCGCGGCCGAGCTAAATGCCAATGGCAAGGCCGCGCTCAATCTTCTCTATTCGCAGTCGGAACGGGCGCGCAGGTATTCCCACGACGCCCACGCGATCCTCGTGTTCCCGAAGATCGTCAAGGCCGGCCTGATGATCGGCGGCCAGGGCGGGGAGGGTGTCCTTTTCGTCCGCGGCGCGCCCGCCGGCTATTACAAGATCGGAGCCGTTTCTTTCGGGTTCCAGGCCGGTGGACAGTCGTTCAGCTACGCCTTGTTCCTGATGAACGACAAGGCGCTCACCTATCTGCGCAAGAGCGATGGCTGGGCGATCGGCTCAGGACCCAGTGTCGTGGTCGTCGACAAGGGCGCTGCGATGAGCACCACGTCGACGACGCTGGCGAAGGACGTCTACGCCTTCCCGTTCGGCCAGAAAGGGTTGATGGCGGGCCTCGGCCTCGAGGGCTCGAAGATCACGCCGATCAGGAAATAGGCTTAGGCGAGCTTGTCCGCGTAGATCATGCGCCCGCCGGCAATGCGACGCATCACGTCGTACTGGCTCTTTCGGCTCATCGCGAAGCAGCCTTCCGAACGGCCAAGCTTGCCGTGGAGCGGGATCATGTCGTCCTCGGCGTACCAGGCGTTGTGAATGACAATCGCGCGGGGCTCGGCGTTGTAATTGCTCCAGTCGAGCCCGCGGACCTTCATCGAAAGACCGTATTTGCCGTCGTAATAGTCGCCGGTGACATAGGCGCCGTTCGACGTCGCGTAGCTGCCGAAGTCGTTCGAGAATCGCTCGACGAAACCCGAATGATCGGGATCGGAGCCGCGGCCGTGAGCAACGCGGTGGGACTCGACCCCTCCGCTCGCGAGATCGACGACGTAGAAGCGTTCCTCGCTCGAGGGCTTCGAGAAATCGGCGATCGCGATCGTGTCCCTCGGCCAGACCTTATGGCTGTCGAGCGCGGCCTTCGCCCTTGCAAACAGCTGCGGGTCGATGCCGGCAGGGGCCGACGGGGCGAGGATCTGGGCCCGCGGCTGGGGAGGCGGCGGCATCAACGGGCTCGTCGGCGCCGGAGTGACCAGCGAGGGAAGAACGCTCGAGCTTGCAGCTGTGGAGATGATCGCCCCCGCTGCCCCATATGCCCCAAGACGCAACATTTCCCGCCTGTTCAACGTCATTCAGTCCCTCCGCTCGAAGCTCCCGGTGTACCATTCAATCGGTTAATGGCCGATAACCCATCAGTTCAGGTTTCGCTTTCCACCCTGAGACAGCAACGGTTCGTCGTGCCGTCCCTCTTTCAGCACGCCTTGAACCTCTCGCGGCCCGCTGCTATTGGGCCACGCGCCGCCGCAGGAATGCCTCCGGAGGCCGATAGCGTGTTGCTGCGAAAAACCCCTGTTCTTTCAGATATTTAGGACAGGATCGAACAGATTCAAGGAGTGTGACCGGACCGTATGCAAATCATCGTTCGCGACAATAATGTCGAGCAGGCGCTGCGCGCGCTGAAGAAGAAGCTGCAGCGCGAGGGCGTCTACCGCGAGATGAAGCTGCGCCGTCATTACGAGAAGCCGTCCGAGAAGCGCGCCCGCGAGCGTGCCGCCGCGATCCGCCGCGCCCGCAAGCTCGAGCGCAAGCGCGCCGAGCGCGAAGGCTCCCGCTAAGCCAAGCGCGCTTTAAAGTGTCCGTCGCCGAAGCCGCACACCGCCCCGCCAACAGCGGCCGGGCGGCCGCGCTCTGGCTCGCCTTTCTTCTCATCATCGCCGCCGGTGTAGGCCTTGCCTGGATCGGCGCCGGTTCGCTCCGCCCGGTCGTTACCCAAAGCGGTCTGCAGTTCCGCGCAATCAAGGGCGGCAAGGGCGAGCCGATCGGACGCCCGGATGCTGCGCTCCTCGACTATATCCTGACTGCCGACGACGGTACCGTGCTCGACAGCAGCGAGCAGCATGGCGGCGCCCAGCCCTTCACCATGGACCAGGTTTTCCCGGGCTTCGCCGAGGCGATGGCGCGCATGCAGGAAGGGGGCGAGTATCGCTTCACCATGCCGCAGAAGCTGGCCTTCGGCGCCAGTCCGCCGCCGCCCAATTTCCCGAAGAACAGCAACCTTACGTTTGAGGTCCGGGTCCGGAAGGTCGTTCGGGGCGGCGCTGCGATGATGCAGCAGATGCAGGCGCAGCAGGGGCAGCCGCAGCAGGCGCCGCAGCCTTAAGCGCCTCGGCGTCAACGAGGGCGTCCTCCTTGTCGGCGTGCTGCCGACTTACGTCGACGAGCACGACCTTCAGCGTTGCAAGGATCGGATCGGCGAAGAGGACGCCGAGAAGCCCGAACAGCGCGCCCATCAGGAGCTGCATTGCGAGCACGAGGGCGGGCGGCAGGTCGACGGTGCGCCGGGCAATGTACGGCACCACCAGATAGCCATCGATGTTCTGAACGAAAAAGTAGACGAAGATCGCGTAGATCCCCTGGTTCGTCCCGGCGCTGAAACCGACTGCGACCATCAGCACGCCGCTGGTGATCGCACCGATGTTGGGGATGAAGGCGAGGACGCCGGTCACGAGCCCGAGGAGCGCCGCCATCGGGACCCCGCCGATGGTCAGCATGATCCAGGTGAAGACGCCTTCGAACGCCATGCCCACGATCCGCCCGAAGAGGAGCCGGCGAAGCGTGAAGCCGACATGCTCGGCAATCCGGTAGAAGCCCGCGCGGGCCCGAAGCGGCAGCATCCAGGCTATGCCGCGGTCATAGATCCGCGGCTCGGCCGCGAGGAAAATGCCGATGACCAGCATCGCGATCGCGCTTGCGACCCCGCCGATGACGCTTCCGACGGCGCTCGTGAGGCGCCCGACGGAGCCAAGAAGCTCGGTCCCGATATTTTCCGGCGGACGCTTGGGCACGAGGCCGAGCGATGCCGCGAAGGCCATCACGCGGGTGAATTGCTCGGTGACGACCTGTCGCAACGCTTCGAACTGGGCGCCGATCGTGGTTCCGGCGAAATAGATTACCCAGCCGAGGAAACCGAAACCGAGCAGCAGGACGAGCAGCAGGCGCCAGCCGCGCGGGATCGGAAGGAAGCGGCCGAGGAGCCGGACGCCGCCGTCGAGGAACACGGCGAAGATCGCGCCGCCGACGATGAGGAGCAGCGGCTGGCCAAGGACGATGACGCCGACGATGCCAAGCGCCATTCCGAGCCACACCGCCGCCTTCGCCATTTCGCGGCGAACGAAGGGATCGCGGAACTCCGCCGGACCCGGCCGCTCGACGTGCGGCTCAACGGTCGGCGGGACCCGCGACACGCTTTAGCTGTTCCTCAACGAGCGTCCGGCGCGGCCGTGGCGCAGCGCCTCGATCCAGGTCAGCGGGTTCCACCAGACGGTGTCGCCGTTCAGCGAGAAGGTGATGAACTCGGCGCGGCCGCCGATATTCTCCCATGGCACGGGCCCGCCGAGGCCGCCCTGCCATTCGGGTACGCGGCTGTCCGCCGAATCGTCGCGGTTGTCACCCATCAGCCAGAGGTGACCGGCGGGTACGGTGACCGGTCCGAAGCTGTCCTCGCTCGAGCGGCCGAGCTCGACGGTTTCGTAGGTGCGGCCGTTCGGGAGCGTCTCCCGCACGACGGGCACACGGCAATAGGCCTTTCCGTCGGCGCCCTGGACCCGGAAGTCGTAGAGCGCGGGATCGGTGTTCGATCCGCACGGCGAGTTGATGTCGATCGGGATCATGTCCGGCTCGAGCGCCTGGCGCTTCACGGGCTGGCCGTTGATGAACAGCTGGCCGTCGACCATGCGAAGCGTGTCTCCGGGAAGCCCGATGACGCGCTTGATATAGTCGCTCCTTTGACCGGGCGGAGTGACGATGACGATGTCGCCGCGCTCCGGCATGTTGCCGAACAGCCGCCCGGACAGCGGCGGAAGGACGTGGAAGCTCGGGGACACCCACGACCAGCCGTAGGGATATTTGCTGACGACGAGCCGGTCGCCGGTGAGGAGGCCCGGCATCATCGATTCGGAGGGAATGTAGAAGGGCTTGGCGATGAGGCTGTGGAAGGCGAGGACCGCCAGCAGCACCCACAGCAAGCCCTTGATTTCGCGCCATAGCGCCGAGCCCTTGCTTTCCTTCTTTTCGAGGGGAGCCGGCTGGTCAGCAGTCGGCTCGGGAACGATTTCGGTCAACAATTAGAGCTCCAGCTTGCGGGCAGCGAGGATAACGAAGGCCTGCGCCCAGGGGTGATCATCGGTCATCGTCAGATGTATGTCGATGGCGTGGCCTTCCGGCGCAAGGGCGTCAAGCCGGGCCCTCGCCCCGCCTGTCGCAACGATCGTCGGCGCGCCCGAGGGTGCGTTCACGACGCCGATGTCCTTCATGAAGACGCCGCGCTTGAAGCCGGTGCCGACCGCCTTGGAAAAGGCTTCCTTGGCGGCAAATCGCTTGGCGAGGGTACCGGCAATCGTATGCGGGCGCGAAGCGGCCTTCCGTCTCTCGACATCGGTGAAGACGCGGTTGAGGAAGCGATCCCCGAAACGGTCGAGCGACGCCTGGATGCGCTCGATGTTGCAAAGGTCCGAGCCGATCCCGACGATCATGGGGTCGACCTTGGCAGTAGGTGCGAGAAGAGCAGCACCGCGAGGAGAAGAACGAGGGCCGCGGCCGAATAGGCCGGCGATCTTTTCTCACTCGACCACGCACGCCAGCCGAGGAAGAGGGCAAGGAGCGAAGGTGGCGGCACGATCGCGAGGTAATAAGGCGAATGCCGCGCCGGACCCAGAGTGCCGGCCAGGAAGAAGGCAAGCGCAAAGGCCATGACGAGGCCGGCGAGGTAGCGATTGCCGATGCGCTGCGAGCGCATCATCGCGCGTGGTCCATCAGCTCTCGCATGCGCCGGACGCTCGCGTCGAGGCCGGTGAAGATCGCCTCGCCAACCAGGAAATGGCCGATGTTGAGCTCGGCGATCTGCGGGATCGCGGCAACGGGAACGACATTGTCGAAGGTGAGACCGTGGCCCGCGTGCGGCTCGATGCCGTTCTTCGTCGCAAGCGCCGCGCAGTCGCTGATCCGTTTCAACTCGGCCGTGCGCTCCTCGCCCTGCGCATGGGCATAGGCACCCGTGTGGAATTCGACGACGGGGACGCCGAGGCGCAGCGCGGCTTCGACCTGAAGCTCGGACGGCTCGATGAAGAGGCTGACACGGATCCCGGCTCCGGCAAGGCTGTCGACGAAATAGGCGAGGTGATCGTGCTGCCCGGCGGCATCGAGCCCGCCTTCGGTCGTCCGCTCCTCCCGCCGCTCGGGGACGATGCAGGCGGCGTGCGGCTTATGCCGGAGCGCGATCCTGAGCATCTCCTCGGTCGCCGCCATCTCGAGGTTCAGCGGCAGTGCGATCTCGGCCATGAGCCGGTCGATGTCGCCGTCGGTGATGTGGCGCCGGTCCTCGCGAAGGTGGGCAGTGATGCCGTCGGCTCCGGCATCGGCGGCGATGTGGGCAGCGCGGATCGGGTCGGGATGATCGCCGCCGCGCGCGTTCCTGATCGTCGCGACGTGATCGATGTTGACGCCGAGGCGGAGCTTCCCCGTCACGCGGCGGCGCGGCTCCCCGGCTTGATGGCGGGAATCGCCGCAAGCTCCGGCGGCACGGCGTCTGCCTCGTAGGTCGGGACGTCGATCCGAATCAGCGGAAAGAAGGGAATGCCAAGGTCGGCCGCGCCCGCCGAACGATCGACAAGGGCTGCTTCGGCAATGACGTCGCCGCCCGCTTTCCGGACTGAATCGATCGCTTCCCTCGACGAAAGCCCCGTGGTCACAACGTCCTCGACCATCAGAACCTTGGTGCCGGGTTCGAGATGAAAACCGCGGCGAAGCTCGAACGTGCCTTGCGGACGCTCGACGAACATCGCGGGCTTTCCAAGCGCCCGGCCGATTTCATGACCGATGATCACGCCGCCCATTGCCGGCGACACGACGGCCTCGATCTCATCGCGAAGGTCCGCGGGAATCTTTGCAGCGGTCGCGCGGGCAAGCCGTTCGGCGCGCGAGGGATCCATCAATACCCGGGCGCACTGGAGGTAGCGCGGGCTTCTCAAGCCCGACGAGAGAATGAAATGCCCTTCGAGAAGGGCATCGGCGGCGCGGAACTCCGCGAGGATCTCGTCGTCGGTCAACATCGGCGGATAGGGCGTTTAGGCTGCGACTCCGGCCCCATCAACACTTGCGCGGATTACAACGCGCGCAGCCGCTTGAGGCTCACAAAAGCCGCGCCTATAGAGCCTCGCAAATCGGGTGCGCATCCGCGTTCCCAGGTTCCAAGCATGCCAGGGGTAAAGATGAGACTGATTGGATGGGCGATCGCCTTGGCCGCGGCCGGGCTTACACCTGCAGCCGCCGGGGCGCAGGCACCAGCGCCCACCCAGGATGCGGCCGCGGCAACGCCTCCAGCCGGTGCGCCATCCGCGGGCACGGCGCAGGATGCGACGAAGCCCGATGCCGCGCAGCCCGCGATCGTCTACGGCAGCGTCGGCCACGCCATTCCGACTCCGGGCGTCGGCGAGCCGGACGGCCGCAAGGGCATCCAGTTGCAGGTGACTCCGATCGGCGAGGAAGCCGCGGCATTCCACAACAACTGGCTGCTCGTGCTGTGCGCGATCATTTCGGTATTCGTCCTGGCGCTCCTTCTTTACGCGATCGTCCGTTTCCGCCGCGGCGTGAACCCGACACCGTCGCGCAACTCGCACAACACGTTGATCGAGGTCATCTGGACGCTTGTTCCGGTGCTGATTCTCGTCGGGATCGCAATCCCGTCGATCCGGCTGCTTCGCCACCAGTATACGCCGCCGCCCGCGGACGTGACGGTGAAGGTCACCGGCCACCAGTGGTACTGGTCGTACGAACTGCCCGATCATGGCGTGAGCTTCGACAGCTACATGCTGAAGGAAGCCAGTGACCCGACCCGCCAGCCCAACCAGCGCGCCCGGACCGACAATGACGGCCCGCCGCTTCTCGCGGTCGACAACCGCCTCGTCATCCCGCGGGGCAAGGTCGTGAAATTCATCGTTACCGCCGACGATGTCATTCACAGCTTCGCGATGCCGGCCTTCTGGATCAAGCAGGACGCCAACCCCGGCCAGCTCCACGAGACCTGGGCCAAGGTCGATCGTCCCGGCGTCTATTTCGGGCAGTGCTCCGAGCTTTGCGGCGCCCGCCACGGCTTCATGCCGATCGCCATCGAGGTCGTTCCGCAGGCGCAGTTCGCGCAATGGGTCGGCCAGAACGGCGGCCACATGCCGGGCGCGAAGCCTGCCGCGCCGGCTGGTGCAGCAGCGCCCGCCGCGGCAGCGCCCAACGCCGCACAATCTCCTGCCACCCAAGAGCCCGCGACCAACCAGGCCGCGACCGCGCAGAATTAAGCGAAGAGAGTTTCGTAGATGAGCACCACCGCCGACTCACTGCATCTCCAGCCGCATGAGGCGCACGACGCGCACCATGACGCGGACCACAAGCCGGGCTTCTTCACTCGCTGGTTCATGTCGACGAACCACAAGGACATCGGCACCCTCTACCTCATCTTCGCAATCGTCGCGGGGGTCATCGGCGGCGGCCTCTCGGGCATCATGCGCTGGGAGCTGATGGAGCCGGGCAT
>JBJMUN010000016.1:0-13060 GCA_045811185.1 Sphingomicrobium sp.
TTGGTGCCCTTGGGGAAGTACTGCCGCAAGAGACGGTTGGTGTTTTCATTCGAGCCGCGCTGCCACGGGCTCTGCGGATCATAGAAGCAGACCGCCGCACCACCACCCATTGCAGACACTACGCGCTTAGCGGTAAGCCTACGCGTTTTTGGAGGCGGTAATTGCTATTGCGCTAGGGAAATCCACCTGCGTCAGTGTTACGTCAGTAAACCCGGCTTGAAGGACCATTACCCAAGCGTCTGCGCCGAACTCAGTGTGCACGACGAAGTCCGTTCGCTCTGTAGCTGGATCACCGTGGTAGCTTGCAGGCAGACCTTCACGGCTGCGGGACAGCCTGCCAAGTATGATCGGAACCGTGAAGCAAAGATGACCAGCGGGATTAAGAAGCCGGCAGCATTCCTCGAGCGCAACGACAGGATGTTCGATATGCTCGAGAGTGTCCGAATGGATGATCAGGTCGAAACTACCGTTAGGGAATGGCATTCGGCGCATGTCGTATTCCGGGAAATCAGCTCTGAAGTAGTGCGGCAGAACTGCAAGAGCATCGGAAACCGGCCCAGCGCCGTTACAATCCAAGACTCGCCACTTGTCGAAAATCCCGGCTGTGATCGCATGTCGTAACGGCAACTTCGTGGCCACAAGAGCCAGAATAGCATGGCCCAAGGCAACGAAGCGAAGGTTGGCACCGCAGGAACCGCAGGAGCATCCCTGCTGCCGATCAATGTAACGTACCTCGTCAGCACTCAGTTGCCATTCGTGGATCAGTGCCGGCCAAAGTACAGGTCCCGCATGGAACTCCTTGTTTCCGCAGACCGAACAATCCAGCTCATTCATCCTGAGGTGGGTTAGCGGCTGAAATCCGCCAAAGAAAGTGTGCACCCAGCCGAAGCTCGTGTCCGGTTTCCATCCAAAGCTGACTCTAGCTCCTCACTTTCACTGAAGATTTCCGGAGCGGCATAACGCTCCAAACGCTCAGGGCATTCCCCCCATCGGGGCCCCTACTCGGGAGTATCTGTGCGTTGGTTTGGCGGCGTACGCTTGCACCGCCGCTGCGCAGGTAGCTGCACCGGCCGGGTATCGCGGACCAAAACGCCGCTCGGTAAGACTTGCTCTGGGCCTTGTCGCTGGCCTCCGCTTGGCCAAGAACTTGTGTTGGTCCTCCTGACGTGCCGCCAAGAACTTCTTGAACAGAACCATGTTGTCCGCGAGCTGGTCTCCGTGCCCGTGGATCGCTTGCACCAGCATGTTCATCACTACGTGCATGCAACGCTCGACGGGGCACGGCACCTCCCCACAGGCCCCGGCGGTTACCCTTCAGGTGCAGCTGGAGAGCGGCACAGCCTCCCCCCACGAACCGGCC
This sequence comes from Sphingomicrobium sp., assembly GCA_045811185.1. GTDB lineage: Bacteria > Pseudomonadota > Alphaproteobacteria > Sphingomonadales > Sphingomonadaceae > Sphingomicrobium. The sequence continues at coordinate 1,361 of JBJMUN010000016.1, forward strand.
CCTCAGAGGGGCAACGACTTCCTATAAGATGCCGTTTTAGCTGTCTTTTTTGAAGCTGGCTGGGGCGGCAGGATTCGAACCTGCGAATGCCGGTACCAAAAACCGGTGCCTTACCACTTGGCGACGCCCCAGCAGGCGCTCCGCTAGGTGCAGGAGGAGCGGCGCTTATACCCACGCAAGCAGGAGTTGGAAGGGGCCACCAAGCCATGTTCCTCGCGGAGATTGTGTTGGGCTGCGATAACAGCTGCGCGCCAATCACGCGCGACATCGCGGACCCATCGAAGCTCGGCAGAAGCTAGGCGTTAGCGATCCTGCCGTTGACGAGGTCGTCGTAGTCTTTCGCGAGTTGACGGGTGATTTCGCCGACCTCGAAATTCCACGGCCCGGCCGACTGCACCGGGGTCAATTCAACCGCAGTGCCGGTAAGGAACATCTGCTCGAAACTCTCGAGCTCCTCGGGCCAAATCGCACGCTCGCTTACCTTGATCCCCCGCCTCACGGCGAGGTCCTTGATCGTGCGACGGGTGATCCCGTCTAGAAAGCAGTCTGGGGTCGGCGTGTGGAGCTCGCCATCACGCACAAAGAACACGTTCGCGCCTGTTGCTTCAGCGACCCGCCCACGCCAGTCGAACATCAGAGCATCGTTGAAGCCGCGCTGCTCGGCGTGCTGCTTCGAGAGCGTGCAGATCATGTAGAGGCCCGCGGCCTTGGATTCCGTCGGCGCAGTATAGGGAGCCGGCCGGCGCCACGGCGCAATATCCAGGCGAATCCCCTTTTCCGACGCGCGCGGCTCGTAATATTTGCCCCATTCCCACGCAGCAATCGCAAGGTGCGGCTTCGTAGCGCCCGGAGCAACTCCCATTGATTCTGAACCGCGCCATGCCACCGGTCGCATGTAGGCGTCGGTGAAGCCGTTCCTCTTCAGTACCTCGATGCAGGCAGCGTTGATCTCATCCGCTGTCCACGGCAGTTCAAAGCCAAGCAGCCTGGCGCTCTTGCGCAACCGCTCGCTGTGTTCGTTGAGCTTGAAGATTTCGCCATTGTAGGCCCGCTGCCCCTCGAAGACCGACGATGCGTAGTGGAGCGCGTGGGTGAGGACGTGGACGCGCGCGTCGCGCCACGGGATCATCTCGCCGTCGAACCAGATCCAGCCGTCGCGGTCGTCGAACGTCGCGGATTGCGGTGCTGCCATTGAGCGCGCCTAGGGCAGGCGAGCGGTCTCGGCAAGCGAGCGACGCTAGCTCGTCTGGACCGGAGCGCCGGCCGCGAGTTCCCTCGCCTCTGCCGCGAGCTCGGCGCCACGGCGAGCTGCAGCTTCGATCGTGAGGCCGATCAAGCCGTCCAGCACCTGCTCGTAATCGAGGACGGTAAGGCCGGCCTCAGTCGTGCCCTTGGGACTGGCGACGCGCTGCGCGATCGAATCCATGTCCTCACCCGTGGTCGCGGCCATCCAGGCCGTCCCGAGAACGGTCTCGCGGGCAATTGTCGCAGCAATCTCTTTGCTAAGGCCGCGTTGCTCGCCCGCCTTGGTCAGCGCCGCGATGAAGCGAGCGACATAGGCGGGACCTGCGCCGGCAACGGAGCCGAGCGCGGCCAGCTTGGCTTCGTCCGACATCCATATCGCGAAACCCAATGCCGAAAAGAGATTATTGAGTTCGGCCTGCGTCGCATTGTCGACATCCTGGCCATAGAGGCCGGTAACCCCGCGGCGCACCGCGACTGGGAGGTTGGGCATTGCGCGAACGATTGCGCCGGCGCCTGGGAAGCGTCGCCGGAGACTTGCCACTTCAACCCCCGCAAGCAACGAAACGAGCGTCGTGCGCGCGCTGAGGAAGCGGCGAAGCTGGGGACCGACCTCATCCAGCTTTTGCGGTTTGAACGCGAGAACGACGAGCTTCGGCGCGGGTCCGGCGTCCGCAATGTTCGCGACAACATTCGTCCCGTCGACGGTCGCGCCGCTAGGCCGGATCACGGTGACTGCAGAAAGGTCGATGCCGCCGACACGCCAACCGTCGAGGATCGCGCCGCCCATGTTCCCGCAGCCGACGAACCAGGTCGGCCGCGGAAGCTCCAAAGTTCCGCTCATGTTTTTGCCCTAGGCCTCGCCATGGGTGTCGATCAGCGCAGCCGCAATGGCTTCACCCGGCGACTTGCCGCCCCACAGGACGAACTGGAATACGGGATAGAAGCGCTCGCACTCCTCGACTGCCGCCTCGGTGATTGCTTCGGCCTGTTCGAGGCTGAGGCCGTCACCGTCGAGGATTGTCGAGTGACGGAAAACCACGAGCCCAGAGCCTGACCACATCTCGAAATGGCCGAGCCAGAGCTGCTCGTTGATAAGACTGAGCGCCTCATAAATCGCCGTCCGCTTCTCCGCGGTGACCTTGATGTCCGGAAAGGCGAGGAACTGGAGGACCTGATCCTCCGGGCGCCAGACGCCGCGGAGCTCGTACTGCGCCCAGCTTCCGGTTGCCGAAGCAACGATCTCGCCTTCGGCGGTCCGTTCACACGCCCAGCCGCGCGCCTCGAAATATTGCTCGAGAGCCTCGATCGGCGCGCCATCGTCGCGCTCGTCTTGGATTTCTTCTTCGCTCAGGATCATGCCTCCGGGCTTGCCTTGGGTTTGCCGCGCTTCGAACCCGTAGCGCCGGCAACCGGGCCTGCGACTTTCGCCTCCAGTGCAGCGACCCTTGCCTTTAAAATCTCGTTCTCATCGCGCGCGGCGGCGGCCATGGCCTTCACGGCCTCGAATTCGTCACGGCCGACGAAGTCCGCGCCGCCCATCCATTCCTTGAACTTCTCGCGCGCCGAAGCCTCGGCCTCGCGGCCCATGCCGGCGAAGGTTCCGGCAAAGCCGTTCACCATCTTCACGAAGTCGTCGAACATCCTGTTCTCGGACTGCATCGGAAAATCCTCCCTTTCGCCGCGGAAATAGGGAGTTGCGCAGCTTTCCGCCACCCTAAGGGGTGGAACCTGTCCCCAACTGCCTCAACTATCCCCAGTTTTCTCCGCACCGAGGAGGAACTCGATATTGCCCTCGGGCCCGGTAATCGGGCTTGGAACAATGCCAAGCACGCGCCAGCCATGCGCCTCCACCCACTGCCGCGCTTCGGCACAGACGCGCTCATGTACGGCGGAATCGCGGACCACCCCGCCTTTCCCCACTTCGTTGCGGCCCGCCTCGAATTGCGGCTTGATCAGTGCGACAAGCTTAGCCTGCGGCTTTGCAAGCTTCAGCGGCGCTTCCAGCACCTTGGCCAGGCTGATGAAACTCGCGTCGCAAACAACTACATCGACCAGCTCTGGAACGATGATGTTGTCGAGGCTGCGCGCATTGGTTTGCTCATGGACGACGACCCGGGGATCCTGCCGCAGTTTCCACGCTAGCTGATTTGTGCCGACGTCGACGGCGTAAACCCTCGCTGCTCCTCGCGAGAGCAGCACATCCGTGAACCCGCCCGTCGAACTTCCAACGTCGAGAGCCACCGAACCGCTCACATCGAGCGCGAAATGGGTCAGTGCATGATCGAGCTTGATCCCACCGCGGGAGACCCACGGATGATCCTTGCCGCGCACCTCCAATGGCGCGTCCTCGAAAAGAAGGTCACCGGCTTTCCCGAGCTTCTTCTCGCCGCTGAACACCGCGCCGGCCATGATCAGCGCCTGCGCGCGCGTGCGGCTCTCCACGAGCCCGCGGCTTACCAGCAACTGGTCTGCACGGATCTTGGCTACGCCCGCACCTCTTCGACGCCGACGCTGTTGCGGCGCAGCGCCTTCAGGACCGTCTCGACGATGTGCGGGGCGTTGAGGCGCGCTTCGTCATATTGTTTCTTCGGATTGTCATGATCCTGGAAGGCATCGGGTAGCCTCATGGTGCGGATCTTGAGCCCGGCATCGAGCAATCCCTCATCGCTGGCAAGCGTCAGGACGTGCGCGCCAAGGCCGCCGACAGCGGCTTCCTCGATTGTTACCGCGACTTCGTGCGTCGTCAGCAGCTTCCGGACCAGTTCGCCGTCCAGGGGCTTTGCGAAGCGCAGGTCGGCAACGGTCGTCGACAGGCCCTTGGCTTCCAGTTCGTCAGCTGCCTTTTCGGCCTCCTCGAGCCGGGTTCCCAGCGACAGGATCGCCACGGTCTTGCCCTCGCGGACCATGCGGCCCTTGCCGATCTCCAGCGCCTTTGGCTCCGCCGGAAGCTCAAGGCCCCTCCCCTCGCCACGCGGATATCGCACCGCAATAGGGCCGCTGTCGTGCACGGCCATCGTGTGTACCATGTGGCACAGCTCTACCTCGTCCGAGGCGGCCATAACGACGAAATTGGGTAACGTGCAGAGATACGCGAGATCGAAGCTGCCGGCGTGCGTGGCGCCGTCTGCGCCGACCAGCCCCGCGCGGTCCATGGCGAAGCGCACCGGAAGGTTCTGGATGGCGACGTCGTGCACCACCTGATCGTAGGCGCGCTGCAGGAAAGTCGAGTAGATCGTGGCAAACGGCCTGTAACCCTGCGCCGCCAGGCCCGCTGCGAAGGTCACGGCGTGCTGTTCTGCAATGCCGACATCGAATGTGCGATCGGGGAACCTGGCCGCAACCTTGTCGAGGCCGGTGCCCGAGGGCATCGCCGCGGTGATCGCGACGACCTTTTCGTCCCGCTCCATTTCGCCGGTCAACGCCTTCGCATAGACGCTCGTATAGCTCGGCGCGCCGGGAGCGGGCTTTGCCTGCACTCCGGAAACAACGTCAAATTTCACGACACCATGATATTTGTCGGCGCTGTTCTCGGCGGGAGCGTAGCCCTTGCCCTTCTGAGTGACGACGTGGACCAGCATGGGTCCAACATCCGCGTCCCGCACGTTTTCGAGCACCTCGACCAGCGCGCGAACATCATGCCCGTCAACAGGCCCCACATAGTAGAACCCTAGCTCGTCGAAGAGCGTCCCGCCGGTGAACATGCCGCGCGCATATTCCTCCATTCTGCGAGCAGCGACGTGGATGGGTTCAGGCATCGCTCGAGCGAGCCTCTGCGCGAGCTTTCGCGGCGCAAGATACTTGCCCGAGCTCACGAGCCGCGCGAGTGCGTTGCGCAAAGAGCCGACCGGCGGGGCGATCGACATGTCATTGTCGTTGAGAATGACGATCAGGCGGTTCCCGGCGGCCGCGGCATTGTTCATCGCCTCGTAGGCCATTCCGGCGCTGAGCGCTCCGTCGCCGATGACAGCGACCGCTTTTCCGGGCGTGTCGCCAAGCTTGTTGGCGATTGCAAACCCCAGGGCTGCCGAGATCGATGTCGAGCTGTGAGCGGCTCCGAATGGATCGAATTCGCTCTCGCTGCGCTTGGTGAAGCCGCTCAGCCCGCCACCCTGCCGGAGCGTTCGGATGCGGTCGCGGCGACCGGTGATGATCTTGTGCGGATAGGCCTGGTGGCCAACGTCCCAGACCAGCTTGTCACGGGGTGTATCGAACACATAGTGAAGCGCCACCGTCAGCTCGACGACGCCAAGCCCTGCACCAAGGTGGCCGCCCGTAACCGACACGGCCGAGATCACCTCCTGGCGCAATTCGTCGGCAAGCTGCGGAAGCTGCTCCTTACCAAGCGCTCGCAGGTCGGAAGGAAGCTGCACGGTGTCGAGCAGCGGCGTTGCGGGGCGGTCACTCATTGCGTGAGGGCCTTACGCGGGCGGGCAGGCTCTGTCACCAACGTGAGAGTGGAACGCGGATGAAATCGAGCGATTTCAGCGATTGCTCACGCTTTGCTCAGGAGTCCCCGCACTCACCGCACTTGCCGCGCACCTCGATAACCGGGCGCGGCGCGGAAAACCCTGCGTGTCTGGCCGCATCCCGGACCCCGCTCGTCAGCGTGTCGTCGTCGATATGCACGGCCTGGCCGCAAGTGTCGCAGATCAGGAAGATGCAGTCGTGAAGGCAGCCGGGGTGCTGGTTGGCGACATAGGCGTTCGCGCTCTCGACCCGCCGAGCCAGGTTCGCGCCGACGAACAGGTCCAGAATACGATAGACGCTGTTCGCCGCCACGCGCCGCCCCTGCGCCTTCGAAACCTCCTCGGCGATGTCATAGGCGCTCGCTGGCTTGTCGAAGTTCGCCAGCACCTCGAACACGGACGCGCGCATGTCGGTCCACTGCTCGCCCTGGCGGGTCAGCCGTTCGCGCGCTGCTTCCTTCAGCGACTCGCCCTCGTGAAGCTGATGATCGTGCCGGCCCATATCGACACTGAGATAAGCTCTGCCCCGCAGCCGGGCAAGCGAATCACTCCGCGGCGAGGACGTTCAGTCGATGCCCGAGCGCGACGATCATGACGCCAACGATGGTGTAAACGGGCTCGCGTCCGTCGTGCGGCAAGCTAAGCGCGCCGGCCATCACGCCGAGGCCAAGCGCCCCGATCATGCTCGGCATCACGAAGCCGTGCTGGCGAATGCCAATCCCGAGGGCGAAGGCGCCGATAATCATGGCAAGGGTCAACCCTACTTCGTGGAAGATCGGCTGCCCCAGAAAACCACCGGCGGAGGCCAGGAGGCCCAGTAGCACGGCAGTGGCCACGCAATGGACGATGCAAAGGCCCGAAAGGCCCATCGCAATGCGATCAAGCCGCCCGATTTTGAGCGTCAGCTGCGTCATGAGGGCGACATATGCGAAAATCGGATTAGTTACAATATATCATCTGCGCCGATCGAAACGCTTGCCCCTCGGCTTTCCGCGCGCGAATAGGCCCTGTTCCATGAGCACCGTCACTCTTGCCCCTGCCGAGGATCGCACCGGCACAATCAAGCGCCCGCTAGCGCTCTCGAACCTGCTGTTCCTTGTTGCGGCCCTCGTCTTTGCAATGGTCGTTGTCGGCGGCATCACCCGCCTCACCGAGAGTGGCCTGTCGATCACCGAATGGAAGCCTATCAGCGGGGCGATCCCCCCGCTGACGCAGGCCGACTGGCAGCACGCGTTCGACCTCTACAAACAGACTCCCCAGTACGAGCAGGTTGCCGGCCCTGCAGGCATGACCCTATCGGGGTTCAAGTTCATCTTCTTGTGGGAATGGGTTCACCGCTTCCTCGGGCGAGTGATTGGCCTCCTGTTCTTCGTCGGCGTCGGCTGGTTCGCGGTGCGGCGGGAGATCCCGAAGGGCTATGGCTTGCGGCTTACTGCGCTCTTCCTGCTCGGCGGCCTTCAGGGCGCGGTCGGCTGGTTCATGGTGATGTCGGGTCTCGAAGGCCGGACAGAGGTGAGCCCCTACAGATTGTCCGCCCATCTGCTCTTTGCACTGTTCCTGTTTGCCGCGCTCATCTGGACTGCGCTCGATTTGCGGCGTCCGCACAGCAGGCCCGCGCGACTGACCGTCTGGGGCTCGCTCGCCCTTGGCACGCTGTTTGTGCAGCTGATGCTCGGCGCATGGGTCGCCGGCTTTCGGGCGGGCTACGTCTCCAGCAGCTGGCCGGACATGAACGGGCGCTTCGTTCCCGACGGAACCGACTGGTCGAACGGACCGCTGTTCGCCGCGACGCACGACCCGTTCCTCATTCATTTCATGCATCGCTGGTGGGCATGGATCGTGGTCGGAGTGCTTGTGGTCTTCGCCCGCAAGGTGCGGAAAACGGAAGGCGGCCGCCCGGCGTCGGTCGCAATTCACTCGGCTTTCGGGACTCAGATCATCCTTGGCATTCTCACCGTCCTTTCCGGCATCGCCATCTGGTTCGCTGTCCTTCACCAGGCGACAGGTGCGTTGCTCGTTGCGACGACCGTCTGGGGCGCGCATGAACTCGGGCGGCAACGCGCGTGAGCATCATCTCGGTCTACGCCGTTTTTGCGAGTGGTGCTGAGGCCGAGCGCATCGGACGCCTGATGGTTGAGGAGCGGCTCGCCGCGTGCATCAACATCCTTGGGCCGGTTCGCTCGATCTACCGCTGGAAGGGTGCGGTCGAGAGCGCCGAGGAGGTCGCTGCCATCTTCAAAACGACCGACGAGGCAGCGCATAGCCTCATCACCCGGATTGCAGGCCTCCATACCTACGAGGTCCCCTGCATCGTCACATGGCCGATCGAAAAGGTGCTTGGCACCTACTCTGACTGGGTCGAGGACAGTGTTCGCTAGTAAGGCAGCCGCTCAAGATAGAGGTACGAGGGGTCGAACTCGGCAACGCCCTCGAGACCTCGGCGGTCGAGAATTGTCAGCTGCCGGTTCTCGAGTTCCAACAGTCCGCGCCGCCTCAGCTCCTGGATCGTCCGGTTCGCGTGCACGACCGTCAGGCCGAGGCACTCCGACAGTTCACGCTGCGTGAGCGGGAATTCGAAACCGTTGGGACGGGCGCGACCGACCTCGTTGAGACGGACATGAAGCTCGCAAAACAGGTGCGCCATTCGCGAGATCGCCGAACGCTGGCCCAGCGACAATGCCAGCTCGCGCGTTATCGCGGCATCGACATTGGTGGAAAACCAGTAGACACGGGCCAACCGCGGGTAGCGCTCGGTAATGGCCTCTAGCCGCTCGTGCGGGACGACTGCGATGGTGCATTCGCTAAGCGTCACCACGTCATGGTCGAGGCGCTTCAGCGTGAAAGCGTGGAGGTCCGCGAAGTCCCCCGCAACGTGAAGTTCGGTTACCTGCCGTTCGCCGCCGGCAAGGTCCTTGCCGCGCGCGAGCCAGCCCTCGAGTAGCAGGAGACTGACATTCAGTTCCTGCCCGCTGCGGATGACGACCTGGTCGGCTGCGACCTTGCGCGTCTCGCTGACGGCATCCCGAATCGCCCTCTCTTCCTCGGTGCTGATCTCGGTACGCCGCCTCAGCTTTTTCAAATGCACACTGATCATTACGCGACACTTCTGCAACGAGCCCGCGGGATTTGTGCTTAACCCAGGTTACATGAGCGTCACAATCTAAAAAATCGTGTGATTTCAGCGTGAAAGCGTCACACCGTTATAACACAGGTGAATCCCGGAGGGGCCGACCCGTGGTAGGCCGAGCGCTTCAACGGGGGGTGTAAGCGTTTGCCAGCATATCGGCTCTACCGGCTAGACGGAGCGGGCAAGATCGTCAGCGCCGACTGGATCGAGGCCAACGCCGATGCGGAGGCCGCTCGCCAGGCTCAAGAGCTGATGAACGGCCATCGTTTCGAATTATGGCAGCGCAACCGCCTGCTTATTCCGGCAGAGCGCAAATAAGCCGAAATCAGCGGCCGTTCGCCTTCCCCAACTTGTACGGCACCTCGTCGAGCTTGTGCCTCAGTTCCTCGATCGACGCGCCTGCCTTGTCATCGCCGACATATTTGGACTCGAGCTCAATCTCTTCAGGCGTCTGCTCGCGAAAATAGGTGATCGTAAGCCGCCGGCCGAAAATCTCGTCGCCGCGGATCTTGAGCTCGGCCTGATGATCCGTTGGGAGGTTGTCGCGGATGGTCTCGAGATAGCGGATGAGGTCGTCGAGGGACGTATACTCGCTGATGTCGATGAAATCCTTGACGCGTCTCGGCACAGGGAAAAGCTCCGGGGATTGGGACTGGACACGCGACTCCGGCGCGCCATCGCGCAGGGCACTAGGGCCCTGACTCTAGACAAGCAACGCGGATTCCAAGGTGATTTTTCCAATTAACGCGATGGTTTGCGGTCTTTTGTCGGTCAATCGCCGTCCAATGGTGGGCCGCACCGGCACACAAAGCTCCTCGACCATCATTCATTGGAGTCGAGATGCCGTCCCTCATGCTCGAGGTGCAGGTAATTGGCATTGAACATGGCGACATCCATCATTCGCTCCATGTCCAGGATGTGCAACTGCTTTCGCTCCAGTTCGATCAGCCCGTCGCGACGCAGGTCTTGCAGCGTACGGTTGACGTGTACCGACGTCAGCCCGGTCGCATCGGCAAGATCGTTCTGGGTCAGCGGGAAGTCGCACCGGCCATCGCGAGCGCGACCGACGGTATTCAGCCGAAGGTAGAGTTCAATGAGCAGGTGAGAGAGACGCTCGTAGGCCGTGCGCTGGCCGATGTTGAGCGTCCATTCGCGCTGGATCGCGGCCGTTACCAGCTCGTGCCACCACAAGGCCTGGGTAATGCGAGGCCTCTCGGCCGTCAGCGAATTCATCTCTTCGGGAGTGATCATGGCGACCTTCAGCCGCGTGATCGCCCCGATACTATGGTCCATGTGCTTGAGAATATAGACATTCACGTCGCAGAAGTCGCCGGGAACGAAAAGGCTAACGATCTGCCTTTTGCCATCCGGCAGTTGCTTGTAGCGGCACGCCCAGCCGTCGAGCACGAGATGCACGTGTCGCGGCCTGTCGCCTTCGGAAATCACATCACGTCTCGCATCGACGTGACGATAATTCCGCGTGATGCCGAAAAGCGCGGCGCGATCGTCTTGAGAAAGCTTTGTAAATGCCTCGAGCTTCGACGCCACCGCAGGTCCCGAACTGAAACTGAATGCCCCAGCAGTGACCGTAGGGAGCGTCATCGCGCTTCACCCTCACTTATGTTATTTTAGAAAACGCACAATGACCGTTCATCAAAACCATGCCCAGGTAAATAACCCCGATCGCAAGATCTCGCTTGCAGGGACGCGCATCCTTGTGGTCGAGGATGAGTATTATATCGCGGACGACCTTCGGCGGATACTGAATAGCGTTGATGCTGAAGTTGTCGGGCCGTTCGGCACCATCCGCCAGGCAAATGAAGCGCTTGACGCAGGTGGTTTCGATTGCGCCGTGCTCGACCTCAATCTGCACGGCGAGAGCGCCATCCCGATCGCCGACCGCCTTCTTCAGGCAGGCTGCTCGTTTGCGATCGCCACCGGCTACGGCAGCCCGGCGGTCCCGGAACGCCTCAGGGATGTGCCGCGGATCGAAAAACCATTCGATCCGCCGGCACTACTTAATTTGGTTGGTCAGCTAAGCTGCGCCAGGAATCTTGGATCTGCTGCTTAGATAACGCCGAGCAGCCACAGGATCAGGATCAACAGCAACAAGCCGCCAAGTCCGATATACATGGCATTCCTCCCTATTCGTGTTGGTGCTGAAACGATGGGCGGCATGTTGCCGTTCCACTCGTTACGCGGGCGTGACGCACCACGATGGTATTATTTTACCCGTCCAGAAATCACCGGATTTGCTTGACTTTTGAGCGATCAGACACGAATAGCGCGTCCACGGCGGTGCCCGAAGCGATAGCTGCGGCGCCGCTTTTCTCGTTAGAAAAGAGGTTCAGGCCATGAAGGCGCTGATGAAGACGACCAAGTCGGCAAAGCCGGCCGAGGTCGAGAAGAAATGGCATCTGATCGACGCCGAGGGCCTGGTCGTGGGCCGCCTCGCAACGATCGTCGCCAACATCCTGCGCGGCAAGCACAAGCCGAGCTATACCCCGCACGTCGACTGCGGCGACCATGTCGTGATCATCAATGCCGACAAAGTCCGCTTCACCGGCCGCAAGCTAGACCAGAAGGTCTATTACAAGCACACCGGCTATGCCGGCGGCATCAAGGAAATCACTGCGGGCAAGGTCCTCGACGGCCGCTTCCCCGAGCGCGTCCTCGAAAAGGCGGTTGAGCGCATGATCCCACGCGGCCCGCTCGGTCGTGACCAGATGCGTGCACTGCACCTCTACAAGGGCACCGAGCATCCGCATGGTGGCCAGAACCCCCAAGTCCTCGACGTCGCGTCGATGAACCGCAAGAACAAGGTGGGCGCATAATGGCCGACAAGAAGTCCCTTTCCGATCT
>JBJMUN010000017.1:0-6476 GCA_045811185.1 Sphingomicrobium sp.
CTCGACCAGACCGAGCGCAGCCTGCTGACGCAAATCTTTCGCTTCTTCACCCAGGCAGACGTCGAGGTGCAGGACTGCTACCACGACAAATACGGCCGGGTGTTCAAGCCGACCGAGATCAAGATGATGCTGACCGCGTTCAGCAACATGGAGACGGTGCACATCGCGGCTTACTCGCACCTGCTCGACACGATCGGCATGCCCGAGAGCGAATATTCGGCCTTCCTCCAGTACAAGGAGATGAAGGACAAGCACGACTATTTGAGCACCTTCGGCGTCGACACCGACGAGGACATCGCCAAGACGCTGGCAATGTTCGGCGGCTTCACCGAGGGGCTGCAATTGTTCGCCAGCTTCGCCATGCTGATGAACTTCCCGCGCTTCAACAAGATGAAGGGCATGGGCCAGATCGTCAGCTGGTCGGTCAGGGACGAGAGCCTCCATTGCGAAGGCATCATCAAGCTGTTCCACACCTTCGTGAAGGAGCGCGACTGCCTCACGCCCGCGGTCAAGGAAACGATCGTCGACACCTGCCAGAAGACCGTTCGGCTCGAGGACGCCTTCATCGATCTCGCGTTCGAGATGGGGCCGGTCAACGGCATGAGCCCCAAGGAGATCAAGAAGTACATCCGCTACATCGCCGACTGGCGCCTGGGACAATTGGGGTTTGCGCCCATCTACATGGTCGACGAGCACCCGCTCCCGTGGCTCGCGCCTTTGCTCAACGGAGTCGAGCACGCCAACTTCTTCGAGACCCGAGCGACCGAATATTCGAAGGCCGCGACGCGGGGCGACTGGAACAGCGTCTGGGACAATTTCGACCGGAGGCAGAAAGCGAAGGCCGATGCCGCGGCGAATGACGGCGCGGGCGCGGGTGACGGGCCGGACATGTTCGAGGCGGCGGGGGTCGCGGCGGAGTAATGCTTAATTCGCCGATAGCACTCGTTCTTGGCGCCGGATCAAGCCGAGACTTCGGAGCAAATGACACGTCTCCGTTTCCGCTTGGCGACGACCTTCGCCTGAAGATTGCGAAGTGCCTCGACATCCAAGTGGACGATTTTGGCCGCGAAGTGCGCCGCGGCAGTAGGTCAATCTTGGCGGCGTACCGAATGGTCTCACAGGCTGCCACAGACGAGTCAGTCAAGGTAGGGAACTTAATAGCTGCGGGCCAGAGCATCGCTCAGGCCCTTCCGGGCTGTGAATCAATCGACGACTTATTGGAGCGTCACTCAGCCAACAATCTGTATAGCACTGCCGGCAAGTTAGCCATTGCGGAGTGCATCGCGGCAGCCGAACGAAGCAGCCCTCTACGGCAAGACCCCACTAAGATAAAGATTCCAGAGATCGGCAAATACTCTCATCACTGGCTAAGCCGCTTCCTGCAGGGCATCACAAAAGGCTGCCGTACGGAGAAAGAACTCTCCGACGTTTTCAGCAATTTGAAGGTCATCAATTTCAACTATGACCGGTGCTTTGAGTGGTTTGCCTTCTTGTGGCTCCGACATGTGTATGCACTGGTCGAAGTCAAAGCGTGGGAAGTTCTCAGCTTCATCGAGGTAATTCACCCATATGGGAGTTTGGGCTCCCTTCCAAACGGGTCCAACCGAGCCGTGCCGTTTGGAGGTGATGTAGACTCAGATGATCTTTTTGCGATGCACTCAAATATCTTGACGTATTCGGAATCGGTTGAGGAGGACCGGCGTGTTGAGAAAATTACCGCGGCAACGCGCGACTGCACGAAGGTGATATTCCTCGGGTTCTCATTCCACATCCAGAACATGAAACTTTTGGATTTTGAGAAGAGCTCGCATCGGGATGTTTATGCAACGACAGTCGGGATGCCGGAGCCTCGGTGGGAAACAGCCCAGAACCGCATTCGAGAGTCACTGAAGCAGACTCGGGGAACGACGGTTATTGCGAGTTCATCTAAGTCTTGTTGCGAGTTGATCATGGATTACACTGATCGGTGGGCTGCATAATACAGGTGCAAATCGCGACGAATTGCCGGGATTCGGGTTACAATGCACTAAGTCTGGGCTTGGAATCCAAATCGTTCGCGGTGCCAGGCTAAGTAGCGGGGATGCGGACGATACGAGGGTGCGGAGGGCCACCGCGCTCGCCGGTCCGAGTGGACCATCTTCTCGACGCCTTCACGATCGTTGATCTTGCTGCTGAGCAGGATGTCACCGGCGTCGCTCAGGCCGATTAACCCCCGGTCGAACATCCAGTGCACGGTGCCCGAGAGTGCAATCCCATTGTTGATCGCGTCCGGTCCGCCGTCACCAACGCTCATGATATGCGCCGCTTCGGTCTCCAACCGGCCGCCGCCGTTGACCAGCCTCATGCCAGTGAGCGCGCAGCGACCCTCGTAAACAAACAGCACTGCACGGCGGAATTTGACGTCCCGGACCTTGCGGCTAACCAGCATCGTCGCTCGGTCGACCGGACCCTCGAACGGCTCCTGTGCCATTTCGCCAAGTATCGCCGGCATGGGATCGATTTTGCCAATGCGCGGGAGTTCCGGCTCGGCATCCATCAACCCTACTTCGACTATGCGATTGAAATCCGCATTCGACAAAGGCCTGACCGCCAGTTGTTTGCTGCCCTTGATGCTGCCGTCGTCGTTGAGCAGCCCGCGCTCCATGGGTAACTTGTCGATGCTGAACGGCACCGCAGTACCGAAATCCAAATAACTGCCGCGCGCGATGAGGGCCAAGTGCATGCCCGGTGTGGCCGGATCAGGTTCGATTTTCGCGACCTGCGCGACAGCGAAATAGCCTCGGCCGCCAGCGCGCCTCGGCTCTAGATATACAATCCATTGGCCGACCATCCGACGTGCTGCAGGGAGATAGTTGGCTGGAAAGCGATAGAAGTCTTTCGGCAGATCGCCGTAGATGGAATGCGAACCCGTGACGAACACGCCTTTTGTTGCACCAAGCGGTGCATCGGCGACCGGTAAGCCCGCATAGCGATACACACCCGCACCGACGAACTCGAGAAGTCCTCGGTCTCGTAGCTCCTGGAGCTCTCGGCTTAACGTCTGCCACGGCGTCGCCCCGGTCGACCCGGTCGCGGCGACAATTGTGTCCATCTCGCCGTCGATCAGTCCTTGGCGGCTGAAGATCGTCGATCCGGTTCGCTGGACATGGCGCCGGACCGCAGAAATCACCGCTTCGGACCAAGTCGTATCCGCCAACCGTTGGATCTCCTCCGCCTCGCTGGCAGACTAGCTCCATGGCCGACGACAGCAAGCGCTACGCAATGGTCTGCAACGTCTGCGGCTCCGACGAAGTCAGCCGCGACGCCTGGGCCGACTGGGACACGAAGACGCAGGAATGGGTGCTCGGCGCGGTGTTCGACTACGCGCACTGCCATAAGTGCGACTGTGAGACGTCAATCGTCGAGGTCGAGCTTGCGCCGGCAATCAAGTAGCGATTATGGATTGCAGTGGCGGCAGCCTTTCGTGTCGGCGCGCCTGAGCGATGTGGCAAGCCGGAACGCTTCCTCACTTGTGGCTAGCGGTTTGTGCCACCCAACCATTGTCGTCCGACGCACCTCGTTGAGTGCCGCGACCTTCATTGCAATGCGAACACTCGCCGCGATGGACTCGAACGCGATCGTTTCGTCGGCTTTCGTAGACGTAATAAGCCATGGCCTGCCTCCTCGGGCAAAGTACCACTTTGCCCGAAACCCGTCAGCACCACCCCGACCTGAACCCACCCAGATACCGCCGCGCCAGCCCGCGCTCGCGCATCGCCCGCCGATCGACTCGCGCCGCTACCGCCTCTTCACCTCCGCATTCGACATGTCGACGACGTTCCGCCAGTTGCCGCTCGCGTCCTTGCGCCACACCGTCAGGGCGCGCGCCTCGTTCGACGCCGGCTTGCCGTCGGCACCGGGCTCGGTGACGCGGCTGCGCTCGATGATGTAGCCCATGTCCCCGGACGTCGAGACATGCGCCTCGATCGGCTCCCATTCGATCCTGAAGCCCGGAATCTTGAAGGCGCCCTCGACGAATTTGCGAGCCTCGTCGCGGCCGCGGATCGTCGGGATGTTCTCCTGCATCAGCACCGCATCGTCGGCCCAGTAGGCCGCGACCGCCTGCGGGTCCTTGCCGGCCGAGGCGAGCGCCGACCATACGCGGCTGGTTTCCATCAGCCTCGCTTCTTCCGCTTTGGTATCCACCGCCGCCGACCGCTGTCCGCCCGGCGCGCACGCCGCCAGCGCGATCAGCGCTCCCCACAGCCACATTCGTGAACGGCGCATCGCCTCTCTCCCCTGCTTTGCAGCGGGCAGACTATCGCACGACCGCCGGTTCGCGAAATGCGCTCAGCACCACCCCGACCTGAATCCACCCAGATACCGCCGCGCCAACCCGCTCCTGCGCATCTCGTCGGCCATGTTTTGATAACTCCCGTCCGCTAGCTTGCGCCGCACCACGCGCAGGTCGCGGCCGTAGCGGTCGTGGTCGCGATAGAGCGGCGCGACCAGCTCGAACGGGCGTTCGTTCAACAGCTGCTGCAGCTTCCTCGTCGCCGCCTCCCCGAGCCGCGCTTCCTCGGCGCAGCGCGGCGGGTGGGTCTCGGGCGCGTCGATGCCGATGATACGCACCTTGCGCTCGCCGAGCTTGAACGTGTCGCCGTCGATCACGCACGCGTGAGCGCGCCCGAGCCCGCAGCGCGTGAACGCCGCCGACACCGGCTCGGGCTTCGCCTGGAGGAAGCCGGGCGGCTCGACCAGCGCCGGGTCGCCGGCGCCGATGTAGGCGCTGATCAGGATACCGAGCAGGATGAACGGCCGCAGCACGCGCAGCCACCGCCACGTGTCCCGCACCAGCCCGCGCGCCGTGACCCGGTTCCGGTCCTCCGGCCAGAAACGCAGCTTCTCCGGCACGCCATAATGCCGCGCCTTCGTCCAACTGCGCCTTCGAAATTTAATGATCTTCCCCACGTCATTGCGACTTTAGCTAGGTTCTCACGAAAGTACCGGCGCAATTGACCAGCCAACACGTGTGCTATACTCATAACACACCATGTCGCCGCTCCTGCTCCTTGCCGCCGCGGCCGCGCCCGTGACCGTCCCGCCGCAGCCGCAGCTGACCGAGCAGATCGCCCGCGCCGATTCCGAATTGTTCACGCTCTATTTCGCCGGCTGCGACGCGGCGCGGATGCGGGCGATGGTGACGAAGGACGTCGAATTCTATCACGACAAAGGCGGGGTGATCGCGCACGACGCCAACGGGTTCGTCGCCGATTACCTCAAGGACTGCGAGGCGAAGAAGGCGCCCGGCGCGTGGCGCTCGCGGCGCGCGCTCGTGCGCTCGAGCCTCGCCGTCGACCCCGTGCCCGGTTTCGGAGCGATCGAGACCGGCGAGCATCTGTTTTACGAACGCCAGGGCGACGGCCCGGAGAAGCTCGCCGGACGAGCCCGCTTCGCCATCGTCTGGCGGCTCGACGCCGACGGCTGGAAAATGTCGCGCGCGCTCAGCTACTCGCACGCGCCGGCGCATTAATTTCTCGGCGTTCTCTGCGCTCCTTGCGCGAAGCAATTCTCGCTGCGCTTCGCGCGCTCAGCCGATGAGCGGCAACCGCTGCTCCGCCACGCCCCAACCCCTGAGCTCCGGGCTCGCCGCCCGCTCCAGCAGCGTCTCGACATCGCCGATGGTGAAGGCGTCGGCCCGCTCGATCGCCTCGAGCTCGTCCCATGCCACCGGGGCCGCGACCGGGGCGCCGTCGCGGGCGCGCGCCGAATAAGGCAGGATCGCGGTCGCGGTGCGCTGGTTGCGGAGGAAGTCGAGGAAGATTCGGCCGCGGCGCTGCTTCTTGGGCAGAGCAACGGTGAAGCGTTGCGGATCGGCCTCGGCGAGCGCGGTGCAGAAGCTTTTGGCGAACTCGCGGACCTCGGCCCATCCCGCCTCGGGCACCAGCGGAACGACCACGTGGATGCCCTTGCCGCCCGAGAGCAAGGCGAAGCTGTCGAGCCCGAGCGCCGCGAACGACCGCCGGAGCTGCAGCGCCGCCGCCTTGACCGCCGCGAAGCCGAGCGCCGGATCGGGGTCGAGGTCGATCACCATGCGGTCGGGCGTTTCGACCGCGCCGGCTCGGCTGCCCCAGCCATGGAACTCGACCGTCTGCACCCTGGCGCAGGCGACGATCCCCGCCGCGTCGGTGACGTACAGATACTCCTCGGTGCGGCCGTTTTTCTGGGTGACCGGTTCGAACCGCACCGGCGGTTTGAAGTCGCGGCCCGATGGCGGATGGGCGCGGCTGCGCTGAAAGAAGCATTGGTCCTGCCTGCAGCGGAGCAGGTTGAGCAGCCGCCCCTCGACGGTCGGCAGCATGATCGGCGCCATGATCTCGTAATAGAGCGTGGTCGCGCGGACGCTGATCTCCGGCTTGGCGAAGCCAGGCTCGGGCGTCCACCCGAGCTCCGCGGCGGCACGTCGCGCGCTCATGAACCCCAAACGCGGCTCAACC
>JBJMUN010000018.1:0-43058 GCA_045811185.1 Sphingomicrobium sp.
TCGAGCGCCGGGCAATCCTCGTCGAACTCGGCGCGGACCCGGCTGCCGCCCGACAGGATCAGGTCGACCTGATCGGGGCCCGACAACGACATCCGCCGGATCGCCGCGGCGGGGATGCATTTCGGCCCCTTTTTCTCGCGCCATTCGAACTGCGGCACCGCGGGATGCGGCTGGACGGGGATGCGCAGGATCACCTCGTCCTGTCGAACCAGGCGAGAGACGCTCGACGACACGTCGCCAGGCTCGGCCGCGAACACGCCGAGCAGCACCGATACCAAGCTGATGATCGTCCCCGGATTCAAACCTCGGTCCCACTATCCCCCGAAACCGCCGCTTCGCAGCCAAGCGTTGAACAATCAATGAATTGTAGCGCACCTTGCCTAATCGGCTTTGGCCCAATAGAGGCTCCGCCTCAGAGCCTCCCGGCCGCCTCAGACGAAGGCCGTAAGCCCGGACCCCAGGAGACGAATTACAATGGCGACTGCCGCGCCGAACCAGAATTTGCCGTTGTTCTACAATGCGATCGAGCCGTTGAATTCGACCCAGCATGGGAAGTACCGGATCCGCCAGGTCGACAAGAACCCGGCCATCGCGAAGACCCACGCCATTCCCGTCACGGTTGACGAGTTCGGGCTTGCGCAGCGCCACTATCCGATCGTCTTCTCGATCGGCGACAACCCGATCCCGATCGCGCTGATGGCGCTCAACGAAGGGGTCAATGTCTATCTCGACGCCGACGGTCGGCCGATCGACCCGAACGTCTATATCCCGGCGTTCATCCGCCGCTATCCGTTCCTCCTCGCTCGCCTCAACCCGGAGAGCGACGAACTGTCGCTGTGCTTCGACCCGACCTCGGAAGCGATCGGCGAGTTCAGCGACGGCGAGCCTTTGTTCAACGACGACCAGCCGAGCGATGCGACCAAGGCGATCCTCGAGTTCTGCGAGCAGTTCGAGACTGCTGGGCAGCGCACCACGGCGTTCATGGAGGACGTCAAGAAATCCGGCCTGCTGATGGATGGCGAGGTCGCGATCCAGCCGGAGGGCTATCAGCAGCCGTTCGTCTATCGCGGTTTCCAGATGATCGACGAAGAAAAGCTTCGCGACCTGCGCGGGGACGAGCTTCGCAAGTACAGCCAGAACGGCATGTTGCCGCTGCTTTACGCCCACTTGTTCTCGCTGTCGCAGATGCGCGAGGTGTTCGCCCGGCAGCTCGGCCAGGGCAAGGCGCCGCAGCAGGTCCCGCAGCCGGCCCCGGCTACGGTCTAGCCTTTATTCAGCCGCGGTCGCGAACCGGGGCCGCGCCATCAGCATCTGGCCAAGGCCTTCGGCGAGCGCGTCGATCAGTTCCGCCGCGGCGTCGAATCCACGTCCGGGGGCTTCGAGCGCCTCGTCGAGATAGAGCGTCCGGTCGAGCTCGAGCTGCAGCGCGTGCACGTCGCGGTGGGGCGCGGAATGGTGAGCGATGATGTGCCCGCCGGCGAACGGATCGTTGAGCGCGGCCTCGTAGCCCCGGTCGCGGACGATGCGGAGCGCCTCGGCACTCAGCCAGCCGCCGGCGCTGCGGCCGCGGCAGTCGCCGATCACGACCGAAGCGACCCCGTCGGGCGCGGGCGGCATCGAATGGCAGTCAATCACCAAAGCGCATCCGAAGCGGTCGAAGATGAGCCCCAGTTGGTCGCGGATCGCCTGGTGGTAGGGCCGGTAGGCCTGGTCGAGCCGCGCCTCGAGGTCGCGGGGGCTGATCGGGCGGCGCCACAGGAAGCCGTGGCGCTGGGTCCGGGCCGGAACGATTCCGAGCCCGCCGCGGGCGCGGGCGCTGAGCGGGTGGCGGCGGCCGCCCTCGATCACCGACGGGTCGACCTCGTCCTCCGAGCGGTTGCAATCGACCGCGGCGCGAGGCGCCCGGGCGATGACCACGCCGACGCCGCGCTCGCGGGCGCGCCAGACCAGCCGGTCGACCCATGGGTCTTCGAGCGCTTCCAGAGACGAGCGGCCGTCGCGGGAATTGGCGATCAGCCAGTCGGGATAGTCGCGGCCCGAGTGCGGCACCGACAGGAGCACCGGGAGGTCGCCGCGAGGCGAATAGACGAGGGGTGGGGAAAGCGACGTCACGGTTAAATTCCGTGTCAAACTAGGACGAGCAGAGGGGACCTGCAACGCGCGAGAACGTTATTCGCTTCTGGCAAATCGCATTTCTTCAGCGCATAGATAGGCCATGGCGAGAATCCTTCTAGCCGAAGACGATACGTCGATGCGCGAGTATCTGCAGCGCGCCCTGCAGCGCGTCGGCTATGAGGTCGAGGCCGTCGGCTGCGGCACCGAGGCGATGCCGCTGCTCGAAAGCCAGCAGTTCGACCTGTTGCTGACCGACATCGTCATGCCCGAAATGGACGGCATCGAGCTCGCCCAGAAACCGAGCGCGATCGACCCCAACCTCCGGGTGATGTTCATCACCGGCTTCGCCGCCGTGGCCTTGCAGGGCGGGCGCACGGCGCCGGAGGCGAAGCTGCTGTCGAAGCCGTTCCACCTCAAGGACCTGGTGATGGAGGTCGACCGCATCTTCCAGACCGAGGACCAGCACGGCAGGCTTTAGGCCTTTCAACCGCTTGCGCGTTCCCGAACTGCCCCCTAAATGCCGCTTCTCCAAGCCAAATGGCTGACCCGGGTGGGCGTGTAGCTCAGTGGTAGAGCACTGTGTTGACATCGCAGGGGTCGCAAGTTCAATCCTTGCCACGCCCACCATTTTCTTCTTTTAAGACAGTGCTTTAATGAGGCGCTTTAGTGCGGCGACGTCGGCGCTCCGGTGTCGACTCCGTGGCCTTCAGTGACGCGCAGGCTCGCCGGCTTGCCGTCGCGCCTGGCGTCCTCGACCGCCCATTCCTCGGCCGTCTTGCACCGCCGCTGCGGATGGATGTGGCTGCCGACCTCGCCTTCACTCTTGCGGCAGATCTGGATGGGCCTTGGCGCTGGTGCAGCCGGTGGAGTGTCCGCAGCAGCAAAGACGGCAATCGCGAACAGCATCAACGGCATCGGCGCCTCCTCGCTCGGACAGTCCGCCAGCACCAGCTGCGAGTCAATTGCCCCGCTGAGGGACCTATGGCTGCCGGCGTACTCGGCTTCCGTCGGTCGATGCACCATAAGGCGACTTCCAATCGAGTTCCGTCACCGGTGCGGTCGGGTCGTCACCGCGCTCTCGAACCGCCGGCAGGACCGAGGTCGCGATGAAGTTGTTGAGGTACCTCCCGCCGCGGCGATTGGAATAATTGCCGCCCATCGCGGTTACGACGAGGTCGAGCTCCGGGATCACGAAGATCATCTGTCCGCCGGCGCCGCGCGCCGAATAGCCGAACGCCTTGCGGTTCTTGTACGGGTACGATTCGGCCCACCACAGATAGGTGTAGGTGATGTTGCGCAAATGGTATTGCGGAGTGGCCACGGCCTTGGCGTAGCTCGCGTCGAGAATCCGCCTGCCGCCCCAGGTGCCGCCGTTAAGCATGAGCTGCCCAAACTTCATGAAGTCTCGCGCGCGAAGCGCCACGCTGCCGCCGCCATAGGGCCGGCCGTTGGTGTCGAGCGGCCATGAATCATGCGTGATCTGCATCGGCCTGGCGACCAGCCGGTCGAAGAACCGCAACGGCGATTGGTGGCTGGCCTCCTGCAGCATGGCGAGCGCGAGGTGCGGCTGCATGCTGCAATAGACGCTGTTGGTGCCTGGATCGGTCGCCATCGGCACCGACATGAAATAGCCGACGACATTCGGCGGCTGCAGCTCGTCGCCGATATAATCCTCGTTGCCGGGCGCCTTGTCGTCGGTGTCGTCGCAATAATGGCCCGACGACATGGTGAGCAAATTCTCCAGCGTTATCGCGCGCTTGCGCGGCTCGAGTCCGGCCGGGAAGGTGCCGCCGTTCATCACCTGATAGACACGGCTGTCGAGGCGAAGTGGTGCCCCGGCGTGAATCGCCGCTCCGATCACCGTCCCGGAGATGCTCTTGCCCGCCGAGCGCAGGGTGTGGAGCTTGTCGCGCGAGAAGCCGTGGAAATATTCCTCGAGCACCAGCCGGCCATGGCGGGCGACAAGCAAAGCGTGAATTTCCGGCGCGTCGGGCTCGTCCATCTTCATGTCGATGAAGGACTGTACCAGCCGCTCCATCGCGGCACGGTCGATATTTTCCGCGGCAAGGGTCGAAGTTGGCCAGCCG
Source organism: Sphingomicrobium sp. (assembly GCA_045811185.1). Lineage (GTDB taxonomy): Bacteria > Pseudomonadota > Alphaproteobacteria > Sphingomonadales > Sphingomonadaceae > Sphingomicrobium. Next base: position 4,203 of record JBJMUN010000018.1, read on the forward strand.
TCGGCAAGCGCCGGCGGCGGCGAATAATGGTAGGGCGCAGCAGGCCGCGGGCGGGGGAAGACGAGGCTGGAACCGTCCGCGCGCTGGAAATCGTAGGTGCCGCCGCGGCCGTCGAAGAGGAGCGAGAAGCCCGGGCTCTGCGGCATCATCCTCCCGCTCGCGACGATGCGGTCCTTGTCGCCGCGCGTGCCGACGAGCTCCAGGGCATCGCCAGCGCGGACGAGGCGGCTCACTTTCTGCTGGTTACCGAGGTCGAACTCGGGGTTGCGAAGAACGGCGGCATAGGAGCCGTCTGCCGCCCGCTGGGCGTGGATGTAGAAGGAAAATTCCTCCTCGCCGGGATCGACGGTTCCGGCCCAACGGTCCTTGCCCGTGGACTTCAGCACGACAGGCGATGCCGCGCTGCCGTAGGAGAGAGCGGTTGCCGGTCGGATCCAGTGTCCACGGATGAAGCCGTCCCGCTCGACGTGTCCGCTGAAGCGGCCGTTAGCGCCCGCCAGCTCGAATCCGAGGTCAGCCGCTTGTTCGGTGACGTTCGCATGGCGCCCGGCGATCTCACCGCGGAGGCGGCCGCCCACGCGTTCGATGATGATCTCGCCGCTGGCCTCGCGAGCGAACCATTTCTTGGCGCGCCACAGGCCACTAAGGTCGCGGAGCGATCGCGGTGGTCCCGATGCCGTCGCCGGTGCTGATTGTGCCGGCAAGTTGGATGGCGACAGCACGAACATTGCTGCCGCAACACAGCACAAGCGTCTCATCGCCTCACTCCGACGGTGGAGTCCGAGTGTCGCCGCCTCGCGCGCCCGTGTCTTGGATAAAATTAGTGGAACTCGCGCCGGTAACGACCGGGGCTTATGCCGAATGCAGTGCGGAATTCAGACGTCATATGAGACTGGTCATAATAACCGAATTCAGCGGCGAGCATGGCTAACGAGCTGTTTCCCCGCCGCAGCGCGAGGCTGAGGCAGGTCAGTCGCCGCAGGCGCTGAAACGCGCCGAGCGAGACGCCGGTCTTAGAGCGGAATGACTGGGCAACATGGACCCGGTGTCGGCCCGCGATCCCGGCCAATTCGCACAGGCTCCAGCGCCGTCCCGGCTCGTCGGAAATAGCCTCGACGATCCTGTCGATCCACTTGCCGCGATCCCGCAGGGGAGGGCCGGCGGGATCCAGATCTCCCATGATCTCGGCTGCGAGCGACGCCATCACCAGTTCTTCGCGAGAGCCCGCCGCCAGCTCGAAGGCCAGCTTCCCGGCCGTGACCTTCGCAAAGGGCGAACACATTCGCTCGATGGATGGCCCCGACTCCCCTGCGGGAAAGTGGAGGTTGACGCACATCGCGCCGCGCGGGCCAAAGAGGTCGTGGTGGGTCTCACCGGCGTGATGCGTGAAAACGCATCCGGCTCGCCGCTCATGGGATCGGTGCCCTTCCTGCTCGGTGAAGCCGCCCGTCAGGACGATGCACAGGTAATCGTTGGCATGCTTATGGGGCGGAATCTCGTCGTCCGACCGATGCGAGGTAAGCGTCAGCAATTGGCCACAGGCGGTGCGGCCCGCGACCATGTCGTAGGTGACTCCGAACCCAAGCGTGTGGGTGTCGTCCGCCATCGCGAGGGCGAAATTATCGGCTGTAGCGGCTCGCTACAAGCCGCGGGGGCTAATCCCCTTTTACAGGCAGGCCTGCAGGTAGGGCTGGTCGAAGCCGAACTGTTTGGCCTTTTCGAGCGTGTAGGGACGCAGGCCCATCGAGCGATACTCGCCGATGATTTTCCCATCCGGCGTCTCGTCGAGATACTCGAACTTGAACAGCTCCTGGGTGACGATCACGTCGCCCTCCATCCCGATCACTTCGGTGATGTTGGTCGTACGCCGCGAGCCGTCGCGTAGGCGCTTCACCTGGACGATGATGTCGACCGAATCGGCGATCTGGCGGCTGATGGCCTCTTTCGGGATCTTGATGTCCGACATCATGACCATGTTTTCCATACGCGCGAGGCACTCGCGCGGAGAGTTGGAGTGAAGCGTCGCCATCGAGCCGTCGTGACCGGTGTTCATCGCCGCCAGGAGATCGAAACACTCCTGACCGCGAATCTCGCCGAGGATGATGCGGTCTGGACGCATACGCAGGGCGTTGATGACGAGGTCGCGAATGGTGATCGCGCCCTGACCCTCGAGGTTCGCCGGACGGGTTTCGAGTGGCAGCCAGTGGGGCTGCTGCAGACGAAGCTCTGCCGCGTCTTCGATCGTGATCACGCGCTCGCCGGGATCGATCATCTTTGAGAGGGCGTTAAGCATGGTGGTCTTACCCGAGCCGGTACCGCCCGAAATAACGACATTCATGCGCGAAGCGCCGGCGATTTTGAGTACGGTGGCCATTTTCTCGGACATCGATCCGAACCCACGCATCATGTCGAGCGTGATGGGCTTTTCGGAAAACTTACGGATCGAGATCGCGGTGCCGCGGAGCGACAGCGGCGGGATGATCACGTTGACGCGGCTGCCATCCTGGAGCCGCGCGTCGCACAACGGGGTGGTTTGGTCGATGCGGCGGCCGACCTTGTTGACGATCCGTTGCGCGATCTGGAAGAGATGCTCCTCGTCGCGGAACTGGATCTGCGCGATCTCGAGCTTGCCCTTTCGCTCGACGTAAGTCTGCTCGGGGCCGTTGACCATGATGTCGCTGACCGCAGGGTCGGCGAGAAGTTCTTCGAGCGGACCGAGTCCGAGCAGTTCGTCGACGAGGACCTTCTCAAGCGCGAACTGCTCGCGGCGGTTGAGCGTGATCTTCAGCTCGGCGAGTACTTCCGAGATGATTGGCCGGAATTCCTCCGCCAATTCGTCCTTGTTGAGCGTAGCGGCGGCTTCGGGATCGACGCGCTCGAGCAGTCGCGGGAGCACCTGCTCCTTGATGCGGTGCACGGAGGCTTCGAAACCCTCAACCTTGCTGCTGCCCTGCTCGCCGCTCGCGTTCTGTCGCGCGGTGAGGCGGTCCATGGCCGCCCCCAAACCGCCGCCCGCGCCGGAATCCACAACCGGAGCATCGGCCGGAGGTGTCAGCTCGTCGATCGGCGGGAATTGCTCACCGCCCGCAAGTGCCCCGCTCCCGGCCGGACCGCCCTTCATTGGCTTGGCGACGCCGAAACTCGGACGGCCGCCGCTCACACCTGCACGCTTGCCGAATGCGCTCATGCCACTTGCCACTCGCTTCCTTGAAATCGTGCCAGAACCATTAACGGCAGATGCCTAAGGAAAGACTAACCGTGAGTTGCGGCGGTCAGATACCGGCGCGGCATGGGCCAGTCGGTGCGTTCGTAGGCGAGACAAGCTCGTACGTTTCCAGGCTGGTCCGGCTTCGCACCCGATAGTGCACCAACAACGCCGAGAACTCGGGGTCGCGCTGAAAGAAGGGGAGGATGTCGAATGCATCGTCGCCCGGACGCGGCCGCCAGACGATTATCCGCTTGGGCGGGGTGCAGCTGAAATCCCTCACCGTTTCGGAGACGACCCGATGACCGAGCTCGGCCAGGCGTGGATCGCGCTTATGGGCGTTCTCGTTGAGGATAATTGCCTGCATCATCCAGAAGCCGTTGTAGCGCGACGCGTAACGATAGCCGCCCTGGAGCGTCACTGACCACGGAATGGCCGTCTCGGTCGTCAGGAAGGCCACTGTGTCACCGGGCTGCAGCCCGGAAATCGCACCTCTAAGATCGGGACTGGGCAGTGCCGGGTGGCGCTGCTCGTCAGCAGTCAAGACAAGCGGGAGAACGAGCAAGGCCGGCGCGACTGTCGATAAGAGACGCGGCGGCTTTTCGACCTCACCCAGCAGCGCAGCTAGCGCGACCGCGGCGCACCCGACTATTGGAATTGCATGGTAGGTCCAGCCCTTGAACTGGATGAAGTAAACTGCGGTGAACGCGACGGCGGAGACGACAAGGGCCGTGGCAAAGGGTGCTTTGCGATCCAGGAGCAGACGGGCGTGAGCACTCACGACGAAGACCGTCGTAAGTCCGACGATGGCGAACGGAGCGAGCATGTACCTGATGCTCGGAGCGCCGAATACTCCATAAGCCAGGCGGATCAGCGGGACGATGGTCGTAAGAAAGTCCGGCTCGAGGAGAAACAGCGCGGAGGCGTAGGCAACACCGACAGTTACGATTGCGATGGTTTCAGGACGCAGCAAGAGCCAATTTCGCTTCGTGCCCGCAATCAGCCAGAGCTCCAGGAGCGCTGGCACGAGCAGGAAATAATGCTTCAATGCAAAACCGAGCGCTGCGCCGAGGCCGATGAGCATTGCAAGCGCGGGAGAGACCGCCCTCTGTTCACGACGGGCTGCGATCAAGGCGGCATAAGGCAATGTGCCGATGAGCACGAGCTGTTCGCGCTGACCAAGGTGCACCCAAGGCACCGCCATAAGAGCCAGGGCGCCGTAGCCAAGGAGGAACAATCGTCGGCCGGACGAGATGTGGGCGATCAGCTGGTTCGTCCCGGCAAGCGCCAGCGCGACGATGCAGCCGACCGCTACTGCGAGCACGCCTTCTATACGCACGTGAATAAGGCTCGCGATCCGCTCGAGCGGAAGCGCCATCCAGAACCACAGCGGCGGATTGGTCTCGATGATGTCGCGATAAAGATTTGCGCCGGCATGGATCCGGCCCGCGATCCACAGTTGCCAGGCGACGTCGGAGTCGACCGAACCGGGAATGCGCAAAAGAGTCAGCAGCGCCGTCACGGCAATCCCAAGGCTTAGCGGGCTCGACGCCACGGCGACGACGAGGCGTTGGAACCCGATCCGTTCAATCGCGGCTGGCGGCGCAGTGGACATCGGCCCTGTTCCTAAGCGGACGATGGTAAACGTCGCGCTAAGCCGTGGGTGAGGGCTCTTTCGAGAGCCGGTCATCCTTTGTTTGGAAATTGTGCTTAACGCTCGCTTCATGAACCGGGACCGGGCCATGGAAAGAGCACCTGAGTGGAGCAGGGCGACGCTCGGATGGGGCGCTATCCTGCTCGTCGCCGCGACCGGCTGCCTGGTGATCAAAGGCAATGCGCTGCCCCTTTATCAGGCGCAGTCGCAGGATGTGCCCGTACTCATTCTATTGTCGCTCGCGATCTGCGCTGTTGCACTCAAGGGTCCGTCCTGGCGGCTCCCCGCCTGGTTTCCGCCTCTGTGGGTGATGATCGGCTTCGGGCTCGCAGTCGCGGCTTCGATGGTCCTTGGCGCGCACCTTGTATTTGGAAATTACCCGCTATCGCGGGACGAGCACATGGTGCTGTTCGACATGGAGGTCTACGACAAGGGCTTGCTGGCGATGCCGCTCGCTCCCTTCTGGCGGCCCTTTGCTGGCGCCCTCGTTCCCGATTTCCTGCTCAACGAGCGGATGCCGACGGGGCTAGTTTCCGCATATCTGCCGGTTCATGCCCTCATGCGGCTGGCGTTCTCCAAGATCGCTGACCCGGTCTGGTTCAACCCGGTGTTGGCTCTGGTTGGCGGGGCGGCGCTCCTAGACATTGCTCGGCGCACCTTCGGGGCGCAGGATCGCGCCTGCTGGGTCGTGCTGCTCCTCTATGTCCTTTCGGCGCAGATGCTCGTCAATACGATGACAGCATTCTCCGTCACCGCGCATATGTCGCTGAACCTGGTCTGGCTTGCGGCCTTTCTGCGCGGTCGGAAGATCGGTCATGCAATTGCAATCGCGATCGGATTCCTTGCCGTCGGGCTTCATCAACTGGCTTTCCATCCGGTGTTCGTGGCGCCGTTCTTGCTCTGGCGACTGCAGCGGGGGCAGTGGCGGCTCGTTCTGCTTTATGCCGCGGCGTACGTCGCGATCGTCCTGTGGTGGGCTTATTACCCCATGCTCCCCGATGTTCAGCCGGCGTCGGCCGCCGGCTTGGGCGAGACTCAACGCAACTTCCTCACCGAGCGGGTCCTGCCGCTGCTCGTGCATCGGACGCCAGGCACGATCGGGCTCATGGTCCTCAACCTTATGCGATTTGTGGCGTGGCAGAATTTGGCACTCGTTCCACTCCTTATTGCCGCCGTGCCTGTCGCACTTCGTGATCGAGGACTGGCCGGACCGCTGATCCTCGGCATCGTGCTATGGCTTGGCATTGTCACGCTCGTATTGCCCTATCAGGGGCTCGGCTGGGGCTTTAGGTATCTCAGTCCTTACCTCGGCAGCTTCGCCCTCCTCGGTGGCTATGGCTATCGCGAACTCGCGAAGAGCCGCGCCGAGCGAGCAGATGGACTGGTCATTGCTCTCAGCGCGGTCACCGCCGTAGCGGCGATTCCTGCGCTCATTGTGACGACGCACCGCTTTGCGGAGCCCTATCTGGCCCTGGAGCAGTTGGTTTCGCATCAGCGCACGCCCATCGTCGTGATCGATACTGAGGTCAGCAATCCGCCCGATGATAGCTGGGCTGTTCATCCGCTCGACCAGGTCCGGAACCTACCTGACCTCAGCAACAGGCCGCTTCGGTTCTCAGGCAATCGTCTGAATGCCGAGTTGATCGAGCGGTTATGCGACAAAGGCCCAGTCACCCTGATCACCCGCGCGGACATGCACCGCATTGGTTTTGAATTGAATGTACCCGAACGTAGCCCGTGGTTCGAGAAGATGGTCAGCATTGTAGCGCAGATGCGGCCCGGCTGCTTCCACGAGGTGGTGCGCAGTCAGGCGTCGGAGTTATCAGCGTGACCTCCGCCCGTATCTGCCTGGTCTATGATTGCTTGTTTCCATGGACCATCGGCGGCGCCGAGCGCTGGTACCGCAATCTCGGCGAGCGGCTCGCCGAGGCCGGACACGAAGTCACCTATCTCACTTTGAAACAGTGGGATGACGAGCCGCCGCAAATCCCGGGAGTGAAGGTCATCGCTGTGGGGCCGCGGATGGCGCTTTACAGAGACGGCAAGCGACGGATCCTGCCGCCTCTGCGCTTCGGTTTCGGCGTGTTCTGGCACCTCATTCGCCATCGCCGCGACTATGATTGGCTGCACACCGCATCTTTTCCCTATTTTTCATTGCTTTCCGCGGGCCTGATGCGGCCCTTCTCCAGCTACCGGATCGCGGTGGACTGGCACGAGGTATGGAGCCTCGAATATTGGCGCGAGTATCTCGGGGCACTTGGCTTTATTGGCTCTGCTGTACAGCGGCTTTGTGCAAGGGTTCCCCAGATAGCTTACACGTTCAGCGCGCTTCACCGCGCCCGCCTCAATGCAATTGGCGTGCGCGACGTTACGCTTCTGACCGGCGAATATGCTGGCCGCGAACACCATTCGCAAACTTCCGCGGGCACGCCGCGGACAGTCGTCTATGCTGGCCGGTTCATTCGGGAAAAGCGACTGGACCTTCTCGTCGATGCCCTCGCGCTCGTTATGGAGCAAGATTCAACGCTGCGAGCTGAGCTTTACGGCCAGGGTCCCGATTTCCAGCGCATTAAGGATCGCGTGCACAGCCTCGGTCTCGCCGGCCGCATCGGACTCCCGGGATTCGTCGACGCCGGTGAACTCGAGGACGCGATGTGCGCCGCTATTGCAATTGTCCAACCCTCGGCTCGTGAAGGCTATGGCATGGTGGTGGTCGAAGCGTCGGCGCGTGGAGTGCCGGTTATTGTCGTCGCCGCGCCGGACAATGCGGCGACGGAACTGGTGGACAATGGTCGTAACGGTTTCGTGGTCCACTCTCCCGAACCGCCCTTACTGGCAGACGCAATTCGAGCTTGCGTCGTCGGCGGGCGTTCGCTGCGTAGCGCCACGCGCCAATGGTACCGCGAAAACCAGGAACGGCTCTCGCTCGCCCATTCGCTCGAGCAGGTCGCATCCAATTACAGCCTGGAAAGAGGGCCGCAGCAATTTTGTTCCGAAATGCCAATTCTCGCGCTCAGCAAGTCGGGGGCCGCATGAACCAGCTCACTGCCCGTCTCGTCCTGAGGCGCGCGCCCGATGGCTCCGCGGCGCCGCCGCGATGTTCTCGCAAAACTGTCCTGCTTGGGCGGAAATGCACTACGTCAGCTTAAGGTTTGATCGCGTAGATTCTCAGTCCGCTGGTGCGCTGCGATACTTTTTCGAGGATCCACTGCAGTGGATAAAGCATCAACGCGGCGAGGAACGAAACTCCACCAAAGGGCAAACCCAACAGTCGGGCGAGGGAGTTAGCCGTACTGGCCGCCAGCACGTTCTCCTCGCTGACCACTTTGAGGCCCGCGGCCTCAAGCGCCTGGCGCAGTGCTGAGCGGCTGAAGTGGAGCCGGTGGAAGGGCAGTGACCAGTTGTCGCAGTTTTTCCCGAACCAGGGCGTCCATATGCAGTCGATATTTGGAACTTCCACAACCAGCAGGCCTCCTGGTCGAAGGAGTGATTTCAATCGGCTGAGGAAAGCTGGTGCATTGTCGTCGTGTTCTACGACATGGAAGCATGTGACGATATCGGCCTGTTCCGAAAAGGCGCTCATTTGGGAATAACCCACATATTGCGCACTGCCGATCTTGGGCGGGCGGTGTTCGAAGAAATCCATACCCACTACCGAGGCTCGGTCCTTCATTTCTGCTGCGAAGGCGCTCGTCAGCGCGCCATTCCCACAGCCGAAATCCAGCCAGAGATTGGGCGATGGCGGAACTCTCGAGACGATTGCGCGAGCTGTCTTGCGAAAAGCGATCCGCTTCAGTCGATCGGCAAACCACGTATCGTAAGGTAGAAAGCTCTGGCTGGTCCGATCGTCATAAAGGCCGGACGGATCCGGCATTGCTGGACGCGTCACGCCGAGACCGCACGTTCCGCAGCGATAGACTGCCTGATCGTCGGGACCGCGTACAACAGGCTTGGGGGTGAACTTGCAGCGTGCAGGCGTGCCCGAAGGACAAAATGCATAATTCTGCAAAGAAATGTCGGTCACAGTCACTGCTGAAAAACCTCAACCAATAGGCCTGAAGTTCTGACCAAAGCTCCACGTTCGGTGAACGAAGAAATTGATAGGAGCGAGCGCAGCGGAGACAAGAGCAACAGCGATGCCATAATTTCCACAGAGCCCATCCAGCACGCGAATACCGGCGAGGCCAACCAACAGCGTTACAATAGTGAATGAAACGTACCGCAAGAGGTCTTTGCGCGCCGCTCCATGGTCGATACCGAACGACCAACGTCGGTTCAGAAAGAAGCCGATGAGCGTCGCGGCAGAAAACACGATCAAGTATGAAACGATATAGTGAATGCTAAGCAGTTCTGTCAGCAGAATGATGCACATGGTATTGAACACGACGTTCAATGAACCGACCACTCCGAAACGGACTGCTTCACCGAATAGCTTGCGGGACCAGAATGTCGTTCCATCCACTGGTTCGGCTATCATGCCGGCAGCTGGTTGGGCCGCGCGGCCGGTGCCGGCTTCTTTGTAGACGGCTCGCGTAAAATCGGCCTCGTTGCCGCCTAGAACTGCGAGGAGGAAGCCGCCGAGAAGCGTTTGCAAGCCGATGGTCCCAGACAGCCCGGCTAGCGTCACAGGAAGCACGGACGGCAGGGCGGCGAACCTCTCGCTCCCCCAGTAAATTCCGATAGCGGTCAGCGTCAGCAGGGAGAGCCCGAGCAATCCCAGCCCGATAGCCAAGCATCCTTCGAGGGACAGCCATTTTCGAGTTGCGAGCAGCCAAGGCTTTGGCAGGCGATATCCCTCGCGCACGCCGTAAAGATGTGAAGCGATGCCCATCATCCCGGCCATGTGGCCAGTCGCGGTGAGCAGCGCGCCGATGACAATCCAACTTTCGCCGAAGGGCACGGGGCCGGTCCAGCCGAAGGCGCGGAAGAGTGCGGTCGCTAGAATCGCAATTCCCGAGGCGATGGCGGCCAAAGCCGGTACTCCGAACACCCAGGTCGGGGACAGCATGAAGAGGTACCGCAAATGACGCCACCCGTCGCGCCATGGACGCAGATGCGGCGCTCGGTCGCGCAGGTCGGGGAGGAGCTTCACGGGCGTTTCGGCAATGCACAGGCGCTTCAGCGCTGCCTTGATCACCATCTCGCTGGCGAACTCCATGCCCGACCCACTGAGGCCAAGCTCGAGGAAGGCGTCCTTGCGCATCGCGCGAAGGCCCGAGTGCGCATCGCTGATGCCGGGCCGGAAGAAGAGGTTCAGGATGCCGGTGAGCACCGGGTTGCCGATGTAGCGGTTCTTCCACGGCATCGCGCCACGGGAGATGCCACCCTTGAAGCGCGAACCCATGCACAGGTCCGCACCGTCCTGGAGCTTGCCGATCATCGCCACACCGTCGGTAAAATCGTAGCTACCGTCGGCATCACCCATCAGCACATACTGCCCGTAAGCAGCCCTGCTCCCTCCGATCAGAGCGGCACCGTAGCCACGCTCTGGGACGGGCACCACGCGCGCCCCAAGGCGCGTCGCCAAGGCTTGGCTTCCGTCCGTCGAGCCGTTGTCGGCGACAACGATTTCCCCGCGCAGACCATATTCGTCCACGATGCGCTCCAGCGCTTCTTTCGCGTTCGCAATGCAGTAGGGGAGGCACTGAGCCTCGTTGAGGCACGGCATGACGATCGTTACATCGACGCCTGCTTCGAGCGCCAATGCTTCTTCAAACTGCCTGATCGGCTCGTGACGCATTCACACCCCCGTCTTTCCGACAGGGTTAGGAGGGAGCGTCTAAGGAAGCGTTAATGATGTTTGGCAGGAAATTGGCGAGGGTTAGCCGGCGCTCTCGGCAAGGACCGTTAGGCCCTTGTCGCTGACTTCGGCAAATCCGCCGGTGACGGCGATGCGCTCCGGCTGCGCGCCCTGGTTGCGAAAGACAGCAATGTCGCCATTCTTGAGGGTCGTCATGTAGGGCGCGTGGCCCGCCATGATCCCGGACTCGCCGTCCGTGCCCGGCACGACGACCATGTAGACCTCGTCCGACATCACCAGGCGGTCGGGCGTGACGAGCTCGAAATGCAGATCGGCCATTATTCCTTGCCTTCAATTTGCGCGTCGAACGAGCGCGTGGCAGCCTCGAACTTGTCGCGGCAGCCGGTGTTGCAGAAGCCGACGACATTGCCACGATATCGGGTCAGGCTGTCCTCGCTGACCGGTTTGCCGGACCAGGGGCAGACGTCATTGACACAATCCTCGAGGCGGAGGCCGACCAATGCTTAGGCCTCCTGAGCCAGCTTCTCGGCCTTGGCTACAGCTTCCTCGATGCCGCCGACCATGTAGAAGGCAGCTTCCGGCAAGTGGTCGTACTCGCCGTTGACCACCGCCTTGAACGAGCGGACCGTGTCCTCGACCTGGACGAACTTGCCAGGAATACCCGTGAAGACCTCGGCGACGTGGAAGGGCTGCGACAGGAAGCGCTGGATCTTCCGCGCGCGGCTGACGGTCAGCTTATCCTCTTCGCTCAGTTCGTCCATGCCGAGGATCGCGATGATGTCCTGCAGGCTCTTGTACTTCTGGAGCGTCGCCTGGACGGCACGGGCCGTCTCGTAATGCTCCTGTCCGACGACTGCCGGCGTCAGCACTCGGCTGACGGAATCAAGCGGGTCGACCGCCGGGTAGATGCCGAGCTCGGAAATCGCACGGCTGAGCGTCGTCGTCGCATCGAGGTGCGCGAACGACGTCGCCGGGGCCGGGTCAGTCAAATCGTCGGCGGGGACGTAAATGGCCTGCACCGAGGTGATCGACCCCTTATGGGTCGAAGTGATTCGCTCCTGAAGCGCGCCCATGTCGGTTGCCAGCGTCGGCTGATACCCCACGGCCGAAGGAATACGGCCGAGCAGCGCCGAGACTTCCGAGCCCGCCTGCGTGAAGCGGAAGATGTTGTCGACGAAGAAGAGCACATCATGGCCCTCTTGGTCGCGGAAGAAATCGGCCTGAGCGAGGCCGGAAAGGGCGACGCGTTCGCGCGCTCCCGGCGGCTCGTTCATCTGACCGAATACGAGCGCGACCTTCGAGCCTTCCGGGGTGGGGTTGCCGTCCGCGTCCTTGGCGATGACGCCCGCTTCAAGAAATTCGTGATAGAGATCGTTGCCCTCTCGAGTACGCTCGCCGACGCCGGCGAACACGGACACGCCGCCGTGGCCCTTCGCGATGTTGTTGATCAGCTCCTGGATGAGCACCGTCTTGCCGACGCCCGCGCCGCCGAACAGGCCGATCTTGCCGCCCTTCGCGTAGGGAGCGAGCAGGTCGATGACCTTGATGCCAGTGACGAGGATCGATGCTTCGGTCGACTGGTCGACGAAAGCCGGAGCGGACGCGTGGATCGGAGCCGAAAGATCGCTGCCGATCGGGCCGCGCTCGTCGATCGGTTCGCCGATAACGTTCATGATCCGGCCGAGCGTCTTTGGACCGACCGGTACCCGGATCTCCGAGCCGGTCGCATTGACGACCTGGCCGCGGGTGAGGCCGTCGGTCGAGTCCATTGCGATGGTGCGGACCACATTCTCGCCAAGGTGCTGCGCGACTTCGAGGACCAGGCGGCTGCCGCCGTTGTCCGTCTCGAGCGCCGACAGGATCGGCGGCAGGTCGCCTTCGAAGGCGACGTCGACGACGGCGCCGATGACCTGGCTGACGCGGCCAACGAGATTGCTGGGGCTGGTCACGTTTGCGGGGCCCGAGCCGGTCGCGCTGGTTGCGGTCGCCTTGCGGCTGCGGGGCTTGGTTTCGGCGGCGGTGGCCATGTCTGTCTTCCTTGCCTTCAGGTTCGTTAGAGCGCTTCGGCGCCCGAAATGATTTCGATGAGCTCGGTGGTGATTACAGCCTGACGCGTCCGATTGTACTGGATCGACAGACGGTTGATCATATCGCCCGCGTTGCGGGTCGCATTGTCCATCGCGGTCATCTGCGAGCCATAGAAGCCGGCCTGGTTCTCGAGCAGCGCGCGATAGATCTGGATCGCAATGTTGCGCGGCAGCAGGTCGGCGAGAATTTCCTCCTCGTCCGGCTCATATTCGACGACGGCCGGGGGACCGGCCGGGCGGGAAGTCGCTTCCTGCGCTTCGCCGCTCGTTCCTGGCGCAACCGGGATGATCTGGTTGATCGTCGGTTCCTGGACGAGCGTCGAGACGAAGTTCGCATAGGCGAGGTGCACAACGTCGATGCCGTCGGTCGAGTAGCGATCGATGATATCCTTCGCGATCGATTGAGCTTCCGCATAGGACGGGTTCTTCATCTCGCTCGTATCGAACTGCGCGATGATGCTCTTCGGGTATAGGCGCTGGATTACCGGCCGGCCCTTGCGGCCGACGATGTAGAAAAGCACCGTCTTCCCCTGCGCCAGGAGGTCGTCGGCTTTGCGGCGCGCGGCTCGGACGATGTTGCTGTTGAAGGCACCCGCGAGGCCGCGGTCACTGGTCGCGATGACGATCAGGTGGACCTCGTCCCTGCCCGTGCCGCTCAGCAGCTTCGGGCTTTCGGGCCCCGGCGTTATTCGCGAGGCAAGAGAAGCGACAACGTCCGTCATGCGCGACGAGTAGGGCCGCCCGGCGATGGCGTTCTGCTGCGCACGGCGCAGCTTCGACGCGGCGACCATGTTCAGCGCCTTGGTGATCTTCTGCGTCGACTTCACCGAGCCGATGCGGATCTTGAGGGCTTTCAGCGACGCCATTTAGGCAAACTGCTTCCCGAATTGGCCGAGCGCATCCTTGAGCGCCGCGGCGGTGTCGTCGTCGAGCTGCTTGGTGTCGCGGATCTTGCCGAGGATCTCCGCCTTCTCCGAGCGGAGGAAGCTCAGCATTGCCGCCTCGTAGCGAACCACGTCCTTCACATCGACGCTGTCGAGAAAGCCCTGCGTGCCGGCGAAGATCGAAGCAACCTGGTCCTCGACCGGCATTGGCGCGAACTGCGCTTGCTTCAGGAGCTCGGTGAGGCGGGCGCCGCGGGCGAGAAGCTTCTGAGTCGAGGCGTCGAGGTCGGAGCCGAACTGCGCGAAGGCAGCCATCTCGCGATACTGCGCGAGCTCGAGCTTGATCGAACCGGCGACCTTCTTCATCGCCTTGGTTTGCGCAGCTGAACCGACGCGGCTGACCGAAAGACCGACGTTAATCGCCGGACGGATGCCCTGGTAGAACAAGTCCGTTTCGAGGAATATCTGGCCGTCGGTGATCGAGATCACGTTGGTGGGAATATAGGCCGACACGTCGCCCGCCTGGGTCTCGATGATCGGAAGAGCGGTCAATGAGCCGCTGCCATTGTCCTCGTTCATCTTCGCGGCGCGCTCGAGGAGGCGGCTGTGGAGATAGAAAACGTCGCCGGGATAGGCTTCGCGGCCCGGCGGACGACGAAGCAGGAGCGACATCTGACGATAGGCAACGGCCTGCTTTGAAAGGTCGTCGTAGACGATCACCGCGTGCATGCCGTTGTCGCGGAAATATTCGCCCATTGCGACGCCGGTGTACGGTGCCAGATACTGGAGCGGGGCCGGCTCGGACGCCGTCGCCGCGACGACGATCGAATAGTCCATCGCGCCATTCTCTTCGAGGGCGCGAACGATCTGCGCGACGGTCGAGCGCTTCTGGCCGATGGCAACGTAGATGCAGTAGAGCTTCTGGCTCTCATCGGCGCCCTTGTTGATTTCCTTCTGGTTGATGAAGGTGTCTAGCGCCACCGCGGTCTTGCCGGTCTGGCGGTCGCCGATGATGAGCTCGCGTTGTCCGCGGCCGATCGGAACGAGCGCATCGAGTGCCTTCAGGCCGGTCTGAACCGGCTCGTGAACCGACTTGCGCGGAATGATGCCCGGCGCTTTCACCTCGACGCGGCGGCGTTCGGTGAACTCTATGGGACCCTTGCCGTCAATCGGATTGCCGAGAGCGTCGACAACTCGGCCAAGCAGCCCCTTGCCGATCGGAACGTCCACGATTGCGCCCGTCCGCTTAACGGTCGAGCCTTCCGCGATTTCGGCGTCCGAGCCGAAGATCACGACGCCGACATTGTCGGCTTCAAGGTTGAGGGCCATCCCCTTAGTACCGTTCTCGAACTCGACCATCTCGCCGGCCTGGACATTGTCGAGGCCGTAGATGCGCGCGATGCCGTCGCCGACCGAAAGGACGGTGCCGACCTCGGAGACCTGCGCTTCGGCGTCGAAGTTCGCGATCTGGTCGCGGATGACGCGGGAGATTTCAGCGGCGCGGATGTCCATCGTTCAATTAGCCTTTCATCGCCATGGCGAGTCGGTTGAGTTTGGTGCGGATCGACGCGTCGATCTGCTGGCTGCCCAGCTTGACGACGATTCCGCCAAGGATGTTGGGATCGACCGTTGCGTCGATATTGACGTCGCAGCCGGCGCGCGTCCGCAGCTGCTGTTTGAGCTGCGCGAGCTGGTCGTCGTTCAGCGGCCGGGCCGTAATGACGTCCGCAGTCGCCTCACCGCGATGTTCGGCAGCGAGGCGGCGGAAAGCGCGGATGATCGGACGAAGTTCGTTCTTTCGGCCATTCCGAGCGATCACGCCCAGGAACTTCGTAGTCGTCGGGTCGGTGCCAAGCTGCGGGGCGATCGCCGCAAAGGCCTTCCCAGCATCCTCTCGTGAAACGAGCGGGCTGGCGACGAGCTCGGCGAAATCCTTCGAATCGAGCAGGGCCTGGCCGAGAACATCGAGGCTCTTGCTGACCGACTCGATTTGCCGCTCGTCCCGGGCAAGGTCGAACAGGGCCGAGGCGTACCGCCCTGCTAAGCTGGCCCGAATGCCGCCGGATGTCTCCACGCGCGAAAAGCTCCAGAAACGGAATGTTGCCCTGATGCGAAAAACGGGGCGTGAAAACGGGTTAGCCCCGCACGCCCCCACCAGTTGGCGCGCCACTAGCAAGCGGTTTGCGGCGATGCAAGGCGGCTGAACCTGATTTGCTGGGCGGATTTTGCCCGATGCCGGTTTGACCGCAAGGCAGCGGAAGCAGCCCTAGCCCCCTTCCACTAAATCCGGGTCTGGAAAGGAGCAATTCCGATGACTTACGTTGTTCGAGGCCTCGATCCGGCACCGTACCGTCCACTGTTTGGCCTGTCGGACCAGGAGCTTGGTGATCGCGGCGTGGTCCGCATGACGGTCGACAGCG
This sequence comes from Sphingomicrobium sp., assembly GCA_045811185.1. GTDB lineage: Bacteria > Pseudomonadota > Alphaproteobacteria > Sphingomonadales > Sphingomonadaceae > Sphingomicrobium. The sequence goes on from JBJMUN010000018.1 coordinate 20,214, forward strand.
GGACCTACCCATGCCGCGTGAGCCTCACGGACCGTGCGATTGGCGAGAGCGTGCTTTTGCTCAATCATGTGAGTCACGAGGTGGCGAATGCATATCGCGCGAGCCATGCGATATTCGTCACCGAAGGCTCCGAGGAAGCTGCCGAGTATGTCGATAAGGTGCCGCCCGTGTTCGAGACGCGGGTCCTGTCGCTGCGCGGCTTCGACGCCGAGGGCATGATGGTCGATGCCATTCTTACGCAACCGGGAGCCGCTGACGCGGGAATCCGCAAGCTGTTTGAGCATCCAGCAATCGAGACGATCCACGCCCATAATGCGACACGGGGCTGCTTTTCCGCCAAGATCGAAAGGAGCTGACCAATGGCAAGCCTTGCACCTGCAGTTCACGAGCGTACATCGGCGGCGATGGATAATGTGGCGCGCCTCGATGCGGACACCGCCTGGGCGGCGTTCATGCGCCGCGACCGCAGCTGGGATGGCCGCATCATCGGAGCGGTGAAGACTACCGGCATTTATTGCAAGCCGAGCTGTCCCGCTCGCCGCCCAAAACGTGAGCATGTCGAGTTCTTCGCGACGGGCGAGGAAGCGCGCGTTGCGGGCTATCGCTCATGCCTGCGCTGCAAGCCGGACGAGGTCGCACGCGACCGCGACGCCGTGGCCAAGGCCATCAACATGATCGAGGCAGCCGACGAGGCGCTCACATTGGCCGAGCTCGCCGGCGCCGTCGGCTACGCCCCGCACCATTTCCAGCGCATCTTCAAACGCGATCTCGGCGTGTCTCCAGCGGAATATGCCCGCGGTCTGCGCAATCGTCGAACCGAGGCAGCGCTCAAGGTGAACGACCGCGTCACCGATGCAGTCTACGAGGCCGGCTATTCGGCGCCGTCGAGCTTCTATAGCGATGCAAAGGAAAGGCTCGGCATGACGCCGTCGGCCTGGCGCAACGGCGGGCGCGGCGAAACGATCCGCTGGACTCATTTCGACAGTCCGCTCGGGCAAATGCTGATCGCTGCAACGAGCAAGGGCATCTGCCGCCTGACATTCGACGACAGCGTGAACTCGCTGCGGCGCCTGTTTCCAAATGCGCTGATAGTCGAGGATTCTGGTGGCCTTAAGGAACTGGTCGAAGGAGCTCTGGCGGCCATTGAAAGTCCGCGCGCGGCCAGTGAATTGCCGATCGACGTCGCGGGAACGGCGTTCCAGGAGGCCGTCTGGCGAGAACTTCGCAAGATTCCGGCCGGTGAAACGCGCAGCTACGCTCAGATCGCCGCGGCAATCGGTCAGCCAAGGGCCGTGCGGGCAGTGGGTACGGCCAACGGTGACAACCACGTGGCCGTCCTGATCCCGTGCCATCGGGTGATCCGGAGCGACGGTTCGCTTGGAGGCTACGCGGGCGGGCTCGATCGAAAACGCAAGCTGCTGGCTGCCGAAGGCCATGTGCCCGCATCGCCAGAGTTGCCGCTCTAGATGCGTCTTGCCCTTTCCTCTCGGCTCAATTGAGTCGAGGGAAGGGGAATGAGCGGCGGTCAAATCACCACTGACGATTACCAAAGTCGCGCGCGGCGCATAATCGAATTCCCGCTTACCGCAATGATGCTCGGCTTCGCGGCAATCATGGGCCCAGCAGGCTTGCTTGCCGGTTTTTTCGAAAAGACGCTTCCGGCATCGGGAGCAACAGCGCTCGTCGGCCAGCTTATCGTCGCAGCTGTCATTCTGGCCAGCTACAAACTTGTAGCGCCTCATCTCGGGTCAACACCGCACGACGACTTGTCCGGCCCCGGTTCAATTCGCCAGCTAGGCAATGGACTGGGCGTTGGGGCCCTGTTGTTTGCACTTGTTGTTGCGGTTGCCGCAATCCTCGGCGTCTATCGGCTGGAGGGCGTTGGCGACGCGAGCAACCTCGCGGCGTCGCTGGTGCGAGACGGCATTTTCCCGGCCGTCGCTGAGGAAGTGATCTTCCGCGCCATCCTTTTCCGCTGGCTCGAAGAGTTCGCAGGCACCTGGGCCGCGCTGGTCCTGTCTTCGGCGCTCTTCGGCCTTTCCCACATGGATAACCCCAGTGCCGACATGATTTCCACCGTCGGCATCATGCTGGAAGGGGGCATCCTCCTTGGTGCAGCCTATATGCTGACAAGGCGCCTGTGGTTTCCGATGGGGATCCACGCGTCGTGGAATCTGACGCAAGGGGAAGTGTTCGACATACCGATATCGGGCAATGACGCGCACGGCCTGTTAGAAGCGAAACTTCATGGGCCCGCATTGCTAACCGGCGGGGGGTTTGGCCTTGAGGCTTCGATCATTGGTATCACAATCGGGACCGCGGCGGGATTTGGAATTCTGTGGCTCGCCGTGAGGCGCGGCCAATTGGTTCACCCCTGGTGGACCCGACCCGATCCGGTCACGGAGCCGTAGGTTCGGGCCGCTGGCCCGCTACGCCCGCCATCAGGGCTCCCCTGCGGTCACCCGCGTCAATCCTTTCGATCATCGTTCGTGCGACCTGAGATAGTTCCCGCCCGTGTGGATCATAGGCAATCAGCGTCAGCGTGGACTTGGCTTCCTTGAGCTTTCCCTCGTTGAGGTAAGCGACTGCCGAACCCATTCGGAGCCCGGCATCCTGCGGCGCGAGGTCGGACGCGTAGTGAAGCGCTTCAATCGCGTTCGTCGTCGGCCTAACGCCTTCCATCACGAATGTCCTGAAGTACATCCAGAGCGCCTCGGGATCCTCAGTGTCGATCTTGTTGGCGCCGACGAACAATGATCGCGCTTGTTCGAAACCGGCGTGGCGGGCCGGCCCAGCCAGCTTTTTCGAATGTTCGGCGACCGCGCGCCCCTTGCAGATCATTGACTTCGTATCCTGCGGGTCAGCCTTCAGCGCTCGATCCGCAGCAGGCTCGGCAGAATCAGGGTTGGCATCCTGCAGCTCGGCTTCGCAAAGTGTAAGCTCCACGAGGCCGTCGCCTGGATAACGGGATTCAACCGCACGAATCTGCGATGCCAAGAGCGCTTCGCCGCCCTTCTTCGATCCCCGTTTCAACTCAATCCTGAGCATGATCATTTTTGAGGCCGCTTCGCTCAGAGGTCGTACGTCGATGGGTCCGGGCTGGAACCGATCGCCGCCGAGTTTGACGTACGACGTCTTCTTGCGATCGAGATATTCGTCGAGGTCGCGATCGAGCCGTTTCAGGTCGCCGAATGCCGTTCGAGCTGCGTCGAGTGACGGCACGCCTTTTCCGAGCAGGTCGACGTAGCGGTCAAGCTGGCCTCGGCGTGACTGCTCGAAGTTGAGATAATGGACGAGCAGCCAGCCGCGCCCGTAGACAGAGTCGCGAAGCTCTGGCGATAGGTTGGAATAATTGCCCGCAAGCAGCGTTTCGAGCGGTAGCTGCCGGCCGCGGAAAAGCGTCCATGCTCGATGCGTAGCCGGCGCGCCTATGCCGATGCTTCCGTCTTTCTCAAACCTTACGGTAGACAGGAATTCTGCGAAGCCTTCGACATACCATTGCGGGAAGGGACGGTCGATCTCCTGGAACATCAGGTGGTGGGCGTATTCGTGGAAGAAGATGGTGTCCGCATCGAGACCGCCCGGCCGGCTATCTGTCGACCTCGGGACGAACGCGACAGAGCCAGATGCCAGGCCCTTGTAGAAGCCCTTGACGAAAGTATCGCCGGCGAGCCTCTCGATCGCCTCGACCGACGGCAAGACGAAGACCGTCAGCCGGTTGCCGCGTCCAACCGGCGGGTCCTGCATCAAGTAGATGTAGCGGGCGGCCTGGTCGAAGCGCTCCAGCTTGGACGCGAACTGCGACAGTTGCTCGGGCTTTTCGTCCGCGTAGATGACGAAATGCTTGGATTGCGCAACGTTCCACGCGGCTGGCGCGGGAGTGCTGACGGCAGCGATCGCGGCGCCAGCCAGAAATGCCAACAAGTAACGCATCTGACCCTCTTCTTCGGCGCGACAAAGAATGGCCGAGGCCACCCGTCTGTCCAGCGAAATTTAAAGGAAACTATAGGGGTCGACGTCGACGCTAACGCGGACCTTGGCACTCCAGTCGACGCTGGCCAGCCAGTCGCGAATGACGTCCTGGACGTCGAGACTGCGCTTCGCGTGAACCAGGAGGCGCTGGCGATGACGCCCCCGAAGCATGGCGAGCGGGGCAGGAGCCGGACCGAACACGGCCATGCCGTCGACCTCGGGAGCCGCATCGCCGATGCGGCGCGCCACCGCTTCGGCTTCCGAGGAGTCTTCCGCCGATACGACAATGGCAGCAAGGCGGCCGAAGGGCGGCATGGCCGCTTCACGTCGCGCTTCGGTCTCGGCGCTGTAGAAGCCGGCCGCATCGCCTTTCACCAGCGCATCGATCACCGCCGCGTCAGGATCGTGGGTTTGAACAAAAACGCGGCCCGGCTTGTTGCCGCGGCCAGCTCGGCCGGCCACCTGCTGGATTTGCTGAAAGCTCCTCTCGGCCGCGCGAAGATCGCCGCCTGAAAGACCAAGATCGGCGTCAACGACTCCAACCAACGTAAGGTTTGGGAAATGATATCCCTTCGTTACAAGCTGGGTGCCGACGACGACGTCGATTGCTCCAGCTTCCATCGCGCCAACGAACTCGGCGGCACGGAGCGGCGACCAAATGGTGTCGGACGTCACGATTGCCGTGCGCGCCTCCGGGAACAGCTCGGCGACCTCGTCGGCAATGCGCTCGACGCCGGGCCCGCATGCGACAAGGCTGTCCGGCTCCCCGCACTCGGGACAAACCTTGGGGGGCGGCATCACATGACCGCAATGATGGCATGCAAGGCGGTGCATCAGCCGGTGCTCGACCATCCATGCGGTGCAGTTCGGGCACTGGAACCGGTGTCCGCAGTGCCGGCACAAGGTGAGCGGGGCGAAGCCTCGACGATTAAGAAACAGTAGCGACTGTTCGCCGCGATCGAGATTCGCCCGGAGCTCGTCTACCAGCGCGGGAGCCAGCCAACGGCCGCGGGGTGGAGGATCTTGCGTGAGGTCAATCGCGCGAAGATCGGGCAAGGATGCGCCTGCGAACCGCTCCGGTAGCGCGACCTCGCGGTAACGGCCAATCTCGACCATATGCTTGCTCTCGATCGCTGGGGTAGCCGAAGAGAGGACCACTGGCACTTCCTCGAACTTGGCCCGCATCACGGCGGTGTCGCGAGCATGGTACTGGACGCCGTCCTCTTGCTTGAAGCTTGGCTCGTGAGCTTCGTCGATGACGATCAATCCGAGGTTCGGATAGGGAAGAAACAGAGCCGATCGCGCGCCGACGGTGACTGTGGCTTCGCCGCTGGCGACGCCTCGCCAGGCGCGGCGACGCTGCGATGAGCGAAGGTCGGAATGCCAGGCCACGGGCTGACAGCCGAACCGCGCCTCGAAGCGCTTCAGGAACGGTTCGGTGAGCGCGATCTCGGGCAGGAGGACGAGCGCCTGCCTGCCCTGACGTAGGCACTCGGCAATGGCCTCGAAATAGACCTCCGTTTTGCCGGAGCCGGTAACGCCGTCGAGAAGGACGGGATCGAAGCCATTTCCGATTGATCCAGCCAGGCTGGCGGCGGCATTGCACTGTTCTTCGTTGAGATTGGGTGGCGCGTAATCAGGGTCAGGGCAGGCGAGTGGCCGGTCCGCGTCGACGGCGACCGCGTGGAGCGCGCCGGCGTTTACCAGCCCCCGAAGCACAGCATCGCTGACGCCGGCATGATCGGCCAGTTCGCGGATAGTGCCCTGTCGGCCTCCAAGGGCTGTAAGCGCCTTTTCACGCTGCGGCGTCAGCCGGTCGGGTATTTGGCCGGTCGGCCGGTATTCCGTGAGCTGACGGGGGCCATCCAGTGCCGCCGATGAAGGCAGGACCATGCGCAGCACCGAGGCGAGGGGACTTAAATAATAGTCTGCAGTCCACTCGCAGAGCCGCCGAAGCGGCGCTGCGATCGGCGCCACGTCCAGCGCGCCGGCGAGCGGGCGCAGGCGAATGTCGGGCACTTCATTGCTCGGCAGTCGCTCCGCCTCCCAGGCGACGCCAATGAGTTGTCGTGGCCCGAGGGGCGCGACGACAACTGAGCCAGGCACGACATGCATGCCGTCCGGGACCCGGTAGTCGAGTGGTCCCAAGGCAGCATTGAGGGTGACGACGCGCGCGCGCCGGAGCGTCACCGGCCGCGTTTCTTCCTGTGGGTGTCGAAATCGAGCACCGCGGACTCATCGTCCGGCTGAAGTAGGCCAAGCCGTCGCGCGACTTCCTGGTACGCTTCCTCGACGCCGCCGAGATCCTGGCGGAAGCGATCCTTGTCGAGCTTCTGGCCCGACTTGAGGTCCCACAGGCGGCATCCGTCAGGGCTGATCTCGTCTGCAAGAATGACCCGCGAATAATCGCCGTCCCAGACGCGGCCGAACTCCAGCTTGAAGTCGATCAGGCGGATGCCGATCGCAGCGAACATGCCCGACAGGAAGTCGTTCACTCGGATCGCCATGTCGGCGATGTCGTTCATCTCGTCCTGCGTGGCCCATCCGAAACAGGCGATATGCTCGTCGGCGATCATCGGATCGCCGAGCGCGTCGTCCTTGTAATAATATTCGATGATCGTCCGCGGCAGCTGCGTGCCTTCCTCGATCCCGAGGCGTTTGGACAGCGAGCCGGCGGCAACGTTCCTGATCACGACCTCGATAGGGATGATCTCGACCTGCCGGATCAGCTGCTCGCGCATGTTCAGGCGGCGGATGAAATGCGTTGGAACGCCGATCACCTGCAGTGCCGTGAAGATGTGCTCAGAGATACGGTTGTTGATGACGCCCTTGCCGCTGATCGTGCCGCGCTTCTGCGCGTTGAACGCGGTGGCGTCGTCCTTGAAATATTGAATCAGCGTGCCGGGCTCCGGACCCTCATAGAGAATCTTGGCCTTGCCTTCGTAGATCTGGCGGCGGCGAGCCACGGTTCGCGTCACTCCAAGGAAATTTCGACGGAGCGCGCGCTATAAGCGAGGAGGGCGGTGCGTGCTAGTCCGCCCTCCTCATGGGGGATCAATGCGAGCGGGCGCGCTTTCCCTTGGCGGACCAAGGTGCTGAATATTCGATGCGATTCAGCACTTCGAATGCGTTGTAGATCGCACCCGCGAAACGGGTGGCGGCGCTGACGATGGCGGCGTTCAACTGATTGCGGCCCGTCTGATAATGCCGATCGAAAATCTCATCGACCATGGTGAACATCCTTTCCTCTCTGGTCTTTGTGTTCGGACCCGCTGCTGCTCATGAGGTCGTGCGCCGCTAACTGATCGCTGCGGCCAAGCCTCAGAGCGCGATGGGATATCCGTCGATGCGGTCATTTGCAGCGCGGAGCGCCTGCTCCACGGCTTCGAGGCGGGAGGTCTCGCTAAGCGCGCGCCAGGACCGCGCGGTGGTCCGGACCGCTTCCGCTTTCGCGACCTGGTCGACAGGTCCGTCTTCGACGAACGCACGGGTGCTGAGGCCATAAGTCATGGCAAGATCCTCTTTTTTTGTCGATGGCCGCCGGCGAGGATGGGCTGTGAGGGGAGGGATTTGTCCCCGCCGGCGGCTTGAATTCTATGTACGATTCGGCCCCTCGTTTCGCCAATCAAACACTCGACATGAACCATAAAGCAGACTTATGAGGTGAGCTGATGAGGCGCCTTCCTCCACTTGCTGCGATCCGGGCCTTCGAAGCGGCGGCGCGCACCGAGAATTTTACGGCTGCGGCGGCCGAGTTGGGAATGACCCAGGCCGCCGTTTCCTACCAGGTCAAAAGCCTTGAAGAGCGGCTTGGCTCACCCTTGTTCGTGCGCGAGAAAGGTAGAGCTCGCCTGACGCCGCTGGGGCAACGGCTGCTCCCGGCGCTGTCGAGCGCTTTCGATTCAATTGAAGCTGCTTTCGCGAGCCATCGCGAAGAAGACGAGACGCTTCTGACGATCACTACGACGCACACCTTTGCGAACACCTGGCTCGCATGGCGGCTAGGTGCCTTCCAGATGGAGCATCCCGATCTCGCGGTCCGGATGACTACGAGCAACGAGCTGTGTGATTTGCGCGGCGGCGATGCCGACGTGGCCATCCGCGGCGGAAGCGGAAATTGGGAAGGCCTCGAGGAATACCGGCTATTCGAATCCAACTTCACGCCAATGGCGAGCCCCGAATGCATCGCGGCAGTAGAGCGCAAGCTCGGGCGGCCCCTCGAGCCGCATGACATCCCTAATCAGAACCGCATCAATCCGAGCGACGACTGGTGGCAGCAGTGGTTCTCCGACAACGGCGTGCCAGCCGATGAGTCGATCTTGCGCCGGGCCGGGATTCGTCTCGAGAATCAGGCCAATGAGGGCCATGCAGCGATGGCCGGGCAGGGGTTCGCGTTGCTGACGCCGCTGCTGTGGAAGGGCGATGTCGCAGCCGGTCGCCTGTGTGTACCCTTTCGTGATCGTGTCTCCGTCCGAGGCTGGGCCTATTGGTTGGTCTACCCTCGCGAACGGCGGATGGTCCCCAAGGTTAAGCGTTTCCGGGAATGGCTGCTAGCCGAGATGCGCCAAGCCATTGAAGAGCAGGATGGTGGCTGGTCGGCGCAGGGCCGGATTCCTGAAACAATCGAGCAGGTTAGAGCCGCGAGCTAAACGCGAGGCCCGTTTTACCGCGCGATCCGCCGGTACACCTCGTTTAATTACAGTTAGCTGAAATAGGTTAACGAATCCGCTTGCTTTGTTAACTACGTTCCGCTTCGTAGAGTCGTCCAGCTGACGGTGTATCGAGTCGCGTCTCCTCCTGGGGCGAAGGGAGCGCAATGTTCCGTTTGGCGTCTGAAGACAGTCATCGGGAGCCAGTCGGGGGGCGGGCGGCGTTGCTCCGCGCGTGCGCTGTTGCTGCTCTTGCCACGGGCCTGATCGTCGGTGCCGAACCGTCCGGCGCGAATCCTCCGCCGGGCGCAGGGCCGCCGATGGCGGGTCTTCCGGCGAGCCGCGGACCTTTGTCGGAACTCAATTCGAATGCTGGACCCGCGCCAGGTGGCGGGCCGCCCGCGTGGGCCGGTGTGGGTGCCCACGGAAACCCATCTCCAAACGGCAGTAATCCGAAGTTCGACCTCGCAGCGCCTCCAAGCAGCACCGGCTTGCAAAATCCGGCAAGCGCGATGGCCGTAATCCCCATTGTTCCGGACGTTCCAGCAACCGCTGGTCCCCTCGCGGCCGCAGGGCCTTTGGCGATTGCGGGGCCGCCGGCAGCAGTGGCGGCGCCGCCGACGGCGGGTGGGCCCATGGCAGCGGGGGCTCCGGTTACTGCAGCGCCCGCAACGAATGCCGGCTCGCCGGCGGCAGCAGCCGCTTCGCCGCAAATCGAGCCACTGCCGTCGTCCCCAATTTCCGAGGGCTCCGGGGGCGGACCTCCGGCAGATGCTGGTCTGCCATCGGCCGACAGCTCGAGAGGGATCGCGCTCGATGACGCGGGGGGAAATGGAGCTGGCGGAGGCAATCACTCCACGGGCGGCGGAAGTTCCCACGATCTGGACGGACTGCACGGCCCGGGCTCGGTTGCGGGCGCGGCATCGACAGCTCCTCCGGCCACACCTCAGGAAGTGGTCGTAAATCAGGGGACGTTCGACGTCGCAGCCGTCGCGACCGTTGCCCAGCTAGGATCGGCACGGACGCCGTCGGCGCAGGCCGCTCTGGTCGTGACAACCGGGATTCTCGCGCCTGCTGCTGATACAGCACGTATCGAACGAGGCACCATCTTTCTCGCCGCAGCGGCGGATGGGATGGCCAAGGGTGCGACACATGCGGGCACCGCCTCGGGATCGGTGCCGCCAGGTGATCCGTGCTCAAGAGGAACGGGCAATCCTTGCAACGGCAATAATGGCAACGAAGGGCTGCAGGGCAATGCGAACCCGCGGCAATCGCCGCAACCACCGCCTCCAGGCGTTCCGCCCGGCGATCCTTGTTCCAGGGGTAATGGCAATCCTTGCAACGGCAATAATGGCAATCTCGGCGACCAGGGCAATGTGAACCCGCCGCCTCCACCGCCTCCTCCTCCTCCGCCTCCGCCGCCGCCGCCGCCGCCGCCGCCGCCGGCCTCACCGCCTCCGCCGCCGTCACCGCCATCGCCGCCACCACCGCCGCCACCGTCACCGCCAGCTCCGCCGCCGCCGCCGCCGCCACCGTCACCGTCGCCGCCTTCGCCTCCGCCGCCGCCGCCGGCTCCGCCCGGACCACCTCCGCCCGCGCCACCTCCGCCCGCGCCACCTCCGCCGTCGCCGCCTCCGCCGCCGTCGGCACCTCCGCCGTCGCCACCTCCGCCAGCGCCCCCTCCGTCGGCGCCACCGCCACCTCCACCACCTCCGCCACGCAAGCACTTCTCCTTCTACATGCCGTGGCCGCCACGGCCTGCCGACAAGGATGATGATGGCGATGGAGGCTTTGACCTCGCGCTTGGAGAAGACGGGCAAATCGATACCGGCGTTACGAGCGGCGCGGATCCGAGCGAGTGGGACCCGATCACCGTCGATCTCAAGGGACACGTCGATACTTGCTACGAAACCCCGCCAAGCCGAAGCGCAGCCAGCCAGCCAGCCGCGGCAGTTTGCATACCGACCAAGCAATAAACGCGGGCCCTATCTGAAGAACGGCTGGAACAGCGCGGGCGCGCTTGGTAGCGACGGCCCATGGCCGATCCCGACATCTCTTCTGTTATCGAGACCCCGTTTGATGCCGCTCTCTCGGAGCGGTATCTTGTCTATGCGCTCTCGACGATCACTGCGCGATCACTCCCGGACGTCCGTGACGGTCTCAAGCCCGTTCATCGACGGTTGCTATGGGCGATGCGCCTCCTGCGGCTCGATCCTGCGGGTGCGTACAAGAAGTCGGCGCGCGTCGTCGGAGACGTAATCGGCAAATATCATCCGCATGGCGACCAGTCGGTGTATGACGCGATGGTCCGTCTCGCGCAGGACTTCGCGCTCCGCTACCCGCTGGTCGACGGTCAGGGCAATTTCGGAAATATCGACGGCGATAACGCTGCCGCCTACCGCTACACCGAAGCCCGGCTGACCGCCGTCGCAATGCAGCTGATGGCGGGACTCGATGAAGGCACCGTCGACTTTCGCGCCACCTATAATGGCGAGGAAGAAGAGCCTGAGGTCTTCCCTGGACTGTTTCCGAACCTCCTTGCCAACGGTGCGAGCGGAATTGCGGTTGGCATGGCGACCTCCATACCGCCGCACAATGTCGGCGAGCTGATCGATGCCGCGATCCACCTGATCGACAACCCCAAGGCCGAGGATCGAAGCCTGATGGACTTTGTCGCCGGTCCGGACTTTCCGACCGGCGGGGTCCTGGTCGACAGCCGGGACTCCATTGCCGAGGCCTATGCCAGCGGCCGCGGCTCGTTCCGCCTGCGCGCTCGAATCGAGGTCGAGCGCGAGAAGGGCGGTGGCTGGCACCTTTTGGTGAGTGAGATTCCTTACGGCGTGCCAAAGGCCAAGCTGATCGAGCAGATCGCAACGCTGATCGGCGACAAGAAGCTTCCGATCCTCGCAGACGTGAAGGACGAAAGCGACGAACAAGTCCGGCTGATACTCGAGCCGCGCGCGCGGACCGTCGACCCCGAGCTCCTGTTGGAGAGCCTGTATCGGCTTACGGACCTCGAAATCCGCTTCCCGCTCAACCTCAACGTGCTCGACTCGACCCGCACGCCCGGCGTGATGAGCCTGAAGCAAGCACTCGCGGCGTGGCTCACCTTCCAGCTCGAGGTTCTGGTCCGCCGTTCGCAGGTCAGGATCGGAAAGATCGACGACCGGACCGAGCTGCTCGACGGTTTCCTCATCGCCTTTCTGAATCTCGATCGGGTCATCGAGATCATCCGGACCGAGGACGAGCCAAAGCCCGTTCTGATGGCGGAATTCTCGCTGTCCGACCGCCAGGCCGAAGCAATTCTCAACATGCGCCTTCGCAGCCTGCGCCGGCTCGAGGAAATGGAGATCGGCCGTGAACGTACCGCGCTAGCGAAGGAGCGCGAGGAGCTCGCAAGACTGATCGAGAGCCCGGCACGGCAGCGCACGAGGCTCAAGAAGGACCTCGAAGAAATCAAGGGGAAGTTCGGCGACGAGCGCCGGACCCGGATCGAGGAAGTCGCGCCCGCTCGCGAGATCGACTGGACGGCGATGATCGAAAAGGAGCCGATCACCGTCATCCTGTCCCAGCGTGGATGGATCAGGGCCATGAAAGGACATCTTGCGCTTGAGCAGGTTTGCGATCTCAAATGGCGCGAGGCCGACGGTCCGTTCATCCACTTCCACGCCCAGACGACAGACCGGCTCGCGCTCTTTGCGTCGAACGGCCGGGTTTACACGCTTGCGGGCGACAAGCTGCCGAGCGCGCGCGGGTTCGGCGAGCCGGTGCGCCTGTTCATTGACCTCGATGCAGAGGTCGACATCGTTCAGTTGCTGGTCGCTCGCCCCGAGATGAAGCTGCTGATCGCTTCCTCTGATGGAAAGGGGTTTGTCACGAGTGGTGATGCGACGCTCGCCGAGACCCGCAAGGGCAAGCAGCTGGTGAATGTCCGCGCCGGCTCCCGGGTGGCCGTCGTCAGGCCCGTTCCAGAGGGATCGGACGCGGTCGCCGTCATCGGAGAAAACAGGAAAATGCTGGTCTTTTCCCTCTCGGAACTACCGGAGCTTGGTAGGGGGCAGGGGGTGACGCTTCAGCGTTATCGCGACGGCGGCCTTGCGGATGCACTTGCTTTCCGCCTCAACGATGGTCTCAGCTGGACGCTTGGAGGGGAAAGCGGACGAGTGCGGACGGAAACCGACCTTTCACCCTGGCGCGCTGCGCGGGGTGCGGCGGGCCGCATGCCGCCGATCGGTTTTCCTCGGAGCAATCGATTTGGCTGAGCCGGAATTGCGCACGGGTTAACAATCCAGCGCACAGGGAAAAAGATACTCCGAATTAACCCCTAGGCTCCATAGAAGCTCGAATGCAGGCTGCAGCTTCCCGGCCGGCGGGCGTTCAACGGCACCGCCGCCCGGACAGAACCAATGCGATTCCGACCCTTGCTGCGGCCGGCGATCTCGACTTGCTCGATGCCCTGCCGATCGCCGCGGCGATAATCGAGCGAACCGCCGACGGGAACCTGGGCGTCGTGGCCCACAACAAGAGGTTCGTCGAAGCGGTCGACAGATCAAACTGCACTGCACTCGACTGGAACGAGGCGGAGTGCCTCAAGACAGGCGCGATCGCCGGTCTCATTCAGAGTTATTTCGACGGTACGGACACGTCCGGAGAGCTCGACTTCAACCAGGGCGAAGGGGTCGCGTCGACCTTCTTCCGCCTGAAGCTCGCGCCGTTGCCCAAGACCCGCTCCAGCGGCCAACGCTGCCTGCTCAGCGTCGTCGACCGGACCGTCGAAGTTCAGGCCGAGCGAACGCTGCGCGCCGAGATGCTGCGCGATAGCCTGACGGGTCTTCCCAATCGTCTCGCCTTCAGTGAGGCCATCGAAAAAGCCGGCGAAAAGGTCGCTCGCGATCTCGAGCACGCGGTGCTTGTCGTCGACATGCTCCGCTTCAGCAGAATCAATGAATCCATGGGCAGTCTCGCCGGCGACGAACTGCTGATCACCTTCGCCCGTCGCCTGATCCTTGCACTTCGCGCCGGCGACGTTCTCGCCCGCACCGGAGGCAACGAGTTCGGGGTGTTGGTCTCTCTCAAGCGCGGTGTCGAGGACGCGTTGAAAGCCGCCGAGCGCATTCAGCAGGTGATGGCGACACCGTTCAAGCTGTCTGAGCTGGAGATCCGCGTTGAATGCGCGATTGGCGTCGCGCTCATGCATAACGGCCAGGATGCCGAAGAGCTGTTCCGCAACGCACAGTTCGCCGTGAAGCAGGCAAAGGCTGCAGGCTGCCCGCAGGTTTACGAAGCGCGGCAGGCGACCGAGGCGCGCCGCCGATTCTCGATTGAGACCGAGCTTCGTCGCGCGCTCGACAAGGATCAGCTCAGGCTTTTCTACCAGCCGCTCATCAACTTGAAATCCGGCGAGGTCGCCGGCTTCGAGGCGCTCGCTCGCTGGACCCATGAAGACCGTGGAGAAATCACCCCGACTGAATTCATTGCCGTCGCTGAAGAATCCGGTCTGATCCTCAGCCTCGGCCGTTGGGCGATGGACAAGGCGACCCAGACACTCGCCGAGTGGGACAAGGAAAGTGGCGAAAAGCTGCCGCTCTATGTCTCCGTGAATCTTTCGGCGATCCAGGTTGCTCGCGACGATATCTCGCGCGTCGTCGAAAGTGCGCTGAAATCCAGCGGGCTGACCGGCGACCGACTGAGCCTCGAGCTCACGGAAAGCGCGATCGTGCAAGACCCGGTGCGCGCGACCCGCGTGTTCGACGCTTTGAAATCGCTCGATGCGAGCCTTGCCATGGACGATTTCGGGACGGGCTACTCAAGCTTGGCCTATCTCCAGCGCTTGCCGATCGACGTCCTCAAGATCGACAAAAGCTTCGTGTCGGGAATGATGGTCGACCCGGATGCCGTTGCGATTGTGCGCGCGGTGCTGAGTCTTGCCGAGGCCCTTGGCATGTCGACGACTGCCGAAGGCATCGAGACCGTCGAGTTGGCGACGACTCTGGCGACGCTCGGGTGCTCGTCCGGACAGGGCTTTTACTTCGCCCGTCCTCTTCAGGCGGAAGCTGCCCTGGACTATTGGAGATCGCGCCGCCGGTGACCCGGTGCGGGACGACAGTTCGAGGCTCGGAACTGGACTAAGTGCCCACGGGTTGAACACCCCGTCTCAGGGGAAGGATCGGGCCATGCGGAAGTGGCTCGCCGTGGCGGTCGGTTCGCCGCTGTTCGTGGCAACGGCTGCGCACGCGCAGATGAAGGAGCTTGCGGCACCGGTCGTCGCCGACGTTGCCAAGTCGCACGAGATCGACCTGCGTCTTTCGCAGCAGCAGGGCATTGAACATCCCCTCCTTCTGATCCAGGGAATGATCGCACAGCAGGAGCTCGCGCCGAACGCTAGTGTCGGGGTCGGCCTCGCCAACATGTACGGCCGCAAAAAGGGGCCGGCGCCGCGCCTCGGTGATCCGCCGACCCGATCCAAGAAGCCGGCGGTGAGTTTCGTCCTCAAATTCTGAGCTAGACCTCGAGCAACTCCGAGTATTGGGCCGCTCGGCGATCTTTTGCTGCAACCGCAAGCGTCGCGCGGATGCTCCTCACGATGGATGAACTCCGGGCGTCCGGCGGATGAACGCCGACACGCAGCACGTTTATTGGTGCTCGGCGGAGCACCGCGGCCGCAAGCAACGAAGAGGCGAGCCGCAGTCTAGTTCGGCTTGCCCATGTGATCACTGGCCCCGTGGCGAGCTTCTGCCCGGATCGTGGCGACCAGACGCGGAAATGATCTTCCGCAATCGGCACGGCTGCTTCCTTGAGCGCATCCAAGGCTCCGGTTCCGTAGAGCCAGGCGGGCGCGATGAAGCCAGCGATGGGAGAGCCGGTGACGTCCTCGACAAGCGCCCGACCACGTTCGATCCGGCTCGCTGCCTCTGCTCTTGAGAGGCCAAGGAATTCGCCCTCGCCGGCGGTCGTCAGCGCGGCGCTCAGGCGGTTCCCGAACTGCTCGTGCCGGCTCTCGTCACGGTGAATGAAACCGTGAAGGAAGATCTCGACGCCCTGATCCTTCCAGCCCCGGAGCCGGGTTGCAAAAGTCGAGCCTAAAACGATCGGCGCGTCTCCCCAATGATTTGGAACAACAAGCATTGAAAGGCGACTGCCGACAAACGGCGAAAGCAGGTCGATAAGCCGGTCTATTTCGCTTTCGAAGCGAGGCGAGACATCGTGGATGGACGTGAGCAGGAGCCGGCGATTGGTTGCGGACATACGATCGTGCTGTAGCGGATCGCCTGCGAGCAAGCCCATTAACAAAGCTTCACTTGAAGTTCACTGGGCCGGCCAGTCTCACGCTGCGGATGCGTATCGCCGACGTTTGCGCCTTCTATACGCCGGCAGGTGGCGGCGTTCGAACCTATGTCGAGGCCAAGCTCCGAACTGCTCCACGCTTTGGGCACGAGATGATTGTGATCGCACCTGGTGAGCGCCACGAAATCATCAAGCGTGGACCGGGCGCGGTTTTGGTGACCGTGCCGTCACCCCAATTGCCCGTCGACCGGCGTTATCGCTATTTCGCCGATGAGGCTGCGCTCCACGCCGTGCTTGACGCCTGGCAGCCGGACCATATCGAAGCGTCCTCGCCCTGGTCGAGCGCAACGATGGTGGGGCGGTGGGAAGGAGCAGCAAGCCGCTCGCTCGTCATGCACTCCGATCCGCTCGCAGCTTATGCCTACCGTTGGCTTGGCGGGTTAGCCCGGAGGTCGACAATCGACCGCTGGTTCGGCTGGTTCTGGTCACATCTGAGAGGGCTCGGCCAGATGTTCGACCTCGTGGTTTGTGCCAATCGCCAATTCGCCCGCCGCTTGAGCAACGGCGGTGTCGGCAGGGTCGAAACCGTTCCCATGGGCGTCGAACCGGGCTTGTTCTCCCCGTCTCGACGGTCCGCGCGAGTACGCGAGGAAGCACTGAGTGCAATTGGCCTCGACCGCCGCGCGGTGCTTCTGGTCGGCATCGGGCGCCTATCGAGTGAAAAGCGCTGGGAAATGGTCCTTCGCGCCGTCGCCGAAGCAGGGCGGCGGAACGAAGTCGGCCTGCTCCTCGTCGGCGATGGATCGAAGCGGTCGAGGCTCGAGCTGATTGCTGAGCGCATCGGCCGCGCTGCGGTGCTCCCTCGCATGGCCGATCGACTGGAGCTGGCGCATCTCCTTGCGAGCGCGGACGCGCTGGTGCACGGGTGCGAAGCGGAAACCTTCTGCATGGTAGCTGCCGAGGCACGGGCAAGCGGCATCCCTTTGATCGTGCCCGACCGGGGTGCCGCTATCGACCAGCTGGCAGCAGGGGCGGGAACTTCCTATCGGGCGGGCAGCGAGTTTTCGCTCGAGCAGGCAATCTGCCGCTTCATCGATCATGGTCCCGAGTTCCAGCGCGCGGCAGCGGTGCGCGCGAGCCGGGTGCGCTCGATCGATGACCATTTCTCGGAACTTTTTGCACGCTATGAAATGCTGGCCCCGCGTCCGGCGACTCAATCCGCAATTTCACCGGCGATCGCTGAAACTGCGGATCTCGCCCTTGCGCGGTCGGCAGTGCTTGGCAGCTGACGAGCCGACGAACCCTTCAGCAGCCCACTGGGTTGGTCCCCGCAAGGAGGTTCAAAAATGACCGATCACAAGAAGAAGGGCGACTTCGACAAAGCCAGGAAGCACGACATTGGCGGCAACAAGAAGCAGGACAATCGTCGCCAAACTGGGAAGGCCGCGCACCAGAATGCCGGACACGGTGGTCACCGCTGAGATCCGCGCAACTCTGGGGCCGCTCGCAACGCATCTTCGACGATCTGCCGGAAATCATCACCGGCGGGAAAGCCGGCCTCAACCCAGCGATCCTCGATGGCCCGAAGCGTACGCGCAATTTGGGGTCCCGGCGGTAGGCCACGCCTGATCAATGCGCCCCCGCTAATGGGAAGGCGAGGAGCGCGCCATGCCAGAATGGTCGCGGCGTCTTCGGGCCGGCCGGCGAGTAGCAGGCGATCGGCCGCGCACTCGATACCAACCCTGTAGGCGAGGGTGTGCGGCGGACTGGAGATCGTTTCGTCGACGCTGCACGAGAGCCGCTTGCGTGCCTTGTTCGACAGCCGGAGGCGGCCGCTGACGTCGTCCGCAACCTCGCTTTTGCGCGGCAGCAGAGAAGCGAGGCGGCGCAGGGAATCTGGCTCCACGCCTGCTTGCCGTTCCGCCGCGATGAGACGAGCGAGTTCGGGCAGACGTGACGCGTCGATTTCCGGAAGGACCGGCCTGAGGATCTGGCAGTCGAGCATGATCGCAAGCGTCGACGACGGATCAGCCATTGCGAGGAGCTTGAGAAGCTCATCGGCAATGCGTTCGCGTGACAGTGCCATGAGGTCGTTCGCACGAGCAGTGCATGCGGCAAGCGCTGCCGCGTCCGGCTCACCGGCGTCGAACCGCGCGTGAAAGCGGAAAAAGCGGAGAATGCGCAGATGGTCTTCAGCTATGCGCTGGAGCGGGTCCCCGATGAACCGGATGTGCCGCTTCTTAAGGTCGGCAAGACCGCCGAAATAGTCGAACAGCTCGCCCGTAATGGGGTCGGCCGAAAGCGCATTGATCGTAAAGTCGCGGCGCGCCGCATCTTCCTTCCAGTCATCGGTGAACGCGACAGTCGCGCGTCGTCCGTCTGTCGTTACGTCACGGCGCAGCGTCGTGATCTCAAACGGATGACCGTCGCTGACCGCTGTGATTGTGCCATGGTCGATACCGGTCGGCACGGCTTTGATGCGAGCATTCTCCAGGCGCTCCACCACTTCATTCGGCGGAATTCGCGTGGCGAGATCGATGTCACTCACGGGAATTCCAAGGAGGTCGTCACGCACTGCGCCGCCGACATAGCGAGTGAGGCCTTCCTCCGCTCCGAGCGCAGCGAGGAGCCTCTTCATTCCGCGATTCTTGCGCCATTTCTCGGCGTCGAGCTTCAACGCCACTGGAGCCTGCGCGACAAGTTGACGATCATGGCTGCAGTCGCTCCCCAGATCCTGCGCTCGTTCCAGATGATCTCGTAATAATGGCGTGTCACGCCCTGGAACAGAGCGCTTCGGCGATGCTGATTGGCTTGGTCGAGCAGAAATGCGAGAGGCGCCTCGAACCAGTCCGCCACCTCATGCTCGTGTGGCTGCAGCGGCAAATCGGGCGCGATCACGCCCAGCACCGGCGTCACGACATACCCCGTAACCGTACGATAAGGTTCGATCTTGCCTGCGACTTCCACCGATGAAGGATCGAGAAGGATCTCTTCATGGGCCTCCCGCAATGCCGCGGCAGTTGCGTCTTCACCTGCGTCCAGGCGTCCTCCGGGAAACGCGATCTGCCCCGCGTGAGTTCGCAGATGCTCGCGTCGCACCGTAAGAATGACACCGGGGTCATCACGCTCGGTAACGGCAATGAGGACGGCCGCCGCGATTTCCGCCGCGGCGCGGAGCGCTGGCAAGTCGCCGTCAACTGGCGGCTCGGCCGGCGGCGCTGCAAGCGCCTGGCGCAACCGCTCGGCAAGTTTCACTCTACGGTCTCGAGCGGGAAAAAGGTGCCAGCGCTCCAGACGCCCGACGTCCCATTCCCTTCCGTCACGGCGAGTTCCGCAAGCTCGTAATAAATAGGTCGGCTCAGCTCAGCTTCGAGACCGTGGCGCACGAGCAGACGCGGAGAAAGACCCGTCTCCGTTTGGACCACCCTTAACGGATGATCGCCGTTCAAAATCACAGCGTCACCGCTATCGAGCGCGAACGCGATTTTTTGCTCATGACCGCGCCCGTCCACGCGCATCGCGACAGCTCGAAAAGCGGTCGATTCAACGTCGATGTCGAGCTTCTCGACGGGCGTGACGAGCACATGGCGACCGTCGGGCTCGCGTCGGAGCACGGTCGAGAACAACCGGACCATTGCTGCGCGGCGGATTGGCGTGCCCTCATGATACCACGTGCCGTCGCGCGCGATCCGCATTGCCGAATGCCCGCAGCGTTCAGGATTCCACTTCTCGACGGGCGGCATCCGGCGCTCATCGATAAGCTGCTGGAGCTCGGTCAGGCTTATCCCCTGAAGCTCGATGGGCGGGCGGCTCTCCGGCATGGCGGTGTCATGGATTGCTTCGGGACGCCGCTCAAGGCAGGAGTTTGCCGCAATGCTGAAGGGAACCGCGATTGTGACGGGCGCAGGTAAGCGCGTGGGTGCGTTTGTCGCGCAGGCATTGGTAGATGACGGGTGGGAGGTCATTGCCCACGTCCACAACGAAGGAGATGGAGCGCCCGCTGGAGCGACGAAGGTGGTCGCAGACCTTGCAAACCCAACCTGTGGCCGCATGATTTTCGAAGCGGCCGACGGCCTTCCTCCCGTACGCCTTCTGGTCAACAACGCGGCGCGCTTCGTGTGGGATGGTTTTGGCGAGTTCAGCGCCGCGGAGTTCGACGCACACATGGCGGTCAACGTGCGGGCTCCGGCGCTGTTGATCGAGGAACTTGCGGCAAGGCACGCGGATGGCGAGGAGGCCCTTGTCGTCAATCTTCTAGACTCGAAGCTTTTCGCCCCGAACCCCGATTATCTCAGTTATACTCTGTCGAAAGATGCGCTGGCCGCTCTGACCGAGCTGTCGGCACGAGCGCTTGCCCCGCGTCGAATCCGCGTCAATGGGATCGCGCCAGCGCTCATGTTGCGGTCGAGTGGGCAGACTGAGGAGAATTTCGAAGTGATGCACTCCAGCAATCCGCTGAGACGCGGGGTCGAACCGGGCGATGTGGTTGCCGCTCTGCGCTATTTGATGGGGGCGAGTGCTGTCACGGGCGAGGTGATCACGATCGACGGGGGGCAACGTTTCATGGGCCTGATCCGCGACGTGCAGTTCCTGGGTGCCCAATGACGGCAGATCCAATCCTTTCGGGGATCGTTCCCCCGGGCCTCAAGGTGCGCTCAGCACGGATCGTGCTCGAATCGCTCGAAGTTTCAACCGACATCGGTTTCCACGAATTCGAAATCGGGTCGCCGCAGCGTTTGCTGGTGACGGCAGAGATCTGGCTCGAGGACATGGCCCCGCCGGTGGACGATCACCCTCATCATGCTTGGGATTACGATTTCCTGCGCAACGAAATCAGAGCCCTTGCCGGGGCACGACGTTACAACCTTCAGGAAACCCTCGCGCACGCAATATTCGACCGGGTGGCTGCGCTTCGTGGAGTCCGCGCATTGCGCGTTCGACTCTCCAAACCGGACGTCTACGCAGATGCTCATGGCGTCGGCGTTGAAATCGCGTCCTTTTCCGGACTTTGGCCCGACCTCCGGTAGCCCGAGGCTAATGACCATCGTTTGCGGCTTTCCGCATGTGGAACAAAATGCGTTGCACGGCCTTTGAGGCGGATATAAGGAGGCCCGCCTGCCGCCTATGTTATCTTGAAACATTGGCGGATTAACCAGTTTCTGGGCGAGCATCCGACCGCCCGGTGACCGTGGGTCCGCTCACGGCGTGTCGAGGAGAATTGCGGGTTAATGTCCTACGCCCAGAAGAAAGAGATCAGCGGCAACCGGACCCTGGCGATCATCCTGGTCTGTCTGATTCAGTTCGGTCTCGGATACGCGATCATCACGGGACTTGCGTATAACGTCATCAAGAAAGCTGCGCAGGACTTGAAGACGTTCGACGTCGAGGAACAGCCGCCGCCCCCGGAGGAACCGCCGCCGCCGCCGAAGGATATGCCTAAGGTTCCGCCGCCGCCGGTGACACCGCCGCCGCTGGTGCGCGTGAACACCACGCCGCCGCCGATCCAGGTCGTCGAAGCGCCGACCCCGCCGCCGATTCCGCCGGTCGTAGCAGCACCGCCGCCCCCCGCTCCGCCGCCGCCGCCGCACAAGACGGTTTCAGCGCAAAGCGCCAAGGGCGACCTTCGTACTCTGTTCAGTGCCGACGACTACCCGGCAGCCGCTCAGGCGGCTGGTGCAGAAGGAACTGCGCAGGCGCAGCTTACCATCGGCCCCGACGGGCGCGTGGTCGGCTGCAACCTCACCCGGTCCACTGGCAACAGCTCGCTGGACTCGGCGACCTGCAACATCCTGAAGCGCCGCGCGAAATTCACGCCGGCTCGCGACAGTAACGGCCAACCGACGACGGACACCGTTTCGACTCCGCCAATCGTCTGGCGCCTGGAAGGCTAATCGGTTTCTTAGGTTAACGACCCCGGATTTCAGAAGGAAAGCACAGCAATGCAAGCAGCACCCGCCGCCGCGGCAAGTTCAAACCCCTACGGCCTGGTCCCCGCTCTCCAGCAGGGAGGCATTATCGCGATTTCCGTGTTCGCGATTCTCGTGATCATGTCGCTCGGTACGTTCTACATCCTCTTCACTAAGCTCATGCAGCAGCAGAAGATCGTCAGCCAGGGTCGCAAAGTCCGGGCGAGCTTCTGGAACTCGCCCAACCTTCGCGAGGCATCGACGAAGCTCGAGGCGAAGAGCGCCTATCGCGCGATCGTCGAGGATGCGCTGGTCGCGCAGGACCAGCACGGCAAGCTGACCGACCCGATTGACCAGCACGACTGGATGGCAAACAGCCTGGCGCGCAGCCAAGGTGCGATCGGCGCCCGTCTCGGCGAGGGCCTCGCGTTCCTCGCGACGGTAGGTTCGACCGCGCCGTTCATCGGTCTGTTCGGCACCGTCGTCGGCATCTACCGCGCGCTGATCAAGATCGGTGCGTCCGGCCAGGCATCCATCGACGCCGTTGCGGGCCCGGTCGGTGAGGCGCTCATCATGACCGCGCTCGGCCTCGTCGTGGCCGTCCCGGCCGTGCTTGCCTACAACTGGCTGGTTCGCCGCAACAAGTCGATCATGGAAGACCTCGCGGCCTTCACGAACGACCTTCACGGCTTCCTCATGTCGAACGGTGCAGTGAAGCCGCGTATGGGCGGCACCTCCGGTTCGGGCGCGCGTGGCAGCAGCCAGACCAAGAGCGGCGGCGCTCCGACCCAGTCGGGCAGCGAGCCCCTGCGTTCCGGCATGACGTCGACTTCCGCCCAGGCGACCCCGACGACCGCCAAGTAACGAACGGGGGGCTGGCTTCGGCCGGCCCGCCACGCTCGCGCCGGCTTCAGGGTCAGGAGCGCGAGCCAGAGGAGAGTGATTAGTCCATGTCAATGCAGGTAGGCGAGCGGGACGAGGGCGACGACACCCCGATGTCCGACATCAACACCACGCCGCTCGTCGACGTGATG
>JBJMUN010000019.1:0-81291 GCA_045811185.1 Sphingomicrobium sp.
CGAGCCTGAATAGAAGCATCAGATTGTTGGCCGGCATCGCACGGGTCTGCTCAAGCCGAAAGCCCCGTTCCGTAGCCGCAGCGTCAAAGTCCTCCACGCGTCTTAGACCCCACTCCGGATCGCGCCCCCGAAGCTGCTGATCAAATGCCAGATTGGTTGGTGCCGTCTCCACGCCGGCCTGGAGCCATGGACCATATAGGATTAGCGCACCGCCGGGCTTGAGAACCCTGGCCGCGCCGTCAAGCAGCCCGAGAGCTGCGCTCCAGGGTGAAATGTGGACCATATTCAGATTGAGGACGACGTCAAAGCCGCGTTTTTCTGCGGTTTTCTGTTCACCACAACTGTCTGAGTCCATTTTGATGCTGAGGACGGCATCGGCGTGCGTGATCGGCCAGTCCCGCGACGAGGCGTCAAGGACGACCGGTTCGAGCAGGTTCGGCAGGCGCAAAACCTCACGCCAGCCCCTGATCGACATGAGCGCATCGGGATGGACGTCGCTCGGCTGCCAGGTGAGCTTTTGAAAACGCTCGGCAAAATAGATCGAGTGCTCGCCGGTGCCGCTTGCGATCTCGAGGACCAGGCCGCTTTTGGGTAGCCATTCGCCGAGGACATCGCCAATCGATTCGCGGTTGCGAAGAGCAGCAGGAGCAGAGCGACGCGCGCCGGCGGACGGTGCCTCGTAGAAGCGCCGTTCGTCGCTCATGCTAATGCCTCATTCCTGCCGCTACTCCGCAGCTTGCGCCGGCTCCGGCTCCTGCCAGGTCAGCACGGGCTTGCGCGCGGCGAGCGTCTCGTCAAGCCGCCGGCGCGGTGCGTAGATCGGAGCCGCCTTGAGGCTCTGGTCGCCGGCCTTTGCGCGCTCCGCGATGGTCCGCACGGCCATGATGAACTGGTCGAGGCTCGCCTTGGATTCAGTCTCGGTCGGCTCGATCAGCATCGCCCCGTGCACCACGAGCGGGAAATACATGGTCATCGGGTGGAAGCCCTCGTCGATGAGAGCCTTGGCAAGGTCGAGCGTGCTGATGCCTCCCGAGAAGCCTTTGTCCGAGAAGATGGCCTCGTGCATGCAGGGCCCGCTCCTCGCGAACGGCGCGTCGAGCACGTCGGCGAGGCTGCGCAGGAGGTAGTTGGCGTTGAGCACCGCGTCCTCGGCGACCTGCTTCAGGCCGTCGGCGCCGTGGCTGAGAATGTAGGCGAGCGCGCGCGTGAACATTCCCATCTGGCCATGGAACGCGACCATTCGCCCGAACGCGTTCGGGTGCTCGTCACCGGCATTCTCTTCCTCGACGATCCTGTAGCTGCCGTCTGGATATTTGGCAGCGAAGGGCAGCGGGCCAAAGGGCGCGAGCGCTTCCGACAGCACGACCGGACCAGAGCCGGGGCCGCCGCCGCCGTGCGGCGTCGAGAAGGTCTTGTGGAGGTTGATGTGCATCGCGTCGATGCCGAGGTCGCCGGGACGGACCTTGCCGACGATCGCGTTGAAGTTGGCGCCATCGCAATAGACGAGCGCACCGGCCGCGTGGACCGCGTCGCTGATCGCCTTCATGTCCGGCTCGAACAGGCCGCAGGTATTGGGGTTGGTGATCATCACCGCCGCAACGTCCGGCCCAAGCCGCTCTTTCAATGCCTCGAGATCGACGCGGCCGGCGTCATTGGCCGGGATGTTCTCGACGCGGTAGCCGGCAAATGCGGCCGTCGCAGGATTGGTGCCGTGGGCGCTTTCAGGAACGAGGACGACCTCGCGCATGTCGCCGCGGGCTTCGAGCGCGGCGCGGATGCACAGCAAACCGCATAGCTCGCCATGGGCCCCGGCCTTGGGGCTCATCGCGACCCCGTACATGCCGGTCAGGTCGAGCAGCCAGAAGGCGAGCTCGTTGATCACCTGCAACGCGCCCTGGATCGTTTCCTGCGGCTGCAGCGGATGGACGTCGGCAAAGCCGGGCAACCGGGCGACTTTCTCGTTGAGGCGCGGGTTGTGCTTCATCGTGCAGGAGCCGAGCGGGAACAGCCCGAGGTCGATCGCGTAATTCTGCCGCGAGAGCCGGGTGTAGTGACGCACGGTTTCGGGCTCGCTGAGGCCTGGAAGTCCCATCTTGCGCGAGCGCTCGAGGCCGCCGAGGCGGGTCGGCCGCTCGGGCAGGTCGGCAAAGTCGACACCGGTCTGGTCGGTATTGCCGATCTCGAACAGCAGCGGCTCCTCGAGCATCAGCGCGCGGTTGCCCGTGACGGTCCGCGCCTCACCTTCTTCGTTCGCAGGAGCGGATGGCCGCCAGCCTGAAGGATTGACGGTCACGCGCATACCTCCTTCAAGGCCGCTTCGAGGGCCTTGATATCCTCGTTCGTCGCGGTCTCGGTTACCGCGACCACCAGTCCGTTCTCCAGCGTTCCTGCGCCCGGGTAGAGCCGCCCAAGCGAGACGCCGCCGAGCACGCATTTCTCGACCATCGCGTGAACGGCCGGCCGCGCCTCGATCGGAAGCTTCAGCGTGAACTCGTTGAAGAAGCTCTCGTTGACGAGCTCGATTGCGGGAATTGCGGAGAGCAATTCGGCCGCCTCGCACGCGCGCGCGTGATTGATAGAAGCGAGTTTGCGCAGGCCTTTCTCACCAAGAAGGGTGAGGTGGGCAGTGAATGCGAGCGCGCACAGGACCGAGCTCGTGCAGATGTTCGACGTCGCCTTCTCGCGGCGGATGTGCTGCTCGCGGGTCGACAGGGTGAGGACGAAGCCGCGCTTGCCCGCGGCATCCACCGTCTCGCCCGTGAGCCGGCCAGGCATTTGCCGGACATGCTTCTCACGGCAGGCGAACAGGCCGACATATGGCCCTCCGAACTGCAGGCCGACGCCGATGCTCTGGCCTTCGCCAACGACAATGTCGGCGCCCATCTCGCCTGGCGAGCGGATCAGCCCGAGGGCGACCGGCTCGGTGACAACTGCGATCAGGAGCGCGCCAGCCGCATGCGCCGCCTCGGCGATCGGCGAAAGGTCGGTGATGCGGCCCAGAATGTCGGGATATTGCACTACGACCGCGCTCGTTTCAGCGTCGATGGCTGCAATCAGCTGCTCGGCATCCGTTTCGGCCGTCAGCGCCGGCAGCGACGTCTGAAGCTTGTCCTCGGTGAACTTCGCCATGGTGTTGGCGACGCTGACGTAGTGCGGGTGGACTCCCGACGAGATGATCGTCTTGTTTCGCCGCGTGATGCGGTGTCCCATGACGATGGCTTCCCACATCGCCGTTGAGCCGTCGTACATGGACGCGTTGGCGACTTCGCAGCCGAACAGCCGCGCCACCTGAGTCTGGAATTCGAAGAGCATCTGAAGCGTGCCCTGCGCAATCTCGGGCTGGTACGGCGTGTAGCTCGTCAGGAACTCGCCGCGCTGGATGATGTGATCGACGCTTGAGGGAATGTGATGCTTGTAGGCGCCGCAGCCGAGGAAGAAGGGCACGTCGCCGGCGACCATGTTCCTGCGCGAGAGCGCGGTCATGTGCCGCTCGACGGCCATTTCGGAGGCATGCATCGGCAGGCCCTCAATCGGGCCCGCAAGCCGCGCCTCGTCGGGCACGTCGCGGAACAGGTCGTCGATCGAGGCGGCTCCGATGGTTCGCAGCATCTCGCTGCGGTCGGCGTCGCTCAGCGGCAGGTAACGCATCAGTTTGGCTTCCTCATGATGAAGCGAAGTCGGACATAATCGGCCACGTTGGAGCCGACGCGATCGGCGACTGCAGCCCCGATGCCGGGGCGTTCGGCTTCGGGGACCTCGGCGCGGTCGAGCCAGCCCCGGCGGAACGTCGTGACCCATTCGGCAACGCCATGCTCGATGTGGGTCGGTCGTTCGATCAGACGCGCGTCGACCTCGCGGAAGCCGGCTGCCTCGTAGACTGCGGCGAGCTCCTCGGGCGAGGCGTACCAGTTTCCGGCGTCGACCGGCGGCGCGTAACCGCGGATGATCAGCTCCTCGTCGAGAGCCTCACGAAGTTTCTCGAGGTTGCCCTCGCCGCCCATCTCCCCGGCAAAGCGGCCCCCTGCCTTGAGCGCCCGGAAGATGGCCCGGGCGGCCTGCTCCTTGTCGAGCAGCCAATGGAGCGTCGCATTGGAGAATGCAGCGTCGAACTCGGACGTGAACGGCATGTTCGCAGCGTCCATCAGCACCCCGTCGATGCCCTTGGCCCGAGCCGCGGCGATCATCTCGGGCGAATTGTCGATGCCAAGGACGGTCGCGCCGCGCTCGACGATCTTTTTCGTCAGCGTTCCCTCGCCGCACCCGACGTCGAGGATTCGCTCGCCGGGCTGCGGGTCGAGCAGCTCGAGCGCCGCCCCGCCGAGCTCCGCGACGAAGCCGCCGACGCGAGCATAATCCGCGGCATCCCATTTGCTGGTCGAGGCGACGGCTGGCTTCAAAGCGTCTGTACCCAGTCCCGGTAAGCCGCTTCGTCCATCAGCCCGTCGAGCTCGGAGGGATTGTCGAGCCTCACCTTGAAGAACCAGCCCTCGCCCTCCGGGTCGCTGTTGACGAGCGCAGGGTCGTCAGCGACGGCCTGGTTCCCCTCGATCACCTCGCCGGAGACCGGCGCGTAAACGTCGGAAGCGGCCTTCACCGATTCGACGACTGCAGCTTCCTGGCCCTTGCTGACGCGGCGGCCTGCTTCAGGCACCTCGGCGAAAACGATGTCGCCCAGCTGTTCCTGGGCGTGATTGGAGATGCCGACGGTAGCGGTGTCGCCCTCGACCCGGATCCATTCGTGTTCCTTGGTGAAATAGGTCGGCATCAGGCGGCTCCCTTGCGGTGATAACGATGCGGTACGAACGGCATTTCAGTAATGCGAGCCTCGAACAGCTTGGCGCGCTGCTCGAGCTTCAGCGCCGTTCCAGGCTCGGCGAGATGGCTTGCCACATAACCCATGGCAATCGGGCGTTGCAGCGAGGGCGAGAAGCCACCGCTGGTGATCTTGCCGATCTCGTTGCCTTCCGAATCGAGAACGAGCGCGCCTTCACGAACCGGCTGGCGCCCCTCGATTTGGAACCCGACGCGCTTTTGTGGGGCGCCGTTCTCCAGCTCCGCAAGAATGCGCAGGGCGCCTGGGAAGCCGCCCTCGGCGCGACGCCGCTTGTTGATGGCGAACGTGAGGCCGGCCATGACCGGCGTCGTCTCGAGATCGAGGTCGTGCCCGTAAAGCGGCAAGCCCGCCTCGAGACGGAGCGAATCGCGCGCGCCAAGGCCGATTGGCTTCGCAAGCTCGTGTGCGCAGATCGCGTCGGCGAGATCAGCGACGGCGACCGAAGGCACGGAGATCTCGAACCCGTCCTCGCCCGTATAGCCCGAGCGGCTGATCCACAGGCCGCGTCCCTGCCACTGGAAGGGTCCGCCCTGCATGAAGCTCAGATCGCCGACGCCGGGGATGATGGTCTCGAGCACCTCGGCGGCCTTCGGGCCCTGCAGCGCAAGCAACGCCTGCTCCTTCATGAAGTCGACGACGACCCCGCCGGGCAGTCGCTTCTCCATGACTGCGATATCGCCGTGCTTCGTCGCGCCGTTGACGACCACGTAAAAGTCTTCACCGCGGCGTGTTGCCATCAGGTCGTCGATGATTCCGCCGTCGTCATCGAGCAGCAGCGAATATTTGGGCTTCATGTCCGGCGCGGCCCGGAAGTCGCCCGGCATCAATGTCTCGAGCGCCCCGTCGACGTTCCGCCCGTGGATCAGCAGCTGGCCCATGTGGCTGACATCGAAGAGGCCGGCATTCTCGCGTGTCCAGAGATGCTCGGCCATGATGCCTTCGTACTGGACGGGCATTTCATAGCCGGCGAACGGCACCATGCGTCCACCGCGGGCGCGATGCCAGGCGTCGAGCGGAAGCTTTTCGAGCTGCTCTGGCCTGGTCCCTGCTCCGCCTTCCGGATCGCCGCTGTAAGGCGTACCCCGCGCCTGCGTCTCGTCTGTCGGGCCGTTGTGGACTTCCCTGCTCATTTCCAAGCGCTCCGGCAAAGGGTGCGACTGTCGGCGCAGCTCTCCCGAGTGCCCCGGCTGCCGCCCCCGTCTGTCTTTGCGCCTGAGAGCTTTGCCCCTTCGGCGGCTCCGGTCGGAGCTCTTTCCAGACTGTCAGGCCCGCACGGTCCTTGGTGCCTGAGAGATTCCGGGGGCGGTTGCTCCTTCGGCGGTGGGCCGCGGTTTCCCTTGGCGCCACACTCTCCCGTGCGGCCTCCCGGAAGGATGGCTTCCGGCGACGCGGCTGCCTTGGCCGCGCCGACCATCCAAGTCAACGCGGCTTTTAGGTGAAAACCTAACGGGTTGCGTTGTACTTCAGCTGGTCCTGGGTGAGCTGGAAGCCGACCAGGTGCTCGAACGTCGCGTTGGCGACCGCCGTTCGAATGGCCGGATCCGCCAGTGGATCGACGGCCGCATCAGCCTGCCCGGCCTTGCGCGGCCGAGTCAGGATGGCGCGAACGTTCGCCGGAAGCGTCGCTTCGGAACGATTGACCCGGATGCTCGCCTGCGCCCGCGTCATGGCGTGCTGGCTCCCGGCTGGAAAGTTGAGAGCCACTGCACCGACCTGCTTTGCGGAGATCGTCGAGCCGCCGCGCAGCGCCACGTCGAAATAGGGCAGGATCACCTGGCGCGCGGCGCCCGCGTCACGGCGAAGCGCAGTGACCGTGAAGGTCACGGTCGAAACGACGTCGCTGGTGCCTTCCTGGCAGTGCGCGCGCAGCTGCGTGATCGTCGCAGTCACGTCGATTGCGGCGGAGTCGGTGCTGCTCTGCGGATTGAAGAGCGTCACGTCGCCCGTTCCCGTCGGGATTCCAGCGATCGGGCAGGAGGTGCGGACGGCATAGACACCGCCGCCATTATCGTCGGTCAGGTCCCCCGTGTGCCGGCACGCGCCGAGCATGGTCAGGGCAAGCAGGGCGGTAAGGCGAAGCTTCACGTCGGCGAATTCCTCAAGCGGTATGCAGGCCCGCGTTCATAGGAAGGCCCTTCTATGGCTGCAAGCAATGCCTTACATGGCCTGCACCGTGGCTGAATTCCCTCCCCTTCGCGTTCTCATCGCAGCCCCGCGTGGCTTCTGTGCCGGCGTCGATCGCGCCATCCAGATCGTCGAGCTCGCGCTCGAGCGCTTCGGAGCACCCGTCTACGTTCGGCACGAGATCGTCCATAACCGTTTCGTCGTGAACAGGCTCCGGGAGCTGGGAGCGATCTTCGTCGACGACCTCGACGAGGTACCCGACGACAGGCCGGTCGTATTTTCAGCTCACGGAGTGCCGAAATCCGTTCCTGCCGCCGCACAGAACCGAGGCCTCGCCTATGTCGATGCCACCTGCCCGCTGGTGTCCAAGGTCCACCGCCAGGCGGAGCGTCTGATCGAGGAAGGCCGGCATATACTGTTCATTGGCCATGACGGGCACCCCGAAGTGATCGGAACATTCGGCCAGGTGCCTGAGGGATCGATCACGCTGGTCGAAACCATCGAGGATGCCCGCACGATCGAGATCCCGGACTCGGCGAACCTTGCATTCCTCACGCAAACGACCCTGTCGGTCGACGATACCGCTGCGATCGTTACCGCCTTGAAGGCACGGTTTCCCGACATCCGCGCGCCTCGCAGCGAAGACATTTGCTACGCAACCTCCAATCGCCAAGCGGCCGTGAAAGCCATCGCCAGGGAATGCGATCGGATGCTCGTCATCGGAGCTCCGAACAGCAGCAATTCGCTTCGCCTTGCAGAAGTTGCCGAACGAATGGGCGTTCATGCACGTCTAATCGAACGTGCCGCCGACATCGACTGGGACTGGCTTGGTCAACCGCGCACCGTCGGGATCACCGCGGGCGCTTCGGCTCCCGAGGTCCTCGTGCGCGAGGTCGTGGATGCGCTCGGTTCACGCTTCCACGTGAGCGAGGAAATCGCCGACCACACGCCCGAGCGCATGGTCTTCAAATTGCCGCGAGAGCTTCTCTCTGACCGAGCCGCCTGAAGTCGAGATGTTCACCGACGGCGCCTGCCGCGGAAACCCTGGCCCGGGCGGCTGGGGCGTGCTTCTGCGCACGGGCGACAGGGAACTGGAGCTCTCCGGAGGCGAGGCCCTGACGACCAACAACCGGATGGAACTGCTGGCAGCGATCAAGGGCCTCGAGGCGCTGAAGCGGCCGTGCCGGGTCCAGCTGCACACCGACAGCACCTATGTTCGCGACGGGATCACCCGCTGGGTCCACAACTGGAAGCGCAACGGCTGGCGCACCTCGGACCGGAAACCCGTCAAGAACGCCGAGCTGTGGCAGGAGCTGATTGCCGCGAGCGCTCCGCACTCGATCGAGTGGCACTGGGTGAAAGGTCATAGCGGCCATCCGGAGAACGACCGCGTCGATGCGCTCGCCTGCGCGGCGGCCGACGACCAGCGCCGCCACCATCGTCTGTGAAATAAAGTTCACTTTTGACCGCTAGCCGACAGGACTAAGTAGCCCGCCGTCACCGACTCTCTCGTTCCCCTGTTGGATAGTTGGTGAGGGGAGGCGTGACCCGCGCCTCCCCATCCATTTTCCCTAAGCGCTGAACCGCCGCGGCGAGAAAATCGACGCATCGATATTGGCAACCATCGGCTCGGGCGCTTCGTCGAGCAGCAGCGCGGCCGCCATCTTGGCTGCCGCCGGCGAAGTCTGGATCCCGAAGCCTCCCTGCCCGGCGCACCAGAAAAAACCGTCGGCCTCGTCATCAAATCCATAGACCGGAAGCCGGTCAGGGGCGAAGCTCCTGAGACCCGCCCAGCTCCGCTCCACCCGCTCGACCGGCCAGTCGACGACGCTCTCGAAGCGATCGATGGCCGTTGCGACGTCGATCTCCTCGGGCGATACGTCGCAGGGATCGCTCTCGATCTCGTCGTGGGGGCTTAGCCAGACGGTCCGGTCGCCCTCCCCCTTGAAGTAGAATGTCCCCCTGGCGTCGTCGACCAGCGGGAGGTCCTTGAGGCCCGACCTGCCGACGCGCAGCTGCACCATTGTCCTTCGCTTTGGGAGGATCCCCAGCGGGCTGACGCCGCAGGCTGCGGCCACGAGATCGGCCCAGGCGCCCGCGGCATCGACGAGGATTGAGGTCGACAGGGTCGTACCGTCCTCGAGCTGCACCAGCCAGCTGCCATGCCGCGGCGATGCGCTGGTCAGCCGCGCATTGCACCGTGCCGTACCGCCGCTTCGCCTGAATTTTCGAAGGTACGCCGAATGGAGCGCGGCAACGTCGATGTCGGCGCAACCCGGTTCAAACAGCGCTCGTTGCCACTCCGGCCTGATCCCGGGAATCATCCGTTCGAGTTCAGAGCGCTCGATGACGCGCGTTTCCACTGCCGGCGGGAGCTCGGGCAGATCGTCTCTCGTCACGTGAAGATCGCCGCGCGTTCGAAGGAAGCCGTGCTCCGAGAAAGCGGCCGGCGGCCTGGCGAGGAAATCGTGCGACGCCTTGCTCAGCTGAGCAACCTGCGCGCCGCCATAGCTTTCGAGGTAAAATGCCGCCGAGCGCCCCGTCGAATGGTAGCCGCACTCGGTCTCGGCTTCGACGATCAGCGTTCGGCGCGCGGCGGCGATTTCCGCCCCGAGGCTTGCTCCGGCGATCCCGCCGCCGACGATAATTACATCAAAATCCGTCATTTTTTTTGCTGGTTACGAATTGGAAAGCCCCGCCGTCTAGGGGTGTGGTCATGTTCAACGGGGGGTTAACCGATCTGCTGCTGGTGACGCTTAGCGCGATTTTAATCGCGGCGGCGGTCATCGACGTGCGCACCTTCACCATTTCCAACCGGTTGAATGCAACCGTTGCGCTGGGCGCGCCCGTCTACTGGCTATCGCTTGCAATGAGCCCGTGGCCCGGTGTCGCGATCCAGCTTGCCGCCGGCGGCCTGGTCTTCGGCCTTCTTGCCGGCGCTTTCTACGCCGGGATGATGGGGGGCGGCGATGTCAAGCTCGCCGCCGCGCTGTCGCTGTGGTTCACGCCGGCGGATACGATCAGGTTCCTCATGTGGATGGCCATCGCCGGCGGCGTGCTCACTTTGGGCATCCTCGTCTGGCATCGCGCGAGGCGCGCGGAGGGACGTCCGAAAATTCCGTACGGGGTGGCAATCGCATCGGGGGCGCTTTTGGTGCTCGCGCCGATTCTCGCCCAACGGTTTCTTAACCAATTTGTCTGATGTGTGAGGCTGTTCAAGGGGCCCGCAAGGGGGAGGCGATTTCGCCATGGATGTAAAGAAGCTCGCGCTGCTCGTAGGAGCGCTGGTCATCGCTGTGATCACTGCGGTTATGGCCAAGAACATGTTCGCCGGTGCCGGGACGCAGCAAGCTGCTGCGGCGCCCGTGCCACTCGGTCCAAAGGTGCTGGTTGCCAAGAAGGCGCTGCCGGTCGGCACGATCATCGATGCCGACAGCTTCACCTTCCAGCCCTGGCCGAAGGAGCTCATGCAGGCGGCGTACTACGTCGAGGGCCAGCCTGACGGTGACCCCAAGAAGCTGCTCGGAACCGTCGTTCGCTATGCGATCACGGCCGGCCAGCCGGTCACCAAGGGCTCGCTGGTCGGTCCCCAGGACCGCGGCTTCCTTGCTGCGGCTCTCGGCGCCGGCATGCGTGCCATCACCGTGCCCGTGAACGTCAATGCCGGCGTCGCCGGCTTCGTCTTCCCGGGCGACCACATTGACCTCGTGCTGACGCAGCAGGTCGATGGTGGCGGTGACGGTCCGCCCCTCAAGGTCTCCGAGACGATCATCCGCAACCTTCGAGTCCTCGCGACCGACCAGCGGATCTCCGACAAGGACGAAGAGGGCAAGACGCAGGTGCGCGTGTTCGCCAACGTCACGCTCGAGGTCACACCGAAGATCGCCGAGAAGATCGCGGTCGCCCAGAGCCTTGGCTCGCTGTCGCTGTCGCTTCGTTCGATCGCCGACAACAGCTCGGAAGTCGAGCGTGCGATCGCCTCGGGCGACATCAAGGTCCCGGCCGGTGCGTCGCCGGACCAGGAGAAGCAGATGCTGCAGGCGATGGCCAACCGGCCGATCGACAGCAACACGACCTTCTCGACCGGCGGCGACGTGTCGCGCTTCCAGCGCCGCACGGTACCCGCAAAGACCGCTGCGCCTGCCGCAGCTTCGTCGGGCGGCGCTGCTGCGCCGGTGTCGTCGATGCCGGTCGGTCCCGTCGTCCGCGTCGCACGAGGCAATAGTGTCACCGTTGTTCCGGTGGGAGCTCGCTAAAATGAAGACTCAAGTCATAACCAGCCGGGCTCGCCTCGGCACTGCAATCGCCGCGCTGGCAATGGCGCTCGGCACGGTGGGCGCCGCGGCTCCCGCACTTGCCGCGCCCACCTCCGCCAAGCCGGCCGAGACAGTCAACATCAGCAAGGGCACCGGCACTCTCATCCGCCTGTCCGAGCCGATGACCGATATCTTCGTTGCCAATGACACGATCGCCGACGTCCAGGTTCGTTCGCCGACCCAGCTCTACCTCTTCGGCAAGGGCCCGGGCGAGACGACCATCTATGCGACCTCGAAGAGCGGTCGTGTCGTCTATGCGACCAACGTCCGCGTCGCGCAGAACCTCGCCGACGTGAACGAGGTGCTTCACGCCGCGATGCCGGACTCGAACATCACGGTAACGAGCGTCGGCCAGCTCGCCGTCATGAACGGCACCGTCGCTTCTCCGGAGGATGCCGCGCAGGCCCAGTCGCTGGTCCTTGCTCTCCTCAATCCGGGCAAGAAAGAAGGCGACGTTCTCGACATTCTGCCGGTGAACCGGCTGAAGACCGCGACGCCCCTGCAGGTGATGCTCAAGGTCCGCATCGCGGAAGTGAACCGCTCGCTCTTGAAATCGTGGGGAATGAACCTCCTCTCGCGTGACTTCACCGGCGGGTTCAACTTCGGCCTCGGGCGCGGCAACCCGGGAACGATTACCTCGCCCGGAAGCGCGACGTTCAACATCGCGGATACCGCAACGACGCTTGCCGGGTTCGGCCATCTTCTTGGCCTGGACATCCTCGGCACGCTCGACATCGCCGCCAACGACGGCCTTGCCTCCATTCTCGCGGAGCCGAGCCTCACCGCCCTTTCGGGAGAGACGGCGAGCTTCCTTGCCGGCGGCGAATTCCCGATCCCGGTCTCGCAGGGAGGGGCAACCAACGCCATCACGATCGAGTACAAGCAATATGGTGTGGGCCTCGCCTTCACCCCGATCGTGCTCGGCGACGGCCGCATTTCGATGCGCGTCCGACCGGAAGTCAGCCAGCTCTCGGATGCCGGTGCGGTGACCATGAGCAACTTCAGGGTTCCCGCGCTGATTACCCGGCGCGCGGAGACGACCGTCGAGCTCGGCTCGGGCCAGTCGTTCATGATTGCCGGCCTGCTCCAGAACACGGCGAACAACAGCGTCGACAAGACCCCCATCCTCGGGGACATGCCGATCCTCGGCGCGCTGTTCCGTTCGACGAAGTTCCAGCGCCAGGAAACCGAGATGGTGGTGATCGTCACCCCCTATCTGGTTCGCCCGTCCTCGAGCCAGCTGGCAACGCCGATCGACGGTTACCGGACGCCGAACGACATCGTTCGCGACCTCGGTGGCCAGACCTTCACCGGTCGTAGCGGCGATCGCGCGCCGACCGCCCTTGCCGCCCCGGCCTCGCCGGCCGGCGGCGCTCCCGCTCCGGGATTCCGCCGGTGATCCGCGGCCCTTTCAGGAAGGAATCGACGATGCGCTCGAAATTTCTCCTCATCGTTCTTGGCTCTGCCCTGGCCGGCTGCCAGACGGCGACCGGGCCGGACGTTCCGGCTGCGGGCCTGCCGGCAGTCAACGTGCCGGTGGTCACCAGCGCCGACTATGTGTTCGACGCTGCGGCTCCCGGTGGCACTCTTGCCCCGGGCGAATCGGATCGGCTGAACGGCTGGTTCCAGGGCCTTGGGCTTGGTTACGGTGACGCGGTCTACGTTGACGGCAGCTATTCACCTGCCGCCCATGCCCAGATCGCCGCAGTTGCCGGCCGCTATGGCCTGATGGTCTCGCCGGGTGCGCCCGTCACCGCCGGCATCGTTCAGGCCGGTTCGGTCCGCGTCGTGGTCGCCCGCCGCCGTGCGGTCGTTCCCGGCTGCCCGAACTGGAGCGTCCCGTCCCAGCCCGACTGGGATAACAAGACGATGTCCAACTACGGCTGCGCGGTGAATTCTAATCTCGCTGCCATGATCGCCAATCCGGAAGACCTGCTGCACGGTCGCGAGGGCGGTTCGGTGACGGATGTAAGGGCCGCCGCGAAGGCCGTCGAACTGTACCGCTCGAAGACGCCGACCGGGTCGGGCGGCCTCCAGGCAGTTAGCCCGAAGGGGAATTGATGATGAACGCTCCGTTCCAGGCACGCGCGGGTCTGCGCGATCCATTCACCGCCTTCGTCTGCGACGATGCGACGGCCGACATGCTGCGGCCGGTGGCGGTCGAGCACGGCTGGTCGCCGGAGAAGGTCAACAAGGGCGGACTTCGCAACGCCGTCCAGTCGCTTTCAGTCTCGGCGAGCCCGAACATCCTGTTCGTGGATCTCAGCGAGTCAGCCGATCCGCTCAACGACATCAACGCGCTTGCGGAGGTCTGCGAGCCCGGCACGATCGTGATCGCCGCCGGCACCGTCAACGACGTCCGTCTTTATCGCGACCTCGTCGCGAGCGGCATCCACGACTATTTGCTGAAGCCCTTCACGGTCGACCAGCTGCGTGACGCCTTTGCGCACGCGCAGATGATCCTGTCGGGTCCGCGCGGCGAAACGCAGGCCGACAAGCCGCACGTGATGGCGGCGGTGATCGGCGTGCGGGGCGGCGTCGGCGCATCGACGATCGCAACCTCGCTTGCCTGGCTGTTCGGCGAGAAGTCGCGTCGCTCGACTGCGCTGCTCGACCTCGACGTGCACTTCGGAACCGGCGCGCTTGCGCTGGACCTCGAGCCCGGCCGCGGCCTTACCGACGCGATCGAGAACCCGAGCCGCATCGACGGCCTGTTCATCGAACGCGCGATGGTTCGTGCGAACGAGCGTCTTTCGGTCCTTTCCGCCGAGGCGCCGATCCACCAGCCGCTGGTGACCGACGGCACCGCTTTCTTCCAGCTTCAGGAGGAAATGCGCAACGCGTTCGAGTCGACCGTGCTCGACCTTCCGCGGCACATGCTGATCCAGTACCCGCACCTGGTGCACGACGCGCATGTCGCCGTCGTCGTCGCCGAGCTGACGCTCGCCGGGACCCGCGACACGATCCGGGTTCTCGCCTGGCTCAAGTCGAACGCGCCGCAGACGAAGGTGGTGGTGATCGCGAACGGCGTCCCGTCGGGCGGCGCGCTCGAAATCAGCCGCAAGGACTTCGAGCAGTCGATCGAGCGTCCCGTCGACATCGTCTTTCCCTACGAGGCGAAGGTCGCCGCACAGGCTGCCAAGCTCGGCAAGCCGATGGCGGAAGTCGCGAGCGGCAAGCTCTCAGCGCCTTTCAACACGCTCGCAGGCATGGTCCTGAACCACGCCAGCGAGGAAGGCACGGCGACCGAGGCATCGGCGAAGGCCGGCGGCAAGTCGCTGGTCAACAACCTGAAGTCGATGCTCGCGAAGCCCAAGGACAAGGCTGCGTAAGCAATCGGTGCTCGAGGGCCCCTTCACGGGGTGCCAAGAGCGAAGCAAGTGAGAGGCGAAGGCTGGTATGCTCTTGTGGCTACTCATGATCGGCGGCGTCGGTGCCGTGCTTCTCGCCTTCATGGCGATGCGCGGACCCTCGGCCGCGAAGAACGTCAAGCGGCGCGTGGAGCTCATCAAGGAGCGCCACGGCGACGTCATCGCCGGTAATGCCCAGGCCCAGATCCGGAAACTATTCGCGGACCGCGCGACCAAGATCGAGGGCTATGCCTCGACGCTGATCCCGAAGCCCGCGCTGCTGCGCAAGAGGCTCGAGCAGACCGGCAAGAACATCAGTCTCGGCAAATATGCGATGGCCTGCATCGGCGTGACGTCGATCATCATGGTCGGCCTCATGGTTCGCGGCGCGCCGGTGATCCTGTCGCTCTTGCTCGGGCTGTTCTTCGGCATCGGCGGCCCGCACTTCGCCATCGGGCGGATGATCAAGAAGCGGCTGAACCAGTTCAACTCGAACTTTCCCGATGCCATCGAGCTGATGGTGCGCGGGCTTCGCTCCGGCCTTCCCATCACCGAGACGCTGACCGTCGTCGCCGGCGAGATCTCCGGCCCTGTCGGTGTCGAGTTCCGAATGGTGGTCGACAAGATGAAGATCGGCCGGACCATGGAGGCTGCGCTGCAGGAAACTGCGGACCGGCTCGGCACGCCCGAGTTCCAGTTCTTCGTCATCACGCTCGCAATCCA
This sequence comes from Sphingomicrobium sp., assembly GCA_045811185.1. Classification (GTDB taxonomy): domain Bacteria; phylum Pseudomonadota; class Alphaproteobacteria; order Sphingomonadales; family Sphingomonadaceae; genus Sphingomicrobium. The sequence continues at coordinate 15,348 of JBJMUN010000019.1, forward strand.
GCGCGAAACCGGCGGCAACCTTGCAGAGACCCTGTCCAATCTTTCCGACGTGCTGCGAAAGCGCGCGCAGATGAAGCTCAAGATCCGCGCCATGAGCTCGGAATCGAAGGCCTCCGCCTACATCGTCGGCTCGCTGCCCTTCGTGGTGTTCACCCTCGTGTGGATGATCAATCCCCGGTACATGGGCGGATTCTTCACCGACGAGCGCCTCATGGTCGCCGGCGTCGGCGGCATGATCTGGATGGGCATCGGCGCCCTCATCATGGCCAAGATGGTCAACTTCGAGATCTAAGGGAGCAATTCAGACCATGCAGGCCTCGCCCCCTTCAAGCCCGCATATCCTGGGCTTCGACGTCATCTGGATCGCAACGATCCTCGCCGCCGTCGCGACCTTCGCAGTGCTGCTTGCGATTTACGCGGCAACGACGGTGAAGGACCCGATGGCTCGCCGCGTCAAGGCGCTCAACGAGCGTCGCGAGCAGCTCAAGGCGGGCATCGTCGCGTCCACCAACAAGCGCAAGGGTCTGAGGAACCGCAACCAGGCCGCCGACAACGTCCGCCAGCTGCTCTCGCAGCTGAAGATGCTCCAGGGCGACCAGGTCCAGAAGACGCAGATCCGCCTGATGCAGGCCGGTATTCGGACCAAGGACCTCGCCTTCTTCATCATCCTTGCGCGCTTCCTTCTGCCGGTCTTCCTCGGCATCGGCGCCGTCGTGCTCATCTACGGCATGAACCACTGGCCCGACTGGGGTGGCTTCAGGCGCTACATGACCGTCGCCGGAGTCCTCGTCGGCAGCTACAAGGCGCCCGACGTCTGGCTGAAGAACAAGGTCCAGAAGCGCAGCAACGCAATCCGCAAGGGCCTGCCCGACGCGCTCGACCTCCTCGTCATCTGCGCAGAAGCGGGCCTTACGGTCGACGCTGCCTTCCACCGCGTCGCGAGGGAGCTTGGCAAGGCCTATCCCGAACTCGGCGACGAATTCGGCCTTACGGCGATCGAGCTCGGCTTCCTCAACGAGCGCCGGAACGCCTTCGAGAACCTCGCCCAGCGCGTCGACCTCGAAGCGGTACGCGGCGTCGTCACGACCATGATCCAGACCGAGAAATACGGCACGCCGCTCGCTTCGGCACTGCGCGTGCTCTCGGCCGAATTCCGCCACCAGCGCATGATGCGCGCGGAGGAAAAAGCGGCCCGCCTGCCGGCGATCATGACCGTGCCGCTGATCCTGTTCATCCTTCCGACGCTGTTCGTGGTCATCCTCGGCCCCGCCAGCTGCTCGATCAACGACAGCTTCCTGCACGGCAAATAAACGGCAGCCGCCGGCGCCTGGCCGACGGCCCGATTGGAACGCGGCGGCTCGCTCACGCGTAGTCGCCGCAGTTCCATTGTCGTTGAGGAAGCGAGATGAACATCACGACCGACCCTAACCTGTGGGCGATCTGCGCGCTCGTGTTCCTGCTCGGCCTGCTGATTGGCGTGTTCCTGACCGCCGGCAGCCGCCGCAAGTGGAAGACCCGCTACAACAGCGAGCTCGATCGTCGCCGCGAACTCGAGAAGGTGCATGCCGAGCGGGAAAAGGAATGGCGCGAGAGGGACAGCTTGCGCGGCGCCGCAGCAAGAAGCCCAGCCGACGACCGGCCGCTCTAGCCCTCAATTCGTGAGAAATCGGCGACCGAGTTCACAGCGTCGCGGAACCGCATCAGCAGGTTGAGGCGGCGCTCGCGCTTGGCGGGGTCGGGATCGTTCACCGTGACGTGGTCGAAGAAGTCGTCGATCGGCCGGCGCAGCAAAGCAAGGGCGGCCATCGCGCCCGTGAAATCCTCGTCCCCGACCGCTGCCGATGCCTTGGGCTCCGCCGCATCGAGCGCCTCGATCAGCCCATTCTCCTGCGGCAGCTCGGCTCCGGCCTCGCCCGACGCCATCTCCGCAACCGCATCCTTCAAGATCGGGTCGTCGACCAGAACCAGCGGATCCTCCTCCCCAGTCTGCGGGATCCCCTGCGCCGACGCGGAGCTCATCACTACCGGCCCGGTCCAATTCTCCTTCTTCAGTATGTTCGCGGCACGCTTGTAGGCCGTCAGAAGGTCGGTTCCCTCGCCGGTCTCGACGAACTTCTGAAGCGCCGACACGCGGGCCAGCAGGCGAACGAGGTCGTCCTCACCACCAAGCGCGAACACGGAATCGATCAAATCGTGCCGGACACCCGCGTCACGCTGCTGGACCTTCAGACGGTCCGCGAAGAAATCGAGCAGCTCGGTAGCATTGCTGTCCAGACGATGGGCCGCGGTAGAATCTTGAGATTGGCCGGCGCGATTTGCAAGCGCGCCGCGCACGGCCTGCGTGAGACCAAGACGCAGGCCATTGCGGACAATGATCTCAATCGAGGCGATGGCGGCGCGGCGAAGCGCGAACGGGTCCTTCGACCCCGTGGGCTTGAGGCCGACGCTGAAGAAGCTCGCAATCGTGTCGAGCTTGTCGGCCAGGGCCACGGCAACGCTCACCGGCGCCGTCGGCACTTCGTCGCCCTGCCCGGCCGGCCTGTAATGATCGCGCACTGCCTCGGCGACGACGCGCGGTTCACCCTGTGCCTCGGCAAGATATCCCCCGATGACGCCCTGCAGCTCGGGAAATTCGCCGACCATGCCAGTGACGAGATCGGCCTTGGCGAGGCGAGCGGCACGTTCGACCTCATCGGCGTCCGCCGCGACCACGCCGCTCTCCGCCAGCCAGCGGGCAAGCCTTGCAACACGCTCGACCTTGTCGGCGATTGTTCCGAGCTTTTCGTGGAAGACAATGCCATCGAGCTTCCCCGCCTGCTCCTCGAGCGGCACCTTCATGTCCTGCTCCCAGAAGAAGCGCGCATCCGCTAGACGTGCAGCAAGCACTCGGTGGTTGCCTTCGGCGATCGCCTGGCCATGGTCTTTCGCGGCAATGTTCGCGACGCAGACGAAGGCCGGGGCAAGCAGTCCCTCCTCGTTCGCGCAGGCAAAATATTTCTGGTTCGTGCGCATCGTGAGCACGATCACCTCGCGCGGCACGTCGAGGAACTCGGCATCGAACCTTCCGAGCAGTGGAACCGGCCATTCGGTCAGCCCGGCATTCTCCACCACCAGGCCTTCGTCGGCGAGCAAGGCGAGGCCGGCCGCCGCCGCGGCCTCAGAAGCACCCTCGCGGACAATCCGCTCGCGCTCGTCCTGGTCTACGATGACATGGCAGGCGCGTAGCTTCTCGACATAGTCTGCAGCCCCGCCGATGGTGATCGGACCAGGATGATGGAAGCGATGGCCAAAGGTCGTTGCGCCAGCCGTCACTCCGCCGATCTCGACCGGTACGATCTCCTCGCCGAAGAGGGCGACGATGCCGTGCAGCGGGCGGACCCAGCGCATGCTTGCCGAAGCCCAGCGCATCGACTTGGGCCACGGAAAATCGGTGACGATGCGCTTGATCGTCTCCGAGAGGATCTCGGCGGCAGGACGCCCTGCCCGCTCGATCACTGCGAAATAGACGCCGTCCCGTTCCTCGAGCTGCTCCTCGCGCAGGCCGGTCTTGCGGAGGAAGCCTTCAAGTGCCTGCGGCGGCGCGGCGGCCCTCGGACCCTTCAGCTCCTCGCGGCTCGCCTCGCTCGCGTCGGCGACGTCGCGGGCAATGAGGACGAGCCGGCGCGGCGTCGAGAAAGTATCGATGGCGCCGGTCTCGAGCCCCGCCTCGCCGGTGCACTCGGCGAACAATCGCGCAAGGTCGTTGCGCGCCCGCGCCTGCATCCGCGCCGGGATCTCCTCCGACAAGAGCTCGAGCAGGAAATCGGCCATCAGGCTGCGTGGCCTTTCGCCTCGATCCAGGCGCCGCAGGCACCTTTCGCGAGATCGCGGACGCGGCCGATGAAGGCCTGACGCTCAGCGACGCTGATCACTCCTCGTGCCTGCAACGTGTTGAAGACGTGGCTTGCCTTGATTGCCTGCTCATAAGCCGGGATCGGCAGCCTCGCCTGGAGGCAGCGCTCGCACTCGGCCGCAGCCTTGCGGAAGAGGTCGAACAGGGCGTTGGTATCGGCGATCTCGAAATTGTACGCCGACATCTCGCGTTCATTCTCCAGGAAGACTTCGCCATAGCTCACGCCGGCGTCGTTGAACCTGAGGTCGAAGACGTTGTCGACGCCCTGGATGTACATTGCCAGGCGCTCGAGGCCGTAGGTCAGCTCGCCCGTGACCGGGCGGCACTCGAAACCGCCAACTTGCTGGAAATAGGTGAACTGCGTCACCTCCATTCCATCGCACCAGACTTCCCAGCCGAGGCCCCAGGCGCCGAGCGTCGGGCTTTCCCAATCGTCCTCGACGAAGCGGATGTCGTGCTTCAAGGGGTCGATGCCGATCTCGACCAGGCTTCCGAGGTACAGATCCTGCAGGTTCTGAGGGCTCGGCTTCAGCACGACCTGGTACTGGTAATAGTGGCCGAGCCGGTTCGGATTCTCGCCGTACCGGCCATCGGTCGGGCGGCGGCAGGGCTGCACATAGGCTGCCCTCCAGTGCTCGGGGCCAAGCGCACGAAGGACCGTCGCCGGGTGGAAAGTCCCGGCCCCCATCTCCATGTCATACGGCTGAAGGACAACGCATCCCTGCGCCCCCCAATAGCGATGGAGCGTAAGGATCAGGTCCTGGAAGCTCAGGCTCAAGCGAATGCCCCGTGCAAATTCATCGGCGCGGCTTTGACGGATGCTTTGGCAAGGGGCAAGTCGGGGTTCAGCTTGTCGTCACTAGGGCGACGTGCGATCCCGCATCCTGGGAGGGTTTGAGTTGATGCTGAAATCGTTGCTGCGCCGGGTTGGTGCTGCCCTCGGCCTGTCGCTGCTCCTTGGCAGCGTTCCTCTGGAAGCGCGCGCGCCGCAGCCTGCCAAGCCCGCCTTGTGGGAAGTGTCCGACGCGGACACGACGATCTACCTGTTCGGGACCATTCACCTGCTTCCGAACGATATTCAATGGCGGACGGCGCGGATTGACCAGGCCGTCTCAGGCTCGCAGCAGCTCGTCGTCGAGACGATCGTCGACGACAAGGACCCGACCAAGCTCATGTCGGCGATGGCGAGCCTCGCGTTCAACACGCCGAACCTCCCGCCATTGTTGGAGCGAGTCCCGGCCGCCAAGCGTCCCGCGCTTGCGGCAGCGGTAAGGAAGAGCGGGCTTCCGCCCCAGGCACTCGACAAGATGGAGACCTGGGCCGCGGCCTTCATCCTTCTCGGCAACAAGTTCCGCGAGCTTGGGCTTTCAGGCGGAGTTGAAGGAGTCCTGCGAAAGGATTTCGCAGCGCAGGGAAAATCGGTTGGCGAGCTCGAGAGCAATCTTGAGCAGCTGAGCTTCTTCGACAAGCTTCCCGAGCCCGCGCAGCGCAACCTGCTCGAAGGTGCGATCGAGGAGAGCAAGTCGATGACCGACGAGTTCGGAGGAATGCTCAAGGCCTGGTCGAGCGGCGACGTCAACGGGATCGCAAAGACGTTCGATCGCGACCTTTCGACCTCGCCGGAGCTGCAGCAGGCATTGATCCGCCAGCGGAACGCCAACTGGAGCAAGTGGATCGAGCAGCGTCTCGCCCAGCCCGGCGCGGTTCTGGTGGCCGTAGGCGCCGGACATCTTGCCGGAAAGGACTCGGTCCTCGAGATGCTCAAGAAGAGCGGCTACAAGGTTCGGCGGCTGCAATAAGGTCGGCGAGGCGACGAACCTGCGGATATCCACCGATAAAAGTTCACGTTTTCACGGATTTCGCTAGACATTTCTTAATCAGATGGTGACCATCCTCGCCACGTATCGGGCTGGGGGGTCTGATGCACGGATTGGCCAGGCGGCGTCGGCTGTCGACGCTTCCAGCGGGCATTGCTCGCATTGGTCGTCCGGCATCGTTCCAACCAGCGCCATTCGCCTTGGGAGGGTGATGGATGGTCAACTTGCTCGTCGCTGCCGCGCTGGCCGCTGCAATGCCGACAAATGCGTCGGCGGACACGAGCCCTGCGCCGCCGCCCGCGGAACCTGCCATGTTCGTCGTCCGGGACGCCGATACGACCGTCTACCTCTTCGGCACCTTCCATGCGCTCGATGGGCAGTCGCAGTGGTTCGGAGAGCGCGTCAAGAATGCCTTTGAGCAGTCGAACGAGCTGGTGCTCGAGACTGTCATTCCCGAGCACCCGGCGCTGCCGCCCAAGGCGAGCTTCAGGGGACCGACGATGACTCCGTCCGCGTCATTCCTCGCAACGACACGAATGGCCATCAACGCCGGACGCGCCCAGGGCATGCAGGTCGACAACGGCGCCGACATGGTCCTTCGGCATGCTGCGGAGGCCGAAGGCAAAACGGTCGAGGGATTGGAAACGCTCCAGCTGCAGCTCGACATGTTCAACCGGATGCCGGCGGCGAGCCTTCCTGCGCCCCGTTCTGCACGGCCGGCCGCGGCGGCTGCACCACCGATGGAGAGCCTGTCGAAGGCAATGGCGGAAATGCAGGCGGCGTGGAAGCGTGGCGACCAGAGCGTGTTCGTGCGAATGCTCGAGCAGCTGCGGACCGGCTCGCCCGACACGTACCGGATGATGTTCACCGAGCGGAACGAGCGTTGGGCGGACTGGATCCGGGCACGAATGCAGACGCCCGGCACGATTTTCGTTGCCGTGGGAGCCGGCCACCTTGCGGGGCAGGACAGCCTGCTCGTCCGTCTCGCCGAACGCGGCATCCCTTCACAGCGGATCAACTAACCGCCTGAACTTGCTTTTCCAGCGGTCCCGCACTAGGGGCACCGCTTCCCCGGCCATGGTCATCCCTGGAGGCGTGGCGCGGGGCGAATAACGCAAACGGAGCATAGCTAAATGAGCGAACAGCTGACGCTGCCCGCCGAGGCGCGCGACCGGGCTGGCAAGGGAGCCTCCCGTGCACTGCGCCGCGACGGCCGGGTACCCGCCGTGGTTTACGGCGAAAAGAAGGAGCCTCTTTCGATTCACGTCGAGGAGAAGCTTCTCGCAAAGATGCTTTCATCAGGTCACTTCATGAACTCGGTCGTGATGATCGACCTTTCGGGCAAGGCGCACCGCACCCTGCCGAAGGCCATCGACTTCCACCCGGTGACGAGCCGTCCGGTGCACGTCGATTTCCTTCGTATCGGCGAGCACACCAAGGTCACGGTCGCGGTCCCGATGCGGTTCGACAACGAGGAGGCATCGCCGGGTCTGAAGCGCGGCGGCGTGCTGAACGTCGTCGTTCACGAGCTCGAGCTGGTCTGTGACGCAGCCCACATCCCCAACGAGATCCACGTGCCGCTTGACGGGCTGGAGATCGGCGACTCGATCCACATCGGCCAGGTCAAGCTGCCCAGCGGCGTGATCCCGTCGAACACGGACGAAGACTTCACGGTCGCGACGATCGTCGCTCCGTCGGCGATGAAGGCCGAAGAGGAAGAAGCCGCGCCTTCCGGCGAGGTTCCGACCATCGAGGGCGGCGCCGAGGAAGGCGAGACCGACGAGACTGCGAACGAGGAAGCTGGCGAATAAGCCCCTTCGTTGTTCTTCGCGAAAAGAACAGGGAGCCGCTCATCCGAAAGGATGGGCGGTTTCTTTTTGAGCAATGCTGACGCTAGGTGAACGCGATGCAACTGTGGGTCGGCCTTGGAAATCCCGGCGCGAAATATGCGCTCCACCGGCACAATGTGGGCTTCATGGCCGCGGACATCATCGCCGAGGTCCACGGCTTCTCGCCCTTTTCGAAGAAGTTCCGCAGCCTCGTTGCGGAAGGGCGCATCGGGGCAAGCCGAATCATTCTCTTAAAGCCGCAAACCTTCATGAACGACAGCGGCGACGCGGTTCAGCAGGCGCTGCGCTTCTACAAGCTCGACGTGGACGCTCTCACCGTGTTCCACGACGAACTCGATCTCGCCCCCTTCAAGGTGAAGGTTCGCGTCGGCGGGGGTCTCGCCGGCCACAATGGCCTGCGCTCGATCGATGCTAGCCTTGGCGCCGACTTCCGCCGCGTCAGGATCGGCATCGGGCACCCGGGTCCAGGTCGCAAGGACCTCGTCACTCCGCATGTGCTCGGCAATTACGCGAAGGCGGAAATGGAGCCCCTGTCGGACATGCTGGCGGCGCTTGCCGCCGAATCCGAATGGCTTGCCGAGGGAGACGATGCGAGGTTCATGAGTGAAGTGGCACTGAGGCTCCAGCAGGACTGACGCTGGCGGCGGACGCTCCAATTCGCGCACTTGCCGCGCTGAGCATGCGCTGAAACCGCGGATCGTCGCGCAAGGGATCGAGATTCCTGTCGGCCTGCGCGAGGCTGAGCAGCGTCTTGCCGCCTTTCTCCAGCGCCGGTTCGAGAAGCCACAGCGCTTCTTCCCTGTCCTCGAAGAACGCGAGCACCGGCCAGGCAAGATTGTATCGCATGTACATATTGTCGGGATCCAGCAGCAACGCGCGGTCGATCCAGTCGCGCGCGCGGTCGGCATCGCCAAGCGCGGCGAAGCTCAGAGCGCCGTAAGCGAGTGCAGCGCCATTGTCCGGATCGCGCGCGAGCGCGGCCTGGACATGGTCGATCATCTTCGCTGCGCACTCGCGGGCCCGCTCCAGTTGCCCGCGAGCGAGGTAGAGCGCCGACAACATCCCGCGACTATGGAAGTCCGTTTCCGCGAGCGCGGTTGCCTTTTCGAGGTGGACGGTTGCCGGTTCGAGTTTCCCGTGACGATAGTAGATGCGCGCGGCTTCCTTGTTCGCCTCCCACGACTGAGGGTTCATCCTCAGCGCCGTGTCGAGTTCCTTCTCGGCATCCTCCGTCTGGCCGGCCATCGCGAAATGCCACGCCCGTGGCAGGTGTGCCTCGGCAATCGTGTCGTCGATGGATAGGGCCGTGTTCGCCGCCTTGAGGCCGTCGTCCAGATCCTCGTTGCCCGTGTAGGCCGAACGCAGGTTTGCCTGTGCAAGGCCCATGAGCGCCCAGGCCTGCGCATAATTGGGATCGAGCCGCGTCACGCGCTCGCAAATCCGGATCACGCGCCGCTCGCGCCCGCTCTCGCCGAAGTCGCCGTCGATCCAATATTGGCGGGCCATCAGGTAGAGGTTGTAGGCCTCCGCATTGCTCGTGCCCCTTGCTTCGATGGCCTGCTTTTCCTGTGGCAGCAGCTTGACCTTGAGCGCGTCGACGATCGACTGGCTGATCTCGTCCTGGATGGCGAAGATATCCGTGAGATCGCGGTCGTAGCGCTCGGCCCAGACATGCTCTCCGCTGCCGCCGTCGATCAGCTGGGCAGTAATGCGGACCCTGTTGCCTGCCTTGCGGACACTGCCTTCAAGGACGTGGCTGACGCCGAGTTTCGAGGCGACGTCGCAGACATTCACCGACTGGCCCTTGAAGGTGAACGCGGTGTTGCGGGCAGTGACCGCCAGTGCCGAGACCTTCGACAAATCGGTGGTGATGTCCTCGCTGATACCGTCGCTGAAATATTCCTGCTCAGCCTCCCCGCTCATGTTCGAAAAGGGAAGGACACAAACCGAAAGCCGGCCTTCCGGCGAAGCGTCGCCCCTCGTCTTCCTGACTGGTGCATCTGGCTCACCGGCGAGGGCGGCGACACTGGTCACGAGCTTGCGCCAGCCGTTGCACTCGCCCGAGCTCCAGCCGGCGAGATCGGCGCACTGGATCTGGTTGAAGGGCAGCGGCGGAACGGTTCCGTCGAGCGTTGCCTGCACCAGCTTTGCAGCCGAACGGGCGGCATCGGCTTCAGCCCTGACCCATTGGGATTTGGCAGCATCGAGTGACCACAGGACGACGACCGCATCGGCCGTCCCGAGGCGCTCCTCGATGACTTCGGCGTAAGCACGATGGGCGGGCAGCTCGTCGTCGCGCCAGACCGCGTAACCTTCGGCGCGCAGCGCTTCCGCCACGCGTTCCGCTCGCGGCTCATCCGGCCGCGCGTAGGAGACAAATACGTCCGCCATCCGGGCCCCTTCACCCGGATATCAGGACTTCAGACGAGAGTCATCGCCGTGGCTTAGAGCGCCTCGTCCATGCCGATCGGCATTCCTGGCGGCACGCGCGGCAGCCGCGCAGGATCGGCGATGGCCTTGTCGAGTGCCTCGCGGTCCTTGAGCAATCCGGAAAGGCCCCTCGCCCAGTCGGCTTCGGGGCCGCGGTTCCGCTGCAGCTCGTCGGCCAGTCGGTCGAGTCTTCCCGAAAGCTGCAGCGCCACTGTCGGCGACAGTGCCGAATCGCGCTGCAACCTCGCGAGTGACAGGACCGTCGTGGTCGCGATGCGGCGACCGACATCGTTTCCTGACTGGGCAATCGTGCGCCCGAGCAGGAGCTCGATCAGCTGCGAGGGTGCAGGGATGCCCGCATCAGCCGCGTGCTGCGCCTCGAGCCGGTTGAGCCGCTCGGGCGCGAGCAAGGCGTTAAGCGTCTGAACCGCTCCGACCTCGGTCGCTTTAAGCGGGTCGAACACCGGGCCCCCGGCCGTCGGGATGATCTCGATGTCCTGCTGGCGGTCCGAATTGCCGCCGAATCCGCCGGAGAGCAGCGGCAACAGCGGCGGCGGGACCGCGAGCTCAGCTGGTGCCAGCGTGTCGAGAAGCGCGTAAAGCGCGGCCCATTGCGCCGCTGGCAGCGCCGGGGTCGCGCTCGCACCCTCGCCGTTCAGCGCATAGGGGAAATCAACGCCGCCGACCGTCTTCGCCGCGGCTTCGACCTGGTAGCGATCGAGGAGCCAGATTGGAACGAAAGCTCGCCTGAGGTTTGCAAGCGACTGACCGCCGGGGATCGACGAATGCCCGAAGCGGGTGAGCGCGACCCGGCGAACGTTCATCATCCGCCGGAGCTCGGCGACGGGGTCGGCCGAATCGTCCCACAGCGATCCTTGCGGATTGGCGGAAGCAACCGGGCGCGAGTCATTGTCGGCGACAAAGCGCAGGCCCTGGCGGCGTGCCTCGGCGACGATCGGGACCGCCTCAGCATCCGTACGCGCACCATAGAGCCATTTGATGACCCATTTGTCCCATGGGCCAACGCCTGCGCCATATGCATCCTTGAGAGACGGTACGCCGTTCTCCAGCGTCACGCGGGGCCCTGGATAATCCATCACCGAATAGCGGCCCTGCGTACTGCCGGCGAAATTATGCTGAAGACCGATTGCGTGGCCGACCTCGTGCGCTCCGAGCTGCCGAATCCGCGCAAGCGTCGCCGTGACCGGGTCATTGGGATCGCCGGTGCCGGTCAGACCAGCCCCCACGAGCGCCTGGAAGATGATCATGTCCTGGCGCGCGCGCAGCGATCCCAGCAACACCGATCCCTTGATGATCTCGCCGGTTCGCGGGTCGTCGATCGGCGATCCGTAGGACCAGCCGCGCGTCGCGCGATTGACCCAGTTCACGACGTTGTAGCGGACGTCGAGCGGGTCTGCTCCCTCGGGCAGGATCTCCGCGCGGAACGCGTCGATGAACCCGGCTGCATCGAACGCCGCGTTCCACCAGCTTACACCCTCGCGAAGCGCGCTGCGGATCGGCTCCGGAGCGCCGCGGTCGATGTAAAAGACGATCGGCTTCCGCACCGGCGAACGCGCCGCCGTCGGATCGACTTTCTCCAGTCGGAAACGGGTCGCGAGATCGCTGACGATCTCGGAGCCGAGCGGCGCCGAGAAGTCGAGCTGCTGCTCTCCGAACGAGTAACCGTAAGGATCGCGGCGCGAGACAAATCCTGGTTCCGGCAGGGCGATCAGCGAATGGCGCAGAGTCAGCGTGACCGTTCGATTGTCGGGGATGATGTTCGCGACCTCTGCCGTCGGCTCGTCGGCGCGGAAGGTAAGCTTGGACGCGAACTCGGCATTCTTCGGGAACAGCTTTACGAAGTTCGGATCGGCCGCGCTGAGCTCGGGCACATATTTGAAGTCGCCGCCACCGCCTTTCTTGATGATCGTCGCCGCATCGAAATCGTCGCGCGCAAGGAAGCTTGCGAGGTCGACAGTGAACGAGCCGTCCGGCTTCGCCTCGACGACATCGCCCATCCAGATCGTTGAGGTCGGGAAGGCCTGACGAACGCCCTGCTGCTCGTCCACCGTCCCGTTCCTGGCGACGAACTTGGAATTCTCGATCTCTGCAGCGACCTTCTTGCCGATGCGGCGGAAGACGATGATGCGGCTGCGTCCGGGCGTAGCCTTGTCGAGCAGGATCTGGGCCGAGCCGAGGCCTGTCTCAAGCTGCGTGAGGTAGATGTACCGCGCGGCGATGCCATCGTCGCCGGGCTTTCGAAAGCTGGCGATGATCTTGCCGGTCTTTGCGTCAGGCTTCACGTCGAGAAGCGGCTTCTCCGCCGGGCGGACAGCGACGGCAGGGGCGGCTCCGGTCGCCGGCGCGGCAAGAGCGGCAGCCGTGGCAAAGCAGAGCGAGAACGCAGACAGACGGCGGCGCATGAAGATCTCCCGGAAAGTGGGCGGAAGCTAGCATCCCGCGCGGACCTGTCCACGCTCTTGCGCGGCCGACGTTGCCGACGCACAGCGGGTGGATGCCGGTCCGTTCATTGTTCGTCACGCGTCTCTACGAAGCCGAGCTTGGCAACAGTCGCCTGAGCGATGAGCTCGCCCATTCGATCCGCTCGCTCGCGCGTGACGACAAGGCCGGCATCCGCTGGTCGCGGGAGCATCGATATGCCGGCTACACCAGCTACGCGTCGCTCAACGATCTGCCCCGTCGCGATCCCTCCTTTGCCGATCTCGCCAAGCTTTTGACGCGCCACGCGGCGAGCTACGCGAAGGACTGCGCATTCGAGCTTTCACGCAAGCCGCGGCTCGACAGCCTTTGGGCGAACCTGCTCCGCGGATCTGGCCATCACAGCGCGCACATCCATCCGAACAGCATCATATCCGGCACACTCTACGTCGAGGTGCCGAAGGGCTCCGGCGCGATCCGGTTCGAGGATCCGCGCCTGCCCCTCATGATGGCCGCGCCTCCGCGCGATGATGCGTTCGTCACCATCGAGCCGCGCCCGGGTCTGCTGCTGCTGTGGGAGAGCTGGCTGCGTCACGAGGTGCTCCCCGGATCCGGACGGGGCGAGCGATTGTCCATCAGCTTCAACTTCGCCTGACTGTTGCAACGCGTCCTCGTCATCGGGTCGCCCGGTTCGGGCAAGTCGACGCTGGCGACCGAGCTTTCGCGGACGACTGGCCTGCCGCTCGTCCACCTCGACCAGGAGCACTGGCGTCCGGGCTGGATCGAGCCACCACGCGACGAATGGCAGCGCCAAGTCACTGAGATCGCAAGGCGCGATCGCTGGATCATCGACGGCAACTACAGCGGCTCGCTCGAGCTCCGCCTCGGCCGCGCCGATACGGTTATCGACCTGGAGTTCCCAGCATGGCTCTGCGTCTGGCGGATCGTCCGGCGCGTTGCGACCTCGTGGCGCAAGGTTCGCCCCGACATGGCTGAAGGCTGTCCGGAACAGGTCAACCTCGAGTTCCTGGTCTACGTCGCGACCTTCCCGAGACGCGCGAGGAAACGCACGGACGCGAAGCTCGCGGGGTTCAGGGGCACGCGGGTCACGCTTCGCAGCCCCGCTGAGGTTCGACGGTTCTTGGCAAGGATCGACAAGGGCGGCTAAGGGGCGCCAACTCCCAAAATCCAAGGACATGCAATGGGCTTTCGCTGCGGCATCGTCGGCCTGCCGAACGTTGGCAAATCGACGCTTTTCAACGCTTTGACCGAGACCGCCGCGGCGCAGGCGGCGAACTATCCGTTCTGTACGATCGAGCCCAATGTCGGCCGCGTCGCGGTTCCCGACGAGCGGCTCGACGCCATCGCAAGAATCGCAAGCTCCGCGCAGGAAATCGAGACCCAGATCGAGTTCGTCGACATTGCAGGGCTCGTCCGCGGCGCGAGCCAGGGCGAAGGGCTCGGCAACCAGTTCCTTGCCAACATCCGCGAGGTCGATGCCATTGTCCACGTGCTGCGCTGCTTCGAGGGCGGGGACGTCACTCACGTCGAAGGGCGCGTCGACCCCATCGCCGATGCCGAGACGGTCGAAACCGAGCTGATGCTCGCCGACCTCGACAGCCTCGAGCGACGCGTACCCAGCCTCGTCAAGAAGGCGCAGCAGGGCGACAAGGAGGCGAAGATCGAGGCGTCGGTGCTCAGCCAGGCTCTCGACCTCCTACGCGCATCGAAGCCGGCGCGACTGACCCAGCCAAAAGACGTCGAGGAAGAAAAAGCGCTTGAGCGAGCGCAACTTCTGACCGCCAAGCCGGTGCTCTACGTGTGCAACGTCGATGAAGGGGACGCGGCGTCCGGGAATGCGCTGTCTGCGCGGGTGTTCGAGAAAGCGGCAGCGGAAAGTGCGAAGGCAGTTGTTATTTCCGCAGCGATCGAGGCGGAAATCGCGACCTTGCCAGCCGACGAGCGCGAAGCATTCCTGTCGGACCTTGGATTGCACGAGACGGGCCTCAATCGCATGATCCAGGCCGGTTACGAGCTTCTGGGCCTCATCACTTTCTTCACTGCAGGGCCGAAGGAAGCGCGCGCCTGGACCGTGCACAGGGGCGCAAAGGCGCCGCAGGCGGCCGGCGAGATTCACACTGACTTCGAGCGCGGGTTCATTCGCGCGGAGACGATTGCTTACGACGACTTTGTGAAATTCGGCGGGGAAGCGGGAGCCCGCGATGCCGGCAAGCTCCGTTCGGAAGGCAAGGAATATGTCGTCCAGGACGGCGACGTGATGCTGTTCCGCTTCAACGTCTAAAGGCTGCTCAGGACCTGCTTTCCCGGTAGAGCATGAGCGCGAGCAGTCCCGGGACGAGCACGCCAAGGTAGCTCACCCACACCGGGATCTCGTGGCTGCCGAGGACCACCGGAAAGCCGGTGAACAGCCGGTAGACGTGGATCACCGCAACTACCGTGAAGATCAGCGCGGCAACGAGGGTGAACGGCTTCGCCATGATGACCTCCCCTTTGCCAGGCTCATTCTAGCGCAGTTGATCACCTCGCGGAACTCGCGCTCAGCAGCCGCTCGGCGGGTCGCAACGTCAAGAGCACCCACATCATGCCGAACGTCCAACCGCCGATCACGTCGCTCGGCCAGTGCACTCCCAGCATGACCCGGCTCGTTCCGATCAGCAGCGAAAGGATTACCGCTGCAGCCGGCGCAGCCCGCTGCCAGCGTGTTCCGGATGTCAGGGCGATGGCGAGCGCCAGGTAGAAGATCATCGAGCTCGCGGCATGGCCACTGGGAAACGACTGGGTTTTCACCACGACGAGATGAAGCTCGAGATCGGGGCGGGCCCGTGCAACCCAATATTTCTGCGCTTCGCTAAGGCCGCGCCCCAACATCGCGATGAGGAGCAGCACGACCCCGAGACGCCCGCGACCCGCATACCAGAGCCACAGCGCGCAAGCGACGCAGGCGGAAATCAGCACGGTCGGCTCGCCGAGCGCAGTCAGGCCGCGGGCGATCGCCGCAAGCGCCGGACGATGGCCGGCATAAAGCGCCTCGTAAATGCGGGCGTCGAGCGGCCCCCCGCCCAGCAGGAGCATCGCGACCCAGATGCTGGCCAGGCCGACGATTGCGGCGATGAACCGCAGTTGCAGGTACTGGGGTCGCCGCCCTTCGCTCATCCAGCTCCAACGGCGATCCGGAATGTCCGTTTCCTTGCGCTAGAACTTCATTCCCGCACGAAGACCGATGGTCCGTGGACGCCCCGGGATAATGTGGAGTCGAGCGCAGGCGCCGCATGCCGTGAAACGAGCGAGCTCGTTACGCTTGTCGAAGATGTTCGTGCCGAACAACTCGACGCTGTAATTTTTCCAATCATATCCTGTGAACAGGTCGATCAAGGTCGAGGATCTAATTCGGCCGAAAACGTCGTTAGGGTTGAAGCCCCCGCCAATGTCTTGCCTGACATCGACACTGGCTGATCCCTGGTAGGCAATACTGCCCTGGACATGGGCCTTGCCGGCCCAAACCGGCCACGTGTAACGCGCCGTCCCGGTAGCCTTGAATTTTGGCGTGACCGGCAAGCGAGTGCCCGATGGTGTCACGATAAAGTCGCCCGGGGCCGAGCAATCAGCCGCAGGATCGATCGACGAATGGCAGATCGCCCCCTTGGTCTTGGCATCCGTATATGCGGCCGCCGCGCTCAGCGACAGGCCGTGCGCGGTGTAGGAGAGGTCGCTCTCGATGCCGTTGATCTTAGCATCGCGACCATTCTGGATCACCGTCAGGCTGTTCGCACCCAGGAACGCAAACTGAAACCCCTTCCAGATCTGGTGATAGATGGCGCCGTTCCAGGTGAGAGGACCGAACGTAGTCTTCCAGCCGGCTTCGAGATTATAGAGGTAATCCGGCGAGTAGGCTGGAGCAGTCGGCTGGCGGTTAATCCCTCCGGGCCGGAAACCGCGCGACCAAGTCGCATAGAACATGAGGTCCTTGGTCGGTTTGTATCGCGCGCTCAGGCGATGGGTGAAGCCGGTATCCTTGCTGCGCTTCGGTTGGAGCTGTCCGTCAACCACCTCGCCTACGTTCGTGCAGGGAGTATCCGAAACTCCTCCGCCGATCAGCGCGCTCGTCGGATCATTGCGAAGCTCCTTTCCGTTGACGGTGAGGCAACGGTTGTAGCCGAGCGTGGTGCCCACCGGGTTGTCTTGACCCATCCCGTTGAAACCGATCAACGTATTGTCGAACTTGTAGTAGCGTCCGCCGGCGATCAGCGTGATTTGAGGCGTGACGTCGAATTCGGCCTCGCCAAACAGGGCATAGTCCTTGTCCTTACGATCTTGGAGTGTGAGCCAGATTGTCCCCGGCCAACCGTTCACTGAGAGGTCCGGAGCCAGGTTATCGACCTTGTAGTCCTGGTAGATGTGGTTCTTCTGGACTTGGTAGAAAGCGCCGGCGATGGCACGGAACCGCCAGTCCCTCGGCGTCGCGACGCGAAGCTCCTGGCTCATCTTTTTGAAGTGCTCGTTGCCGACAATGTACTGCCGCGGATCGATCGTGTTTCCGGCTGCATCCCGATAATTTTGATAGTTCGCGATACCGCCGTAACCCTCATAGATCTGGTCGTAGGCATCGGCGTAATCGGTATAGTCGCCGACCGAATAGGTCGGGTGGTCGAGATATGCGCCCGCATAGGTGAGGTCGAAGTCCCAGATCTTGCCCTGGACTGTCAGTGCCGCCTGCGTGAACTTCTGCCTGCGGTACTCATTGCGGAAGCGCTGATCGTTCAGGTCGCCAAGCAGTGGATCGAACGCGAAAAAGCCGTCCTGCTTGTAGTATTGATGCATGATCGTCGGAGTGACGGTCCAGTTGTCATCGAGGTCAATCTTGAGCGCTGCGCGACCGCCGTAATTCGTCACCTCGTTAATGTCGTTTCCAAGGAACGCTTCATTGTTGACGGTGATGCCATTGCGGACACAGCCCGTGATTTCTCCGGTCAACGGATCTGTAACCGCGTCTCCGCAATAGGTTCTGGTGCCGGGCACGTTGTCGATGAACCCGGCGTCCCGCTGCCAGAATCCAACCCCGCGGAAGGCGATATGAGCGGCGACCGGAATGTTGACCATTCCTTCAAGCTTCCCGCCGGTGCCGCCGTGATCGACCTTGTTAATCTCGCCGTCGACCCGGCCGTAGGTTCCCGAAAGATCCGGCTTGTTGGTGATGATTCGGATGGTGCCCGCTTCGCTCGAAGCCCCGTAGAGCGTGCCTTGAGGTCCTGCGAGGCTCTCGATCCGAGCGATGTCGTAAATATGGACATCGAGCGCACCGCCGATTGTCGTCACCGGTTGCTCGTCCAGGTAAACACCGACCGAAGGTAGGGCGCCCGAGTGATTGCCGTCGCCTCCGGTTGCGACGCCTCGCATGTACACGACGGTGCCGCCGGACTGTGAGAAGTTGTAGCTCACCGACGGCAGCTGCCTCGTATAATCCTCGAAGTTGGAGATATTCAGCTGGTCGAGCCGCCGTGTGCCCAGCGCGATCACGCTCTGCGGAACGTTCTGTAGAAACTCTTCGCGCTTGGTCGCAGTGATGACGATCTCGGTCTGGTCCGGGACCTGCCCTTCCTCGGCCGTCTGGACCTTCGGTGGCGGCGCAGTGACATCGGTGGCATTGGTCCCGGGAGCCGGCGATTGGCTGGGAGTCTGCACCGGCGTGGTTTGCGCCAGCGCAGGCGTCGCGAGCGCGGTTGATGCGAGAAGGCCCAAGGTGAGCGCGCGCAAGTCCGTCATCGAATGGATCCCCCTCATTCGTATGTCGGCATTGCGACAGAGCCGTTCCGGCTTGTCAACGATTGTCGCGGCCGCTGCTTACAATTGTCTCAGTACCGTTGCGCGAAGGCCGCAGGCACATGCGGGTACGCATCGAGCACCGGGCCGAGGATGGTCTTCAGAGGCGCGAGGTGCTGCTCGTACGCTCGCCATTCCTCGGTCGCTTCGCGATAGATCGGGCGGCGAACCTGCTCGGAGCTCGCCGTCCTGACCGCCCTTTGGGTCTTGTAAAATTCGAGGACCTGCGGCTCGAAATCGAGCCCGCAATAATCGAGCAGGCTTCGGACTTCTGCCTCGGTATCGTCGACCATCCGCTCATAGATGATCCTGTGCACGCGCCCAGGAAGCACTGCGTCGACGTGGGTCATCAGCCGAACGTAGTCAGCATAATATCGCCCGACGTGCTCGAGGTCGTAGGTGAATGCCTGACCGTGCGCGAAATGCTGGCGGAAGTTGGAGAAGCAGCATCCGAGCGGATGACGGCGGGCGTCGATGATCTTCGCATTCGGGAGAACGAGGTGGATGAACGGGACGAACAGCCAGTTGTTCGGCAGCTTGTCGATGAAGAATGGCCGCTCGGTCCGCCGCTGGACGCCTGAGCGCTTCAGATACTCCTCGCCCATCTCGCGGCGTTCCGTTTCGGACAATTCGAGAATGGCTCTCGGATAAGGCCCGAGCTTTCGGCACAGCGCCGGGATATCCGGTAGCTCGGACGTCCCTTCGACTGCGCTGTGCGACGACAGGATCTGCTCGACCAGCGTCGAGCCCGCGCGCGGCATGCCGACGATGAAGATCGGGTCGGGCGCTTCAGAGCCGCCCTTGCGCGCCGCGAAGGCCTCGGCGGTGAATGCGTCGATACAGCGCTCGACGGTCCGGCTGATCTCGTGAGGCCGATAGGGCTGGAGCTTCAGCCGCAACGCGTTGGCCGCGGCATAATGCGCGAAGGCCTCATCCGCGCGCCCAAGGTCGTGCAATGCCTTGCCGAGCGCGAAGTCGAGGTGAAAGCGGTCCTCGTCGGCGAGGTCGCGCGCATGAAGCGCCTCCTGCATCGCGCCAAGGTCGGCTTTAGTGAACTTCACCGTCTTGAGGTTCGCAAGGCTCCACCATGCCTCGCCGAGCGCCGGCTTGAGCGCGATCGATTGCCTGTATGCGGCCACCCCGTCAGCCTGCCGGCCTATTGTCTTCAGCATGTGGCCATAGCTCAACCATACTCGAGCCTGCGTAGGGCTGCGCTCGAGGACGCTTTCATAAAGCCCTATCGCCTTTTCGAAGTCGCCGAGACGCCCGAGCGTCGCCGCCTTGAGGTTCCAGTGACCAAGCTCCTCCGGCTCGTCTGCGAAAACCTCGTCAAGCAGTTTCATTGCTTCGGCGGGGCGCCCCATGCGGCCGAGCACGAGAGCAAGGTTCGCCTTCGCCGCCGTCCAGCCGGGCGCGAGCTCGACCGCGCGGCGGAGCAGATTCTCGGCGTCGCGCCAGCGTCCGATCCGCCCGGCAAGCTCGGCGAGCATCCGGATCGCCGCAGCGTCGAACGGGTCTTCCTTGAGGTGCGGCTTCAAGATGCGCTCGGCGACGTCGAGGCGGTTTTCATTGAGCGCCATCGCCGCCTCGACGAGGCGCGGGTTCCAGCGGGTGCCGATCGGAGAATGGGTCGCCACGGCCTTACCGTAGCCTGTGCCGCGGCGCGCCGCTATGCGCGGCACGCATGAGATATTTCGAAGACCTGGAAATCGGCGCGGAGACCTATTTCGGGTCTTACGACGTCACGCGCGAGGAAGTGCTGGAGTTTGCGCGCAAGTACGACCCGCAGCCGTTCCATCTATCCGATGAAGCGGCCGCCAAGACGCATTTCGGGCGCATCGCGGCGAGCGGATGGCACACTGCAGCGATGACGATGGCGGTGATCGCCCGCCGCGTCGTCGACCAGGACCAGGCCGGGCTCGGCTCGCCCGGCATCGACGAGCTCCGCTGGAAGCGGCCCGTCTATCCCGGCGATACGCTCCACGTGCGGGGCAGGATCATCGAGAAGAGGCCCTCGCGCAGCCGGCCCGACATGGGATCATTCAGGACCGAGACCACGGTCACGAACCAGGACGACCAGGAGGTGATGACCTTCACCTCGATCGTTCTCATTCGTCGCCGGCCGCAAAGCGCCTAGTCCGGGTGCCTCTCGCTGTGTGAATGGCGCGGCGTCGATACGCTGTCCGAGCTGCGCGACCTTTGGCTGCGGGGCGTCGAACCATTGTCCGAGCTCCGCACGGATTCGCTGCTTGTCGTCACCGAGGAACGACTGCTCCACGAGCGCGGCGTTTGGCTGGTGCCGGTCGTCGTCGTTACTGGCGTCGAGTTGCGGTGATCACGCCAGCGACTGCGATCCCAGCCGCTCCAGTTGTCGCTCGTGGTCGTTGAGCCGGTGCGGCTCTGCCAGCGGCTGCGGCGGTCCTGCCAGTAGCGCTGCTGGTCGCCCGTCCAGACGTGGCGGGTACGATGACGGTCGTAAACGTAGATGCCGCTGCCCGGATAATAGTAGTTTCCGTACCAGCCGAATGGGTCGTAGGCGCCATAGCCGTATCCGCCATAGGGATAGCCGTAGCCATAGGACCCGTACGGAGAACCGTATCCGTAGCCGCCGTAATAGCCCGAGCCGACGCCTACCGAGACGCCGCCATAGCCATAAGGGTCGCCGTACATGTCATAGGCGCAGCCGCTGAGGACAAGCCCGCTGACGAGCGCCAGCGCTGCGAAACGAAACCGAGGAACGCGCATGATCGAGTCTCCATTACTTCCGGAGTTATCCCGATCTCTACGCGCGCGTGCGAGTGAATGACGGCTGAACTATTGTTAAAGCTGCGAAACGCTGGTGCGCCCGTCACTTCGGATCGGGATAATCGTACTTGAAGGGATCGGTTGGCGAAGGCTTGGTTGGCATCGGTGGCCGCGGCAATTCCTTGTCGCTGTTCGCCGCCTGCAGCAGCACGCCGGCGAGCACCACGGCAGCCTGTCGCAAGTCGTCGGCCCTGAGGTGATCCAGCGTGTCGATGTCCGAATGGTGCACCCGGCTCTCATAATCGAGCGGATCCTGGATGAACTGGAACCCCGGGATCGCCACCGACTGGAAGAACTCGTGGTCGGTACCGCTTGTCGGGCCGGCAACTACCGTCCCTGCTCCCATGCTTGCATATGGTGAGAGCCACTCGGTGAGAAGCGGCTTCGCTGCCGCATTCCCTTCGGCATAGATCCCCCGCAGCTTGCCCGAGCCGTTGTCCATGTTGAAATAGGCCTTGAGGTCGCCGTAGCCGGGCAGCTGCGTCACCGGATAGGAGTCCCGCCACTTCATGTAATTGACGATGCCGTTCTGGGTGACTGCGAACGGTCGCCTGGCAAGGTGCTGCGTCACGTAATTGAGTGAGCCGAACAGCCCCTGCTCCTCGCCGGTCCAGAGCGCGAAGCGGATCGTGCGCTTGGGTCTTGCGCCGATCTGGCGGAGGATCCGTGCCGCTTCCATGACCACGGCGCTTCCGGCGCCATTGTCCGCTGCCCCGTCGCCGGCGACCCAGCTGTCGAAATGTGCGCCCGCCATGACGTAGCCCGCCTTCGGGTCGCTGCCCGGAATGTCGGCAATGATATTGTATGCGTGAGTATCGTCGTCGAGGTACCGGACATCGGAATTGATCTCGACGACCGGGTCGTCGCCCATCTTCGCCATCCGTGCGATCCGCCGATAGTCCTCGGCCGCGATCTGCACCGTCGGAAGCTTGGGGGAGCCGCCGACCTGGTTCTGGTAGCCCTCACCCGAGACGAGCCGCCCGTCACGGCCGGCCATGGTCGCCTGCGCAAGGGCACCTTCGCTGGCGAGGAACGCGTCGAGGTCACGGCCGAACTCGACCCGCTTGATGAAGTTGTTCTGCGCTTCGGGATCGAAATGCGGGATCGCATATTGGTCGAGCTTGGCGATCTCGCCGCTGTCGAGACGCTGGAACGCCGGCTCCTTCGGCTCGCCGCTCATGCCCGGCAGGCTGGTCAGGACGATCTTCCCGGCGAGCTTGCCGCGATAAGCTGCGAACTGTTCCTTGCGGTTCATCGGCGCGACCACTGCCGGAGCGCGAAGCGGGCCCTTGGTCGGGGGGCTCCAGGCGACGGGGATTGCCGTCAGCTCGATCGGTCGCGGCGACACCAGCCGAACGCTCGAATTGACGATGTCCCAGCCCCGGCCGAAGTCGTAGCCTTCTCGATGAACGTTCGAGAGGCCGTAGCTCTCGAGCTTTCGGATGGCCCAGTCCTGCGCCTTGCGCATGTTCGTCGAGTTTGTGAGCCGCGGACCGATGTCGTCCATCAGCTCATGTGACGTCACCATCACCTGGCTGCGGTTCATGCCCTCATCGATGATCCGGGAAGTGTCGCTCGTCGCCGCGCCCGCTGCGCTCGCGACCACCGCCGAAGATGCCAGCAAGGCCCAAAGATGTGCGCGCATGTTCCCTCCCCTTAACCCGGACAAAAAAACCGCCGGCGGGCCACGAGGCGACGCCGGCGGTTGAAGCTCAAAGGATCCTGTAAGCGGTCAGCCGGCGATGCCCTGCTTCGCCTTCGCTCGACGCGACTTGGCCTGGTTCTCCGGATCGAGCGGCCCGGTGACGCGCACTGCACGCTTCGTCTCGTACCAGAGCTGCTGGTAGGCCATGTAGCCGAGAATGCTCGCGATCAGCAGGAAGATCGAGACCGCGAGACCCGCTGCATGGCGGCTTTCGAGGTTCGGCTCCGCGGTCCAGACGAGGAAAGCCGCGACGTCCTTCGCCATCTGGTCGACCGTCGACGGAGTGCCGTCGGCATAGGTCACCTGTCCGTTCGCGGTGAGCGGCGGCGGCATGGCGATGTTGAGGTTCGCGAAATACGGGTTGTAGTGCAGCCCTTCGGGGGTCTTCGCATCCGGGAACTTCTTGAGCAGCTCCGCCGGCTGGTTCTGATAGCCGGTGATCAGCGAGTAGACGTAAGCCGCCCCGCCGTCGCGGGCCTTGGTCATGAGCGACAGGTCAGGCGGCAGCGCATTGTTGTTCGCTGCACGTGCCGCTGTCTCGTTGGCGAACGGCGGCGGGAAGTTGTCCGAAGGGAGCGCCTTGCGAGTCGCCGCCTCGCCCGTGTCGGGGTTGATCGACGGGACCTGCGTCTTCCAGTCCGACGCGATCTTCTTGATCTCCGCGTCGTTGTAGCCGAGCGCCTTGAGGTGGTGGAACGAGACGAACTTCAGGCTGTGGCAGGCCGAGCAGACTTCCGAATAGACCTGGAAGCCGCGCTGCAGCTGGCGCTTGTCGAACTTGCCGAACGGCCCGTCGGACGCGAGGCGCAGTTCCTTTGCTTCCCTGTGGAATTCCTCAGCCGCCATCGGTGCCGGCGGACTGCGGAAATAGGTCGCAAGGTTGCTGAAGAAGGAGATCAGCAGGATCGCTGCGAAGACAGCGCCGATAAATCCGAGAATGAAACGCATGTGCCTGCCAGTCCCCTTAAGCGGCGGTCGCCGTTGCGCCGCGCCGCGGCTTCTTCTGACCAGCCGGCGCAGCTTCCTCGGCCTCGCCGTGAAGCACGCTCTCCGAGATTGAGCTCGGCAGCGGCAGCGGCGTCTCGAACGACGAGACGAGCGGCAGGATCACGAGGAAATGAAGGAAGTAATAGGCCGCGGCGATCTGCCCGACGGCGACCCGCCAGGCGTTGATCTCCGCTCCACCGATGTAGCCGAGGATCAGCACGTCGACGACGAGCAGCCAGAAGAAGCGCTTGAACACCGGTCGATAGGATCCCGAACGAACCGGCGAACGGTCGATCCAGGGCAGGAAGAACAGCAGCAGGATCGAGCCGAACATCGCCAGCACGCCCCAGAGCTTTGCGGGCAGGATGAAGTCGACGGTGAACGAGCGAAGGATCGCGTAGAACGGCCAGAAATACCATTCGGGGACGATATGTGCCGGCGTCGCCAGCGGGTTCGCCTCGATATAATTGTCCGGATGGCCGAGATAGTTCGGCGCGAAATAGGTCACCAGCGCGTAGAAGAGCAGGAACGCCGCGGCGAACCAGCCGTCCTTCGCCGTGTAAAACGGGTGGAACGGCAGCGTGTCGCGCTCTTCCTTGACGTCGACCCCGGTCGGGTTGCCCGAGCCCGGGATGTGCAAGGCCCAGATGTGGAGGATCACGACTGCCGCGATCACGAAGGGCAGCAGGTAGTGAAGCGAGAAGAAGCGCGTCAGCGCCGCCTGGTCGGGCGCGTAGCCGCCAAGCAGCCAGACCCGCAGCGGCTCCCCAACCAGCGGGAATGCCGAGAAGAAGCCGGTAATGACCTGCGCGCCCCAGTAGCTCATCTGCCCCCAGGGAAGGACGTAGCCCATGAAGGCCGTCGCCATCATCAGGAGGTAGATCACGAGCCCCAGCATCCACACGAGCTCGCGCGGAGCCTTGTAGGAACCGTAGTAAAGACCGCGGAAGATGTGGATGTAGGTGACGATGAAGAAGAAGCTTGCGCCGTTCATGTGCGCATAGCGAAGGAGCCAACCGGCGTTGACGTCGCGCATGATCAGCTGGTTGACCGACTGGAACGCGCCACCCGTCGTCGCATAATAATGCATCGCGAGCACGATGCCGCTGACGATCTGGATGGTGAGGAAAATCCCGGCAAGAACGCCGAAATTCCAGAAGTAATTGAGGTTACGCGGTACCGGGTAGCCGCCGCCGACGGCTCCGTAGGCGAGGCGCGGAAGCGGCAGGCGCTCGTCCATCCAGCGCATGAACGGATGCTTGGGTTCGTAGGGCTTGGCCCACTTGAAGCTCATCTGTCTTTAACCCCTCAGCCGATCAGCACGGTGGTCGGCGATGTGAACTCATATTCCGGCACCTCGAGGTTCTTCGGCGCCGGCCCCTGCCGAATGCGCGCGGCCGTGTCGTACATCGAACCGTGGCACGGGCAGAAATAACCGCCGTAGGGACCCCGGTTCTCGCCCTCTCCGATGCCGAGCGGCACGCAGCCGAGGTGGGTGCAGACACCCAGAGTGATCAGCCAGTTGGCCTTGCCCGGCTTGGTGCGGTCCGCGAGCGTCTGCGGGTCACGAAGATCCGATAGCGAAACGGCATTCGCTTCCTGGATTTCCTTGGGGGTCAGGTTGCGGATGAACACCGGCTGCTTGCGCCATGACGTCTTGATGCCCTGCCCGGGCTGGATCTTGGAAATATCGACTTCCGTCGTCGCGAGCGCGAGCACGTCCGCCGATGGCGCCATCTGGACGAGCAAGGGCGCAAGCGCGGCAACACCGCCAACACCAGCGAAGCTGACTGCTGCTACGTTCAGGAAGTCGCGGCGGCGCACGCCGTCGCCGCCCGACTCTGCGGTTGCGGGAACCTCAGCGGATTGTGCCTTGGTGGCCATCATACCCCTTCATGACGCGATATGCCGTTGGTGCCGGATGGCACGTAAGCGAGACGCCGCTCCGGCTGAGGCCGGCGCGATTGGCGGGCCTGATAGCGAGGCGATTTATGGGGGACAAGGGGCTGGGAAACCGGTTTGTCGTGGGCGGGCCGTGAGTGTTGCCCTAACGCTTCGCGCTGGCACGGTTCTTGCGGGCAATTGCGAGGATGATGATGGCGAAGGCGGCAAGGCGGATGAGATAGATCGGCCCGCGCTCCTCGGTCGGGATATTTGCAAGGGCAAGGAGAGCCTGGCCCCCGCCGAGGAGTCCGAAGGCGAGGGCGAACGCCACGAACAGCGGATCGCGCGTCCGGCGCCAGAAGCGAAGGAACAACAGGGCGCAAACGAGATATCCAAACGTCACCGCGCCGGAGAGGAAAGCATAGATGCTCATCGTCTCATTCCTCCTCCTTCTCCCAGACGAAGCCCCAGATCAGCGACATCACTGCTGCCAGTGAAAGGAGAAGGCGCGGAATCCTGAGGTCGACGTTATCCGGCCAGACCACCAAGTCGAACACGAGGACGAGGTTGTTCGCGGCGAGGAACAGGAAGCACACCGAACTCCATAGAAGCAGGCCGGTGCCGCTCCGAAGATAGCTCCGGCCAAGCATCCAGGCGCAGACAGTGCTCGTCAGGAAGCAAAGGACATAAACGATTGCCGGGAAGATCTCAGCCATCCCCATCCCTTCGGATCTTGAATGCATCGGCAAAGGCTGACGCGCTGCTGGTTCCGGCGGAGATGATCGACCTTCGGACCGCATTGGGCCGCGTGCGATACAATTGCTCGACCTGCTCGACGCAATCCTCGACCTCGCGGTTCACTGGCAGGTACACGGCCCCTTCCCCCTCGATCGAGGCGAGGCCCGCAGCAACAAGCGCGTCCAGCGCCTTCGCCACGACGAGCTCGCTTGCCCTCAGCGTCGAGACGAGCTGCTCGCGCGTCCACGCCCGCCGGTCACGCTTGAGCGCAAGCAGCAGCTCCAGCGTCCATACCGACGGGAAGCTGGCCGCGATGAATTGGAGGACATTGTCGTCGGAGTTGCTCACCGGCTCCTATCCAGCGCCACGCAAAGCGAGAGGACTGCCCTAACGAAGGATAAGGCGATTGCAACGGCGATGGCGATATTCGCGTCAGAAGTGATGCGTGCAGAGCGCGAGCAGAAGGATGATCGGCACGGGAACGCCGATCAGCCAAAGCAGGATGGAGCGCATGACGACCGCCTCCTTCTTGTCCGCCCGCGGGTAAGAATGGCGCGGCGGTGAAACTGTTCCCGCAAGGTCAATCGGCAAGCGCGGCGGTCGCGGGCTCGGGATGATGCTCTCGCCGTCCGAGCAGCGCTGCGCGGAACATGATCGAGGCGGCATAGAGCACGACGACCAGAACCAGCCAGCGAAGCAGCTCGAGCGGCATGGTCACGACGATGTAGGCGGCGACGATGACCGCCGGGATTCCCCCGATCGTTAGTCCGAGGACCACACGCAGATCGAGATTGCCGGTATTGATGTGCCGGATCCCGGCCCCGCAACCCATCAATGCGGCGGCTCCCGCCATGATCGGAAAGCACAGCCGGGGATCCATTCCCATGAGGCTGAGGACAACGAGCGTCGGAGCGTAATTCCCGACACCGTAATTCAGCAGCACGCCGAAGGCGAAGTTGGCGGCAATGGCAAGGATCGTCAGCGCCATGGACAGCGATGCCGCCGTGCCGCCGCCGGGGAAAAGATGGAGATTGGTCATTCCGTAGGCGATCGCGGCGAGAAGCAAGCCAATCGCGACAATCATTTGCACGATCCAGACGCGAGTGCGGTGTACCAACGGTGCTCCGAGAAGACCGCCCATGAGGCAGGCGAGCACGCAGCCGACGAGAAGGACCGGATCCACCTTCACGCCGAGGCGGATGAGGAAAATGATCGATTCAAGAACCGCAGCGATGGTCAGGCCGACCAGGATCGTCGGCGGGATCAGGCGATCGGGAACGATACGGCGGAACTTCAGCCACGCCGTGCTCGGCGCGAAAGAGCCAATCCCGAGCGTATCGAAAAAGCATACCACTGCACCGAGCGCTATCGTCTCGGCGGTGGGGGTCGCTCGGCGCGCAACGACGCTTTTGACGAGCACGCCCGTGAACAGGAGGCTCGCAAGGATTACCGGCACGAGCAGTGCAATCAACATGGCCGGCCCTCTCCCGCGAGTGATCCCCCCAAAGCAGCCTAGATGTTTCCGCACGCCGCACAACAGCGGCCCGCACCGGTGAAATATTCGCTGCCCTCCTGACTCTCGCCGCGCGCTCCGGAATCTGGGCGCACAAGCTCGAATCGCTTCGTCGGCGCTCCCGCTAGCAGCGCCGGGACATGCGGCAATTGGTTCGGGCGCGACGACATTTTTGAGCGAGGCCAACACCCATGGCGAACAACGCGGACACCATCCTTTCGCGCATCAAGGACGAGGAGATCGACTGGGTCGACCTCCGTTTCACCGATCCCAAGGGCAAGTGGCAGCACTTGACCATGGCCTCGGGCGTCATCGACGACGACATGCTGACGGACGGCTTCATGTTCGACGGCAGCTCGATCGCGGGCTGGAAGGCCATCAACGAGTCCGACATGATCCTCAAGCCGGACCTCGATGCGGTCTACGTCGATCCGTTCAGCGCGACGCCGATGCTCGTCCTGTTCTGCAACGTCGTCGAGCCCTCGACCGGTGAGCTTTACGGCCGCGACCCGCGCTCGACCGCTACGCGCGCCGAAGCCTATCTCAGGCAGACCGGGATCGGCGACACCCTGTTCGTCGGCCCCGAAGCCGAGTTCTTCATGTTCGACGACGTCCGCTTCGAAGACGGCTACAACGCCAGCGGCTACAAGATCGACGACATCGAGCTGCCGACGAACACCATGCGCGAATATGACGGCGGCAACCTTGCCCATCGGCCGCGCGCCAAGGGCGGCTACTTTCCTGTCGCTCCCGTCGACAGCGCCCAGGATATTCGCGGAGAGATGGTCTCGACGATGCTCGAGATGGGGCTGCCCTGCGACAAGCACCATCACGAAGTCGCGGCGGCGCAGCACGAACTCGGCCTCACCTACGGCGGGCTCGTCGAAACGGCGGACCGCATGCAGATCTACAAATATGTCGTGCACATGGTCGCAAATGCCTACGGCAAGACCGCGACCTTCATGCCCAAGCCCATCGCGAAGGATAACGGCTCCGGCATGCACACGCACATGTCGATCTGGAAGGGCGGCAAGCCGCTCTTCGCCGGCAACGGCTATGCTGGCCTCAGCGAGACCGCGCTCTACTTCATCGGCGGTGTGATCAAGCACGCGCGCGCTCTCAATGCGTTCACGAACCCGACGACGAACAGCTACAAGCGGCTGGTTCCCGGCTTCGAAGCGCCCGTGCTGCTTGCATATTCGAGCCGCAACCGCTCCGCTTCATGCCGGATTCCGTACGGTGCCGGCGAGAAGTCGAAGCGCGTCGAGTTCCGCTTCCCGGACGCGATGGCGAACCCCTACCTTGCCTATTCAGCGCTGCTGATGGCCGGTCTCGACGGCATCCAGAACCGCATCCATCCGGGCGATCCGATGGACAAGAACCTCTATGACCTGCCGCCGCAGGAGCTGGTCAACGTCCCGACGGTTTGCGGGTCCCTGCGTGAAGCCCTCGTCAGCCTCCAGAACGATCGCGCCTTCCTGACGCGCGGCGACGTGTTCAGCGACGACCAGATCGACAGCTACATCGACCTCAAATGGGAAGAGGTCATGCGGTGGGAAACCACGCCGAGCCCGGTCGAATTCGACATGTATTATTCCAATTAATTTTGCGGTAACATCCAGCTTTCGGGACGCCGATGGGGGGAACCCTCCCACCTTCCCTTTCCTCCCATCGGCATCGAGAATTCACCAAATTCAGTGCACGATTCCGTAACCAAAGCTGGGGCATGAGCTGCCAGCAGCCGAGCGCGAACGGAGTCAGCAATGAATATCAGGGCAAAAATCTACGGCGGCGCGAGCGCGGCCGAGGAATCCCTGCTCAGGTCAAAGAAGCCAAAGGGCGCCAAGGCCGACACGCTGCAAAGCATCGCCGTTCCGCGCGAGACCATCCGCTCGAGCAACAACCGCGCCGAGGACCGTCACCGGCTGACCGACGAACGCGCTCGCATCACGCACAACGGCCGCGACCTTGATGTCGAGCTGATCAACCTCTCGGGCGGCGGAGCGATGGTCGCCGGCAGGTTCCGGCCATTGCTGTGGGACCGGGTCGACCTTCACCTCGGCAACCACGGAACGATCGAATGCGCGGTCCGCTGGATCCGCGAGCCGCGCGTCGGACTGGAATTCGCTCACGAAACGCGGCTCGACTGGCCCTCGGACCAAGTCGCCACGGTGCTTCGACACGTCATCGAGCGCACATTCCCTCACGTCAGCTTCCCGCACTCCGAGCAGCCAGCGCCAAAGCCAGTGGTTGAGGAACGACCCGACGAGCAGCGCATAGCGCCGCGCCATCCGCTGATCTGGAACGGCACGCTTCATCACGATTACCAGAGCGACCCGGTGCGTGTCCGGAACATCTCGAGCACAGGGGCAATGATCGAGACGAACGGCAAGGTGCGGGTAGGCGCCACGCCCTTGTTCGAGCTCGGCGACGCGATCTCGATTTCAGCGATCGTTGAATGGGCTGTCGGCGACCAGGTCGGACTGCGCTTTCAGGAGCCCTTCGACGTCGACATGCTCGCCGAAGCGCGGCCGACCGTTGCCAGCACCAGCAACTGGACGCCGCCGACCTACCTTGGAAAGACCGTCAAGAATGACGATCGCTGGGGGCGCGCCGACCTTGCCGAGCTCCGCGAGCAGCTCGAAGGATTCATTCGGCACTAGCCCCCGTCACGCACGTAGACTGCCCCGACCTTGTCCTGCCGGATCCGACGCCAGCCGGGCGATCGATCCAGTAGCGCGATGATCCGCTTGCTCTCGTTCGGGACGATGGCCCACCTTATGTTCCAGCGCTGAACCGCTTGGGCGAACGCGTTCGCATCGCCTTTCATGATCCGCGAGAAGCCGAGGACCAGCTCGTCGCCGTACATGTCTCCGCGGCCGTCCACGTAAGGGCGAATCCCGGACAGGATGAGCGGACCTCCCATTGAATAACCGTTCAGCACGGGCTTCGAGCGCAGTTCCGGCGGCACCGCGGCGATCAGTTCCCAGGGATTGGTCTCGCTCTCTGAAGGCGTCAGCGGCATGACTGCGCGAAGGCCCACGAGCAGTGCGGCCATCGCGGCCGTGAGCCATGCTTCCGACCGGCTGATCGGGTGTTTCGATGCCTCGCCGAATCCTTGCGGAAGCAACATCGCGCAGAGGATCGCGAACATCGCCTGGTGCCGCACCTGCAGCAGCGCGAGGCCGAGCATCGCGGCCAGAAGCAGCCAGCGGACCCATGGCAGCCGCGGCCGTTTCCACGCGATCAGTGCCAGGACGATCGCCAGGAGGCCGAAGAAGAATGGCGTGACCTGGGGGTTGGAGGGTTTCCACTCGTCGATCAGCGGCAGCATCCTGAGCTGCGTGAAACGGAACGGATGGAACACTCCTTCGACGCCATTGCCGTTGATGAATACCGCGGCGCCGCAGGCAAGTCCGAAGATCAGCCACTGCCGGAATGCCCGCGCCTTGTCGGCCGACGAGACAAGCGCTTCGAGGCCGAACGCGGCAGCAATCGCCAGTCCGAACACGAAGCCGCCGTGGAGGTTCGCCCACACCGACATCAGCAACGCTGCGACAAGCGGCGGTGCCCTCTCCTCCTCGCGCGCCCGGAGCATCAGCCACGTCCAGAAGGCGAGCAGCGGCCAGGTCAGCACGTGAGGACGGGCAGAGAGCATCGGGATCACCGCAAAATCCATCGCGACGATCGGCAAGAGAGCGGCGGAAATCCACCGCTTGGCGTTGAAGTAAACGATCGCATGCAGCGCAACCAGCACCGCGGTCACCAATGCGGCGACGCCGCTGTAACGGGCGAGCCGATAGGCCGACGCATAGAGGACTTCAGAGAGCCATTCGATCGCAACCCAGGGCTTGCCCGCCCAGGTGAAGGAGAACGGGTCCGTGTGCGGAATTGCGCGGTGGTCGAGGATCCACAGGCCCGTCGCAATGTGCCAGCTGACATCTCCGTCGTTGAAGATGGTGAGGGAGCTGCCGAGCACCGCCGGGATCAGCAGCACTGCGACGAACATCGGAATGATGGACTGGCGCTGACCGCCAGCCGCCCGCGCCGCCATCAGTCCTCCTCGATCCGGCTGGTGGTCTTGGTCTCGCGCATCCGGACATAGGCAATGAGCGAGAGTGCGGCGAGCATGGAGATGTAGACATAGAACCAGCGCTCGTGACCGGCATCCTTGAGCCACAGGGCGATATATTCGGCGGTCCCGCCAAACAGCGCGTTGGCAATCGCATAGGGCAGCGCGACGCCAAGGGCGCGGATATCGGCGGGGAACATCTCAGCCTTGATGATGGCGTTTATCGAGGTGTAGCCCGTGACGATCACCAGGCTCGCCATGACCAGGACGAACGCCGCCGCTGCGTCATGCGTCCGCTCGAGCGCCACGAAGATTGGATAGGTGAAGAGGGTCGCACCGGTGCCGAAGAAGATCATCATCGGCTTGCGACCCACGGCGTCGGAAATGCGCCCGGCGATCGGCTGAAGGACCAGCATCGCTGTCAGCGCGACAGTCATGATTCTCGATGCTGTTGCGCGGTCGAAGCCGCTCGTGTTCGCAAGGAACTTCTGGAGGTAGATGGTATAGGCGTAGAAAGCGGCGGTGCCGCCGGCGGTCAGCGCGATCACCAGCAGCGCCTCGCGCGAGTGATCGCGAAGCAAGGTGCCGATCGCCGAGCGCTTCCGATCGGGACTCGCGGCGACATTCTCGTAGCTCAATGTCTCGTCCAGCCGGCGCCGGATGAAATAGACGACGATCGCGAGCACGGCGCCGGCTGCAAACCCGACACGCCAGCCCCATTCCTGCATTGCCGCCTCGCCGATGGTCGCCTGCAAACCGACGAGGAGCGCGAGCGCGCTTAGCTGACCTCCGATGATCGTGACGTACTGGAAGCTCGACCAGAAACCGCGCCGGTCGCGATTGGCCATCTCCGAGAGATAGGTCGCGCTCGATCCATATTCGCCGCCAAGGCTGAGACCCTGAATGATACGAGCGGTGACGAGGATGGCCGGTGAAAGAACGCCGGCACGCGCATAGCCCGGCGCAACGGCGATCAGCAGCGAGCCGACGCACATCAGCGACACGGACAGCATCAGGCCCGCCTTGCGGCCCCTGTGGTCGGCATAGACGCCCATCGCCCAGGCGCCGATCGGGCGCACGACGAAGCCGACGGCGAAGATGGCGGCCGTGTTCAGGAGCTGGGCTGTCGCGTCACCTTTCGGGAAGAAGACCGGCGCAAAATAGAGCGCGAAGGCCGAGTAGACGTACCAGTCGAACCACTCGACGAGGTTGCCCGCCGAGCCGCCGACGATATTGATGAAGCGCCGGCGCGGCGAATGCGCCGCTGACGCCTCAGGCACGGCCGCCGTTGCGCGCCCGCTCCGCGGCCCGGCTGCCGTAGATCCCGTACAGCACGAGGCCGATCACCTGAGCGCCGGCGAAGAAGATCTGCGTCCGGTTGGGCAGGCTGATGAACAGGTAAAGGCAGCCGAGAATGCCAACCCACGCGACGATCGTCGCCGCCGGCGCGCGGAACTTGCGCTCGGTATCGGGCTCGCGCCTGCGCAGCACGAGCATCGCAGAGCATACCGCGATGAACGCTGCGAGCGTGCCGGCATTGGCGAGCGCCGCGATGCTCGCGAGCGGGATGAGACCGGCGAAGACCGAGGTCACAATCGCCGTGAACACGGTGATCCGTACCGGCGTGCCGCGAGCCGAGACGCGGGCGAGGCTGCTCGGCAGAAGCCCGTCGCGCGCGACGGTGAAGAAGATGCGGCTCTGCCCGTAGAAGAAGGCGAGGATCACCGTTGGGAGCGCGATCACCGCCGAGGCGCCAAGGACGCGCGCCGCCCAGGGCTTGCCGATCTCGCGCAGGATGAGCGCGAGCGGTTCGGCGCTGTTGGCAAATCCCGTGTAGACCACCGCGCCGATCGCCGCCGCCGCGACCAGCATGTAAATGAGGACGCAGACCAGCATCGAGCCAATAATGCCGATCGCGAGGTCGCGGCCGGGGTTCTTGGCTTCCTCGGCAGCAGTCGCGATCGCGTCGAAGCCGTAGAATGCGAAGAAGATGATCGCCGCTGCCGCCATCACTCCGACCTCGCTTCCGGACGGACCGCTCCGCGGAAATCCATAGGGCATGAACGGGTGGAAGTGGGAAGCATCGAAGACGGGCAACGCGACGGCGATGAACAGCGCCAGGGCAAGTATCTTGATGATGACGAGGATGGCGTTGAGCGTCGCGCTTTCGCGCGTCCCTGCGATCAGCAGTCCGGCAACGACCCAGATGATGAAGATGGCGGGCAGGTTGATGACGCCGCCAAGCTCTGGCCCCTGGATGAGGGCGTCGGGAAGCCCCATGCCAATCGATTTCAGGAATCCGGTGGCGTAGCCCGACCAGCCGACGGCGACGGCGCTGACGACGAGCGTATATTCAAGGATCAGCGCGACGCCGATCATCCAGGCGATGAGCTCGCCGAACACGACATAGGAGTAAGTGTAGGCCGAACCGGAGGCGGGAATCATCGTCGCGACCTCGGCGTAGGCGAGCGCGGCGCAGGCGCAAATGACGCCCGCAATTGCGAAGGAGAGGATAACGGCTGGGCCAGCCTTGCCGGCGCCGACGCCGATCAGGGTGAGGATCCCGGTGCCGACGATCGCGCCCACGCCGAGCGCGACGAGATGGGGCCAGGACAAGGACTGCTTGAGCCGGTGCTCCTCGGGCATTTCCTCCCGGGTGACGACGGTCTTGCGGACGTTCCAATTCTTCATCTTGGCGGGCTCCCCTCCCGTCACCCCGAGCCGATCCGGGGTATGCCTCTTGGCGGAACGGTAGAAAAGAAGGAGGGTGCCGGGTCAAGGGTCCCAAGCAAAGTAGTCACCGGTGTTTTCAGCCGCTGCGTTGCACCGTGCGCCTGAGGCTCGCGTTGCTCTTGCTCCAAGTCGACATCTCAGGCGCGGGCGGACTTGCCGTTCGCATGGTCCTCGATCAGATGGCATCGATGAATTTCGACGATCAGATCCGCCGCTACTTTGGAACATCGAATCTGGGAGGAGTCCCGCCGGAAGCTCTCGCCGCCGGTATCGAGCGCATGAAAGTCGAGCTCGGCCTCACCAAGGACCGTGGCCAGCGGTTCGCTCTCTGGGCGCTGCTGCATACGCTCGGATCGGCCCCCGATCTCGACGTCATATTTGAAACCGAGGCGGACCGGGAAGCAGCGCGCAATTTCATGGACCTCATCCACGGAGCAGGTGACGCATAGGGCGAGATTGGCTGACGGCGCAGTGACGGCGCCCGTTCGTTAGATTGCAGGCACCCGCAAGGCACGAAGGAAATGAGGCGACGCAGGCCGAAGCACCCTTCTCGACATCTTTTTAGCGGTCCAGAGCGACATGAGCCTCGTTGCTCGGAGCGCTAATCGAAAAAGCGGCTCGGTCCGCAAGCGAAGCCGAGCCGCTGTCCATTGCCCACTAGGACTCGTTCGCCCTCGGGGGAGGTGAGGGTCAGACACGAAGTCCTACGCCACTCATAGGGGTTGCTTTTTCACTGGCAGATTCGGGAATCTACCGAGCCGCCCTGAGCCCGCTGTTTTTGGAACTGGCCGAACGCCTGTTGCGAGGGAGCAACGACGAACTTTTCCCTCGCCCTGCCCTGAAACCTCACCGCCGAAATCGTGCGGCTATCGGCGACCGCTTAGCGTCTGCTTTTTGCACCCATTGCGGACGTTCGCGATCGGCTTCAGTCTCGCACGGATGAAGGCAGCAATTTTGTGCGTTCCGCTGCTCCTGACAGCAGGTTGCGCGAGTGTTCCGGCAGGCCAGGGCCGCGCCGCCCTCTTGAGCGTCGATGAACAGCAGCGAGCAATGGTCGCGGCGGCTGACGTTTCCGGGCTGGAGAGACTGGCGCACCCGAATTTGCGCATCAACGCTCCAGGTGGCCGCGTTCTGACCCGAGAACAATTTCTCACCAACATGCGCTCCGGCGAGATAGCGGCTGAAAGTTTCGAGCGAACCGCAGAGGACGTAAGCATCAGCGGCAACGTCGCTGTCGTCATGGGCCGGGAGGTGTTCACGCCGGTAGCAAGCAGCGAGCTTGGTCGGACCTTCGGCGCGAAACCACTCCAGCGCCGGTACATCAACGTCTATGTCTGGCAGCAGGGCCGCTGGCTGTGGTTGGCCCGCCAGGCCAATGTTGTGCTTGGCGCCCGTCCATAGGTCAGTCTGCTTTTCCGAGCCGAATGGAGACGAGAGCCGCTTTTCGCGCCTGCTCGCGCGCCCGATGCGGCAAGTTCTCTCGCTCGACAAGCGCCTTCAACAAGCACACGACGGCACCCATCATCTGCGACCCGCCTCCCGCCCGCCCGAGCACCATAATAAATGACTGAAGCAGGTTTGGACCTGTGTGCTACAAGAGGCCGCTCTCGCGGAGGGAATTCCCGTGCATCGCCAGATGGAGTTGGCGCACCTGCGCCTTGCCGATCGGCACATTGCCGAAGGTGCGCTGCGCATCGCCGCTCAAGCTGACCTGGTGGAGAGGTTGCGAGCGGGGAAGTGCCCCGTTGAGCCAGCAGAAGATTTCCTGCACTTGCTCCGGGCGACAATGGTTGGCTGGCATCATCATCGCAGATTGATTCTCGCTGCCCTGGACGAGCCCACCAACGACGGCTTCAGCGCCGGACTGCCTTAAGCGGCATTTGTTTCGCCCATTCGAGCACCCGCTCGTTTTGCGCCAGCTGTTGTTTCTGGACTGCGAATGGCTTGCTGCGCCTCGCAGGCGGCACATCGAAACGTCACTTGTACCCCCTCGATGCCTTTGATCGGGCCGGCGTTCACCGATGCAGAATGGCCCTTGATCGGCGAGCCATTGGGTCCGCGCCTCAGAGGTTGATGGCCGCCAGGCCGAGCCGTTCGGACTTCGGGGTCGCGCAATTTGCCGCACGGAGAAGAAAGGGCCGATCAGGCAGGGAAGCAATCAGGTAGGTGGCGCCTGCGTCCGTACACGTGGGGTTTGCGAATGTCGGCTCGGCCCATGGTCCGGTGTCGGCGAGCACGGCGAGCCATTGCTGCTCCTGAGCCCTGGTGAGCGGCCTGAAGACCCCGCCCCCCTCGGCCCTGTACCAGACGTTCCGTTCGAAGATCATCAGCGCCGCGATGGGAAGCGGAGGGTCCTGGCCCGGGAGAATGGGCTGCGGAAGCCCCTGATAGTGCCGGCTTAGCACGTAGGCCTCCGCTGACTGGGCACGCTTCAGCGCAGCGGCTCCAAAACGCTCGACGATGGCACGCTCCAGATCAGCTTTGACTTGCTGCGCGTCGAAACCTCGCGGCAGACTTTCAACGTAATCCGTCGGCGCCGATCCAACTGGTCGCAAATTGCGCATGGTCGCCGGAGTGCAACCGGACAGCGCGGCCAAGGCGAGCATGAAAAGGCGCATCGCCACGAGCAACAGTCTTTGCGCGTATTTGGTTGCGGCTCGCGCGGGCCTCGATCGCCCATGCCAGCCGAACGCGCGCTTTCGAGCAGATTCTAGCCGAGCGCGCTCTCCCGCTAATAGTCCTTGCTGACGCGAACGCTCGCGCTCGAACGGCCAATGGTCGAGACAGTCGAGAGCAGCGAGAGCCAACGCGTCATTTGGTATTCGACCTGGGTGGCCGAATAGCCCGCGCCGTCGGTTACGACTTCCACGAACAGCTTGCGGGTGATGTACTTGCCGGCGGCGATCGCCGTCTTCTGGCCGGTGGCGACGTCCGCAGGGACGATGCGAAGCCTGTCGAGGCCGACGGCTTTTCGGAGCGCGTTGATCGGGTCGAGGCTGCCGCTGCCGGACTGGAGCGCCGCCACCGCGGACGCGAGCTGAAGGGCTTCGGGAGCCGACAAGTTGGTGATCGAGGTACCGAACAGGATGCGCGAAAGAAGCTCATCCTGCGGCATTGGGGGATTGCTCGCGAAGGTGATCTCGGGCTTGAGGCCGGTGCCGCCGACGGTCACCGTCGCGCTGAGGCTTTGCACTGCCGCCTCGGCGTGAATGTCGAGCAAGGGATCGACCGGGCTCTCGTTGCGGAATCGGATGACGCCGCGGTCGAGGCGGAAGATCCGGCCGGCGAAATCGTAATTGCCCTGAACGAGGTCGGCACGGCCCGCGAAGCGCGGTGCATCGGCGAGCCCGCCGATCTGGAGATTGGTGGTCCAGCGGCTGTTGATTCCCAGTCCGGTGACCTGGAGGTCGCTTCCGGCGAGCTTCAGGTTCAGCTTCCACGGATGCAGTTGCGCGGGCTCGATGACGTCCTCTTCATCGAGGCCGGTCTCGCGCACGTTGAGCTGCGGGACAGCGGACGCGGTGCTGGCGCGGCCGAGCTGAAAGCGGCCCTTGTTGAGCCGAAGGTCGCCGGAGATGATGCCGCCTCTTGCGTCCGAGCGGAGCTGGATGGGCCCGGTCACACGCGCCGCGACGTCGTCGCGATTGAGGAGCAGCGCCTGGCTGGCGCTGAACGACAGGTTCATCAGTGCCTTGCCGCCCGCGAAGGTCACGTTGCCGTTGCCCGAGACGGTGCCGCCGCCGGTGGTCTGGCCTGTAATCTGGCTGAAGATGAGCTGTGGCCCGGAAAAGCTCGCCTGGCTGACGACGTGATCGATGACCATGCCGGTGACCTGGCTCTCGATCCGCCCGTTGGCAGTCTTCAGTGAACCACGGATCTCCGGATCGGCAAGACGGCCGCGGATGTCGGCGCCCACGGCAAGCGGGCCCGACATGTCGATGACCTCGCTGCCGGTGAGGCGCCAGAGGGTGTCGGCGGGCCCGGAGTACCGCAGCTGGGCAAACAGCGGCGCATTCATCAGCTCGGCGACAAGCGGGCCGCCGCCGAGCGGTGCGAAGCGCGCCTGGGCACGGCCGACGATGCCGCCGTCGCTTGCCGCAACTGCGCGCAGACCGGCCTGGTTGCCGTTGACGATGGCCGCGATGCCGACGTCTATCGGCTTGGAGGCAAGCACCAGGCCGGCACGGCTGAGGCCGCGGACCTTGAGGTCGAGCCGGCCACTGCGATTGCTCTTCCACGCATAGTCGACGCGCCCGGTCGCGGAACCGGACAGGTCGAGATTGGGCCAGAAGATGTCGAGCACCTGCAACGGCATGCTTCCGAGCTGCGCATGGAGTTCCGGTGCAGAGCCGCTGCGGCCCGATACTGTGGCGTTCCCGCCCGCGAAGCTGATGCTGGTCGGCGCCAATGCCCAGCCGTCGCCCGAACGGGTCAGAACCGCAGCCTGGTTGAGAACCAGCGGCTCGCGTTCTATGCGGCCGTTGCCGGTCAGGCGTATCGTGTTCGGCTCGATGTTCGCCAGCGTCGAGAACGCGAAAGCGGCCCCGCGGCGGCCGGCAAAGGCGGCGCGAACCTGCCCTGATCCATTGACGAGCCTCGCGTTCGCCGTGAGCCGCGCGAGCGTGATGGCGCCCGACGAAATGGCGCGCGCATCGACGCTACCCTCGATCGTCGTCCGGTCATCGGCGAGGATGATGATCCCGTCGGCTCGGCCGCTACGCACGGAAAAAGCGTCCTCGAAGGTCGCGTTGTTTGCCGTCACATGTGCGTCGATGCGCTGGTTCTGCCCGGCCGGCGAGAAGTCGAGGCTCCCACCGAGCGTGCCGTTGGCAAGTGCCAGCCGGCCCCTGAACCCGCCGGGAAGCGACGTCAGATCGCCGCTTGCATGCGCGCCGCCGACATCGAGTGAAGCGATCGCAATGACTGTCGGTGCATTCGTCGGCAGCAGGATCTGCCCGTTGCTGGTGAACGGGCCGAGCCGCGATCCGCCGCTGGCGCGGTAATTGTAGCCGGCCGGGGTCGGATCGAGCGCCAGGCGCATGCCGGTGATGCCGAGCGCCTCGTTCGGATGGTCGAGGAAGATGTCGAGCTTCGGCCGCTCGATCTTGCCGTCGAGCACCAGCTTCACTGGCCCGTATTTCGACTGCCGCCCAGTTGCGGCGATGTGGAAGGTGCCGTCCTTGAACCGCTCCCCGGCTCCCGAAAGCCTGAGCTTTGGAGAGTAGAGCTGAAGGTTCGTGAAATGGACGATGCCATCATTCCCGCGCTCGAGGTTTGTCGTCAGCGAGGGAAGTCCGCCGGTAAGCTCCCTGAAGAGGCTGTTGTCGAGGCGCCGCACCCAGGCCTTCGCGGTGCCGACGACGTGGCTGCCCTTGTTGTTGGGACCGGGCTCGACGTGGAGGTCGGTAATGACGTCGACGATGCCGAGGCCCGGTATCAGGTACCGCTGCATCGCTCCCGACAGGAGGACGTCGAAGCGGCCGGTCACCAGATCGATCAGCAGCGACAGCTTGCCGTTCCACTTCGCGCTCGTGAGCTTCAGATCATTACCGCGCACAAGCCTCGGCGTGATGCTGAGCCAGCCCTCGATCGTGGGGTTTGCGAGCATTGCTCCGGCAACGTCGCCGATGCCCGTGATCGCCTTGGCGGCCAGCCGGATGGGCACGCGCATTGGCCAGGGAGTGAGACGGCCGCGCCCCTCGGCGTGAAGCCCGGTGAATCCGCTATTGTCGAACTGAACATAGTCAGAGCT
The DNA here is from genome assembly GCA_045811185.1 of Sphingomicrobium sp. Lineage (GTDB taxonomy): Bacteria > Pseudomonadota > Alphaproteobacteria > Sphingomonadales > Sphingomonadaceae > Sphingomicrobium. The sequence goes on from JBJMUN010000019.1 coordinate 55,803, forward strand.
CAGCCGGTACGAATAATCAGCGGTCGCGAACGGACCGTCGAGGGTCCAGACCATCCGGACATTCTTGCCGGTCATGTTCGGGAAGAGCGCTGGCGGCTTCAATAGATCGATCCCAAGCCGCATTCCCCGGTAGCGGTTTTGCGCCAGATCGAGCGTGCCCTTGGCCACCGCCCGGAGTTCCGGCGAGGCAGCGGTCAGCTGCCCTGCAAGCTGGCGGTCCTTAAGGGTTGCGTCCCCCCCGATCCTGACCACCGGCACGGTCAGGCGTTGCACCTTGCCGGTCAGGAACTGCGACGGCGCCCACCGGCCCTGCAGACGATAGCGACCCTGGTCGACGCCAAGCGCGAGCCTGGCGGTCGGGCGGTTCGACAGATCGAGCGCTGCCATCCCTCGCCAGCGCGTCCAGCTGCCCTTCCCTCCAATCGCGAGATTGATCGATCGCTTCGTGCCGATCATTGCAGGGACCAGTCCGTCGCCTGGCGAAATCACGCGTGCGCCGACATCGAACCTGTTCCGGTCAGGCTCGGCGTCGAGATGGAAGCTGATGCGGTCGCCGCCGTTGCCGACCCGCGCGTTCAACTCGACGAGCGCACGTCCGCGACGCACGTCGGCCTTGCCGCGCACGCTGCCGCTTCGCGCTTTTCCGCCGACCTGCGGTCCGATGTCGAGCCGGTCGATTCGAAGCTCGCCGACATGGATGTCGTAGCCGGGAAGGATCGGGCCCTTCCTCGTGCTCGGCTTGAGCCTGGGCAGACGGACGAGGGTAACGCGTTCCGCCGTCAGGCTGTCGACGTAAAGCTTGTTCTCGAGCCAGGCGCCGGGCGTCCAGTCGAGCTTGATATTGGGCGAGGTGAGGAAGACACCGCGGCTGTCGGCAACGCTGACGTTGCGAAGCTGCGATTTGCCGAAGATCGATCCATCGATGCGGCCAATGCGGATCCTAAGACCCGATGCTGTTTCAATTCCGGCAATCCGATCGATGATCCAGCGATGGCCAGGAGCGCTGTCGAGAAGGACAACGAGGCCGGCAAGAAGGAACAGTAGAGCGATGAACAGCGCGAACAGCTCGTTGAGGAGCCGCCGGCCCCAGTCCCGCCTCAGCCTCCGCGGCTCGAGCGAATCACCGGTGCGGGCGTCAACGACGACGTCCGTCATCAGAAGGCCTGTCCGAGCGACACAGTCACCGCGAAGGGCCCGTCACCCTTCTGGCGGTTGAGCGGAATGCCGAAATCGACCCGGATTGGTCCGAAGCTCGAATAATATCGAACGCCGACACCGGCCGCGAACCGCCAGTCCTTGAAGTCCGGCATTGCTTGGGCGGTGAGCGAGCCTCCGTCGAAGAAGGGCACGATCCCGAAATTCCCCCCGAATTGCTTCAGCCGGATGCGCGTCTCCAGGCCGAACTCGGCGAGGCCCCGGCCACCCATCGGGTCGCCTTCCTGGTCCCTGGGTCCGAGTTGCTGGTAGCCGTAGCCGCGCACCGAGCCGCCCCCGCCGGAGTAGAAACGGCGTGAGGGTGCGAGATCGAACACGCCTGCGCCCACGATCGTGCCGAGCCTCACCCGGCCAGCGGCGACTATGCGGTCGGACAGGGGATGATAAGCGCTCGCGTCGAACTGGGCGCGGGCGTAGAGGAACTGGCCGCCGTGGGACGACAGCTCGGGGCTGAGGCGTCCGCTCAACCGGAAGCCGCGCGCCGGATCGAGCAGGCTGTCGCTGCCGTCATAACCGAGGCTCAAGGGAGCGGCGACGATGAGGAAGGTCCTTGTGTCCTTGACGCCGGCGCTGCTGAACGCGCCGCGCTCGTCGGTCGCGAGCCACTCGCCGCCGTAGGACCATGTCCAGGTCTTTTGCCAGATGAAGTTGCTCAACCGTTCAATGTTCGCAGCAAGATCGATCGTCTTGGCGGTGTAGGCGTCAAAGTTCTGGTGCGATGCCGAGAGAAGCACGTTTAGAGTCTGGTCGCGCTTCATGAAATTGGACCGGCGGAACTGGACGCCGAGCAGCTGCTCGGTCGTGCCGGCAATGCCCCTGAGCGTCAGCGCACCTTCGGGATTGACGAAGTTCCTGTCGGTCCAGCTAGCCTCGACGCGAACGCCCTGCCCTGTCCCGTAGCCAAGCTCGCCGGCAATGGTGTGCGAGGGCGCCGGCTCGAGGCGAACATCGAGGTCCACGGTTCGTCCGCCCTCTAACGGCACCACCTGAATGTCGGCATTGGCAACCAGGGTCGTCGCGATCAGCGCCCGCCTGAGGTCATCGACCTCCGAGCGCTTGAATGGGTCGCCCGGATTGAACCTTGCGATCGTTGCGAGGTGGCGCGCGCTGAATGGTGGCCGCCCGCTGACCCGGATCACTCCGAACCGGGCGACGGGCCCGGGGTTAACCGGCAAGGTCAAGGTGGCAAGGTGCGTCTGGTGGTTAACCTCGATGTCCTGCTCACCGATTCTTGCGCTCGCGAAGCCTTCCTCGCCGAGCGCGCGCGCGAGCGCGAGGCCTGCCGCGATCACGTCTTCTGCAATGACAGGATCGCCGGCCCTGACGGCGAACTTGTCTCGCAACTGCGAGGCTTCGGCGCCCGCCGCTTCGAGGCCGGGCAGCTCGACCGTGGCGAAGCGATATTGCTGCCCGGGCTCGGCAGCGAGGACGACACGGAGCTGGTTCGCGTTCTTGTCCGTTCGCGGCTCGACATCGGCGTCGTAATAGCCCTGGCTTTGCAGCAGCTCTTCAAGCAGGTCCGCGTCGGCGCTTGCGCGGCGGCCGATCTGCGCGGCGTTGGAAGGATGCTTGCGCTCCGCCTCCAGCGCGGACTGCTGGCGAAATGCACGCAACAGCTCCTCCGAACCGCCGATTGGTGCAAGTCCTTCGACTTGCACGATGTAGCGTATGTCGCCGGTGCCGTTTCCAGCCTGGCGTTCCCGCGGCTTCTCGGCGGTGGAGGAGGAAACCGGTGCCGACGGAGTGACGTCGCCGGCATTGAGATCGGGCCAGGCGACGCCGAGGTCGGGCATCGGATCGAGAGGTGCGCCGGGATCGAGCTCGCCCGGATTGGTGGACGGAGGAGGCGCCGGCGTGGTCTGCGCCGCAGCAAGGCCCGGGACGAGCGCCGACGCCGCGGCCGCGCACAGCAGCCGCGCGGCGCATCGCCTTGATCCCCGCCCGCTCATCAAGCGGCAAGCCTTAAACAGCGGTCCTGAACCGCGCCAGTACGTTGGCGCGTGATTCCCGCTGGTTAGTGGACCGTGCCCACGACTTCGTCGCTGCTCAGCGTCGCGATGACCCGCTCGATCTGCCGCCAGTGGCAGAAACGGGCGACGTTTCCGTCGTCACGGCTTCGCTCTGCGCGTGCGGCGGCCTCGAAGCCTGCATCGTCGCCGAACCGGTCCATGAGCTCGGCCGCGTCGGCGAGCGCCACACGGCCATGGATGAAAGGGCTGTCCATGGCGCGCGCCTTAACGGGGGACCCGTTTCCCGACCGCGGACAAATGTCGTCAACGAGCCGTTGACCATGTTGCGCCTTGAATTCGCCGCAAGGGTTGGCATGGCCGGATCCATGTCAGGTTCGAACCGTGCCGGGGGCTGCTTCCTCACCATCTGCATCCTCGCCGGCTTCCCGCTCGGTCTTGCGATCGGCAATCCGATGAAGGGCATCCTGATCGGCACCGGCGCCGGGATTGCGCTCGCGGTGATCACCTGGCTGATCGACAGCCGGCGCCGTTCCTAGGCGATCCGCCGGCCCGACCAGATCACGCGGCCAATCGGGTTGATCTCGTCGAGGCCGCAGTCCGGCCAATCAGGATAAGCGGGATTATCGGACTGGACGGTGATCCTGCGGCCGACGGCATTGAGGGCAATGCGCTTCACGACCAGGGCATCGTCGATCCGGAGCACGTAGATCCCGTCGCGCAGGCGCTCGGCTGAATCGCCAAGGTCGACCAGGATGTCGTCCCCGGCATTGAGCGTCGGCGACATGGAATCGCCTTCGACACGGACGATCGAGAGACTGGACGGAGAGCTTGGCGTCAGCGCCTTGAGCCAGCGCTCGTCGAAGGCGACATATGGCTTCCCGAGCTCTTGGGTGACGATCGCGCCGGGGCCGGCCGACACCATGACCGGATGGAGCTTGATGCTGACGAGGCCGGCATGAGCGCCCGGCTCCTCCGCGGGGCCGCCGAGAAGCGCCTCGGATACGCCGAAATAGCGCGCGAGCTTGCGCCTTTCGTCCTCCCCCAGCCGCTTCGGCACGCCGCGCCTCACGAACTGCTGGATGTACGCCGGGTTGCGGCCGAGCATCCGCGACAGGCCGGCAAAATCTTCGCCGCGCTGCGCGCACAGGCGCTCAAGGACGAGGCGCGGATCGTCGAGCATTCCGTGCCTCCTGTACGGATAGGAATTTACCTAGGCAAGTGGCAGCCCCATATATCGAAAATATAATCGGGCGGGTGTAGGATTTTGCTTAGAGCGCCCGTGGCCGACTAGCGCAGCGACCGCCGAAGCTCGGCTAGCGCTTCGGACAGGGCTTGCGACGCGTCCGGCGCTGCGATCCCGCCAGTGCCATGGCCAAGGTGATCGTCGATTCGCGATTGAAGCTGTCCTGGTGTGGGCATCCCCTTGCGGTCGAACAGCCGGACGACGCGTGAATCCGGCCCGATCTTTAAAAGGACGTCGTCGAGGACGAGCGGCCCGTCTCCGTCCACGCGATCCGCATCGGTGAGGACAAGCTCGCCAAGGAACCGGTCGGCGTCGGTCAGAAGAAGCTCGTCGTCTGCCTCGAGCTCGCCAAAATCAGGTGCTTCGAAGGATGCAACCGCAAGTTGCTGCCCGGGCGAAAGCCCCTTCAGCATTCTGATGCAAAGGAAGAAGGCCAACGCCGCGGCACCGCCAGCGCCAAGATAAGCCTGGTATGCAGGAACGCGGGTCGTCAACGCCGCGTTGACGGCGAAGGCGACAGCTCCGCCGAAAAGCGCCGAGGCCGCATGTTCGACGGCCGTCTCAATCCGATCCTTCAGTCCCAAGCTCATCGCACGGGCTGATAGTCTCGAAATGGTTGCAACTCCGTTAGGCGGGCAGCTCGCTCGGTTCGCGGATGCGCTGGACCTCGGGAGCATCCTCCACGAGATCGATCAAGGCATTGGTGAAGGCTTCGACGTCATCCGGGTTGCGGCTCGTGACGATGGTGCCGTCGGTGACGGCAGGCTCATCGACGACGTTCGCCCCGGCATTGCGAAGATCCGTTCGGATCGAAGGCCAGCTCGTTGCTGTCTTGCCCTTCAGGAGGTCGGCTTCGACCAGCAGCCAGGGACCGTGACAGATCGCGCCCACAGGCTTGCCCTGCTCGGCAAACCTTTGGATCAGCGATATCACATTGCCGTGAAGGCGAAGCTGGTCGGGGTTGCGGACACCACCGGGAAGAATGAGGGCATCGAAATCATCGGCATTGGCTTCGTCGACGGTGAGATCCGGCCGGATCGTCTTTCCCGGATCGTCATGGACCGTAGCCTGGATCGGCTCGCGCTTCAGTGAGGCGAGAACGACCTCGGCGCCGCGCTCCTGAAGAATCTGGCGCGGCCCGAACAGCTCCCATTCCTCGAAGCCGTCGGTTGCAACGATCAGGACGCGGCTGTTTTGGATCGATGGCATTGGATAACTCCTAGCGATCTACAGGAACCCGCTCGCTCGCCGCTCGCTTATGCGCGGCAATGAGTCGAGTGAAGCCATAAGCGCCGTGTTGAGGCACAGCAGCGACGCCGAGCCTGGCATCACGCGCAAGCGGATGGGCCGGTACTGGGCCTATTTCGATGCCGAAGGGAAGCGCGTCACGGACCGCGACGAGATCGACCGGCTCAACGCGATTGGCCTTCCGCCGGCATATGAGAAGGCCTGGTTCTGCGCTGATCCCGATGGACACCTCCAGGCGACAGGCGTCGATGCCCGTGGCCGAAAGCAGTATCGCTACCACGCCGACTTCAGGGCCAAGCGCGAGAGCGCGAAATATGACGGCCTATTGGAATTCGGAAAGTCGCTGCCGCGGTTGCGGGGCCGGGTTGAGCGGGATCTGAAGCGCCGCGGCCTTTCGCGAGAAGCCGTCCTCGCGGCCGTCGTTCGCCTCCTCGACACCCAGCATATCCGCATCGGCAACGAGCAATATGCCAAGCAGAACAAGAGCTACGGGGCGACGACGCTGCGCAGCCGCCACCTCAAGCGCACCGGCCATTCGCTGATGATGCGCTTCGCCGGCAAGCACGGGATCGTCCACGAAGTGAAGATTTCCGACACCAACCTGAAGCGCATCTGCAAACGCTGCCAGGAGCTGCCCGGCCAGATGCTCTTCCAATATGTGAACGGGGATGGAGAGCCCAAGCCGATCACCTCGGGCGACGTCAACGACTATATCAAGGAGGCGACCGGCGGCGACTTCACTGCCAAGCATTTCCGGACCTGGAGCGCGAGCGTCATCGCTTTCGAGCAGATGCTGAAGAAGGCGGAGGATGCGCGCATCACGGTGAAGACCGTCGTCGAGCCGGTTGCCGAGGCGCTCGGCAATACGCCCGCAATCAGTCGCAAGTCATACGTCCATCCCAGCCTCCTCCAAGCAATCAAGGAGGATCCCCGTGATCCCCTCGACGGGGTCGATCGGCCGCGAGGCAGGAAGCGATTGTCCAGCGCGGAGGTCGGACTGCTGGAATTCCTTGCCAAGGGCGCGAAGCGACGCCGGCAGCGCAAGGCGTCGAACAGGGCCTCGAACGAACAGGCACCTCGACGAGCCCCGGCTTGATTGCATGACCGTCCGCCGCCAAGACAGCGCGCATGGGGGTGGATCGCTTCACCGGCTGGCTTGAAGCCAATCGCGACGGGCTGCTGGCCGGCCTTGCCGTCGGCGCCGGCCTCGTTGCCATCATGCTTATCCTGAGAGGCTATGGCGAGCGAACGGTGAGCCACGATCCGCAAGGCATGAGCTGGCGAACCGTCATTGGCCGAGTGCTCGCCAAGACGAGCGTCCTGTTCATGGTCCTGGCAGCGGCGGACGTCGTATCGACCTATGCCGAGCTGCCGCACAAGGTCGCTCGACTGATCGACATCTCTTTCGTGATCGCCTTCGCGCTCCAGGGCGCGGTATGGGGCCGCGAACTGATCCTGGGCGTCATCGGTCGAAAGGTCGCCGAGGAGCAAGGCGCAGGCGCTCTCGGCAACGCGCTGGCGATCATTCGTGTGCTGATCAGCGTCGCGCTGTTTGCGATTGCGGGCATCCTGATCCTCGACAACCTCGGCGTGAACGTCACGGCGCTCGTCGCCGGCCTCGGCATCGGCGGCATTGCCATTGGCCTTGCTGCGCAGGGCATCTTCTCGGACCTTTTCGCAGCCCTCGCCATCCTGTTCGACAAGCCGTTCAAGAAGGGGGACACCATCCGCTACGACCAGAGCACCGGCACGGTCGAGCGGATCGGGCTCAAGACGACGCGCCTTCGCTCGATGACCGGCGAACAGCTGGTGATGGCGAACACGAAGCTCCTCGAGCGCGAAATCCACAATCTCGCGGCGGCGCGGTCGCGGCGGATGACGCTTTATTTCGCCGTCGGCGTCGATACGCCTCAACAAAAGCTTGCCGCTGTGCCTTCGCTCGCGGCCGACGCGGTCGCAGGTCTCCAGAGCAGCAAGCTCGTGCGCTGTGCCGCCAATGGCGTCGGCGGCGGCGCCATCTCATTCGAGCTCGTCTATGACGACAGGACGATCGACAATAACCGCAATGCCGAGAACCGCTCGGCCGTCCTCCTTGCGCTCATCGAGCGCCTTCGCGCGCAAAAGATCGCGATCGTCCGGGCCTCCGAGATCTCCCCTCCACTGGCGCCATTCTAGGGCCGCAGCCGATCGTCGATCTCTGTCGAGGCGGCCGAGACTCATGACCCGTGTCACATTAGAAAGGCGCTACGATATTGTTCGCCCGAGCAAAGTCGCTTCAGAGGGATCAGGCTGCGTCCTCGACAGGCTCGCCGTCGGGAGTCATCTTCCAGACGTTCGCAAGCATTGCCCGCCAGCCGTCCGGCGTGACCGAGCGCTGGTATTCGGCCTGCATCTCGGGCGTCAGCATCTCGAGCATCAGGCTGTTGTCGACCCAGAACTCGATGACCCGGAACGGGCCGCGCTGGCAAAGGACCGTGTGGCAACCATAGCGGCGGCCAATCTCTTCCACTTCCTCGATGCCGAGGGGGGTTGCGACCGCTGCATGGAAGGCGCTGTGCCGCGATACCGGTTCCCTGCGCTGCTCGCCCTGCCCCTCGGCCGGATAGAGCGCGAGATCGCGCGGATAGACTTCGATCGTCGAGCGGCGTTCGTCGCCGGCATGAGCGACCCAGCTGCCCTCACCGACCATCGGGAAATAGAAGGCCTCGCCGCGCCACAGCTCGGCGAGCATGGTGGCAGTGCGCTTCGGATCGTCGGCAGCGATCGAGAAGTGGAAGATCATGCAATGGCCCCGTCTTGCTGAAATTCGCACCCTAACATCGTCTTTCGCGATCGTCTGCCGTTGCGTCTTATTCACACCGCTGCAAATAATCAGTTCATGCCGATTGAATCCCTCGACGCGATCCAGGCCCGGACGGGACAGGAGATTGGCGTTTCCTCCTGGCTCACGGTCGAGCAGGCGCGCATCGACGCCTTCGCCGACGCGACCGAGGACAGGCAGTTCATCCACACCGATCCCGCCGCGGCGACGCGAACGCCCTTCGGCGGCACCATCGCACATGGTTTCCTGTCACTGTCCCTGCTTTCGCGCATGGCGGCGGAGGCAATGCTTGTCCCGGATGGCGTGAAGATGGCGCTGAACTACGGTCTCGACCGCGTCCGCTTCCTCGCGCCGGTCCGCTCGGGCAGGCGCGTGCGGGGGCGCTTCACGCTTGACTCCATCGAGGAGAAAGCGCCGGGACAGCTGTTGATGCGCCACACCGTGACGGTCGAGATCGAGGGCGAGGACAAGCCCGCGCTGACGGCAATCTGGCTTGGTCTGATATTCGTTTGAGGAGAGTTTCATGCGCGACGCCGTAATCGTTTCGACTGCCCGGACGCCGATCGGCCGTGCCTACAAGGGAGCGTTCAATGCGACGCTCGGGCCGACCCTCGGCGCCTTTTCGCTCGCTCCCGCGATCGAACGAGCCGGGATCGAAGCGGGCGAGATCGACGACGTGGTGTGGGGCGCGGTGCTTACCCAGGGCACGCAATTCGGCAACATCGGTCGACAGGTTGCGCTGCGCGCCGGCTGCCCGGTGGGGGTTTCGGGAATGACGATCGACCGCCAGTGCTCGTCGGGGCTGATGGCCATCGCCACCGCGGCCAAGCAGATCATCATCGACCGCATGGACGTTGTCGCCGCCGGCGGGCAGGATTCGATCAGCCTGGTGCAGACCCCAGAGATGCGCATCACGCCCGACCCTTCGCTGATGGCCATGCACAAGCATGTCTACATGCCGATGCTACAGACCGCCGAGACGGTCGCGCGGCGTTACGGCATCAGCCGCGAGCGGCAGGACGAATATGCGCTGAAGAGCCAGCAGCGCACGGCCGCAGCGCAGGCCGCCGGCCGGTTCGACGACGAAATCGTTCCAGTCACCACCACGATGACCGTCAAGGACAAGGAGACGGGCGAAGTCTCGCAGCGGGAGGTGACCATTGCGAAGGACGAAGGCAATCGCGCCGATACGACGCTCGAAGGACTGTCGAGCCTCAACCCTGTCCTTGGCCCCGACACGTCGATCACCGCCGGCAATGCGAGCCAGCTCTCCGATGGGAGCTCGGCATCCATCCTGATGGAAGCGAAGGAAGCTGAACGCCGGGGCCTCGCTCCCATGGGGCGATACGTCGGCATGGCCGTCGCCGGGACCGAGCCGGACGAGATGGGCATCGGCCCCATCGACGCGGTGAACAAGCTACTGAAGCGGTTCGACCTCAAGGTCGACGATATTGGCCTGTGGGAGTTGAACGAGGCGTTTGCGGTCCAGGTTCTCTACAGCGCGGAGCAGCTCGGAATCCCGGAGGATCGGCTGAACGTCGACGGCGGATCAATCTCGATCGGTCACCCGTACGGGATGAGCGGCGCGCGAATGACCGGTCATGCGCTGATCGAGGGCAAGCGCCGCGGGGTGAAGCACGTCGTCGTGACCATGTGCGTGGGCGGCGGGATGGGCGCAGCGGGCCTGTTCGAAGTGCTATAGCTGTTCCCGCCGACTCAGGTGGAGACGACCAATGCCTGTGATCCTTGCAGTCCTGCTGGTCCTCCTGGTCTTCCTCCTGATCAGCCTTCTCAAGAGCTTCGGGATCAACCAGGAATATCAGCGCGGCGTGCTGTTCAGGCTCGGTCGCCTGGGCACGACCAAGGGGCCGGGGCTCTATTGGCTGGTCCCTTATGTCGACCGCGTCGTCAGGGTCGACCAGCGCATCATCACCTACCAGCTGGAAACGCAGGAGACCATCACGCGCGATGGCGTTGCCGTGCGGGTCAATGCTGTCCTGTGGTTCCGGGCAGAGTCGCCAATACAGGTGGTGACCGCGGTCGAAGACTGGCGCGCTGCGACGGTCCAGGCTGCGGAGACGGCCCTTAGGGACGCGATCGGCCAGAGTGACCTCGACCTCATGTTGAAGGATCGTGCATCGATCAATCACCGGCTGCAGCAGCTGCTTCGCGACGCGTCGATCAAGTGGGGGGTCGAGATAGACTCCGTCGAGATCAAGGACGTCGACATTCCCGAGCAGATGCAGCGCGCCATCGCCAGGGAAGCGGAAGCGATCCGTGAGAAACGCGCGCGGATTGTCCGCGCCGAAGGGGAGCAGGAGGCCGCCACCAAGCTCAGCCAGGCCGCCGAGGTAATCAGCAGGGCGCCTGGCGCGCTCGAGTTGCGCCGGCTGCAGACATTGGCCGAGATCGGCGTCGAGCATAACAGCACGATCGTCGCGATGCTCCCGGTCGAGCTCGTCCACGCCGCGCGCAAGATCGCCGGCATGACTCCGGCAAGCGACGAGTAGGGATTGACCGCGATCCAGCTGATCGCGCTGGCGGCGACCGTCAGCCTGCTTGCCGGCTGGCGCCTCTACCTCGTCACGTTCGCGATCGGTCTTGCCATGAAGCTCGGCTGGGTCGCGCTTCCGCAGCAAATGCAGATGCTCGACGTGCTGGCCAACAACTGGATTATCGGAATCGCTGGCTTGGGCGCTCTGGCCGAGTTCTTCGCTGACAAGGTGCCGTGGATCGATAGCGCCTGGGATGCAATCCATTCGGCGGTGAGGCCGGTCGGCGGCGCGCTGCTGTCGATGGCGGTGATCGACGGCGCCGAGCCGGCATGGCAGGTCGGAAGCTTCCTTCTCGGCGGCGGCGCGGCGCTTCTCGCCCATGCTGGAAAAGCAGGCGCGCGAGCCATGATCAACGCGAGTCCCGAGCCATTCTCGAACGTCATCGTGTCGACCGGAGAGGACGTTGCGACGGCAGGCCTCCTTGGCCTCGCCATTGCGAACCCCATCGCAGCCGCGCTCATCGCGCTCATTCTGGTGATCCTGTCGCTGTGGCTGGTTCTTGCAGCGCGACGGCTATTGAAGCGCCTTCTTGAACCCAAACGCCAACAAGCGGGTTGAACGCGGCAACAAGGGAGAAGCGAACCATGGCCGTTTCCGACAAGCCGCTGGTCGAACGCGTCGCGAGGGTGCTCGCCGGGGCTGCGCACAGCAGCAATGCCGAAGGGAGCGACCCCTCGGCGGGCGAGAAGGTGGACCTCGTCTGGCGCGAGCATGTGAACCAGGCGCTCGCGGTTCTGCATACGATGCGCGAGGCCGACGAGGACATGGCAGCAGCGGGCGATGCCGACGTGTGGCGCAGGATGGTCGAGGCAGCGATCGCCGAAAAGGTCGATTGAGCCCGCGGGACGCCAACGCAGGGAGCAGGACGCGGGCGGACCAGCACTGGACTCTCGTCGCCTGCATTCTCGCCTCCAGCCTCTCCTTCGTCGAAGGCTCGGTCTTAAGCGTTGCCCTCCCCGCAATCCGCGCGAGCTATGGGGCCGGCGGCGAAGAGGTGCAGTGGGTCGTAAACGCCTATCTCCTGCCCTTGTCCGCGTTGCTGCTACTTGGCGGAGCGCTCGGAGATCATTTCGGACGGCGTCGGCTACTCGTTGTCGGTACCGCGATCTTCGCCGTCACCTCCCTCGTGTGCGCCCTTGCCCCGAGCCTGCCGGTTCTGCTTGCAGCACGTGCAGCGCAGGGCATTGGCGCGGCGCTGCTCCTCCCCAACAGCCTCGCCTTGCTGAACACCGCCTTTTCCGGTGAGAAGCGTGGACGGGCCGTGGGCATCTGGGCGGCAGCCGGTGCAGCGGCCGCAGCGGTTGCACCCCTGATCGGAGGATGGCTCGTGGGAAGCGTCGGCTGGCCGGCGATCTTCTACATCAACCTGCCGCTGGCGCTCGGCGCGATCTTCCTCGCCGTGCGATTTGTCAAAGAAAGCCGGGAGGCCGGTGCCGGCCGCACCGACTATCCCGGGGCCCTGCTGGCGACCGCTGGGCTTGGCGGCCTTACCTACGCGCTGACCTTATGGTCTGCGACGCGGCATTTCACGAACGAAGCGCTGCTCGCGCTCGTCGCCGGCATCGTCCTATCGGTCGGATTCCTTTGGGCGGAGCATCGACGCGGGAGCCGCGCAATGATGCCGCTGGCACTGTTCAGGGGCCGCTGCTTCTCGGGCCTCAACCTGCTCACCTTCCTGCTCTACGGGGCGTTCGCAGCGGCGATGCTGCTGATTCCTTATGTGCTGATCACCAGCGGCGGCTACTCACCGGTGGAGGCTGGTCTCGCAATGTTGCCCTTGCCGATCCTCATGACCTCGATTTCGCCGATCATGGGGAGCTTCGCTGCGCGGCTCGGGCCGCGCATTCCTCTCACCGTTGGTCCGTTAGTCGTCGCCGCCGGCATGGTGCTGTCGGTGCTGGCGAGTGCGGAGGGAAGCTACTGGACCGGCATCTTCCCGATGATCGTCGTTATGGCCGCTGGAATGACAATCGCCGTTGCGCCCCTGACGGCCTCGGTGCTCGGCTCGGTGGAAGAGCAGCATGTCGCGATGGCCTCAGGCTTCAACAGCGCCGTTGCCCGCAGCGGCGGGCTCATCGCGACGGCGCTCCTCGGTTCGGTGCTCGCGAGCACGGGTTCGGAGCTGTTCGCAGGGTTTCACATGGCGATGTTCGTCTCGGCGGCGGTGTCGGCCGCATCGAGCATTGTCGCGCTCACGATGCTTGGCGGCGTCCGCATGAGAAAGGCCGGCTGACAGCTGTTCGCGATTATGTGCTAAGGATGCGCGATCGCTTCATCTCACAATATGGAGGCGGTCATGGACCGGATCGTGCGTCCGTTCGTGCTCACCCTCGCAGCCGGATCGCTGGTGAGTGCCAGTCCCCCTCACGGCCACGCGCCTCCTGGAACGCCGGCGCATGATGGTCGCGCGCATTCGATGCGCGCGATGATCATGGCCTCTGCGGCGGTTGTGCAGCAGAACGAGATCGCCGCCGTTCCGCTCTACGAAGGTCTCGGCAAGGTGCATTTTCCGATCACCACGTCGAACCCCAGTGCCCAGGCCTATTTCGACCAGGGCCTCGGCTTCGCCTATGGCTTCAACCATGCCGCGGCGATCGTCGCATTTCGCGAAGCGCAGAGGCTCGATCCCAATTGCGCGCTCTGCTTCTGGGGCGAAGCATTTGCGCATGGGCCCAACATCAATGCGCCGATGGACCCTGCTGCGAACGCACGGGCCATTGTCCTTGCACGTTACGCTGCCTGGCTTGCGCACAAGACAACGCCCCAGGAGCACGCCCTCACCGCGGCAATGCTCAAGCGCTATTCGCCTGATGCGAACGCCGATCGGGCTGCGCTCGACGCCAGCTATGCCGACGCAATGCTGAGCGCTAGCCGGGCCTTTCCCGCGAACGACACGATCGCTCTAATTGCAGCTGAATCGGCGATGGACACCCGTCCGTGGGATTATTGGACAGCGGACAAGAAACCAAATCCCCGCATTGGCGAGGCCGTACAGCTGGTCGAGACGGTGATGGCCAGGAATGCCGATCATCCGCAGGCAACCCACCTCTACATCCACCTGATGGAAAATGGCCCCGACCCCAAGCAGGCCGAGGCCGCGGCGGACCGGCTTGCGACGCCTCTCGCACCGAACGCAGGCCATCTCGTCCACATGCCGGCACATATCTATTACCGGCTCGGTCGGTGGAAGGATGCGATCCGGGTCAACGTCGATGCCGCCCGCAAGGACGAGGCCTACCTCAGGGCGACGGGCGACAAGGGACTCTACCGCTACGGCTATTATCCGCACAACGTGCACTTCATCGTCGCCTCGGCGCAAATGTCGGGCGACATGGCGACCGCGATCCGCGAGGCGCGCCGGCTGAACAGCATTCTCGATCCTCAAACGAGCGCCAGAATCGCGTGGATTCAGGCGATCAATGCCGCGCCTTACTTTGCGATGGCCCAGTTTGCCTCACCCGGGCAGATCCTGGCGATGGGGCAAGCAGACAGGCGCATGCCCTACATCGTCGGCGTTCGGCACTACGCCCGGGCGACGGCCTACGCGCTGCAACGCAACCGGGCCCGCTTCGAGCGAGAGATCCGCGAGCTGCAGCGCGTTCGTGCGCGCGGCGACTTCAAGGCGATGATCGATCAGGGCGTTCCCGCCCCGCAGCTGCTTGAGCTTGCCGAAACGATAGCGCGCGGCCGTTTCGCCCTGTCGAGCGGTCGCTATGGCGAAGCTGTGCGTCTCTATGAGGCAGCGGCGGCGCTCGAGGAGAAGATCCCCTACATGGAGCCGCCGTTCTGGTACTATCCCGTTCACCAGTCACTTGGCGCCGCGCTCTTCAAGGCGGGTAGATATGCCGAGGCACGCGAGGCGTTCACGAAGGCGCTAGCCGAGGCACCCAACAATGGCTGGGCCCTTTATGGCCTTGCTCAGACCAATCGTGCGACGGGCCTCAAAGCGGAAGCCGCCGCGGCGAACGCGGCCCTCAAGCGCGAGTGGGCGGGCGACGCGCGCTGGCTTCGGATGGAGCGCCTCTGAATAAGCGAAAGGCCGCCGGGGCGAACCCCGAACGGCCTTTCCATTGTCGAGCCGAAGGCGGCCTGACGTTAAGCGCGCACTCCTGCGGAGGCCGCGCTCACCCTAGCCACGTTCGGCATATGACAATGAGACATCAGACCACCTCCTTTCAGCTGTTGAAACACTGGCTGAAAGATGGCAACTAAGGGCGTGATTTCAAGACGTTAGCTGTGCGCGTCAATGAATCTTTCAACGACCGGCGCAATCTGCTCGCGCCACTTGCGGCCGTTGAATATGCCGTAATGACCGACGTCCTTGGCCATGAAATACTGCTTCTTGGCTCTCGGCAGCTTGGTCGCGATTCCGAGCGCGGCCTTGGTCTGGCCGATGCCCGAGATGTCGTCGCGCTCGCCTTCGATGGCCAGGAGCGCAGTGTCGCGGATCGCGTCGGGCCGCACCAGCCTGCCGCGATGCTCCATCTCGCCTTGCGGCAATTGGTGGCGTTGGAACACCACGTCCACGGTCTGCAGGTAGAACTCGGCGGTCATATCGCAGACAGAGCGATATTCATCGTAGAACTCCTGGGTCGCGGACGCGCTTTCGTCGTCGCCGACGACGAGATGCTTGAACATTTCCCAGTGGCTGATGAGGTGCGAGCCAAGGTTCATCGTCATGAAGCCGGCGAGCTGCAGGAAGCCCGGATAAACCTTCCGGCCGGCGCCCGGGTAGATCATGGGCACGGTCGCGACG
Organism: Sphingomicrobium sp.; assembly: GCA_045811185.1. GTDB lineage: Bacteria > Pseudomonadota > Alphaproteobacteria > Sphingomonadales > Sphingomonadaceae > Sphingomicrobium. Next base: position 71,611 of record JBJMUN010000019.1, read on the forward strand.
ACGTTCTGCTCGAACCAGGAGAAGGATCGCTGCGTCGCGAGCGTGTTGACGGCCGTTGGTGCCTCGCGCGTATCGATGGGGCCGCCCATCATCGTCAGCGTCTTGGGCCGCCAGCGATTGCGGTCCTCGTTCATCAGCGCCGTCGCGGCGAAGGCCGGAACCGATGGCTGGCAGACTGCCAGCATATGTGGCCGCTGGCCGGTCTTCATGCCGATGAGCTCAAGGAATTCGATCAGATAATCGATGTAGTCGTCGAGATCGAAGGTGCCGTCGGACAGCGGCACCAGCTTCGCGTCGCGCCAGTCGGTGATGTAAACGTCGCACGTCGGCAGGAGGCGCTCGACGGTCCCGCGGAGCAGCGTCGCATAGTGGCCGGACATCGGCGCAACGATCAGCAGGCTCGGCCCGCCTTCGATGCCTTCTCGGTAGAAATGCTTCAGTTGCCCGAAGGGCTTGCGGAGCAGGATCTCCTCATTGACCGGCACATCCTCGCCGTCGATGTGGACAGTCTCGATCCCGAATTCCGGCTTGCCGCGCGGCGCTGCAGCATGAGCGAACACCTCGAGGCTCGCCGCGACGAGCGGCCCCATCGAACTGTAACCCCAGGGATTGGCCGGATTGTTGAGCCAGCCGGCTCCGAGCCCGGCTAGCTTGCTCGCACCTGCGAGAAGGGAGCGCTGAACTTCATAAGCATCGTAGAGCATCGAACCTCACTAAAGCGCCCCGTTGCTCAGGATGTGGGCGTCATCAACGCTGCTGGCAAGGTGAATGTTGCGCTGCAAAAAAATGCCGCAGCGGAACAGCCGCTTACGAAGCCGCGTCCTCGAGCTCCTGGGCGGGCACCGGAACAGCTGCCGATGCCGGCTGCTCGGCCGGCGCTTCAGCCGCCTTCGCGGCATTGAGCACCTCGAGAATCTCGACAATCCGGTATTGCTCGAAGAGCACCTCGTGATCGGGGCCGTATGAAGTCTCAAGATCGACACGGCATCGCAGCGCATCACCGGGACGAATGTCGAGTTCCCGCCGATAGAATTTGTCGAGGAGCGTTCCAGGCTCGGTCACCGCGACGGTACGAACGTCGCCGTGCTTCAGCTGCCATTGCCCGCTTGCCTGGTAGTCCGGCATCTCGACGAGGAAGATCATGTCGGCGGCTTGGTTCACGAGCTTGCGCGAGAGCAGCAGCGAGCGCGGCTCGGCGATCCTTTTCGACAGATCGAGTTCCGCAGAACCGTTGTTGGTGACGATTCGCACGGCGTCGCCGGCGTTCTGGCCCGCCTTTGCCTTCTGCCACGCGACGATTGCCTCGACGAGCTCGGCCGAGGAGGGCAGAACCGGATGCGCGGTCGTCGTGATAGATGTGCCCCACGCAAGCACGCGGATGGCCTGCTGGAGGTCGGCGAGCTGCAAGGTCGAGGAACCGTCCATCCAGGCGACGATCGCCAGCGTACCGCGAGCGAGGAACTTCAGCAGCGACTCCTCGCTGTCGCGCGAACCCTCGTTCACCTCGACGCGAAGCCACAACGAGAGGCTGCGCTTGGCGACTTCCTCGATCACCGCGACGGTCTCGAGCTGGACCCGAACGGCACCGGCAAGCGCCCGATACGATGCCTCGACGGCGTCCTGAGCGAGCCTTGCTGCGGCAACCTCCGGCGCCTTTGGTGCGGCGGCGCTGCCGGCGATCTCGATGACGAGGTCGTTGTCCGTCAACTGAGTCAGCAGTCCGGAGATGGCGCCGCTGCCTTGAGCCTGTTCCGAAGTCATCACCCGTTCGCCTCGCGATTCGTTAAACAATCATTTACTAACTTTTCTGGCGCTTGAGGCAAACTCCTCAATTCAGTGGCAAAATACCCACGAGGCGAGCGTTCATTTGAGGACGTGCTGGGTCACTGTTAGTGGTCGGCCATGGCCAATGCCCCCAATCGCCCCAAGGGGCGCTCTCTTCGCAGCCTCCGAATGGTTTCGGGCTTCGCGGTTCGATACCCCGGCCACATTGCCGTGGCGGCGCTTGCGCTCCTTGTCGCTGCGGGCGCGACCTCGGGCGTTCCTTACGCGTTCAAGCTCATCATCGACAAAGGCTTCGCGTCCGGTGGCGGCGGCGATATCGCGCGCTGGTTCGAGTATCTGCTCTTGCTCGTCGCCATCATGGCCCTCGCAACGGCCTTCCGCTTCTACTTCGTCTCCTGGCTCGGTGAACGCACCGTCGCCGACATCCGCCTCGCGGTGCACCGGAACCTCTTGCGGCTTTCTCCCGGCTTCTTCGAGGAGAACCGCCCGGCGGAGATCACGTCGCGGATCACGGTCGACACCACGATCATCGAGCAGGCGGTTGGCACCACCGTGTCCGTCGCGCTGCGCAACACCATCCTTGGCATCGTCTGCGTCGTGATTCTGTTTGCGCTCGCGCCCAAGCTCGCGCTCTCGATCCTCGCGGGCGCGCTCCTCGTTGTAGTGCCAATCGCGGTCCTTGGCCGCCGCGTGCGCGCAATCTCGACGCGCAGCCAGGACCGCATCGCAGATGTCGGCATCGTCACCAGCGAAGTGCTCGGTGCGATGAAGATCGTGCAGGCGTTCAACCAGCAAGGCCGCGAGGCGACGCGTTTCGCCGACGCTGTGGCGCGCGTGTTTGCGACCGCGAAGCGGAGGATCCTCGTCCGCGCCCTGATGACCGCGATCGTGATCTTCCTGATCTTCGGCTCGATCACGATGGTGATCTGGCAAGGCGCGACCGAGGTTGCCGCGGGTCGAATGACGGGTGGCACGATCGCGGCGTTCGTCCTCTACGGCGGCCTGCTCGCAGGTGCATTCGGCAACCTTTCCGAAGTCTATGGCGACCTCCTCCGCGCCGCCGGGGCATCGGAGCGACTTGCCGAATTGCTTCATGCCGAGCCGGACATTCGTGCGCCTGCGGAGCCGGCGGCGCTTCCGCACCCGGCGCGCGGCGAGCTCGCGTTCGAGAACGTCACCTTCCACTACCCGACGCGTCGGGAAACATCGGCGCTCAACGGGGTAGATCTCACCGTGCGTTCGCGCGAGCGGCTGGCGGTGGTGGGTCCGTCAGGTGCAGGCAAGACGACAATCTTCCAGCTTGCCGAGCGCTTTTACGATCCCGACGAAGGACGCGTTCTGCTCGACGGTGTCGACCTTCGCGACGCGGACCCAGCGGACGTCCGGCAGCGGATCGCAATGGTGCCGCAGGAAACCGTCATCTTTGCAGCATCGGCACGCGACAACCTTCGTTACGGCAATTGGGACGCGAGCGAGGAGCAGCTCTGGCAGGCCGCGCGCGACGCGAACGCGGAGCAATTCCTGCGCGCGCTACCCGATGGCCTCGATACGTTCATGGGCGAAGGCGGAGCGCGGCTGTCAGGTGGCCAGCGCCAGCGCATTGCGATCGCGCGAGCGCTCCTTCGCGACGCCCCTCTGCTACTGCTCGACGAGGCAACGTCCGCGCTCGATGCCGAGAGCGAACGCCTCGTCCAGGATGCGCTCGATCGACTGATGGAGCATCGGACGACGATCGTGATCGCCCATCGCCTGGCGACCGTTCGTGCCGCCGATCGCATAGTCGTGATGGACGGAGGGCGGATCGTCGAGGAAGGAACGCACGCCAGCCTCAGCGCACGCGGCGGCCTTTATGCGCGGCTCGCACGCCTCCAGTTTGAGGACCGCGCGGCCTAGCTAGGAGTTTGGGCCGCCGCCCTCGCCGCTCGGCGTTCCTCCGCTCGAGCCGCCGCCGCGCCGACCGCGCGCGCCGGTTCCACGCGAGCGCGTGCCGCTGCTGCGCGATTTCGTAGCGGTGCCGGACGACTTCGCACGCGACCCAGGCGCAGCTTTTTTGCGCGTTCCGGTCGAACGGCTTGCACCCGACGTCGAAGCCTTCGCGCGCGTCGAGGTCGACTTCCTTGCGCCGCTCGTGCGCGAGCTCGCGGATTTCGAGCGTCCACTGCTCGCCTTTCGCGTTCCGCCGCGCGATGCGGATGCGGATGAGCCGGTATTGTCCGAGCCCTCGTCCATCGCCGTCCATTTGCCCGACATGACGCGCTGCGCTGCATCTGCGACGGCTTCCGCGATCAGCGAACCGAGCTTGGTCGCGCTTGCCATCATGTTGCTTGCTGCCTGCGACGCCGTGTCGGCCGCATCGAGCCCTGCGTCTCGAATTGCACGGCGCGCTTTCGGGCTTGCGCTGATTGCAGCGGCGGCCGCGGCGAGGCCCGCCGCAAGCATCTCCTTGCTCATCGCCGCCTTGGCGAGCTTGTCGACCGTTTCGTTGCCAGAAGAAGACCCAGAAGAACCTTTACCTGCGGACTTGGCCATCGCTTCATCTCCCTGCGTTTTTTCGGGAAAAGACACTTCAAGCCCGTAACGGTTCCCGAATGAACTCGGAAGTACCCTGAGGAACTTATGTTGGAGCGTGCTCGAACACGGCTCTGATGCAGATATGTTAAAGGGCACCGCTGCCTATCGCAGCGATGCCCTTCGACATGGTCAGCGGCCGAAGGTGTGGCCGTTCGTCAGCGTTTAGGGACGAACACCCCTCTCCGACCTCCCTGCTGAACCATGAGACATCTGATCACCTCCTTTCGCTGCGTTGAAGCCATGAAGAAGATGAGTCTTATTCGCCTTCAACACAAGACTTGTAATGAGGTGAACATTCGGCAATCTTCGTTGCTTCGCGCCGCGATGGCACAAGTTCAGGCGCGGCAATCCTCGATCACTCGAGCAGCCTCGGCCCAGGCCGGAACGACGAGCGGCGGCTCGGCACCGATGCCGAAGCCCACGCGTCCGCGGCTCATGGTGATCGCGTCGAGAAGCGGGTCGTAAGTTGCAAGATCGATCGTCAGCCTGCCCGTCGCCGGGTTGAAGCTCGATCCGACGCTGCGCGTCAGCGAGCTTGTCCAGACGTTGAGGACGGGCGCAGGGGCGCTTGCCCGCTTGGCGATCGACACGCGCCGCGTCGCGCGCGTGCAATGCACCCACAGCTGGCCATTGCCTGCGCTGTCGGCGAACGTCGCCTCGCTGCCGTCCGCGGCCGGCGCGTAATTCCAGTTTCCGGCAAGCGGAGTCGCAGTGTTGAGGTCGGCGATGGCCGGGGCGGACTGGGCAGTCGCGGACGACGCTGCAGCGAGCGCGAGAATAGCGGCAATCGGAAGCTGCATGATGCTTAGCGGCTTAGCCTGTCGACCTTGGCCTGGAGGGCCGCGAGCTCGGCCTTGAGCTGCTCCACGTCGCTCGGGTTGGTCGGCCTCGAGTCCGCCTTGGGCTTGCCGCCGAACGCCTGGGCTGCATCCTCGAACATTGCCATGTTGCGCTTCGCAAGGTCGGCAAAGACGTTGCCGCTGAAGGCGTCCTTCACCGCGCTCTGGTTGCGCTGGAAGGCGTCCATCGCGGCTTCGAGATAGGATGGCACGAAATTCTGCATCGAATTTCCGTACAGGCCGATCAGCTGCTTGAGGAAGTTCAGCGGCAGCATGGTTGCGCCTCGTGCTTCTTCATCCACGATGATCTGAGTGAGCACCTGCCGAGTGATGTCGTCGCCGGTCTTTGCATCGACGACTTCGAACTCGCGCCCTTCGCGCACCATTTGCGCGAGGCGGTCGAGCGTGATGTAGGACGAGCTTTCGGTGTCATAAAGCCGCCGGTTCGCGTACTTCTTGATCGTCACCTTGCCCGAAGACTTGGACATGAACCACTCCCCAACCGAGAGGCGCGGCTTACTACCGGAACATAGTGCGCTGCAACATGAACGCGCGCCGCGCCCGCTACCATTGTTTCTCGAATTGGTACGGGACGTGTCGGCGCGTGACCCGCGCCTCGCGACGGACGCGCTTGCCGGATTGCGCGCTTACGAACGCGCGCCGAGGCGAGAACGCCCTGCACGCAAGCCCGACGTTGCTCGAATAAGGGGTGCAGCGCTGCGCGATCATGGTGGCGATGGACCGCCCGCGGTTCTCGTACCCTCGCTCATCAATCCGCCGCGGATCCTCGACCTCGACGATGAGGTTTCGCTGACTCGAGCTGTCGCCGCGATGGGCCGGCGCACGATGCTGCTCGATTGGGGCGCGGCGCGCGATCGATCGGAGCTCACCGTCGCGGGTCACGTCGAAGAGTTGCTGTTGCCTTTGCTGCGCAGCATCGGCGAACCAGTCGCGCTGGTCGGCTACTGCCTGGGGGGCACCATGGCGATCGCTGCAGCAAACCTTGTCGCGGTCGAACGCATCGTCACGCTTGCTGCGCCGTGGCAATTCGCTGCTTATCCTGGCCCTTCGCACCAAGCCCTCCAGGGTGTCTGGCGTAATTCGGAAGTTGCCGCGAGGAGTCTCGGAGCCCTGCCGATGGAGGTGCTCCAGGCGGCTTTCTGGTCGCTGGATCCGGATCGGACCGTCCGCAAGTTCGCCGAGTTCGGCCGGCTCGACCCTAGGAGTCCTGAAGCGCGCCGTTTCGTCGAGCTCGAGGAGTGGGCTAACGAGGGCGAGCCCCTGCCCTACCCTGCCGCGAAGGAACTACTGGACGAGCTTTTCCGGACGGATGCACCCGGCGCAGGTGCATGGAAGGTCGGTGGGCGCATCGTCTCAGACAAAGTGCCCGCACCGTCGCTTCACCTCACCGCCGAGCGCGACCTCATCGCGCCGCCTCAAACCGCCGCCTCCGGAGAGGTCGTCGCAATCCCCTCTGGTCATGTCGGCATGATTGTCGGCTCGGAGCGGCACCGGCTTCACGCCACCTTGCGGAGCTTCCTTGATCCGGGTTGCCGCTAGGCCCACCTCCAGCTAAGCGAGCCTTCCCGCGCACCCGTAGCTCAGCTGGATAGAGCGTTGCCCTCCGAAGGCATGTAGCCCGCCAGTTCCTCTCCTTGCTCGCTGCGATTCCTGAGATGTTTTTTCGCCTGACACAAGCGCGAATGTGTCATCCTCCGCTGTCATCGGCGCGGACAAAAAACTGTCCGACAGACCTGATTTCCCGCTCCTCCATAAAGCCAATGAAAGCACGGTTCTTGAGGATAGGTCGAAGGTTGCCGGAATAGGGAATCCCCGCGGCAAGCCTAGCCTCGCCCTTGCGGACCTTGAGACCTCCCGATGCGAAACGCTCCGATAGATATTCGGCTAGGGCTTTCGCGTGTCCACGCAAGTCTTTCGGCCACGGCTCCCAATCATCGAGGGACGAGCCAGGAAAGATGCGCTTGAGGCGTTCGGGTAGGGACGGAGATGGAGAGGCGACTATGAACAACTGCATTGGACTCGCCTTTCCGTTCACGACCTTACGAGCGGAGCCGCGCAAAGCCGCTTGAAGCGTATGGTGCGCGAGTTCGCCTTCCTTAAATGTCGCCTCACGCTCGCCGATGCGCCCCTCGGGCAAACCAGCGGCTAGGCGGAACGCGACATAGCTGGACCTCGGGTAGGTGAACTGACCGACTAGGGCGACGTTGCGAACGTCCCGATACTCGTTCGTGCCGTGATGATTGCCCCACGTAATGAACCGGACGCGGCTTGGGTCGCCGATGATGTGGGCGAGGAGTTCCGATGGGAACTGAACAATCGACTTGTAAGAGATAATCAGCCATCGGCTCTCGGGGTCACGGTTGATGGCTTCCGCAAGGCCTGTGACGACACGCTTGCGCGTTTCGCGGTTGCGCAGCGCCCCTCGCCCGCTTGCTTGTTGCCAAAGATGGATGCGGACATTGGTGTAGTCGCTTTCGGCTGGCGGAAGGCGCACGAGGTCTCTGCGTTCATCGCTCCAAATGGAATAGGTCGGACGAACCCTGCCCGATGCATCCAAGACGATGGCGGGAGCAAAATCGGAGGGGAGGGACCTCTCGACGCCAACGAGCGTGTTTCCGCATCCACCATCGGACACGACAAGGGCTTCCCGTCCGGCAAGGCGGGCGAGGTTTTCAACAAGCTTGCGCTGGTCGTCGGTCGGCCCCGCGGTGGACCAATCCATGCTCCTTGGAGCTACAGCAAGCTCAAGCGGAACAAAGACGCGCTGTCGGTGCTCGGCTGCGGCGAGACGCTCCATCAACTCCTCGACAGCGGCGGCGTAGTCATTCCGCTCCAGCCGTAAGGGCGCGAGGAGTTGCCCAAGGCTATCCCGCCCGACCGTGAACCCCTCCGCAGGTGTCAGCGTCTCATCCCACACGCGGAGCTTGCGCGGCTTTCCGTCGTAGTAAAACGCCGTTGTCTGGTCGAACTGCTGACCGGCGCAGCGCCTCACAATCATTTGCTGCGTAGTGAAAAGGACCCTTGCGGAGCGATGGCGCTCCTCAGGCAATCCGAGGGCGTTGAGTTCCATGTTCCCCTCCGCCGTGAGGACCCCGAACTCCGTGGGCTTGAGCCCTGACGCGGCAACGAGCGTCTCAATCTCGCTCAAGCGCGAGACGCCAATGAGGATGCCTTCGTCCGGCTTGTAGCCAAGGTCGGCGCAACATTTTACGAAGGTGGCCACCGCGAGCGACTTGCCCTGACCAGGGTCGAGAGACGCCAGATAATAGTTGTGGCCTAGCTCTCCCCTCAACGCTTTCTCAAACGTGAGCATCAAGGAGCGAAGGCTACAGCCCGCAGCTTCCGATGGCTTGGACCCGTTCGCAGCGAGGGTTTCCATGAGCCGAACAGTCGCCAGTTCCGCAATCGGATAGGCGCCGGTCATGCCGTGATGCTCGACAGATTTACGCCATTTGAGAGGACGAGGGACGCCGAAAAAACTACGAAATTGCTGTATAGCTTAACAGGGAAACCGTAGCTTTTTTGATGACTCTGTCGCTTGGTTTTGGGCTCACGAAAACTACAATATTCTTGCACCAGAAAGTCTCACCTCAACGCTTGAGCGAGCGCGGCTAACGGTCAAGCTAGAGTCGAGTCAAGTCGCTGATTTTGCTACGAAATTTGGGAATGTTTCCGCGAATGGGAGCGTTCCGAAAGATGGCAGTGCGGATGCCCTCTTGATTGAAGAACGTAACAGGAACATTGGGCAGAGCCCATGCTCCAACTCAACGACCCTTCCAACAACCGAGGCCTCGGCTGGACCCGACTGACGGAGGACCAGCTAATCCGGCTCCTCTACATCGGCCTCAAGCTCGCCGACCGACGTTACCGCAGCGACCTCACGCACCGAGACGCAACCAAGGCCGACGCGGCCGCCAAAGCCATCGCCAAGTTAATCGCCGAGCGATTGCGGAACTATCCCGTCTTTGGGCCAGCGCGTCCGTCCGAGGGACCTACATGCGGCGGCGGGCGGGACCCAGTCGCGTAGCCGATTGCTTGACACGCGGTATGGCCAAGAGCAGCTAACCGCCATGACCTAACTACGCCCATCTTGCCGTAGATACTGGTTCCATCCTCGCCTGAGCGGGCCTCAGACGCGGGGCCGACTTTCGCCTTATGACGAGTTACCGAGGAATCGTTCCCCGCCCGCGAACCTGTGCAACTGGGTTCACTCAAAGGGAGAAGCGTCATGGGACGGATTTTACTATTGGCGGGCGCGTTCCTGTTGAGCGCAACCGCAATCATTCACGCTGGGGGCCAACCGATGGTGGACGATTGGGTTCAGAGCCTAACCGAGGAGCGACGCGCCGCGATTTGCCTCGTGTGGGTGACAGACTCGCTGAGTTGGATTGTCGTAGCTTCGCTATGGACAGTCGCTGCGTTCACTCGGCAACGTAGTTGGGCGATGGCCGCCACGATAGGAGCT
>JBJMUN010000020.1:0-66402 GCA_045811185.1 Sphingomicrobium sp.
GTGCAAGCTTGGCGCTCGGCCTTGGGTCCGCGGCAGCGAAGGCGCCGACTACATGGGACGGCCTCGTTCAGGTCAAATCCAAGCGGCTGGACCTCGTCTATCTCCAGCCCGGAGCCGACTTTCGCGGCTATACTAAGGTGATTGTCGCACCGACCGAAGTCTCGTTCGCTAAGAACTGGGCGCGAGACTACAACCGCACGAGCGTGTCGCTCTCGTCGCGCGTATCCGAAAAGGAAGTACAAGATACGATCACGACAGGCGTCCGGCAGGCCAGCGAGATATTCGCCAGTGCCTGGACCAAAGGCGGTTATCAGCTCGTCACCGAGCCGGGGCCCGACGTCCTTCTGGTCAAGACCGGCGTGTTGAACGTCGAGGTCAAGGCGCCCGAGACCAACACCACTGGACGCTCCTACACGTTCTCCGGAGAGGCAGGTCAGGCGACCTTGTTCGTCGAGGCAAGGGACTCGCAGACGGGCGCACTGCTCGGCCGCGCCGTCGATCATCGCATCATTGGTGACAACAATGTCTTTCGACGGACGGCGATGAGCAATCGCGCGGATTTTCGTGACCAGGTGACGGACTGGGCCAACATCAGCGTCCGCGGCATGACAGAGCTCAAGTCGCTTTCGCCGATCAGACAATAGCGTGGGCAGCATCAAAGGTATGAGGAACCATAGATGTCAAAGCTAGGAAGTTTCGCTGGAGGGATCGTCTTCCTGATTGTCGCGGCAATCAGCTTGTATCGGCTCTTGTTCTGGTTCCCAATCACGATCGGAGAGCAGCGGGTAGGGCAGGTTGCCAGCTTTTTCGTGTTCGTCGTTTGCGGTGCGCTTTGCGCGGTCCTGTTCCGCCAAGGGATAGTCAGCGATCGGCGCTGACTAGTCCGGCGCGCCGGAACCCGTCCGCCGAGGCGCGGAAAATACTCGGGTACATTCCCGATAGTTATGCGGCCACCGACTTTTAAGGACATGCTCATGAACGAAAGGTCTGCAGGCCGAACGACGATCGGAAACCTGGTAGAGCTTCTTCTGCCGCTCCTCATCCTCGCGCTGTTGATTGGGCTTTGCGCGCAGCTCTTGGTCCCGTTTGTGGGTCTGCTCGTGTGGACGGTGATCCTAGCAATCTGCTTCTATCCGCTTCACAAGCGCATCACGGCCCGCGGCATCAGCAATCGCATGTCCGCGAGCATCATTGGCATAGCGCTCGCCGCTCTGATCCTCGTTCCGACGGCGATCGCCGCGATCAGCGCCGCGAGCTCGGCGCCGGCACTTGTCGAGCGGCTGAAGAGCGGGGAGCAGCAAGTGCCACCGCCGCCATCGCGGCTTCTCGACGTTCCCGTCATCGGCCCCAAGGCGCATGCGCTGTGGACCAAGGCCGCAACCGACACGCCCGCATTCGCCAGGGAATTCAGGCCGCAGCTGGCCAGCTTCACGAAATGGCTGGTTGGTGCCGCAGGCGGAATGTTTGGCGCAGTGCTCGCGCTAGTACTTGCCGTAATTTTCGCTGCGGTCACGCTCGCATACGCCGACCGCGCGCGCGCCTACATAGCGACCATTTTCGCGAAGCTGACTGGTAATCGCTCCAGAGGCGATCACTACATGGATATCATCGGGGCTACTGTCCGATCCGTTGCCAACGGAGTGATCGGCGTCGCGTTCGTGCAAGCATTGCTGTGCGGTATCGGCTTCTTCCTCGTCGGCATTCCAGGCGCCGGAATCCTGTCACTCCTAGCGATGGCGCTCGGGGTCGTTCAGGTGCCTGTCGTGCTCGTGACGCTGCCGGCCATCATCTACGCATTCTCGGTGAAGTCGATGACCCTCGCAATCATCTTCACGGTCTGGTTCATCATTGCGGGCCTCAGCGATGCAGTACTGAAACCGATGATGATCGGCCACGGGCTCGAGGTACCGATGCCCGTGATCTTGCTGGGCGTCATCGGGGGGGTCATCGCTTATGGTCTGGTCGGCCTGTTCATCGGTGCAGTGCTCCTCGCGGTCGGCTACGTTCTCTTCCGCGAATGGCTGGATGAACCTGTGCCGAGCACGGGCGATACTCCGACGCTACGCGCCGCGGAGTGAGGCTAGGAATCGTCCTCTGCACCGCCGAACGCACCGATCAGACGTGCGACCATGACTGCCAGGAATAGCTGGCCTCCTATGACCTCGAACGTTGCAATGCCGCGGGCGATATCCGTGCGTGGCAGATAGTCTCCATAGCCAAGCGTCGCGAGCGTGACGAAGCTGTAATAGATGGTCACGACTTCGGTCACCGGGTCGGGCCCCGTCAGACTGCCGGGGCGCATATTCTCGATTGCCCAATAGATTTGGCCAAAGAACAGACCAGCGAGCAAATACGTGCTCAACGCCGCATAGACGGTTTCGCTGTTGACGACCCTGGACTTGACCGTGAACCGCAGCGCGCCTGCGGCGGCGAGAAGCCCGACGAGCCCGCCGAGCGCCAATGCCAAGCCCGAGTTCACTGGCAAATAACCATACTCGGTCGCAAGACTGGCGATGACCAGCGCGATCGCGGCGGCTAGCAACAGGTAACGGCTGTTCGGAGTTGCGTTCGGCATTACCGCGGCGAACAGGCTCGCGGCCAACAGCAGCTTCAACACGAATGCGGGCAAGCCGATTGTCGTGACAGCCGGGATGACGAAGAGTGTCAAAAGGAGTGCGTAGAAGAGGATCGCATATCGCGATTCATTGTACGCCTGCCAGACTTGCGATTCGCGAACCGGGCGCCGTGTATTGAGGTTTACGGCCACAGCGGGGTGAGGCTCAAGCAAGCCTTCGGAAGAAGCGAACGACCAGCTCTTCGATGATGACCATCGCGACGACGACGATGATCAGCCACACGATGCCGTGAAGCATTCCCTCGAAATGGACGTTGTGGCCGAACGCGAAAGAGAGCGCCTCCAGGATCACGAACTTGGATCCAAACAGGATCAGCCAGGCGACGAAATATTTGAGGGACTTCCAGGCGGCGCCGGTCTTGCCCTTGAATAAAGCGAGAATGCGATGCTCCGCGGCAATCGTCACCTTCAGAAGGAATTGGAGGACGATCGATGCCAGCAGCGCGGTTGTGAAGCTGTCGACGTAAACCTTGTCGGAATATTCGTTGAACAGGCAGAGGACGACGAGGTCGACCAGGGTCCCGACGAAAAAAAGAACGAACAGGCGCTGCCTGTCCGTCGGCAACGTCGCCTCGGCCGGCAGGAAGTTATGCGCTAGCGCAGCTGTGGCCATCATCCTGCCCCTGGTTGGATTGAACGTCCGGCCGCGCCTTCCCGAGGTGCGGCCGGACCGTGAGTTTCGCTTGGCCTATTGTTGCACGGTTACCGAGGAAGGATCGGGCACCGAAACGTAAACCACGGTGTCGCCTTCGTACTGCGGCTGATAATAAGCCCCGCCGCACGAGTAATAAGTGTAGGTGTGGTACGGATAGGGCGAGCAGCCTCCCGGGAGGGCGTAGTAGGCCGAACCATAAGCGACCGCGGCCATGCCGGCGACCGCGCCGATCGCGATACCGGCGCCGATTGGATAATCTCCCCAGCCGTTCCAATCGCCGCCCCAATTACCGTTACCGTTACCGACGTTGATGTCGCCGGTGTTGATTCGATTGCCGCTGTTGTTGATTCCGCCGCCTCCTGGGCGAGCTCCGCCGACGCCACCGACGCCACCCACTCCTCCGGCTCCGCCAACACCGCCAGGGCGTCCAGCGCCTCCGACCCCGCCGACCCCGCCAACGCCGCCAGGGCGTCCAGCGCCTCCGACTCCGCCGACACCGCCAGGACGTCCAGCGCCTCCAACTCCACCGACTCCGCCGGGTCGCCCAGCGCCGCCATATCCACCGGCGCCACCTGGCCTTGTCGACGGCCGACTGTAGCCACCCCCGCTTGGCCGGCTGTAGCTTCCGCCCCGGCTGAATCCTGAGCTGCCGTAGCCGCCGCCGCGGCTGTAGCTTCCGCCTCCGCCACGACTATATCCGCCGCCGCCGCCGCGGCTCATGCTGCTCGATCCGCCACGACTGAAGCCGCCGCCGCCTCTGCCGCCTCCACCTCCACCGCCGCCGCCCCGACCACCTCGGGCTTCGGCTTCCTGAACAGTGAACGCTGCAAGGCTCACGAATGCGCTGAGCATGGCGAAGCTGAATAAGCGACCGCGCATGTTACTCTCCCGATCCTTTGTAGTTGGCCAGTTGAATGCGCTTGGCATTCGCGTCGGGAACGAAGGTGAAATCTGCATCACTAAGCACCGGATTCACCTGCCAGCTAAGGCGGGCGATGAAAGTCGGCTTGGCCGGATCATTGCGATCGACGATGACGAGCTTTCGGGGCAGTGGCTGGTCGCCCTGCTGGATCCACACCTCCCAGTCGACGTCGCCCTCCCGGAATGCGTAGTGGTCGGTCTCGACCCCGTCGATCGTCGCGGTACCTACGTCATAGGCTGACTGGAGCGCCTGGAGCCGCTCGGCATTTGAAGGATCGGCCCATCGGAACAGATCCTCCAGCGGCAAGGAGATTCCGAACTTGTTATAGATGGTATCGAGCACTTCCCTGTTGGTGCCCGGCGCCGGAGCGCTCGCGTAATATCCAAGCGTTGGCGAATAGACGGTGAAGGTCTTCCCATCATAGATGAACCGCCGGTTCTTGATGTCGCTTCGATAGTCGATGACGAAGCCGGGGCGTCGGATCTTGTACGTGGTGGTCCCGTCGAGCTGGATGCGCTGCCCGTTATTGGTGACCGCATCGAGGCTTCCGAGCGAGGTGACCTGAAGCGTGTTGGCCTTCATCAGATAAGCGCTCATTTGTCTGAGCGCGTCGACGGCCTCGTCCTCGATAATACCTTCGTTCGTGACAGGCGCATTCATTCCGGGTTTCGGCATCGTTACACCGGTATCCTGGGCGACGGCCGCCTGCGCCGTCGCCAGTCCGAGCGTTCCGACCATCATGGCCGTGTGGCGGAGATATTTCATGCGACACTCCCCAGGCTTTAATCACGGTATTTGGCGTAACACCCATCCAACGCGGCTCTCATCCGGTGAACCCCTAGGTCTCTTGGGATGATGTTCCCGATGAAAGGCCCTGATGGCACCGTGTCTCCCCGGATGTTTTGTTCTCCCAACCCGCCGCGCAGAACGCCGCTGCACCAATCTATGGGTTTACCCCGATTGGTTCGCGCGCTCCCGTTCGTAGGAATTGATCTCAAGAAAGAGTATTCTGTGTTTCCGCTCAGGAATTCTTTTCAAACAGGGAGGGGGCCATCAAGGGCGAGCCATCCAAGGCGAATGTGGCGAGCCGACAGGTCAAGCCATGACGAGTCCAATCCGCCGTATCCTGATTGTCGACGATCACGACGCGGTCCGGCGCGGGGTTCGTCAGCTTCTCGAGACGACCCCTTATTACCAGGTGGTCGGCGAAGCCGCGGACGGCAGGACTGCGCTGCAGCTCGCCAGGGAAACGCGCCCCGACATCGCGATTCTTGATTACTCGATTCCGGATTTGAACGGGTTCGATTTGTCGCACGCGCTCAAGCGCGAGTTCCCGCGGCTCGAGATCTTGATCTACACGATGCACGATCGCGAAGACATTGTGATGGGCCTGCTTCGCGCCGGCATCCGCGGCTTTGTCCTGAAGTCCGATACGGAAGAGCATCTGATCGCAGCGCTCAACGCTCTTTCCATTCGACGACCCTATTTTTCAGGCGCCATTTCAGACGCGCTCTTGCACCAGTTCCTTGAAAGCAAGCCGGCAACCTCCGAGACCATCCTGACCCATCGTGAGCGAGAGGTGGTTCAGCAGGTGGCCGAGGGCCACATTAACAAGGAAATTGCCTTCCGTCTCAGTATCAGCGTCAAGACGGTCGAGACGCATCGGGCGAGTGCCATGCGCAAGCTGAAACTGAGGACGACAGCCGACCTCGTCCGCTACGCCGTCAGGAACCAGCTCATCCAGCCCTAGGCGGTATTCACCTCGCTTCGTCAGTCATCGAGGCGCTTTCCGGAACGGCCGGCTAAGGTAGCTGCGGCCTTCATGGGTCTCGATAGTATCGGCCAGACGTGCCGCGAAGCCGAGCACGCCTTCATCCACTTCAGCCGTGTGTGCCCAATCTGCAACAGCCGTAAGCCACTTGCACCGTATCGAGAAAAACCCCGATGTCCGAGGTCTGACCGCTCGTCGAATCTGCGCTCGGGGCATCTTCGCGGCAAATGGCAGAAGGCCGGGTCGCGACCCACGACATGTATCTCGGGCAAGGAGATCCAAATGCGAAATTACCTGATTGCAACGACTGCGGCGCTAATAATCGCCACGCCGGCAGCTGCGAAGGACCATTCCGGCTATGTCGGAGGCGACATCGGTGGCGTCTGGCCCAAGAGCCAAGATCTTAACGGTTCCGTCCTTTTCAGTGGACCGGTCATCTGCAACGCGGTTCCGCCAGCGACTTGCACGACCCCTGGAACCTTCTCCGACACGGATATCGCCACGCTCAAGTACAAGGTCGGAATCGATGCCGACCTCATCGGCGGCTATGACTTTGGCATGTTCCGGCTGGAAGGCGAGATCGGCTACAAGCACGGGAAAGTTAAACATCACGAGTTCGACTCCGCGTTCCTCAGCGCGATCCAGAGTCGTTCTGGTGCCACGTTGACCGACTTTGATATCGACAGAACGACGAACGTCTGGTCGGGGATGATCAACGGATGGGCCGATTTCGGCGGCGAGACCGGTTTCGGCGGGGGCGTCGGTGTCGGTGCTGGCTATGCCAGCGTTCACCAGTTCGGGCACAGCGACAGCAAGTTCGCATGGCAGCTGCTTGCCCAGGGCTATTTCCCTGTCAGTCCGCAATTCGACCTCGGTCTGAAGTACCGGTACTTCCATGCAGGTTCAGGCAATTCGACGCAGGACTTCGCGTTTGCGAGGCCAACGGCTTGCAACGCGGTTCCCCCGGCAGTTTGCACGGCCGGCACGGTCATCCTTGAAGACCGCAGTAGGTTTACCTCTCATAGCCTCCTGCTGAGCGCAGTTTACAACTTCGGCGCGGCTGCTCCGCCGCCTCCGCCGCCTCCGCCACCACCTCCGCCGCCTCCGCCGCCTCCGGCGACGCAGACGTGCCCGGATGGTTCGGTGATTGACGCGACGGCGACTTGCCCGGCGCCGCCACCACCGCCACCACCGCCGGCACCGGCGCCCGAGCGGGGCTACTAGGCGGTTGTAACGAGAGAGGCTTACGGGCTTTCCCGGAAGCCTCTCTCGTCGTCCATAATTTCCAAGCTAGGCGTTCGGGCGGACAGTCTTGAGCCGCGGCAACAGCAGGCTCATCATCCCCACCGCGAACGTACATGCGATACCGAACTGCACGAGCCGCGTAAGCCAAAGGCCCGCGCTCGACCCGCCAGGAGCCAGCGCGAGGCTTAACAGCACGACCGCCTGGTTGAAGGTGATCAGCGCGACCGCGCCGGAAGGCCCGCCGCGCTCCACCGGGCCGGCAAACAGAAAAGCCACAACGAACGTGACGAGTGATAGAATCGCGAGCGACGGCGCGGCGTGGATAAGCGCGTAGGACATCAGCGCGACGATCCCACCGATGAAGTTGCCGATCATCATGGCAGCGCCCTGCATCGCCCCGCGCCCCGGATCGAAATTGATGACGAGGACGACGGTCGTGATGAGCACCGGAAGTGCGTCGGTGATCCCGTACATCAGGTAGACGAGCATCAGAGGAAGCACGATCGCAACACCGGTGAGGGCGCGTGCATTCGAAAAATCATGTGCCGCTGGAGCAACGGGAGCCGTTGGGGGTGAGAGCCTCGGCCACAGCGCGTGAACCAGCCACGTCGCGATGACCGCGATAAGCATTCCGCGCGTAAAGGCGAGCGGTAGCGCGCCGCCATGTTCCGGCGTCAACATTGTGACGATCGGCACGGTCGAGAAGGAAATCAGCACGAGGAGGATCGGGAGGAAAGCCTTGCCCTGCGCCAGCTTCGCAAAGCAGAGGAGGAGGAGAAGGGCGATGACGCCGAACAGCACGATGGGCGCCTCGTGCAGCAGCGACGTCAGGATGTAAGCACCGTACGAGCCGATGGCCTGGACGAGCACGAGCACGACGCCGACCTTGAATGGCGGTGCCGTCGGCAGGTTGGCAAGGAGTACGCCCGCGAGGAGCGGAGGCAGGAACGACGGGTACCAGCCCATGGCCTCGGAGATGACGAATGCACCCGCCGTGCCTGCGGTGAAGCGAAGAACCATGTGAAGCTTTGCACCGCTGGCAAGATCGGCCCCGTTCAAAGCAGGTGCCGCCTGCGCCATTATTGCAGGTAGCTCAGCAGCGTGACGAGCTTGATCCAGAAGCGGCCGATCGGGTTGAGGATCGATTTGTCGCTGGTGAAGATCATGGCGTTCGCCTGCGCGCCGCTGCGACCGGCGTCGAAGCGCGCGTCCTCGTCATTGCTCGGGAGCAGGAGAATGCGGACGGGGAAACGCTGCGGCTGCCGGATCCAGCCCTGCGGTGCCTGGACAGTCGCCAGCTGCCCGTTCGGTGCTTCGTCACCTTGGCTGATGCCCCAGCCGACACTGTGCACTTTGCCCTTGAACAGTTTGCCCGGTTTGATGTCCAAGGCCACCATGACGTCCTGCCCAGGTCTCACGTTGCCAAGTTGGTTCTCGCGCAAATCGGCGGAAATCCATCGTGACCCACTTTCAAGGAAACTCAGCAGCGGCTGCCCTGGCGCAACATATTGGCCGGCGGCAAGGCGCAGGTTGGTCACGATGCCATCCGAAGGAGCGATGACGCGGGTATTCTTGAGGTCGAGCCGCGCCTGGTCGACCGCAGCGAGCGCCTGGCGGACCTTGGGGTTGCGCAACCCCGGTTCTCCGAGGCTCGCTTCCGCGCGTCGATAATCCGCTTCGGCGCGCGCAAGATCGGCGCGCGTCTTGTCCACGTCCGAAGTCGAACGGATTTCCTGTGTTCGCGACAATGCATTCTGGTCGACGAGGTCCGTGACGATCTTGTTCAGCTTGCGCGTGGCCGACAGATCGACACGCTGCTTCTGGATCTGAGCCCGAGCGGATTCCACGTCCGCCACCGACACGTCCGCACCTTGTAATGCCACCGCAAGATTGGCTTCCGCGGAGCGAAGTGCGAGTTCGTAGGGTTCAGGATCGATGCGGAATAGCTGCTGGCCCTTGCGTACCGGACCATTGTCCTTGACGTTGACTTCGAGAACGTCGCCGGCGACCTCCGGAGCGACCTGGGTCAGGAATGTCTCGACGCGGGCTTGCGATGTGTACGGCGTGTATCGGTCCGAAAGCACGCGGTAGACGAACAGCACGAGCAGAAGCGCAAGGACGATCAGGATGATCTTGCGCATTGGATTGGCAGCAGGCTTCGCAGGCGCGACGGCAACTTCCTCCACGGTTACGGCTGCGTCGTTCATCGCGAGCCGCTTCGAGCCGATGCGACTGTCGGAGGTACCGCGTTCCAATCGCCGCCGAGCGTTCGATAGAGATTGACCAATGCTCTCTGGTAATCACCGCGCGCCGACGTGAGCTGGAGCTGTGCGTTGAACAGTCCGCGCTCGGCGTCGAGCACGTCGAGATAGTCGGAATAGCCGTTTTCATAACGGTCGGTCGCAAGCTCCACGCTTCGTTCCAGAGTCCCGACCCGTTTCGCCGCAATGTCGCGAAGCTCCGCGCTGTGGCGGAGGTCGGCAAGCGAGTCCTCGACGTCGCGGAAGGCGTTTTGAATGACCAGTTCGTAGTTCGCGAGTTGCTGGTCGCGCCGCGCCTCGGCCTGGTCGACCGCCGCCTTGAGGCCGCCCCCGGTGTAAATCGGACCTGCGACGTCACCAGTGAAAGACCATGTGTGGGCCGGGCCGGTGAACAGACTGCCAAGCGAGCCGCTGGCAAACCCGAGCAGGCCGGTGAGGCTGATCCGCGGGAAGAACAGCGCGCGCGCTGCGCCGATCAGTGCGTTGGATGCAATCAGCTGCTGCTCGGCCTGCAGGATGTCGGGCCGTCGCGTGAGCAGCTCCGAGGGGAGTCCAGCCGGCACCGTCGGCGATCGAAGCGCGTCAAGGTTGTTCGAACGTCCAATCGGTCCGGGGTTACGGCCAAGAAGAACGGACAGCGCGTGTTCCTGCACTGCGATGGCTTGTCGGATCGGCGGTTGCTGGGAAGCGACGGATTCAAGATCGGCTTGGGCCTGCGTCATCTCGAACTCGGAGATCCAGCCGCCCGAGAACCGCTTCTGGAATATGTCGACCGACTGCTTGCGCCCGGCCAGCGTCGCTTCCGATACGCGGAGCTGCTGGTCCAGGTCGAGCAACGTGACGTAGCTGGCGATTACCGAGGCAATCAAAGTCAGCGTCACGCCGCGTCTTGCTTCCTCGCTCGCAAGGAGGTTCGCTCGCGCGGCTTCGGTCTCGCGCCGGATCCGGCCCCAAAGATCGATCTCCCAGCTTGCCGCAAGCACTGTTGAGAAGGTAGAGCCGAGCGGGTTGACGAACGACGGGATCTTCTCCTCGCTTGCTCGTGAACGGTTGGCGCTGATGTCGTAACCGACGTGCGGAAGGCCTTGCGATCTTGTACCAGCGAGGATCGCCGCGAACTCGTCTACTCGCCCCGTTGCAATGCGCAGATCGCGGTTTTTCGCGAGCGCTTCGGCGACGAGCCGATCGAGGTAAGGATCGCCGAATCCGCTCCACCACATTTGCCGTGACGTTTCCGTATCGGGCGCAACAGCCTGCTGGCTGAACCGATAGCTGCTCGGCACCTCGACCCTGGGCTTGACGTAGTCGGGCCCCTGAACGCAGCCCGCTACGAGCGACATTGAAGCCAATGCTGCCCCCACGCGCTTGCCGGCAGGCTTGAGCACGTGATGGCTGCTGACTGTTGTCGCCGTACAAGTGAAAAGCAAAGCAAGCACCTTCGCAGACACCCGCGTCATGCGTGACAGCAGATCACGCTTCACGGCAGTTTGAGCTTGGCTGTCGGACTGGGCGCGCGAAACTGGGGCAAACCCTAATCTGCAGGCTGTCCATTGCCGCTCGGGAGCGCAGTTCGTGCTCTGGGATACGGCAGATCAGGGATTTTGCGCAGCAGTAAGCGGGGAAGCCCTGAGTTACGGCTGTAACCCTCCGGCACACATTCCGCCGCACGTCCGATCTTGAGCGAGGGTGGTCATGCACAGGGGGTTCTTCTTTGCGACGGCGGTCGTGATTGCGACGCCGGCGTGGGCAGCGGACGCGCCGGCGGCCGATCCAGCTGCCCAAGCGGCGCCGATTTCCGATCCTCAGCAGCGTGACTCTGCGATCAGGGAAATCCAGGAGCTCAAGGCCCGGATCAATCGCCTCGAGACAGCGCTCGGCGTGCCGAGCACGCCGCCGCCCATCCAGTATACGCCCGCTGCTCCGAGCGGGCCCAAGGATCACAACCTCGAACTCTATGGCTTCCTCCAGCTTGACGCGATCCAGGACTTCAACCGGGTGAATCCGGATTGGGATGCGACCCTGCGGCCTTCGCGAATTCCGACGGTCAAAGGGCAGTTCGGCGACGACGGGCAATCCATCTTCAGCGTGCGCCAGTCGCGCCTAGGCGTGAAGGCGACGGGGTCGCTGGCGGGCAAGCCCTACGAAGCGAAGTTCGAATTCGATCTTTTCGGAACCGGGGTCGATGCGGGTCAGACGACCTTCCGCGTGCGGCATATGTATGCGAAGTGGGGACCGTTCCTTGCCGGACAGACGAACACGCTGTTCATGGACGCCGACATCTTCCCGAACGTGGTCGATTACTGGGGACCGGCCGGGATGGTGTTCGTCCGCAATCCGCAGATCCGGTGGACATTCTTGGACAATGGCCGGTGGACCGCAGCTGTTGCGCTCGAGCATCCGAGCGACGACATCGATCCTGGACGCATCCGCCTGATCGACGAGAATGTCGCTGCAAATCTCCAGGCCAATGAGGAACTCCCGGACCTAACCGCTGCGATCGCGTACAAGGGCGATTGGGGTCACGTCCGCCTCGCGGGCATCTTGCGCAAGATCGGCTTCGAAACGCGAGCGACCGAAGGCAACGAGCCGAGCGGTCACGAGCTCGGCTGGGGAATCAATGCAACGTCATCGATCAAGATCTCGCTGGCAACGCTGCGGCTGGGGGCCGTCTACGGCAGAGGCATCGCAACCTACATGAACGACGGCGGGATGGACCTGGCACCGGCCGTTAGCATCCAGAGGAACGCCAACGGAATTTTAGTCGTTCCGCGTGCCGAGGCGGTGAAACTGCTCGGCATGTCCGCCTATTCCGATTTCAACTGGTCGAAGAAGTGGACATCGTCGATCGGCTACAGCTTCGACAAGGTGAACAACACGAACTTCCAGGACCTCACCGCCTTTCACAAAGGGCAGTACGCGTCCGTGAACCTGCTTTGGCATCCGGCCGATAATGTCTTCACCGGAGGCGAGCTGCTTTGGGGCAAGCGCACCGACAATGACGGTAACAGCGGGAAGGATCTTCGCTTCCAGGGCACCTTCCACTGGGACTTCTCGAGCAAGAACATCTGGGGGATGTTCGAATGACCGATAGGTGAGTTCCCCCGACCGCCTCGTCGGGGATTATCCGAACTGAACACCCGCAAGTGGAAGCCTAGCATTCTCGACCATCGGTCTCACTCCAGGAGGACAGGTTTTGCTGGCCCGGGCCCGCGCGGCGACACTGACCAACTTCCACGCGGTCGCTCGACATGTCGGCCTCGAGCCCTATCTCGTTCTTCGCGAAGCCGGATTGAACGCCAATTCGCTGAGTGATCCCGAGAACTGGATTCCGGCCGGCCGGCTCCTCAGCCTTCTCGAACATTGCTCATCCCAATCGGAACGCGACGATTTTGGAGTGCTGCTTGGCGATTGTCGCACATTCGCAAGCCTAGGGCCGGTGAGCTTGCTCTTGTGCCATGAGAGCACGCTCGGCGAGATCATCGCCGCGGCGATGAAATATCGCAGGCTCTTGAACGAGCTTCTTCAATTTCGGCTTCACCTCGACGGCCAGAGCGCGATCCTCGAGTGGAGCCTCATTCCGGGCCTGCGTAGCTCTCAAGGGATGAACTTGCTTGCCACCGTGGCCTACAGGGTGTTCGTCGACGGCCCTGCTTGCAACTGGCAACCTGACTGCGTGCACTTCCGTCACGCCTCCCCAGTGCATCGTTCAAGCTTCAGCCGGGTGTTTCGTTGCCCTCTCGAGTTCAACAGCACTTTCGACGGGATGTCTTTCGCGTCGACGTGCCTCGCCTTGCCGAACGATTTCGCAGACGCTGAGCTCGCCGCTCACGCGCGGCGGCTACTGGACCTGATGCCCGGCGTCCGACGGCACGACACGATGAGCCAGCGGGTGGCAGCAGCCATTCCGCTCCTCATTTCCGGCGGCCAGGCAGACGTCGAGAGCGTATCGCACGACCTCGGGACATCCGTCAGGACTCTGCAGCGGCGGCTGATCGCGGAAGGCCAGTCGTTCAGCAGCCTGCTGAACGATGCGCGGTGCGAGCTCGCGGTCCGCTACCTTCGCTGTTCGGACCTGTCGATCACGTCGATCGCCGGATCGTGCGGGTTTTCCGCGCTGAGCTCCTTTACGCGGTGGTTTATCTCGGAGTTCGGCGTTTCTCCACGGCAGTGGCGCAACGAGGCGCCTAATAATGAGACCTCGTTTGTATCTCGCGCCCCGGCCGAAACGGTTGCCGTGTCCCGCGAAATGCTTGTCGCCATCTGACTAGTTTTAGTCGCGTCTCGATAAATAGCCCGCGTCTATGCGACTAACATCGCTCGTCATGTCGAAAGAACCCAATTCCGGCGGTACTGTCCAGGGCAGCCGATCGCACCCGTCTGAGCCCATTCGTCGCGAGGACTTGAGTTCGACCGCCGACGCCATCGCCGCCGACTTTCGCAAGCTCGTGGAGCTTCTCGGCCGAACAGCCGACATGCTCAAAGGAACCGACGAGGAATTCGCCCAGCAGCTTTGCGCGACCAAAGCAGTCGCAGAGCGCGGGCTGCGACTCGGCACGGTTCTGTCGAGGATGACACGGCGGAAGTAGGATCGCTGGCGCCTAGTCGCTCAGTCGCAGCATGCCGAGCAGCTGCTCGCTAAGGTTTACGCCCCGTGCTGCCGCCGACTTCGCTTCCGATAAATGAAACCTGCGCAGTGCATCGTTCGCCGGCAGTTCTGCCAGCTGTTGCTCAAATAGATCGAGTAACGCCTGGAAGTCGCCATGGACCGCTTTTGCTGCGCTCTCGATCCTGCTCGGATCGCATTCAGCGGGCAAACTCGCCGAACCGCTGTGCTCGTCCATTACGACAACTCGCTTCCAACTTCTAAAGAGCATGGGCCAGCAAGACCAAAGCTGCGCATCTGCTGTGAGTGCTCGCCTCGTTCGCGAGGTTCACCGGCCTCGCGTTTCGCCAGGAGAGTACACCCACTAACTTAACCGCAGTTGACCCGCCTTCCGGCGCTTGATGGCCCGCCGTGCGCTGCCGCGCCCAACAATCGTCATAAATCCTATGTAAAACATGCCTCTAATCGGAACGGGGGCGGCCCAAGCGTCGTGCTCCGCGGTTCGAGAATGGGTATCGGCTTGGGGGTTTTCCCTAATGGCAGCTAGTGGCGGCAGTAATTCAGCTATGCGTATGCAGTCTCAATCATCTCCGGCTATGCCGAGTGCATCCGCTGTTCGCGCGGGCGATTTCGACAGCTTCGTGTTCATCGTCGGAGCGCCACGGTGCGGCACGACGACGCTGTCGCGTTTTCTTCAGAATCATCCTGCAATCAGCTTCCCGCTGGTCAAGGAGCCGCATTATTTCGGCCGGGAGGACCTTCGCGCACTCGGCGACGCGGAACTCAAGGCCCGCGTGGAAGGGGAGTTTCTTCAGCGTTTTTACCACAGCGCTCCTGACGGCTGCGTCGGAGCGGATGCCTCGCCATCCTACCTTTACGCGCCTGAGCTTCTCGAGCCGGTACTGCGCTTATGGCCGGACAGCCGTTTCGTGGTTTCACTCCGAGATCCGCTTGCGATGCTGCCGTCACTCTACCAGCGGCTCGTCTATGTGGGCGAGGAGACGGCGGCGACCTTCGCGGACGCGTGGACAAGCGTTTCGGACAGGGCTGCCGGGCGTCGGATCCCCCGTGCGTGTGCTGACCCACGCCTGCTGCGCTACGACGAGGCAGGCCGCTTCGCGACCTATCTCGATCGGCTGTATTCCGTGGTCGGAAAGGAGCGCTGCCAGGTCGTGATCTTCGACGACCTCGTCGCGGACCCGGCCGCGACATACGACCGTCTGATGGCTTTCATCGGACTTGAGCCGCAGGCCGGTGTCGATTTTTCCGCGAGGCGGGCCGGCAAGGCCGTTCGTAGCCGTTGGCTGCAAAGGTTGCTGAAGCGGCCCCCGAACGTGATCCGCGACCGCTTGGGCGGCGAACTTTACCGCCAGCGAATTCGCCAGCTGGAGAATGACCATCAGCACCAGAATGGCCTCGCCGCGGGCGTTCTCTCGATGCGCAAGCGGTTGCTGGAGTGGAACAGCATCCCTCGCTCTCCCGAGCGGTTGTCGCCCGAGTTGCAGGCGGACATCAGCCGCTCGTTCCGCCAGGAGATCGATCAACTCGGGCGAATGCTGGGGCGCGACCTTTCGCACTGGCTGCAGCCGCGCGAGAGCACGGAAGCTCAGCAGAAAACTCGCCCGGTCAAGTTGAGTTACCGGAGCGCTTTCTCACAGTAACGATTGAAGCTGCCGTTCTGATGAGGTGGCGAGGTCCACAAACCATTTGGAGGGGGAGACCAGTTCGAGGACCTCGCGCGAGCTCGCCACCACAACGGGAGAGTCGACGAGCCTCGCCGCGCCAATAGGCTGAGTCGGGCTGCGTCTGAATCAGGTTATCTACCGAGAGCCCGCTACGTCACCGGCGAGTGGCGCGCCGCTTGGCTGCCCCGCCAATTGGATGCCCGGGAAGACGTCGATCAGGGGCCGGCTATCCGGCAGGATGTAGACCACGCCGCCGGCCTCGGAAAACAGGGGCTTGACGAACTTGTTGTAAAACGACGTCGGCGCGTTGATGCAACCGAAAGTGATCCGGTTATCGTCGGGCGTGAACGAGAGCAGGCGTTGCAGCCGCCGCTCCTTCTTGTTCGCGCTGATCACGGGGTGCAGCGAGATTGCGTCGCCATAATCGACCCATAGCACGCGCTTGTGCTGGCCGACGGCTGGTCCGAACTTCGCAAGGAAACGGCCGGCCGGAGTCGTGCGCTGCTCCACGGGGATGTTTGAAAGCTCGCGGTCACCGACTCCCGGTGCGGACTCGTCACCCTTGGTGATTCCGATCAGCACGGGAGCAGTGCCGAGCTGCTGGCCGGCAGCATCGAAGACGAAAAGCCGTGCGCCAACCTTGTCGATGACCATGAAGGGCAGCTTGCCGTTGTCCCGCGATCCGACGACCCAGCTCGTAAGCTCGGCTACCTCCTCGGACGGACTATCCGTTTGGCTCTCGGCGCTTGCAGCCGATGCAGCCTTTGCAGGTGACCGGGCCGCTGCCGATGGAACAGCTGCAAAAGCGATGCTCCCAAGAGCGATAAAGACTGTTGTCGCGCGAATTGACATGGGACCGTTCAAACCTCGGCCGGGCATCTAGTCAGTCGCGGAGTCCGCGGGAAGGGGTTACCCGGCGAACTCCGCTAACCGATCCTCAGTTCCGTGGCTTTTTCGCGGCCAGTTGTTGCTCGATGCTGTCGACGCGGCCTGTCAGCTGGTCGATCCGCTGGTTGGCCTGCTGCGCTGCAGCTCCGGCAGCTTGTGCAGCGGCATTCGCCTGCTGCGCTGCGGCCTCGACCTGGCCGACCCTGCCCTCGAGCTGGGTGACGCGATCGTTCACCACCGCGATGTGCTTGTCGACATAATCCTCGGTGGCGCATGCGCTAAGGCTCAGTGACATGATCGCCATCCCGGCCATAGCTATGCTCTTACGTGGCAAGGGCATGTTCCACTCCTTCATGATCGGCGAGCCCCGCTACGCCGAGGCTTGCTGGCATTGACTGACAATTTAGCCGAGTTGCCGCGGCTAACGGCATTTCCAACGGTTGCTAACCTCAATCATTCAGTAGAAATCCGGAGACGCTTGGTAGGTCTCTACTGACGCCGCGGGTGCCCAACTCTCGCTTCCCGTCGCCAGGCGTTCGTGGGGCTGCCTGCCGGTCTTGTCCGAGCGTTCGGGCGCGGCGGTACAAGAACCTTTCAGCCCTTGTTTGTCAGCACGACCTCGAGACCTTCGTCGCGGGAGGGATTATGGCCTTGCTCGGATGCTTCGCGCGCGACGACGACCTGCTCGGCCTTCACGCCCTGCTTCATGACTTCATCGCGGATGCGGTTGGCGCGCGCCTGCTCGACTTGCCTCGTTGCCTGGTCGCCGTGATACGCAGCAAAGAGGATCACGGCTTTGACGCTGCGATGCACTTCCAGGATCTGCGCGAACTGGATGACATGCTCCCAGCCGTCCTTGGTCAACGTCGCCGATCCGGGCATGAAGTTGGCATTGCCGATGTCGAAAGTCTGTTCGCCCTTGGAATTGAACTTCAGCCAGGCGGCCATCCTCTCGCCCATGGAGCTACGGTTGATGAACATGGTCGAGCCGTCCCGCAGCGTTACGAGCTCCCCTTCCTGTGGATGAAAGACCTGCTGATGCTCCGGCCCTCTGAGCTGCGAAGCGATGAACCTTGCAAGGAGGAGCACCGGCGCAGCGATGAGCAGCATCAAAGCGACGAGGACCGCTATGCGCGCCTTGCCATCAAGGCGCTTGCTGGCAGTTTGTGTGGACACGTCTGGTGGCTCCCGCAGCAATGCGTTTCGGCTGAAAGTCTAGGCCGCGATGGGCAGACGCCATCCGGCCTTTTCCCTACTCACGCATCCGCAAATGGCCCGGCGCGCGCGGCAAGGATGGAAAAGGCGGCGTTCTAGGCGACCGAGATGCGGCGGTGTCCGTTCACAAGAGGCGACGTACGCTTCGATGTGAGCGGTCGCCATCAGCACCTGACGCAGGGGAAGCTGCCGGCCACGGAAGAGTTTAAATGTCCGTCGTGCGGACGATGAAACTCCTCGAAACACACTGGGGCTGATAGGTTCACCGGCTGTCCGTTAGACGAACAGGATCCAAGTGGACGCGCCGCTCCTCACTCTTGCAAGCGCGAGGCTTGAGAGCCGGCTCCAGAGACCCACTCAAAGGGATGGTGCCCAGGGGCGGAATCGAACCACCGACACCGTGATTTTCAGTCACGTGCTCTACCAACTGAGCTACCTGGGCGCGCTGGATGGAGGTGGACCTCCGCTGCGAACGGCTCCCTAATCGCCGCTCTCGCCGCTGTCCACCCTTTCGGGATCCGCTGAGGGGCCGGGGATACGGTAGCCGTTCCCGAGCCAGTTCAGCAGGTCACGGTCCTTACAGCCTCGGCTGCAGAACGGCGCGTACACGCTCGCCTCAGGCTTCCCGCAGAGAGGGCAGGTTTTCAACGGGTCAGGTTGCTTCGGCATAGGCACCGGAGATGGGAAGCCCCGGTGCGGCACGCAAGCTGACGGCGCCGCCGATCTGGCGCGACAACGTTTCGACCCAGTCCTGCCTGGCTGCAAGCATCGCGATCAAGGCCGGATGGGCGACGAGACGCCTGGCTCCCGGCCCTTCGAATCCCGCTCTTCGGAGCAAAGCCCGGGCTTCAAAGGCAACGCGGTCGAGCGCAAGCTCGATGAGCGAGGCGTGGCTACGAGGGCGGACGATCTGGACGAACCCGAAACCGTTGACTGCAGTCCGCTCGAACGGCTGCGAGAGATTGGCATCGATCGCTTCAGCTGCCGCCTGTCGGGCAGCCTTGCTGCGGACAGTAGGCAAGTCGATACCGATTGAGCCGCCGATGCCGAGCCGGCGGACGGCGCGGGCGGCCTCTGCCGCTCCCACCGGCGCCAGCTCGCCCGGTGCAAGGTAGCCGTCGACGTCGATCAATGTCATCGCCGGCGTGGACGAGAGACGCAGCTCGCCGCCGGCAAAGGTCACGATCGCCGAGCGCGCCTCGTCGATCAAATCTTCCCACCCGGCTTGTCCAAGCTCATCGACGGCTGACGGGAAAACAAGCTCACGCCCACCAACACGGCTGGACAGCGGGGGGATTGTGCCCGGCTCCTCATCCGTCAGCCTCGCGAGCGGCCGCTTCCACGGTTCCGCGCCCGGGATTGCCTCGCGTGTCACCTCAAGGCCCACGCATGCACCCTGCGTTGTCTTTCCAGCGCCTTTGGGCAGCAGATATTCGGCACCGTCTTCGCTGATTGCGATGGCGTTCCGCCCATTGATGCCATTGCTGGTTAATCGTGCGCGGATGAGGCTTCCTGCCGGCACGACCCCCTCAAGCTCGATCCGTGCCTCGATGATCCGGCCGTCGGCAACAAGAGCGGCTCGGGTCTCGCCGATCCCGCGCTCGACCAACCATTCAGCCAAGATCGTAACCCGCGGATTTCAGCAACACCCGCGTCTCAGCGAGGGGCAAGCCGACGACATTGGAATAGCTTCCCGCAATATGGCGGACATAGACTTCGCCATAGCCCTGCAGCGCATAACCTCCCGCCTTGCCCCGCCATTCGCCGTGGCTTGCATAATAATCGATCTCCTCGTCGGAGAGCCGCTTCATGGCGATCATCGTCGTGACAAGCCGCTCGCGGACGCCTTTGCCGGGTATCGCCAGAGCGACGCCGGTAAGCACGCGGTGGCGCCGTCCCGAGAGGAGCTTCATGCAGTCTCGAAGCGTCGCTTCATCCTCGACCTTGGGCAGGATCCGGCGTCCGACCGCGACTACTGTGTCGGCGGCAAGGACCAGCGCATCAGGCTCGATGGCCGCCACCGCCGCAGCTTTCTCTCTGGCAAGGCGCAGTGCATGCTCGCGCGGGAGCTCGCCCTTCGGCACGCTCTCATCGATCTCGGGTGGATGGACCGCGTCGGGAGTGATTCCGATCCGGGCAAGCAGATCAAGACGCCGCGGGCTCGCCGAGGCTAGGATGAGCCGCACTCGCGGGACTCAGCCCGTGTAGCCGGGCGGGCCTCCGCGGCCGGGCATGAAGCGATAGGTGATCCGGCCCTTGGTCAGATCGTAAGGCGTCATCTCGACGAGTACCTCGTCGCCGGTCAGGACGCGGATGCGGTTCTTTCGCATCTTGCCGGCCGTGTGGCCGAGAACCTCGTGGCCGTTCTCGAGACGGACGCGGAACATCGCATTGGGCAGCAGCTCGACGACCTGCCCCCGCATCTCGAGCAATTCTTCCTTGGCCAAGCGATTCCTCTCTGTTCAGCGCGAAAAGTCGCGGTGCCTTAGCGGCGGCTCGCGAAAATGTGAAGCTGGGCGCTAGACGATTAGGACTGTCGAGCCGCTTGTCTTGCGCGCCTCCAACGCACGATGGGCCTCTGCGGCCTCAGAAAGCGCGAAACGCTGCTTCACTTCGACCTTCACCCTGCCTCTCGCGACCATGTCGAAGAGTTCCGAAGCAGCGGTCTCAAGCTCCGCTCGGGTTGCGGTGTAATTGTAGAGAGTAGGACGAGTGAGAAAGAGCGAACCCTTTTGGGCGAGGAGGTTCGGCGGCATGGGATCAGGCGCGCCCGACGCATTGCCGAAGCTCACCATCATCCCGCGCGGCCGTAGGCAGTCGAGGGACTTTAGGAACGTGTCTTTTCCGACCGAGTCATAGACGACTGGAACCTTCGCGCCGCCGGTGATGCGCGCAACCTCCGCAACGAAATCCTGCCGTGTGTAGACGATCGGGTGATCGCAGCCGTGGGCGCGGGCGAGCTCGGCCTTCTCGTCGCTCCCGACAGTGCCGATGACGGTCGCGCCCAGCGCCTTTGCCCACTCGCAGACGATGAGGCCGACGCCGCCGGCCGCCGCCTGGATCAGGATCGTATCGCCAGGTTTGACGACGTAGACCTGCCGCAGGAGCATGCGGGCGGTCATGCCCTGAAGCATCATGGCCGCGGCCTGTTCTGACGAGATCGCGTCGGGAAGTTTCACGACCTTCTCGGCGTCGATCAGTCTGACCTCGGCGTAGCTGCCGATCGGTCCGCCGTACGCGACCCGATCCCCGACGTTCAGGTTCGTGACGCTCGATCCGATCGCCTCGACGACGCCCGCGCCCTCCACGCCCGGCGTGAACGGCATGTCCTGCTCGTAAAGACCGGTTCGGTGATAGACGTCGATGAAATTCAGTCCCGCGGCCTCCTGCCGGAGAAGGATCTGGCCGGGCCCCGGATCGGAAACTTCGACCTCTTCCCAGCGGAGGACCTCGGGCCCTCCAGTTTCATGGATTCGGATCGCGTGCGGCATGCCGGCCAGATGGGCTGCGGCGGCAACAAAGAAAAGCCCCGCCACGGCGGACCGCGGCGGGGCTCAATTTCAGCCCGCTGATCTCAATCAGACAGCGGCGTGCGCCGCCAGCGCCGCGAGAAGAAGCAGCGCGACGATGTTGGTAATCTTGATCATCGGATTGACGGCTGGTCCGGCGGTGTCCTTGTAGGGGTCACCGACAGTATCGCCGGTCACTGCAGCCTTGTGGGCCTCGGAACCTTTGCCGCCGTAATTGCCGTCCTCAATAAACTTCTTGGCATTGTCCCAGGCACCGCCGCCAGAGGTCATCGAGATGGCGACGAACAGGCCGGAGACGATCACGCCGAGAAGCAGCGCCCCAACAGCGGCGAGGCCATTCTCCTTGCCCGCCACCGCGCCGATCGCGAAATAGACGACGATCGGAGCGAGCACCGGCAGCAGCGACGGCAGGATCATCTCGCGGATCGCGGCTCGGGTGACGAGGTCGACCGTTCGCGCATAGTCCGGGCGTACCGAGCCATCCATGATGCCAGGATTGTCTCGAAACTGGCCGCGTACTTCCTCGACCACCGCGCCCCCGGCGCGGCCAACGGCAGTCATGCCCATTGCGCCGAACAGGTATGGCAGGAGTGCCCCGAGAAGCAGGCCGACGATCACGTAGGGATTCGACAGGCTGAAGAGCGTGTCGAGGTTCGTCGTCACACCGATTTGTCCGCCAAACTCGCGCAGGTCAGCGGTGTAGGCGCCGAACAGCACGAGCGCGGCAAGGCCGGCCGAGCCGATCGCATAGCCCTTGGTGACTGCCTTCGTCGTATTGCCCACCGCATCGAGAGCGTCGGTGCGGGTGCGCACGTCCTCCTCGAGGCCCGACATTTCGGCGATGCCCCCTGCGTTGTCGGTCACCGGACCATAAGCGTCGAGGGCCACGACCATGCCGGCCAGCGCGAGCATCGCCGAGGCCGCGAACGCGACACCCAGAAAGCCCGCAAGCTGATAGCTAGCGATGAGCCCGACGACGATCACGATGGTCGGTGCAGCGGTCGATTCGAGGCTGACGGCCAAGCCCTGGATGATGTTGGTGCCGTGCCCGGTCTGGCTAGCGCGGGCGATCGACTGCACCGGCCGGTAATTGGTGCCAGTGTAATATTCGGTGATCCAGACGATCAGCGCGGTGACGGCAAGTCCGATGAAGCTCGCCCACACAAGGTTTGTGGCCGGGAAGCTGAGGCCCGCCGTCGTTGTGATCGTCTGGCCAAGGTCACCGCCCAGCGCGTACCAAGCTGCGCCATAGATCGCAGGTACTGCGAGCAGGGTAGCGGTCCAGAAGCCCTTGTAGAGAGCGCCCATGATCGAGCCCTTACGGCCCAACTTCACCATGTAGGTGCCGATGATCGAGGTGATGATGCAGACGCCGCCGATCAGCAGCGGCAGGCTCATCAGCGGCATGAGCAGCGGCGAAGCGCCAATAGCAAGTGCGATCGAAACCATCGTGATGCCGACGGTGACGACATAGGTCTCGAACAGGTCGGCTGCCATTCCGGCGCAGTCGCCGACATTGTCGCCGACGTTGTCGGCGATCACTGCGGGATTGCGTGGATCGTCCTCGGGGATACCCGCCTCGACCTTGCCAACCAGGTCGGCGCCGACATCGGCTGCCTTGGTGAAGATACCGCCGCCAAGACGTGCGAAGATCGAAACGAGCGAAGCGCCGAGCGCGAGCGCCGTGAGCGCCGTAACGACCGGGCGATCGTTCGGTGCGTAACCGCCGGGGCCGGTGAGATACCAGAACAGGCCGCTGATCGCGAGGAGCGCGAGACCGGCGACGAGTAGTCCGGTGACGGCGCCCGCGCGGAATGCCGTGGTGAGGCCGCTCTGCAGGCTGTGCCGTGCCGCTTCAGCCGTTCGCACGTTGGCACGAACCGAAATGTTCATGCCGATGAACCCGGCGGCGCCCGAAAGCACGGCGCCGATTACGAAAGCGGCGGCGCTGAGACCGCCGAGGAAGAAGAAGACGATTGCTGCAACGACAACGCCGACGATCGCGATGGTCGTATATTGGCGCCGGAGATAGGCGGCTGCGCCTTCCTGGATTGCGCCGGAAACTTCCATCATCCGCTGATTGCCGGCGGACGCGGCAAGGACCTGTCGGCTGGTGATGATGCCGTAGAGCACGGCAATCAGCCCGCAGACTAATGCGATATAAAGCAGGTTCATTGGATTGTTCTTCCCTCCCGTTGGGCAGGCTTTGGCGGCCGAAAGACCGGGTGGCCGCCCGAAGACAGGGAACGTTTAGGGAGCGTTTTCGCGGCTTGCAACCGCCCCGGTCAAGCGCTCAGCGGAGGAGTAGCGCGAGCGCCATTCCCGAGATGAGGCCGCTAAGGCCGACCATCCACTGGCGGAGCGGAAAGCCCGCGATCTTCAGTGCTCTGGTGCTCAAACCCAAGCCTCTCAGGGAGTGCCACAGGCTCGCCGGCGTAGGTGAGGGAAAGGGAAACCTTACCGGCGACCAGCGAGCCGATGCGGCTGATTCTCGTCTTTGATGGTAAAGAAAGCGTTACCGGGTCGAGATCCGCCGGCAGCGCTGCCAGCAGCGCATAATCATCGCCGCCGGTCGCAGCGAAGAGGCGCGCGGCGAGATCCTGTCCGCGCTCTGCGACGAAGGCGCTGGAGAGAGGCAGGGTTTCGACGTCGATTGCAATCGAACAGCGGCTCGCTTCCGCCATCCGCGTCGCGTCGAGCAACAGTCCGTCAGAGACATCCATCATTGCATGAGCGTGCGGCCCGAGGGCCTTTCCCGCCCCGAGCTGCGGCACAGGGCGACGATAGATGTCGACGAGCACGCCGGTCGCATTGCGGTCGGCCTGTAGCAGAGAGAGTCCCGCGGCGGAGTCGCCGATCGTCCCCACCAGCCAAAGTGCATCTCCGGGCCGGCCGCCGGCGCGGTGAGGGGCCGCGTCGCTTGCACGGCCAATTGCGGTCAGACCGAGCACTCGCGGTGCCCCGACGGGCAGCCTAATCGTGTCTCCGCCGAGCAGCGGAAGGCCATAGCTCTCGCAAGCTGCCTCGACCCCGTCGATGAAATGCTGCTCCCACTCGCCGGGGCCGGACATCGTGAGCGACAGCAGTGCTCCCGCGGGAGTTGCGCCCTTGGCTGCAAGGTCCGACAGATTCACGGCGACGAGCTTCCAGCCGACGCTTGCCGGCGGGTCGCTGCTGAGGAAGTGCACGCCTTCTGCAAGGCTGTCATGCGTCAAGATCAGCCCATCGAGAACGGCGACATCGTCGAGCAGTCCGCGCGCCTCAGGCGCCGTGGCGATCCTGCGCAGACGCTCGATGACCTCGCTCTCGCGCATGGCTCAGGCCCGCGCGGGACGCGCCTCTTTGGCAATGGCGTCCAGCAATCCGTTTACAAAGCCGCTCTCGCGCTTGTCGTAGAACGCGTGGGCGACGTCGACATATTCGGTGATGACCGAGCCGACGGGGACATCGGCTCGCGCAATGAGCTCATATGCCCCGGCGCGCAGGATTGCGCGCATGGGGCGGTCGAGCCGTTCGAGAGTCCATCCTTCGGCGAGCCGGTCGCTGATGAGGCCGTCGATCTCTACGCGCCGAGCGTAGGCGCCGGTGACGATATCGTCGAAGAAGTCGATCTCCGCATCATGATATTTCGCATCCTCGATGGTTGCGCCGATCCGGTGGTCGTGGAACTCGGTCAGCAGCCGGGGCAGCGGCGTTCCTTCCATTTCCTGCTGGTAAAGTGCCTGTACCGCGGCGAGCCGGGCTGCGGAACGCGAGCGGGAGCGGGTCTGGGCCTGGGTCATCGCTTCGGGGCACTAGCCCCCGCTTGCCCGCCAAGGAAGTGCTCAAGCGCCCGGGCGACCTCGTCGCCCGCTTCCCAGGGCACGAAATGGCCGGCATCTGAGAGCCGGATGATCGTGAGATCCTCCACCAGCTTGTCGAGCCCTTCGAGCTGGATCGGCAGAAGCGCGACATCGCGCATTCCCCAAATGACGAGAGTCCTGACCTTAACCTTGGGGAATGCACCCAGTAACCACTGCGGGAGGGACAAAGCCACTCCTGGTGGGGGAACGATGACCTTCGATGCTCGATACCAGTTGAGCATCGCCGTCAGGGCGCCGGGCTGGGCCCAGTCGGCGATATACTGTCGCCGCTCCGTTTCGGAGATCATTGCCACGTCGACATGGCGAGAGAAGCTTTTCTCGAACAAGGCCTCGAAACCCATGGCCTGGACCGCCTTCTCGAACATCCGAGATCGGAAGGCACTGATATATTGCGAGGCGGCACGCTGATCGGGATCGTCGATCAGGCTCTTCTGGAAGATGACCGGATGCGGGGCATTGATAATGACGAGCCCGGTCAAGCGGGGGTCACCGCGCAGCGCCGCTCCCCATGCGATCGCCCCTCCCCAATCGTGTCCGACGAGCGCGAACTGCCGAAGGCCGAGGGCTTCGACGAGTGCAAATATGTCGTCGATCAGCGTATCGGTCCTATACGCTTCTTCATCCTGCGGGAGGTCTGAGCCCGCAAAGCCGCGCTGGTCGGGCATGACAAGGTAAAAGCCGTCGTGCAGCCGAGGCGCGATCTCGCGCCAGGTGCGGTGCGATTCCGGAAAACCATGAAGAAGGATGATCGCGGGCCTGGACGGATCGCCAGCGAACGCGACATTGAGCGTCACGCCTGTCTTGAGCTCGACCCGGCGCAATTCGGTCACGGATAGCTGACCGTCTTCGGTACCTCGGGGAGGGGAATGAATTCTTGATCGTCACCGGCAATCAGCGGGAAACGCAGCGCCTTCCAGTCTTCCTTCGCTTGATTGATCCGTTCGCGTGAGGAGGAAACGAAGTTCCAGAAGACGTGGCGCGGCGTCGTAAAGGCTTGGCCGCCCATCAGCATCAGCCGCGCGCCCGAAGCGCTCGAGAGCCGCGCTTCGTGCCCGGGCCTCAACACGTAGAGGGCGTAAAGGTCGAGCGCGTCGCCATCGAGTTCGGCTTGTCCTCCCACGAGCATGACCGCCCGTTCCTCGGCGCCCGCTTCGATCGGGATAGCCCCGGAGCCGCCAAGAAGAATGTCGGCGTAAATCGTTGGCGAGTGGCAAGGCGTCGCGGCGGTTGCGCCCCAGAGCGTCCCCATCAGCACCCTCGCTCTTGCACCATCGACTTCGACCACGGGCAATTCAGCGCCCTCGACATGGTCGAACGCCGGGTCGATTTCCTCCTGTCCATCTGGAAGAGCCAACCAGGTTTGCATGCCGTAGAGGCTCGGCCCATCCGTGCGAAGCTCCTGCGGAGATCGCTCCGAGTGAACGATGCCGCTGCCGGCCGTCATCAGGTTGATCGCCCCCGGCTCGATCACCTGGTGCGAGCCGATGCTGTCGCGATGTTCGATCGCGCCTTCGAACAGGTAGGTGACGGTCGCAAGGTTGATGTGCGGATGCGGCCGCACGTCCATGCCCCTGCCGGGCGGCAAGCGCGCAGGACCGAACTCGTCGACGAATATGAATGGGCCGACCATCGTGCGCGGCCTGGAAGGCAATGTCCGATTGACCTTGAAGTCGCCAAGGTCATGAGTCACCGGCGTGATCGTCTGCAGGACGTTGCTTTCGACGGTGGCCATCAGGCTTCTCCTGGCGCGGTTGCACGAATCGATAATGCATGGACTCGGCCTTCCATGAGGTCGCCGAGCGCCGCGTAGATCATCCGCTGCCGCTGGACACGATTCTTCCCAGCGAACGCCGGACTTTCGATCCTCAGCGTGAAATGGCTCTCGCCCGCCGGATTATAGCCGCCGTGGCCTCGATGCTGCTCGCTGTCGTCAATGAGATCGAGGCTCGCTGGCGCAAGCGCCGAGTTGAGCCGCGCCAGCATTTCAGTCGCGACCGGACCGGTTTTTTGGGCGTTCATGGTCTCTATATAGAGGAGCTCAATGCCAACGAAGCAATCCAGGATGCACGGGAGGGTCGAAGGAGCGAGGGCGAGGTGCGCCGCGCCGGGCTGTACTGCGCCCGGCGAGTTCAAGGCGCCGCTTCAGCCTGCCGATTTCGACGGACCTGGCATCTGGCGGTTTCTGTGCCTGGATCACGTCCGGGAACACAATGCGAGGTATAATTTCTTCGAAGGCATGAGTCCGGACGAGATCCAGGATGCCCAGGGACCACTCGCCGGCTGGGATCGTCCAAGCCGCAAGTTCGCCAGCAACGGCGCCGACCCGCCGCCGCGCTGGGCCGATTTCGATGATCCGCTAGAGGCGATTGCCGGCCGCTTCAGCCACGTGCGCGAGAAGGGATCACACTCGCGCTTCAGCAAGCAGGAACGCCGTGCCCTGTCGGTGCTCGGACTTGCCGAGGACGCCGACCGCCACGCACTTCGGCACCGCTACTCGTCGCTGGTGCGTCGCTACCACCCCGACAAGAACGGCGGCGACCGCAGTCACGAAAAGCGGTTAAGCGAAGTCATCGAATCCTACCAGCTGCTGCGCAAGTCTGTCGCCTTCGCCTAATCTCGCTCGGGAGCGCCGAGCGGGAAGTACGACCGATAGGGCCGACCCTCGTCGACTGCTCTTGCGACCACCGGATGGGCAAGGAGACGAGCACGGTAGGCTCCCAACCGAGGTCTCCGGGGCCCGATCTCCTCGACCCAATCGGCGTAGAACAGCGACGGCGCGGCCGCGCAGTCGGCAAGCGTGAATTGCTCCCCCACCGCCCAGGGGCCGTCGCCAAGGTTCGCTTCCAGCCAGTCGTAGGCGGTGCGCAGTCGCTCCATCGCCTTCCCGACGCCGTACGAATCGCGCGACTCCTTGGGGCGCAGCGCGTCGAAGACCGGCGCTGACATGCTGTTCATCACGTAAAGATCGAAAAAGCGATCGAGGAAGCGGGCGCGGCGGCCCGGCTCGCCCGCGGGGATCCAGTTGCTCGGTCCGGGGTGGTGCGCCTGCAGATGTTCGATGATGCAGGTCGTCTCGAATATTGCCTGATCATTATCAAGCAGCAGCGGGAACAGCCCAAACGGCGAGTGCCGAGAAAGAATTTCGCCGTTTTCCGGATGCTCCTGGTCCAGTATCCGGTATTCGAACGGCGTCTCGTCGGCCCACAGGGCGATCAGGACTTTCTGCGTGTAGCTGCTGAACGGGTGTCCGAAGAGCTGCAGCCTCACCAGGTGCCCTCCCTGATCCTTTCGCGCAGCTCCAGCTCGGCCTGGCTCGGCTCCTTCGTCGCGAAGGTGCCGGTGCGGACTTCGCCGGCAGGCTCGTATGTGGTGAAAACCACGCCCTTGCTGGAAACGAAGTGATCGACAAGCCGAAGCGTGCCGGGATTCTCGGAGCCGTCGAAGATCCGCTTCCCGCGGCCGAGCACGACCGGATAACGGATCAGTAGCAGTCGATCGATGAGTCTAGCAGAGATCAGCGGGGGATAGAGCGTGCTGCTGCCCTGGATCAGCAAGTCGCGGCCTTCGCTTTCCTTTAGCTCCTTGATCACCTTGGCAGTATCGCCGGACCGTCTGTGGCTGTTTGCCCAAGCAAGCGGTTCGTTGGAGTGGGTCAGCACATATTTGTTGATGCGCTCGAACCTTTCGCCGATCGGATTATCCCGGTTGTTCGGCCAGTAGGCGGCGAAGATGTCATACGTGCGCCTGCCGAGCAGCAGGTCGTAGTCCGGCTCAAACAGAAACTTGCCGAACTGCTCGTCTCCGCTGTCATCCCAGAAGGGGAAGACCCATCCGCCAAGCTCGAACTGGGCAGTCGGGTCTTCCTCGGGGCCGCCCGGCGCCTGCATGACGCCGTCGACCGACAGCATGACCGCGGCGGTCAGCCTACGCATTGATTGTCTGGTTATCGAGCGCCGCCTCGATCTTCGCGATGTCGATCTTCCGCATCGTCATCATCGCCTCGAACGCGCGCTTGGCTGCTGCCTTGTCCGTACTGGTGGTCGCGTCGAGCAGCACGCGCGGCGTGATTTGCCACGAGAAGCCCCATTTGTCCTTGCACCAGCCGCACATGCTCTCCTCGCCGCCATTGCCGACGATGGCATTCCAGTAGCGATCGGTCTCTTCCTGGTTCTCTGTCACGACCATGAAGCTGACGGCCTCGTTCGGCTTGAAGTTCGGCCCACCGTTCAACCCGACAAACTTCTGCCCGAGCACGGTGAAGTCGACAGTGAGTTCGCTTCCTTGCTCGCCGCCCGGGAAGTCCGAAGGCGCGGCATTGGCTTTCCCGATGTGGCTGTCGGGAAAGACTGAGGCATAGAATTCTGCAGCCTTGCGGGCTTCGCCATGGTCAAACCAGATGCAGGTGATCATCTTGCTCTCGGGCATTTTACGCTCTCCCTGACTTGCGAGGACCGACGAGGCCGAATGCCGCACCCTGCGGGTCCATTCCGTTGAGAGCGAACTCGCCGCCCGGAATCTCGATCGGACCATGGAGGATCTGCCCGCCTCCCGTCCTGATCGCGTCGGCAGCACGGTCGATATCATCGACGCCGATGTAATAGGTCCACGTGCTGACCGGCATCTGCCGCGGCTTGCGCATGATCGCGCCGATGGTGGTGCTGCCGCTCTGAATGAAGCGGTATTTGCCCATCTCACCCATGTCCATGTCGCCCTCCTGCGCCCAGCCGAACTGCCGCCGGTAGAACTCGATCGCGGCTTGGGGATCGGCGGTTGAAAGCTCGTTCCAGCGGACGTGCTGGGGCTGGTCGACCGAAAAGACGTCGCTGACGGCGTCCGGCTGGTCCGCTGGCGGCGTCGGCTTCATGATGTAGAAGGGAACGCCCTGTGGGTCGGCGACCATGGCGACGCGACCGACATCAGGAATGTCGAGGGGTGCCATCAAGGTCTTGCCGCCAGCTTCCTCGATCGACCGCACTGACGCGTCGACATCGGGAACGTGGATGTAGGCGAGCCAGGTCGGTCTTGCCCCATGCTGCTGCATTTCATCGTTCAGCGGAAGCACTCCGCCAGCGGACTTCCCGTCGTTCCTGCCGATCATCCGGTAGCCGTTCGGAAAGTTCGACCGGGAGTCGATGTTCCAGCCGACAACAGCATCGTAAAAGGCCTTGGCGCCATCCGGGTCCGGGGTCATCAGCTCGTACCAGATGAACTTGCCGCTCGGGTTTGGCTTGCTCTCCGAGAGCGTGGGCGCAGGCTCGGTACGGACGTCAGTCATGGTCCGGTCTCCTTTTTTCGAAAATGTAGAACAGCTGCCGGTCAGGCGGTGAGCGGTACACCTGGCTGTTGCGCCGGCTGCTGCTGCGCAGTGTCGACGATCTTCTCGAAGCCGCCCCAGAACATACGCTGGCCGTTAAACGGCAGCTCGCCCTGCGGGCGAAGGCTTTCGTCGGCCATGATCTTTTCCCACGCCTCGTCGCGAGCGGCCTTGTCGGGCCATTCGATAAAGGAGAAAGCGATGGTTTCCCCATCCTCGGCCTTGATCGCGCGATAGAAGTCCGTGACCTGGCCGTGAGGCACGTCGTCGGCGAGCGTCTCGATGACCCGCGTTGCACCGTGCTGCCGAAAAACTTTCGCCATAATGGAGGCGAGGGCGCGATACTCCTCTCGGCTGTCTGCGCGGACCGGCACGATCATGCCGTCGGTAAAGGCGCCGCCGGGGCTGCCCTCGTCGACGATCGACTCGAAGCCGCCCATGATCATCCGCTTGGCATCGAATGGCATGTCGGCGCCCATTTCCTTCATCCGCTCGTCGCTCATCATCTTCTCGTTCGCGGCATCACGCTCGCGCTTCGAGGGGTACTCAAACCAGGAGAAGACGACTTTCTCGTCGGGTTTTGCATCGACGGCCTTGCGGAAGTCGGTCACCTTGCCTTCGGGAACATCGCTGTCCCAGGACTCGACCATTCGGCCGACGCCGAACTCGCGAACGATCGGCGCGAATTCGCTGGCGTGCTCCTGATAGGCCACCTTGTTGGCTTCTGGGACTGGCACGATGAAGCCTTCGAAATAAGTCATGCTGCGACTCCTTCCGGTTCGTGCTCGCGGAAAACCGCAAGCTGGTCGGACAAGGCCCTCTGGAACGCGGGCCGGGATTCGCCGCGCTCGACGAACGCAGCGAGATTGGGAAAATGATCGAGGATGCCGGTTCCCCGGAGCTGGCGGAGGACAGTGACGAACATGAGGTCGCCGATCGTGAACCTGTCCTCGAGCCACTCCTTCTCACCGAGCGCGTCTGACGCGCACTTCAGCCGGCCGTTCAGCCGCTCGATGAACTTCGGCCGAGCCTCCTCGGTCCAGGGTTCGCCCTTGTTGAAAACGTTGATCATCAGCAGCGGAAAGATGGCCGGCTCGACACTGTTGAGCGCAGCGATCAGCCAGGCGATGCCACGCATCCGTGAAGCGGTGTCGGTCGGCAGCAGCCGATCGTCCTTAAAGCCCAGGTGAATGAGGATCGCGCCGCTTTCGAACAGCTGGACCTCATCGTCCTTGTAGATCGGGACCTGGCCCCAGGGCTGCTCGCAGAAATATTCCGCCGGCCTCGCCTTGGTCGCATCAAGGAGCCTCACTCGGTAGGGCCGCCCGATCTCCTCGAGAGCCCAGCGAAGGCGCAGGTCCCGGACGAGTCCCTGCGCGAAGGGCGGGACCCAGCGGAAAGCCGTAATCTCGACGTCAGCGTTCGGATCGAGTGGCATCTAAAGCCCTCCCTCAAACTGCGGTAGCGGTCGCTTCCGAGATGGCGCCGGCTCCGCGCTCGGCGGCAGCGGGATCCATCCACATGATCTCCCAGATGTGCCCGTCCGGGTCGGCGACGCTACGTCCGTACATGACCCCATAGTCCTGTTTGGGCGAAGGATCAGCAGTGCCGCCGGCCGATACGCCGCGTTCTACGGTCGTATCGACGCTTTCACGGCTGTCGGAAGACAGGCACAGCAGAACTTGCGATCCTTGCGTCGCGTCCACGAT
The DNA here is from genome assembly GCA_045811185.1 of Sphingomicrobium sp. Lineage (GTDB taxonomy): Bacteria > Pseudomonadota > Alphaproteobacteria > Sphingomonadales > Sphingomonadaceae > Sphingomicrobium. The sequence goes on from JBJMUN010000020.1 coordinate 32,297, forward strand.
CGGCCGCGGCGTGAACTGGCTGAACTTGGCGTGGGTCAGCAGCATTACGTGGATGCTGTCCGTAAAGGTCATGCACGCTGCGGTGTCGTCGGTAAATTTCGGCTCGTTCATGGCTCCGAGGGCTTCCAGGAACGCCCGCGATTTCGGCAGGTCGGTCACCGGCAGGTTCACGAAGATCATGCGCGACATTTTTATCTCCTCCACGACTCGATTCGCTTGTTTTTTGAGCTACGAAGTCCTAAATTGCAACCATGAAGTTATAAAAACTAACTATGATGGCGCAAAAAGACGAAAAACGGCGGTACGAGGATGCATGCGGCCTCGCTCACGCGCTTGATCTGCTCGGCGAGCGCTGGGCGATGTTGGTACTGCGTGAGCTCGCTTACGGGCCGCGGCGGTTCTCAGAGCTCAAGGCTGATCTCCAGGGAATCAGTGCCAACGTGCTGACGCAGCGCCTGATCGAGCTCGAATCGCGTCGGCTCGTCAAAAAGTCGAAGCTCCCGCCGCCCGCGTCCGTACAGGTTTACGAGGCGACGGAATGGGGACTCGAGGCGATCCCGCTCATTGCCAATCTCGGTCGGTGGGCAGCGAGAAGTCCGCTCCACGACCCCTCGCTCAGGATGAGCCATGTCTCGCTTGTCATGTCCTTGCAGACCCTGCTTTCGCCCGAACTGGCCGAAGGTCTGGACCAGCGGATCGGTTTTCGGCTCGGCGATGCCAATTATGTCGCGACGATCCGTGGCGGGAGGCTCGATGTCCACCGTACGGAGGTCAAAGACTGCGACCTCGTCTTTAGCGGCAGCCCGAGCGCGGTTGCTGCCGTGATTCACGGCGGTGCGCCCTTCGAAACGATCGAGGTCGAAGGAGACCTGGATCTCGCCAGGCGTTTTGTGACGCTCTTTCCCCTGCCACCCAAGGCGGTTTAAGGCGGTTCGCATGACCGATCTTCCCAACGTGCAGCCCGAGAGCCGCGCGGAAACGCTGCTGGCTTCCCCCGACAAGATCGCCAGGGTCCGGGACCTTTTCGGCGTCGACTCGGACATGGAAGTGCCCGCGTTCAGCGAGGCCGACGAGCGCGTGCCCGACCTCGACCCCACCTACGTCTTCGATCCGGATACGACGTTGGCGATTTGCGCGGGCTTCGCGAAGAACCGCCGCGTCATGGTCCAGGGCTATCACGGCACGGGCAAGTCGACCCACATCGAGCAGGTCGCGGCACGGCTGAACTGGCCGCTCATTCGCGTCAATCTGGACGCTCACATCAGCCGCATCGACCTCGTCGGCCGCGATGCAATCGTGTTGCGCGAGGGGCAGCAGGTGACCGAGTTTCGCGAGGGACTTCTCCCGTGGGCGCTCCAGCACCCCGTCGCTTTGGTCTTCGACGAGTATGACGCGGGTCGCCCCGACGTCATGTTCGTGATCCAGCGGGTGCTGGAGGCGGAGGGCAAGCTCACCCTCCTTGACCAGAATCGCGTCATTCGACCGAACCCGTGGTTTCGCCTGTTCGCGACGACCAATACGATCGGGCTCGGCGACACGACGGGCCTCTATCACGGCACCCAGGCAATCAACCAGGGCCAGATGGACCGCTGGAACATCGTCACGACTCTCAATTATCTGCCGGCGGCCGTCGAGGCGCAGATCGTCCTCGCCAAGTCCGGAGAATATGACGATCCGGGCGGCAAGGCCATCGTCGACAAGATGATCAAGGTAGCGGAGCTCTCGCGGCAGGGATTTATCAACGGCGATATCTCGACCGTCATGAGCCCGCGTACGGTGATCAGCTGGGCGCAGAACGCGCATATTTTTGGCGACGTCGGCTACGCCTTCCGGGTCAGCTTCCTCAACAAGTGCGACGAGTCGGAGCGGCCGTTGATCGCTGAATATTATCAGCGCGTGTTCGGCGAGGACCTGCCCGAAAGCGTGGTCGGCAAGGCGTGAGATAAGGAAAAGGGCGCCACCCACGGGGGGTAGCGCCCTTCCTCATAGCATCGGCCTAGCCGTAGATGATGTCGGTGCTCAGGTTGAGCTGCGCACCCAAAAGGTGAACCGTGTAATCATGGCTGTTTGCACTGAAGTGCAGGTCGCCGTTCGTATAGCTCAGGTTGCTGACGGCGTTGTGGCCAAACGAAGCAAGGTCGATCTTGTCGCCCTCTCTTCGATTGAAATCCTCGATCGTGTCGATCGACGTGTCGACGATGGTCTTGCCGGCAGGATTGCTCGGTGTGGGGATGGTGCCGCTGTAATCGGCGATGATGAACGTATCCGCGCCGCCATTACCCCAGAAGTGATTGTCGGCCTGGTTGCCGTTGATACGGTCGTTCCCGGAGCCTCCCTTTGCATCCTCGACGATGGCGCCGTAGGCGATGCCGATGTTCTGCTGCATCAGATGTTGACTGGTCGTGCCCGTAATTGCCTTCCAGCTCAGGCCCTCGTTGATTCCGTCGACGCCGCGGAAGTAGATCTCGTAGAGCTGTTCGGTACGGTCGCCCATCCCGGCCGCGGCATTGTCGGCATTGATCTGCGAGAGCGTCGGAGTCCTTCCGACCAACCTTGCATCATAGGCGCCGTAGCCGCCCGCGCTGCTGTAACCGCCTTCGCGAAGGTCGATGACGGACGGGGTGGCGTAGCCTGACAGATCGAGAGTGTCTTTGCCGCCGGCGTCCCAGATGGTGAAGATCGTCGCCATCTCGCCCTTGTGGAAGCGCATGGCTTCGTTCCAGACGTCCGACGTCGCGTTGAAGCCATAGGTCGTGTCGCCGGTCCGGGTGGTCATGTCCGCCCCGTACTTCTGCTGAACGACATAGACATCGTCGACCATCGGCGTTGACGGGTAAAGGAAGCGCATGACGTTCCAGTCGATGTTCTGCGCACCCGTCTCGTACGAGTCGAAATAGGACATGATCGTGAACTGATTGCTGTCCTGGAAGTACTGCGCATCGCCCGTGTAGTTGATCGGGTCGGGCTGCCCGTCGCCGTCATTGTCGTCGCCGAAATTGTAAGAGCCCGGGTGAGAGAGGCCGAGCGTATGCCCGAGCTCATGGTTCAGGGTTTGCAGGCCATACTGACCCGGCAGGAACTGGCTGTTCGAGCCGTTGATTCGCGGATCGGCAATCCAGACGTCGCTGCCAACATGCTCGTACTGTTTGTCGTACGGATAATAGGCCCACGCCTGGGCGGGACCCGTCGTCGTATTCGCCAGAAGGATGTCCGTCTGGGGGACTTCGCTGGAGCCGGCATGGTTTGTTTCCACGAAATTGGGCGCGATCAGGTCGTCCCAGTTGTGGATCGCGACACGTGCGGCTGCCTGCTGCGCGGGCGTGAACGGCGAGTAACCGTCGCCTTCACCAAAGCCCGGGCTGTTGTTGAGGCCGACCGAGTGTGTCCCGTCGAAAAAACCCCAAGTGATGATGCCGTCAGTGCCGACGTCCAACGTCCATCCGGAATCTAGTTGCCATGTTACGGTGCCGGGAACGTTCGCACCTTCGCCAAGAACCGGCTTGTCGTTCACCGTTGTTCCGACAAGGTCCTGCACGTGAGTCGGCAGGCCACGACCGGTTTCCCAACTGAATGTCGCGTTGAAGTCCGCCGCGTCAGCGAGCGGCGTCAGCGCGCTCATCGGTGTGCGAACGTCGGTGGCGTCATAACCGTTCAGCGTTCCGCTGCTATTGTTTCTGCTTGCCATTATTTTACTGGACTCCCCTCACAAGGCGCATGGCGCCACTCCCCAGCAAGCCGCCGCCCGCGGTTTGCGGGCGTGCGTGGCCGGGAAGGTCGCGCAGGCTGCAATCCCATTTCACGCGAGTCAACGATCGCGCTAACCTTTTGTCGTAATTAGCCTTTCACTTAACGCAGTAGCCGTCCCAGAGCTGGACTTTTGTGCTCGGGTCCGGGCGGCTAGAGGAGCTGTCGTGACCGAACGCAGTCCCATCGATGACTTCCGGCGCGCGCTCGCGGGCGCATCCCGCGCAATCGCGAGGGACGCCGAGGTCGAGGTCGTCTTCGTATCCGATCACTCTTCGCCATCCGGCAAGACCGCGCGCGTACCTTCACCCGGTCCGGCGCTGGAGCCGCGGCTCGTCGCCGAAGCGCGCGGCGCCGCTGACTCCGCGGCGCTCAGGCTTCGTCACCATGACCCGCGGCTGCATGCGCGAAATGCGCCGATGGATGTCGATGCGCGAGCGGTCTTCGATGCGCTGGAAACCGCGCGTATCGAGGCACTCGGCGCCCGGGCAATGGGCGGCGTCCGGGAAAATCTCGCGCATCTGGCGGACGCCCGGGTCCGTAGCGACGCGATCGTGCGCGCGCGCAGTGCCGAGGAAGTCCCGCTTTCGACCGCGGTCGGGCTCATTGCCAGGCAGCGCCTCACGGGCGAAGCGCCTCCGCGTGCTGCCGAAGCAGGACTGAAGCTCGTCGCGCCATGGATCGAGGAAAAGGCGGCTGCGGAATTGGACGCGCTTGCCCTCACTCTCGATGATCAGGCGGCATTCGCGCGGCTTTCCCGCCAGCTCCTCGACGACCTCGATCTCGCCTCGGTCGAGGAGCCGAGCGAGGAGGAGCCCGATGAAGCGGGCGATGATTCGGAAGGCGAGGAAGGCGGCAGCGAGGACGCGCCCGAGCAGGGCGACGAGGGGCAGCCGGGTGGCGGCGATGTCGAGATGCGCGGCGAAGAGGTCGAGGACCAGAATGCCGAAGGCGAGTCCAGTGAGGAGATGGAGGTCGGCGAAGAGCAATCCAGCGCGGGCGACGATCTCAGCGAAAGCGTCTTCGCATCGCCGGGACGCCGTAACTGGGACCTCAGCCCGGAGACTGACTACAAGGCGTTCACCACGCGTTTCGACGAGATCGTCGAGGCCGCCGAGCTTTGCGACGAGGAAGAGCTCGGGCGGCTTCGCGCCTATCTCGACCAGCAAATGGCGGGCTTGCAGAACGTCGTGACGCGGCTCGCCAACCGCCTGCAGCGACGACTGATGGCGCAGCAGGCGCGAAGCTGGGACTTCGACCAGGAAGAGGGACTGCTCGACGCGGCACGCCTGGCTCGAGTCATTGTCAGCCCTGGTCACTCGCTGAGCTACAAGATCGAGCGCGATACCGAGTTCAAGGACACCGTCGTCTCGCTGCTGATCGACAATTCAGGCTCCATGCGAGGTCGCCCGATCGCCATCGCATCGATCTGTGCCGACATACTCGCCCGCACACTGGAGCGATGCGGCGTCGCTACCGAGATTCTCGGCTTTACGACGCGCGGCTGGAAAGGTGGCCAGAGCCGGGAAGCGTGGCTTTCAGCCGGGCGCCCCCCGAACCCGGGTCGCCTCAACGATCTCCGCCATGTCGTCTACAAGCGCGCCGACGAGCCTTACCGGCATGCGCGGCGCAGCCTCGGCTTGATGATGCGCGAAGGGCTGCTCAAGGAGAATATCGACGGCGAGGCGCTCCTGTGGGCGCACAATCGCCTGATCGGCCGGGCCGAGGAGCGGCGGATCCTGATGGTGATATCCGACGGTGCTCCGGTCGACGATTCGACGGCTTCTGCGAACGGCGGCAGCTATCTCGAGCGCCATCTTCGACAGGTCATCGACTGGATCGAGAAAAGGTCGAGCGTGGAGCTGATCGCGATCGGCATCGGCCATGACGTGACGCGCTATTACAGCCGCGCTGTGACGATCATGGACGCCGACCAGCTGGCAGGCGCGATGGTAGAGCAGCTCGCTCAGCTCTTCGACATGCGCTGATAAAAAATTGGCCCCGGCGCAACTACGCGCGCCGGGGCCCCCTCGTTACGCGACGCGAGGGAAATTTGCCTGTTTCCAGGCGCGACAGGGAAAAGGGGAAAACCCCGTCGGTGACGGGGCTTATGAGCGATTCGCGGCCAATGGAGGCTGAACGGATCTTGCAGCTTGCGTTCAGGAAAATCCGTTGAAAGTCAGTCGCTTAGACGACTTACGCAGCCGGCTGGGCAGCAACCTTCTTGGCAATCTCTTTCTTGAGCTTGCGGACCTTGGGCGACAATTTGTCGTCGTTGGTCTTCAGCAGCCAGTTGTCGAGACCGCCGACATGTTCGACCGAGCGCAGGCCGTGGGTCGACACGCGCAGCTTCACGCTCTGGCCGAGCGAATCGGAGATCAGCGTAACGTTCTGCAGGTTCGGGAGGAACGTGCGCTTCGTCTTGTTGTTGGCGTGGGAAACATTGTGTCCCACCTGCCGGCCCTTGCCGGTCAGCTCGCAAACCCGCGACATGGTTTCTATCCTGATTTTCGTGTGCGGACCTTCATAGGCCCGAAGAGCGCCGCCCGTTAGCCGCTCACGCCACGCTCGTCAATCTCGTCCAGAGGCGGAACAACCGCAACTCGATAACAACATTTGCGTTTTGGAACCGTGGGTCTGTTGACCTTGTTGCGAGTTAACCTGAATTACCTTGGGATGACGACCATGCGCTCCGTCCTTTTCGTCCTAATCGTGGGGGTGATCGTCATCATTGCAGCCGTCGCGACCGGCTTCCTCGACATCAATCAGATCCGGCAAGCCCGGGCGCCAGAATTGACCGCGACGCGCAATGGAGTCGCTGCAAAGGGCGGTCAGCCACCGGCCTTCGATGTCGAAACGGGATCGGTGAAGGTCGGTACAAAGGACGCCACGGTCAGAGTACCCACGCTCGAAGTCCAGAAGCCCCAGAAACAGGCGACGGCGACCACCAACAACGCCATGTGACTTGCTAGCCGCTCTCGGCTAGCCGAGCGCGATGGGCTTCCCGCTCCCCCAGCCGATGCGCCGCGCGCTCGACCTCGCGGCTGAAGCCGCTCAGGCTGGCGAAGTACCGGTCGGTGCGGTGGTGACCCTCGGCGATGAGATCATCGCTGAGGCGCAAAACACGATGCGCGGATCCAGCGACCCCACCGCTCATGCCGAGATGGTGGCGATCCGCGCCGCAGCACGTGCACTGGGAGCTTCGCGACTGGACGATTGTACATTGTGGGTGACGCTCGAGCCCTGTGCGATGTGCGCTGCGGCGATAGGCCTTGCGCGGTTCAAGGCACTACGCTTCGCCGCCGAAGATCCAAAGGGCGGCGGCGTGGTCCATGGTGCGCGGATTTTCGCTCAGCCGACCTGCCACCACCGGCCCGATGTTCTTGGCGGCATCGGCGACGAGGAGGCTGGCGAACTGCTGCGCCGTTTCTTCGCGGACCGCCGCTAGCCGCGATAGGGCACCAGGCGGATCTCGATCCTGCGGTTCGCGGCTTTCTCGGTTTCGCTCGTCTCCGGGTTGTAGAGCGGTGCAAGTTCGCCAAGACCGCGCGAGCCAATCCGGGCCTTCGACACGCCATGGCCGCCAAGATAGGTGGCAACGGCGGCCGCGCGCTTGTCGGAAAGCGCGCGGTTGGTCTGCGGCGTCCCCGACGTGTCGGTATGCGCAAGGACGTCGACGTACGTGCGATTGCGCGTTTTGACGGTGCGAGCGATCTCGAGAAGGGTGGCGTCAGTCGTCGGCTTCACGACGGCGCTTCCCGCGTCGAACGTGAAGGTCGCGGGAATTCGTATCACGATGCCTCCGCCGACCTGGAGAATGTCCAGCCCGATGCCGGCCGTCTGGCGGCGAAGCTCCGACTCGAGGTCCGCCATGTAGGCGGGCGCTTCGTAGGGCGACAGCGGGCGGATCTTGGCCGCTTTCATCTTGGCGGCTCGGGCCTTGTGGCCGCCGATGACGTCGCCGAGCAGATAAGGCGCAGTTACGCCAAGCGGCCTGAACGCAGCGGGGACAACGACGGGCGGCGGCGGCGGCGCCGTCTGGCAGCCGGCCAGGACGACCAGGGAGCTGAACACGAGCGCCTTGGTGCTGCGATTGATCCTCATTCGAATAAGCTCCCCACAAAAATCGCCGATGAAACCGGTGCGGGCACAGACTAGTTCCGCACCTGTATTGAGCAGCAGCTTGTGAACGGCTGCAAGAGAAGGTTACACTCCGTTCGCCGCTTATGAGCGACCATATATCTCCCATCCCCTGGCTGGACGTCCTCCTGATCCTCGCGCTCGTCGCTCTGAACGGGGTGCTGGCGATGAGCGAGCTCGCCATTGTTTCGTCGCGGGAAGCGCGGCTGAAGGCAATGGCGAAGAGCGGCAGCGGTGGAGCGCAGTGCGCGCTCGATCTTGCTTCCGATCCGGGCCGTTTCCTGTCGACGGTGCAGAGCGGCATCACGTTGATCGCCATCTTCGCCGGCGCCTTTTCCGGCGAGAAGCTCGGTGAACCGACGGCGGAGCGCATCCAGCTTCTCGGCCTTGATCCGAGCACAGCGCACACGGTCGGATTCGGGATCGTGATCGTCCTCACCACCTATGTCTCGCTCGTCATCGGGGAGATCGTGCCCAAGCAGATCGCGCTGCGGTCGCCGGAGCCGATTGCGGTCGTGATGTCGCGGCCGCTGCGCTGGCTATCGGTCGTCACCGCGCCTTTCGTGTGGGTGCTGCAGCGTTCGAGCGCCCTGATTTTCAAGCTCCTCGGACTGGCGCGCGAATCCAAGAACCAGGTGACGGCCGAAGAGCTGCATCTCGTGGTTGCCGAAGCGCAGACCGCCGGTGTCCTCGAGGAAGACGAACGAGCAATGATTTCGGGCATCGTTCGCCTTGCCGACCGGCCGGTTCGCGAAGTGATGACGCCCCGGACCGACATCGACTGGATCGACGTCAATGCGACAGCCGAGGAGATCCGGGAGGCATTGCTTGAAAGCGCGCACACCCGCATTCCGGTCGCTGACGGAGCGGTCGAGAATATCGTTGGTGTAATCCAGACCCGGGACGTTCTTGCAGCGCAGCTGCAGGGCCGGCCGTTCGATCTCAAACAGCTCTGCCGCAACGCCCCGGTCATTCCCGACCTTATGGACGCGATGGACGCGCTTGCGGTCCTGAGAGCATCCGATGTTCCGCTTGCCCTGGTTCACGACGAATACGGCCACCTCGACGGAATTGTGACGCCGGGGAGCATCCTTGCCGCCCTTGCAGGGACCTTCGCCAGCGACGTCGAGCAGGGGGAAGAGCCGGCGCTCGTCGAACGGGACGACGGCAGCTGGCTGGTGTCAGGCGCCGCGAGCGCAGACCTCCTAACCGGGCGGCTCGGCGTGAACCTTCCGGACGATCGCGATTATTCGACCGTCGCAGGCTTCGCACTCTCGGTGCTCAAACATCTCCCGGAAACCGGTGAGAAGTTTCGCCACGACGGCTGGTCGTTCGAAATCGTCGACATGGACGGGCGCAAGATCGACAAGCTGATCGCATCGCGTCCGCGCAAGAAGCCCGCCGACGGCGAAGTGGAAGCTGTTCGCTAAAGCTTTCCGAACCTTTGCTCGAATCCGTCCGTGTCATTGCGGGCAAGATAATCCGCCTGTTCGACGACCCGGTCTCGGCCGATCCGGCCGCGGAAGGCACCCAGCTGGCCGTCAAGCCGTTCGATCTCGGTCGGTGTCAAATGCGCCAGCTGCTCGAAACGAGTGAAGCCCAGGCTCTGGAGCGCCTCGGCGAACTTGGGACCCACGCCCTTGATTCGGCAAAGATCGTCATGCGTCGCGTTTTCGCCGTCGAGCTGGCGATGGACTGGAGCCCTCAAAATATCCCCGGTGACATCGCTTGCGGCGGCGGCATGTTCCCCGGCGAGGCCTCGACCTTCGGGCGGGCGCTTCTGCTGCTGCATATGGGGACGGGTGGGGGCGCTGTCCGTCAGCTTCACCCGCTGCTTTGGACGCAGGAGGATGAATGCCAGCACGAGCGCCAGCACGACGATGATCAACCACCAATATTCGCGAATTAGATCCATCAGGTCACCAACTCCATTGTGCGTTATAGCGACGGTGAAGCTCGATCAGATAGGCGAGCAGCAGGCCGAAAAATAATCCCACGATGGCGACCGCGGCTCCCTCCAGCATCAACGGCACGCCGCCCGGTGACGTTCCCCATTGAGCCCTGCTGACGCCGGGCAGCTGGCTGAACAGCCGCGGGAGTTCGCTCCGCTGGAATTCGTCGGCAGGACCGCTAAGGATCAATCTGCGACTGAGCGGGCCACGGTGAAGCGCCGCGTGGACCTTTGGCACCTCGTAATAATCCAGGCCTTGCCGGGCAGTACGCTCCACCTGGGAGGCAAAGCGGTCGGCGCCGCCAAGCGGCCCATGCCAGATCAACGTTAGTGCGATTGCGGCAACAGCGCCTGACCCGAGCGCAACGTTGCGCTTCCGCCTCGGCCAACGATGGAAAGCAAATACGCCAACGAGTACGCCGATCACCAGACCGATCGCAAAGCAAGGCCAGAAATAGCCCCACAGGACGGCCATCACGCCTGCTCCCGGGCAAGCTCGCGCCAGCCGATATCCCGGCGGTGAAAGCCGTCCGCGAAGTCGATCTGGTCGACCGCCCTGTAGGCTCGCGCCCTTGCGTTGGCGAAAGTGTCGGCGACTGCCGTCACTGCCAGCACACGTCCGCCCTTGGCGACTAGGCCATGCTCGCTGATCGCGGTGCCGGCATGGAATACGGTGACGCCTTCGACCTGTTCCGCAGCCTCGATTTCGCGGATGAGCCCTCCGCGTGCCGGTGTGTCTGGGTAGCCTCGCGCGGCGACGATTACGGTCACCGCGTGCCTTGCGATCAGTTGTGGTTCCTCGATCTCACCGAGCTGTCCGCAGGCCACTCGAAAGAGCAACCCGGCGAAATCGCCGTCGACCAGCGGCATGATGGCTTCGCACTCGGGGTCGCCGAACCTAACGTTGTACTCGATCAGCTTCGGCCCCTCCGAAGTGAGCATCAGCCCCGCATAGAGCACGCCGCTAAATGGCGTTCCGGCCCGCGCAAGGGCTTCGGCCGTTGGCCGAATGATCTCATTCATCGCGCGCTGCTGGAGTTCGGCGGTCAGCACCGGGGCCGGCGCGTATGCGCCCATGCCTCCTGTGTTCGGACCGGTATCACCTTCGCCGACGCGCTTGTGGTCCTGAGCCGAGGCAAGCGCGACCGCAGTCTCGCCGTCGACCAGCGCGAAAAGGCTTGCCTCTTCACCCTCCAGGAATTCCTCGATGACGAGCGGGCCATCTCCCGCCGCATCGATTGCCGCCTCCGCCTCTTCGCGGGTTGCAGCCACGGTAACGCCCTTTCCAGCGGCGAGCCCGTCGGCCTTGACCACCACCGGTATGCTGAAATGGTGGAGCGCAGCGTGCGCGTCGGACGCGCGATCGGCGCGGACATAGCCCGCGGTTGGAATTCCGTTCGCGCGGCACAGATCCTTGGTGAAGCCCTTGGATCCCTCGAGCTGGGCTGCCGCTGCATTTGGCCCAAATACTGCAATGTTCGCGGCGCGGAGCGCATCGGCAACGCCTGCGACCAGCGGTGCCTCAGGACCGACAACAACCAGGTCGACAGCCTTGCTTCGGGCGAGTGCGACAACAGCGTCAGGATCGCAAGGATCGATGACGACGCAGTCGGCCCAGCGCTGAATGCCGGGATTGCCTGGCGCGGCAATGAGTTGGCCGCAGCTCGGCGATTGCCTAAGACGCCAGGCGAGCGCATCCTCGCGACCGCCCGAGCCCAGAAGCAGAATATTCATGGATCTCCCTGACGACACGCGTGCCGGCCTGTTAGCGAACGTCGCCCCCGGCGACAATTCACCCGCGCTCAGTGTCAGCGAGCTGTCCGGAGCGCTCAAGCGGACCATCGAGAACGCCTTTGGCCAGGTCCGGGTCCGCGGCGAGATCAGCGGCTTCAAGCGCCACGCATCGGGCCACTGCTACTTCACGCTGAAGGACGAGAACGCCTGCATCGACGCCGTCATCTGGCGTGGCAATGCGGCGACGTTGGCTTTTCGTCCCGAAGACGGCGCCGAGGTCGTCGCGACCGGCAAGCTCACCATCTATCCGGGCCGCTCGAAATACCAGATCGTCGTCGACCGCATGGAACTTGCGGGAGAAGGGGCGCTGCTCGCCCTTCTTGAGAAGCGGCGGAAGGCGCTTGCTGCCGAAGGTCTCTTCGACGCGAGCCGCAAGCGCAAGCTCCCGTTCCTGCCGCGGGTGATCGGCGTCGTGACCTCGCCTACCGGCGCGGTGATCCGCGATATCTTGCATCGGCTCGAGGACCGCTGTCCAACGCGGGTGATCCTCTGGCCGGTGGCGGTACAAGGGGAGGGTGCGGCTGCAAGAATCGCGGGCGCGATTCGGGCCTTTCCCTCGCTGCAACCCAAACCCGACCTGCTGATCGTCGCCCGCGGCGGAGGCTCGATCGAGGATCTCTGGCCGTTCAACGAGGAAGACGTGGTTCGCGCAGCGGCCGAATGCCCCATTCCGCTGATCTCTGCCGTGGGTCATGAGACCGACACGACATTGATCGACTTCGCGTCGGACCTCAGGGCGCCAACGCCCACTGCGGCAGCGGAGATCGCGGTGCCGGTTCGCGCTGATCTCTTTGCCCAGCTGGGAGAGTTGCAACATCGGGCGCAGCACTGCCTGTCGCGCCGCATCGAACGCACCCGCGAACGCTTCGATCTTACCGTCTGCCGCTGGCCGGAGCCGCAGGCGATCTTTGCGCCAAAGATGCAACGCATCGACGATGCCGGGGAACGCCTTCCTCGCGCTCTCTCCGCCCGCGCCGGAACCGCGCGAGCGGACCTGAACCTCGTAGCCGGTCGCCTCCGGCGCGATCTCATCGACCAGCGGATCGTCCGTCTCAGCGAGCGGCTCGGCGCTGCCTGGAAGATGGCCGAGCTCGTCCATCCCGAACGGCCGTTGTCGAAGGGCTATGTTCGGGTCACCAGCCGTGACGGCCGGACACTGACGCATGTCTCCGACGCTCGTCAGGCGCAGCACCTGACACTGCACTTTGGCGACGGCCCGGTCGATGCGTCGATTGATGGTGCCGCCGCCCCGCAACCGGTTGAGCAGAAACGCCGAAAACCCTACATCCCGCCACAGCCCGGCCTTTTCGACCGGGCAGAGGATTAGACCCATGCTGATGAGCGGCAGCGGCAAGGCCGCGCGCGTCCACTACCTGCCCGGCACCTTCCGCCTGTTGAGCGATGGCGACCACGTGGTCTGCGCTGTCACGGGGGAGAGGATCCCGCTTCACGAATTGAAATATTGGAACGTCGAGCGGCAGGAACCCTATGTCGACGCGGAGGCGAGCTTGAGGGCTGAGCAGGCCGCGCACGTTCGCAGATGAGCGCACTGGCGGGCGACGTTCGATCTGCTGTCGCCGAAGCCGGGCGGCTTCGGCAATCCGGAAACCCTTCGGCCGCGGCAACCTTGCTGCGTTCCGCGGTAGCCGCGGAGCCCGGGTTCGCGCCGGCGTGGAACCTGCTTGGAATTACCGAGCTTGAGCTTGGCGATGCCACCGCGGCGGCGCGGAGCATTGGCCGGGCCGTCGCGCTCGATCCCGATCCGACTCTGTGGCTAAACCTCGCCCGGGCGCATCGGGCTGTTGGCGCACATGCCGAGGAGTTGAAGAGTCTCGACGAAGCGCTTGCGAGAGACGCCTACTTTCTTCCTGCGATCCTTGCAAAGGGAGAGGTTCTCGTCACGCTCAACCGGACAGACGAGGCGGTGGAACTCTACCGGCTGCTGTTCGACGGGCTCGGCGCGAGCGAAGAATTTCCACCGCAGATCAAGGCCCAGCTGCAGAAGGCAAGAGGATTGCTTGCAGCTGCAAACGAACGGAAAATGCACGCATTCGAGCGGGCACTTGCGGATGTCGAGGCTGGCCACCCTGCCGCCGATTTGCGGCGGGTCCGCGGCTATGCCGAGCAGCGCGCCGGCCAGCGCAGAATCTATCAGCAGCAGCCCACCAGCGGGCATTTCCCTTACTTGCCTGCAATCGAATTCTTCGACCGTGACCTATTTCCCTGGTTAGATGAACTCGAGCGGCACACTGGTGAAATGCGCGAGGAGATCCTGGCGCTCTGGAATGAGGACATGGAGGGTTTCCGGCCGTACATAGAGCGTCCACCCGGAAGTCCTCTTGGTCAGTGGGAGGAACTGAATCACTCTCCCCGATGGAGCGCCTGGTTTTTCTGGGAGAATGGCAAGCGCCACGATGCCAATTGCGCGCGTTGCCCGCGAACGACTGCGGCGATCGAGAGCCTGCCGCTGCTGGATATCCCAGGCAAGAGCCCGACTGCGATGTTTTCCATACTTGAGCCCCACACGCGCATCCCTCCGCACACCGGGACGAGCAACGTTCGAGCGACGATTCATCTGCCCCTGGTCGTGCCCCCGGGATGCGGCTTTCGCGTCGGGTCTGAGATCAGGGAGTGGCGGGAAGGCGAGGCCTGGGCGTTTGACGATACGATCGAGCACGAGGCGTGGAACGACAGCGACCGCCCGCGCGCCATCCTGATCATCGACGGCTGGAACCCGTTGTTGACCGCCCCCGAGCGGGAAGTCGTTCGGCTGATAGGCTAGCGGCGCTAATTGACCCGCTGGACTCGTACGGCGATCTCGCCGTTGACGTTCATCAGGTAGGAGCCGAGCGCGGCGCGCCTGACACGAACCTTCTGACCGGGCGCCGGATCGACGATGAACGTCTTGAACTCGAGCTGCTGCCAACGGCCCCCTTCGGCCAGATTGTAGATCGGCTTGCCATCAGGAGCGAAGCCGATCGACTTGATCGTCGTCTCCAGCGTCGAGTTCTCGCCGTCCTTGTCCCCGAAGAGGCCCAGGTTCGGCAGCGTCAATCCGAACAGGGACCGGCGGGTTTCACGGATCTGCTGGCGGTCCATGACTACCAAGTCGCCTTTTGCATTTGCTGTAGACACAGTGGCGACTTCGCGGTCGTAACAGGCCAGGCGCTGCGTGCTGTCTGAAATCTTCTGACAGGCAACGAGCCGCGCGAAATTGGGAGGCGGCGGCTGAACTGCGTCCGTTTTGTTCTTCGCGGCTGTCGCTGTCGCCGTGAGAGCGACCGTCATGAATAGCGCCAGGCCTAAGTGTAGCCGCATTCTGAAACCCCGCTGATGCCAGGAGCCCACCTTGCGGCAGGGTCGTGTTGCGCGCAAGCCGCGGCGCACCTCTGTGACCTTTTTGCTACATCCCTCCGTTAAGTTCACTCGCCGACAGGCCAACTGATTGCCTGTGCGTAGTGGCTGACTTAGACCGGATAGTGGAGCACAGTTTCACTCGAAGGGGACTATTCATGAAATCGAACGTACGTCAGCGCCTTCTGGCGTCGACCCTGCTGTTTGGTACGGCTGCCGTACCGGCGCCGGTGTGGGCGCAGCAAGCCGGCACGCCGACCGAGCCGCCTGCCAACCAGACCGCGCCCGTCACGTCGCAGCCCGACATCAACGCCGGCACGCAGGATCCTGGCTCGAGCGGCCAGTCGACCGGCCAGCCGGTTCCGGCGGCGCAGGACATCATCATCACCGGTTCGCGCATTCCGCGTCCCGACCTGACGTCGTCGAGCCCGCTCGCAGTCGTCAAGGCCGAAGAATTCAAGCTGTCCGGCGCGACCAACGTCGAGCAGGTCATCAACACCCTGCCGCAGGTCATTCCGGGCGCGACTGCCTTCTCGAACAACCCGGGCGGCGGTGTCGCCACGCTCAACCTGCGCGGCCTCGGCACCAACCGTAACCTCGTGCTGGTCAACGGCCGTCGTTACATCTTCTTCGATCCGACGCAGCGCGTCGACCTCAATACCATCCCGTCGTTCCTGATCGACAGCGTCGACGTCGTGACCGGCGGTGCGTCGGCCGTTTACGGTTCGGACGCCATCGCGGGCGTCACCAACTTCCACCTCCGCACCGACCTCAAGGGTGCCATGGTCGGCGGCAACTACTCGATCTCGCAGCGCGGCGACGGTCCTCGCTACGACATCTACGGCGCGCTTGGCACGCAGTTCGGCGACGGTCGTGGTTCGCTGACGGTGTTCGGCGAGTATTACAACCGCGGCGACATCTTCCAGAACCAGCGCGGTTTCTCGCGCGTGCAGCTGGGTGATGACGGCCCCGACCTGGTCCCGGCCGGTTCGGCGAACGTTCCGCAGGGCCGCTTCACGGCTCCCGCGACGGTCGCAATCGGTGCGGGCGCGAGCTGCGGCGGCACGAATCAGCCGCCGCGTAACGCCGGGTGCTTCCCCGTCGCCGAAAACACGATCTTCAATGCGAACAATACGGGCGCGATCTTCCTGACGCCCGGTGCCGCGACGGCGTTCCGCAATCCCGAGGATCTCTACAACTTCGCGCCGTCGAACTATTTGATGGTCCCGCAGAAGCGCTGGACCCTCGGCGGTTACGGTGAGTACGAAGTGCTCGACGGGCATCACCTTTATACCGAGGTGACATTCGTCAATAACCGCGTCGCCAACCAGCTGGCCGCGACCCCAGTCACGCAGGCAGTCAACGTTCCGATCACGGGTGCGAACAGCTTCTGCACGGCGACGGCGACCACTCCGGCTGCGATTGACGCCGCCACCTGCGCGATCCTGCAGACGATCTCTGCAAATCAGCTCGCTGCAAACGCTGCGGCGACGGCAGCTGGCGCAACGCTTCCGTTCGGTTCGGTTGCCGCTGGCACCGGTCGTGTTCCTGCCCTGACGGCGGGTTTCGTCCGCCTGACGGCCAACTACCGCTTCACGCAGGTCAACAACCGTATCAACACCGACGACCGCAACGCCTTCCGTGTGCTGACCGGCATGCGGGGCGAAGCGTTCCCCGGCTGGAACTACGACGTCTACTACAGCTACGCCCGCACGAAGAATGCGCAGGTTCAGCTCGGCAACACGGCGCGTTCGGCCTTCGCGGCGAACGTCCAGAACGGTACCTGCAACATCTTCGGCGCCAACCAGCTGAGCCAGGAGTGTATCGACAACACGTCGATCCTGGCCCAGAACCAGGAAACGTCGGTGCTGCAGGTTGCGCAGGGAAGCTTGTCCGGGCACCTGTTCACGTTGCCCTGGGCTCATGAAGGCGTCGGTCTCGCGACCGGTGTCGAGTGGCGCAAGATGGCTGCCGACTTCATTCCGGATACGTCGCTGTCGTCAGGTGACGTGGTCGGCTTCAATGCCGGCGACGCAACCAGCGGCAACTACAACGTGAGGGAAGTCTTCGGCGAGCTTCGCGTTCCGATTGTCGAAGACAACTTCATCAACCGGTTCGAACTCAACGGCGCTTTCCGTTACTCCGACTATTCGCTCCAGAACGTGGGCGGCGTCTGGACCTACGCTGCCGGTGCCGAGCTGCAGCCGATCAAGGACGTGATGCTCCGCGGCCAGTATCAGCGCGCGGTGCGTGCTCCGAACGTCTCCGAGTTGTTCGGCGGTCAGGCAGTCGGCTTCCCGGCCGCTACCGATCCGTGCGCCACTCCGGCTGCTACGACAAACGCGGCGCTGAACGCAGCTTGTATTGCAAACGGTGTTCCGGCTTCGTCAGTCGGCACGCCCGCCCTCCAGCCGAATGCGCAGATCGAAGGCACGTTCGGCGGCAATCCGAACCTGCAGGAAGAGGTCAGCGACACGTACACCGCCGGTGTCGTGTTCCGGCCGCGGTTCATCCCGCGCTTCAACACCTCGATCGACTGGTACAGCATCAAGGTGAAGGGCGCGATCGCAGCAGCCGGCGGCGGCGTTCAGGGCGTCCTCAACGAGTGCTTGAACAACGGCAATCAGGCGCTCTGCGCGCTGATCCATCGCGATCCGTCAGGTATCCTGTCGGGTAACGAGTTCATCGTCGAAGCGAACAACGCCAACCTCGCGTCGCTGCGTACGAAGGGTATCGACTGGCAGGTCGATTACGCCCTTCCGGTGACCTGGGGCCTTTTGGGTGAACGGTCGCGGTTCAGCTTCTTCTTCCTGGCCAACTACCAGTGGGAGAACAGCTTCACGCCGATCCCGGGTGGCGAAGTGATCGAGTGCGCTGGCAGGTTCGGCACCCAGTGCGGCCAGCCTACGCCGAAGTGGAAGTGGACGAGCCGCCTTGCGTGGCTCGATGGTCCGCTGACGACCTCGATCCGCTGGCGTCACCTGAACTCGGTGTCCGACGACGACCCCTCGACCGACTTCGCGGTCGAGAAGCTGCCGGCGTACAACTTGTTCGACCTGTCGTTCGCATTGAACGTCACCGACAACGCGACGTTCGCGTTCGGCATCAACAACCTGTTCGACAAGAAGCCGCCGATCCTAGGCTCCCAGTCGGAGCAGGCGAATACCTTCCCGAGCACGTACGACGTGCTGGGCAGGGACTTCTTCTTCTCGGTCAACTTCAAGCTCTAAGCTTCGCTCGAGAGCATGAGAACGGGGGCGGCGGACTTCGGTCCGCCGCCCTTTGTTTTTGCCGATCGGGTAATGAAGCCGACGCGCCTTTGATTTAGTAAGACGCCGTCCAGGGGTCGTGTGGCTCGGCCCGAATCCAGCGCGTCGCAAGCCATTTCACTCCAGCCTTGACGGGCATGCCTGCATGGCGGAGCCGGGAGTCGGGGCTCCCGTGCTCGTCGGCATTCCGGAAGACGAGTGCGTCGCCGGGCCCTCCGCGGAATTCGGTCGCTAACCGATCAAATAGAGTTGCGCCGCCCTGGTAGGCGTCATTCAGGTACACCAGCACCGTCCAGGTGCGTTGGTTCGCTGCGCCCGGAATCGCGTCGAAATGGGGCCGATATTCCTGACCTGGCGCGTAGCGCAGGACGTGCAATGGCTCGCCACATTCGACCGTTGTGCCCGTGACCTCGGCAAACCTGCAGTTGAGTTGCCGAACGACCGGGTCTTCCATTGCCGGATCGAAGTTCATCCCGAATGACGTGCGGGTTGGATGCGGCATCTGTCCGCCGGTCCGGGGATCTACTACGAATGAGGGCCTGAGTTCTGGTTGCGCGCGCGCCACGAGATAATCGCATTCGTCGCGATCAAGCAGTGCACGATAGACACGGATGTCCGGATCCGCCGAGAGGCGGTCCTCGTTGCGGGAGCCCGCCTCGCGCGATTTCGACAGCAGGCGCAACTGCATCGCCGCAAGCGGATCACGATCGCTTATCGTCTCAAGAAGGCGGGCCGCATTTTCGCTATTCGGGGCACCGCCGGTTCCGTTACCCACCAAATTCGCTTTGAGCCGCGTCGCCTCGACATCCCCAAGCGCTACTGCGCGGTCGAGCAATCGATGCGCTTCGGCGACGTCACGCGGACCGTTCATCCCGTACAATCGCCAGTTCGCAATCGCGAAGAGAGCTTCCGGATCGTCGTTCACCGCAGCGCCTTCGATGAGGGCGATGGCGGCGCCTCGCTGCCCCACAGAGGCGAGTTGATGGGCGCGATCAAGAACGGACATTTACGTCTTTCGAAGTATCCAGCCGTGACCGAATACGCGCGCAGTCCTATCCTCGTTAAGGGCTTCCTCTTGCTCCACACTCAGGCCCGCGTCCGCAAACTGAGCTTCGAGCTGTCCCCGCTCGGCAATCCGGCTGCACGCCTGCTCGAGCGAGTCGATGCGCCCGATCTCGTTGCGCGCTTTCCTTTCGAGTTGCGTCAGGACCTTCTCGATCTCTGACGGCGGATCAGTTCGACCGAGCGCGAAAGTCTGGGAAATTGCTGCACATAAGTCCCACGCCACCGAGTTCCGCCCGAAGCGCTCTGCTGCTTCCGCGGGCGCGGCTGCAATCGCCGGCGGGATGACGATGCCCAGGTGCCGCAGACGAAGTCCGGTTCGCGCTTTCGTCAGCATGTCGGCTTCCTCGAGCACCCACTTGAGGGCCGCACGGCGCGGCCGATTGTGATCAAGGATCGAACCGTCGGGACTGTGCATGATGAGGCCGACGCGCCCGCGGCTCTTGAGAACCCGGCGGATCTCCGCGATGACCTGAGGAACGTCACCGTATTCCACACCGAACTGACTGACGATCGCGTCCTGGCTTGCATCCGGGAACGGCAGCGATTCCATCCGGATATTGCCGCGCGACCTTGTGCCACGAGGGGCCGGCGGCAGCCGTTCCGCAAAATCGATGCCCGTGAGCTTGAGGTCACGGCGAGCTGCGAGGAGCCAGCCCATGACTCGCCCGTCTCCGGTGGCAAGGTCCACGACCTTGGCCTGCTTTGGCAACAAGGCAGCGAATGTGGTCCAGAACCGGCGCTGCGTGGTTTCAATCGCTTGCCACTGCGGCGTCGGACGACTTCCGCCCTCAGCGTCGGCCCAGAAGTCCTTCCAGGCCTCGTTCATTCGCTGCCAAGGTGGATGTCGATCGCCACCGTCATTCGCTTCCCTCCCGAGAAGCGGCGGGTACCATGATAGAGGGTGCTCGGAAACAGTGCGCAGCGGCCGGGCAATGGCTCAAAGGCATAGAGCGGCGGCAAGTCGAGTTTCAGGTCCGGAGGCGGGCGGCCGAGCTCCAGCCATCCTGCTTGTTCATCGCCGTCCGTAACGATCTGCGGGACGACGAAATAGGCCGCCGAAGAGACAATTCCTTGCGGATGGATATGTTCGGTGTGCCGACCGCCTTCGAACACACGGATCGACCAGCTCCCAGCAAAACGCCAGCTTTCGTCACGATGTCTGAGCAGTGGATGCGCGTGATCGCGCGGCGGCAGCTGGTCCCGATATCCCCGCACCGCCTGGCGGAAGCTCGCTTCGAGCAACTCGATCTCGGGTTCGTGCCGATCAAACAAGCCGCCTCTCGTCTGACTGCCCTGCCTCACGGATTGGCCGACCGGCATCGAGCTCTTGTCATGGAGCCGGTCGAGAAGTGTCACGATCGACGCGAACCGTTGCGCGTCGAGATCGAGGTGCATTGGACGAACCAGCCCCTCCTGGCCATGCAGCCAGTCGTGGCGCGGGTCTCCAAGAAGTCGCCAGGCAATGTCGCGCAGTGCCCATGCGGCGATATTATCCGGATCACTGGCGATGGCGCGGGCAGTCAATTGCTCGGCACGTTCCGGATCCCGAGTGCGGAGCCGGTGGCGCGCTTCCTGTACGTCCCTGACGGCCCCGGAGATCGGCAGAACCGCGAAGATAGCTTCGGCTCGTGCGTCCTCGCCCGCTTCTCCGGCATGAATAGCCTCGCGCAAGGCGAGTTCTGCGCGGTCGCCGAGCTCCATGCGGGCGTTTGCAGCAACATCGGCGGCTTTGCCGAACTGGTCCACCCCGGCGAGCATCTTGCACCAGCTGTCAAAGAGTTCGGGCGCCGGCGCTCGGGATGCCGCCTTGGCGTAGTGGTCAGTGAACTCGTCCCGCTCGCCGCCGGCCCAGCGCAGTTCCGCCAGCCATTCGAGCGCCGGAATCCAGCCGGGAAGCTCGCTGACCAGTCGGTCTCCGATCGACCGCGCCTCGACAAGATCCCCCGCGGCTTCGAGCGCTTGGCCATAACCGAGGATCAACGTCGGCTCGGTAGCAGCGAGCGACAACGCATCCCGATAGAGTGATCTAGCGTCGATCCCGGTCTCGAGCGCGAGCCTCGCTCGACCCTCGGCTGCGCGAGCGTTGGACCGGTTGAGGCCCCATGCGCGCTCGTAGCTGGCCAGCGCGTTTCGCTTAAGACCAAGTGTTCGCTCAGCATTGGCTCGGACGGACCAGTAGCGCGGGTTGCTTGCCAGCGCCGTTGCTCTCGGCTCGAGGAGTTCAACAGCCTCGCGCGAGCGCCCGGCATTCGTCAGGAGAATTGCGAGGTTGATCGCCGGTTCGCCGGCATTCGGATCGGCAGCGACCGCCCTCTCGAACAGCTCGATTGCGCGTGCCGGGTTGCCGGCTTTGGACCAGTGAGCGGCCGCGCTGTTGAGAATGGAGACGTCCCTGGGTGCCGCTTCCACTGCCTGGTCGAACAGCGCCCCCGCGCGTGCCGCGTCACCACGAGCGGCGGCGGCAATCGCCTGGTCGCGAAGCATCGCCGCTGAGGGAGCCATCAGCGATCCCTGAACCAGCCGGTGATCGCAAACCGTCCGACCGGAGCGAACGGCGGCACAAAGCTGACTGCGTGGGCCCGCGGCACCTTGAACATGTTGAGCGCATTGAACCGTGGCCGGTAGCCCGCGACAATGTCACCATCGTCGTCGAAGAAGTTGAGGTAGCCGCCCCAGTCCGGTTTCCAGTTCTTCGTGAAGTTCATGACGTAGGCGACGATCCAGCCTTCCGCGACGTGGCTGTCGATGTGCCGTCCCAGGAACTGGCCAGGCGCGAACAATGTGGCCTGCGCGTCTGCCTTGACGAGCGATGGAATGCCGGTGATTTCGCGCACGAAATCCAGGAAGTCGGGCGCGTTGATATATTCGATCAGCAGGTCGTGGGGGCTGCCTTCGCTCCATTTGCCGACATAGGCGTCGACCATCGGATAGCGCGCGAACTGGAAGGCATAACTTCCGCCGGCCGCAGCGCCGTACGTCGACTGCACCACTTCACGTTGAATAGCCGCCGCGGACTGATGGAGCGCAGGTGCCTCAACCGCCTGCGGGCCACTTTCCTCCCCGGCCTGCCATGCGAGACCCCAGGGCGTCGCGTGCGACAATATTCGGTGGACCTCCTCAGCTGTCTGATCGGTGAGAAAGTCGCGCACCTGAATTCGCCCGTCGCGCGCGAATGCTTGCGCCAGGGCGACCCGATCCAGTGAGGAATTGAGGGTGAAGAGCTCGCGACCCATTTGAAATCTCAAGGCGGCGCTTGCCGCAGTTCGCTTGGCAGGGTTACGGAGTTCCGGCGCTTGCCACAAGCGCTTGCCCGTGGGGAATGATGTTCGCACCTCTCTCGCAATCGCGCCTGGATGCCTATGCCGAACAGTTCGTCCGCGAGGGGATCGTCCGCATCAACGGCATGATTAATGACGATGCCGCGGCTTCGCTTCACTCCAACCTGCGCGAACGGAGCGACTGGCTTCAGGTGTTCAACAGCGGTGACAAGCTCTTCGAACTGGACCGGTCGCTTCGCGCTGGTCTTCCAGCGGACAAGATCAGCGAACTGGACAATGCGATTTACGCGGGCGCTCGAACGGGGTTCCAGTATCGCTATGAGAGCATCCGCGTCCCGGACTCAAGATCAGAGCGGGAAGCGAGCGATGATCCATTGCAGGCTGTTGCGCATGAGCTGTCGACCGGGGCGAGCCTTGAAGCGCTAAGGAGGATCACCGGTGCCCCTGAAATCGAATATGCCGACGCTCAGGGAACGGCTTATTCCCCCGGCGACTTCCTTACAGGTCATGATGACAGCTTCGAAGGAAAGAACCGCCGGGCCGCTTACGTGCTCAGTCTCACGCCCGTCTGGCGGGTCGAATGGGGCGGGTTGCTGATCATGCACGGAGACGGCGAAGAGCCGGCGCGCGCCTACATGCCGCTCATGAACGTCATGACGATCTTTCGGATCGGACAGATGCACAGTGTGAGTGAGGTGACGAGAGCCGCTGCTTACCGGCGCTATTCGGTCACCGGATGGCTCCGCGCCGAGCCGCAGCCAAGGTGAGCGCACAAATTTCGCTGGAAGACCTACTCCCTGATCCGGCCTGGGTGCCCCACCTGGTTGATCCGGTCGCACGCGAGTTGCTGTTTCGGCAGACGACGTTGGAAGCAGTGCGGACTGCCGCTTTCATCGATGGTCGGACGGACATCTGGTTGGGCTCGGGTGTGACTGTCCCGTTCGAAGCAGCCATTGATCTGGCGCGTGGCGACAAGGAGCGCCGCTACATCTTCCACATGTCTTTCTGCGGATCGACTTTGCTTGCTCGCCTGGTCGACACACCAGGCAAGTCGCTGACGCTTCGAGAGCCGAACCTACTCGTCAGTTTCGCCGACTGGCGGTCGGCGTTGCTGCGCTCGGGCCAGGGTGAGGCGCACTTCTCTTCTTTGCTTGAGTTCGGCGCGGCAATGCTCAACCGGCGGTGGCAAGAAGCCGAGGCGGTCACGATCAAGCCTTCGAGCTGGGCGAACAACCTCATCGGCGACCTCGTCGCTAACGATGATCACCTGGTCTATGTGACGATCAGCAGGACAGCCTTCGCCACGGCCGTTGTCCGAGGCGGCCACGATCGGCTCGCCTTCACCGCGCGCCTCGCGGCGCACCTGTCCCTCTCGCTCCAGGACAGTCCTGCAGCGCTGCAGCAAGCAATCGAATCGACTGACGATCCGCTCGGAAAGGCTGTTCGCCTGGCTTTGGTGG
The DNA here is from genome assembly GCA_045811185.1 of Sphingomicrobium sp. GTDB lineage: Bacteria > Pseudomonadota > Alphaproteobacteria > Sphingomonadales > Sphingomonadaceae > Sphingomicrobium. The sequence goes on from JBJMUN010000020.1 coordinate 56,352, forward strand.
CTCACCGTTTTCAAGAACTGTTGTTCGGCCGGTCGATCGACAAATACGGCGGCCACGCGATCTCCTTCGATGAAATAGAGTCAAATCCGCTCGGTGCCGCGAAACGTGCGGCGCAGGCGCTGGAATTACCGCTGAGCTCCGCCGACATCCATGCCAACGTCGCCCGGTGGGCAAGTGAGCATTCGAAGGGCAGGGTGGCTTACTCACACGACCAGCGAGCAGCGGAGAATTCCGAGGTGCGGCGCTACCACTCGGCTACAATCGAGGACGCCCTTCGTTGGGCCGATAACACGTTCGGAGCGGAAAATGGCCGCTTCTAGGCCGCCACGACGTCGAACGCGGCAGTCAGGCGTTCGCCTTTGCTAAACGGGCGAGTCCCGTGGAACATGTAGCTCGGGAAGAGCGCAAGCCGCCCTGGTCTCGGTTCCACCGTGGCAATCGGATCGAGAGCGAGCTTCAGGTCTGCCGGCGCGGCGCCGATTTCGAGCCAGCCTTCGCCTTGCTGAGTCGCGGGCGGAACCACGACGTAGCCGGCCGAAGAGACGATCCCCTCCGGGTGGAAATGCGCGACGTGGAACCCGCCGCCGCTTAGCCTCACCGACCATGAACCCTCGATCAGCGGCCTCGCCGCACGATGGCGAAGGAGCGGGTGAGTAGCGTCGGCGTCGGGCAACTCGTTCCAGTAACGCTGCACCGCCGCCTCGATGCGTTCGGCAAACAGGCGAATCTCAGGTTCCGGTCGCTCAAAGAGCCGGCCGCGCGATTGAGTGCCGCCGCGGAGCGACTGGTGGAGTGGGCGAGTGCGGGTCCTGTGCAGCGTGCGCAAGCTTTCAGCGATGCGCGCAAGTTCGTCTGCATCGACGTCGAGCTCGAGCGCGCGTACGATTCCGGGCTGAAAACTCAGCCATTCCGACCGCGGGTCGCTCGTTAGTCGCCACGCAAGACCAGTGATGGCCCAGACGGCAATGTCCCACGGATTCTCCTCGCGCGCTGCATCGAGCAATCGCGACGCTTCATCAAACCGGTGCGCGCGCAATGCATGGCGTGCCTCGCTGAACTGGCGGCCCGCGATGTCCCCCGGCAGTGCTGCGAAGAGCTCGTCTGCCCGCTTCAAGTCGCCCGCTTCCGATACGAGGAAAGCCTCGAGCAGCCTCAGCCGCGGTTCACCGTCGGTCGCGCGCACGCCCTCTGAGGCCGCCTGCGCAGCCGCGGCCGGCAAGTCAGCGCCCGCGAGTGTCGTTGCAAGAACGCTCCAAAGCGGGCCGTTGCCAGGCTCCGCGACGAGTGCCGTCTCGAGATCGCGGGTGAAGGTCTCATCCTTGTTCAGTTCCCACCGCATGCGCGCGAGCGCGGCTTGCCCGTCGACCCAACCGGGAGTCTTGCGCACGGCTTCCTCGAGCCGCTCAACGGCGTCGTCGGCGCGCCCCTCTGCTTCCAAGGCTTCCGCGAAGCCAAGGAGGATCTCCCCGTTGCCAGGATAGCTTGAAAGCGCTCTCCGGTAGAAGTCGCTGGCCCCGTCTTCGTCGCGCTCCTTTGCAATCTGCGCGCGTCCGTGGAGAGCGAGAAGCCGGCTGGGTTCGAGTGCAATCGCTCGATCAAACGCATCACTTGCCTCAGAGAGGCGCCCGAGGGCTCGAAGGATTACGCCGCGCATGGTGTGGAAGCTCGGCTCGGAGGGCTGAGCGGCGACGAGCTCGTTGATCTCTCCCAAGGCCTCCGGCACGCGGCGAAGCGCGATCAGGACGAGCACGCGGTTGAAGCGCAGGTTGGCGGACCTTGGATCGAGCTTCCTCGCGTAATCGTACAGGGATAACGCAGCCTCAAGTTCACCGATTGCCTGCAGCAGGTTGGCATAATTCATCATCAGCTGCGGGTTGTTCGGCGCGAGCCGCAGAGCGCCGGAAAACGCATCGAGCGCCGCCTGAATATTACCGCTGCCCTTCTCGACCAGGGCCGTGAGATGCAGCAGATCGGCGCTCTCGCCTTCAGACCGGCGAGCGTGATCAAGCTCTTCGCGCGCTGAATCGAGGCGTCCCGCGCGCAATTCGGCTTCCGCGCGTTGAAGTGACTGCTGAACGTCGAGTACGGCCATTGCCCGCGTCGAATGGCAACTGGAAACGAGATTGTCCACGGCATTGGACGGACCTCGCTCGATGAGCGCTGCTTAAGCGCCCTGACGATATCGTCATGATCGTTCAGGAAGTTTGGCATTCGCTCCAGTCGATGGAGAAATTCAGGCTGTCGCCTGCGCCAGAGGCCTTTTTCAATCGGGGCTCATTGCTTGCCAGCGTGCGGCTGGTCGAGTTTATGGAGCCGTGAGTTCCGCTCCCGAAACCCGCAGGGAAGTGACCGCTGCCGCGATTCGCGAAGCCATGAGTGCGGCGCAATCCGGCCGTCTCAACGATGCGACGGCAACCGCCGAGCGAGCACTCGTCAACGGCGGTGACGTCATTGCCCTCAACGCCCTTCTGGGGATGCTGCGGGGCCGGGCCGGAGACCTGGAAGGCGCGATCCGGCATCTTCGCCTGGCTCACCAGGGCCTGCCGACGGACATCAACATCGCAACCAACCTCGCGGCTGCACTGGTCGATCAGGGCAAATTCGCCGAAGCGCTCGACGTCGCGCGATCCGGTCTGGCGGCGTCGGACCCATCGCTCGAGTTGATGCGACTGCGCGCTTATTCGGCCCAAATGTCCGGCAACATTGAGGCGGCGCTCGCCGCCTATGAAGCACTCCTCCAAGCTGTTCCCAACGACTGGGAGGCGCTCAACAACCTCGGCAATACGCGCATCAACGCCGGCGATTTAAGCGGCGGGATCGCGGCGCTCAGGCGATCCGCGGAGATCAATCCGAATGCTGCGCCAATCCGCCTCAATCTCGCGCGCGCATTGCATCGACATGGCGAGCTTGAGGAGGCGGAGCGAGTTCTACGCCAGATGGCGGAGGACTTCCCCAGCGACGTCAAGCCGCTGACTGATCTCCACGATCTCTTGAAGGACGCCGGGCGGGCCGATGAGGAGATCCTGTCGGTCCTGATCCAGGCGGCAAAGCGCGCGCCCGATGATCTTGCCATCTGGCTTGCGCTCGGACGGCAACATGGACTGATGTACGATCACGATGCTTCGAACTCGGCCTTTCGGAATGCACTCCGCATCGATCCCGCCAATGCCGAAGCCTATCTCGCGCTCGCAACGCTGAACGACCACAAGGGTGCTGAGGCGCTCGATGCACTGACGACCGAAGCCGAGCGGACAGGGATCGGCGCCAACGCGCTCAACCTCATCCGCGCATTGGCGCATCGCCGCGCCAAGCGGGACCGGCCAGGCCTTGATTTACTGGGGCGGATTGCGGAGGACTTCGAGCCACTGCGTCGGGCCGAGCTTCTCGGATCGTTTCACGATCGCCTGGGTCACTATGAGGAGGCGTTCGCTGCATTCACGCGAATGAACGAGCTTCACGTCGAGGATCCGGGCCGGCCGCTCGAACGTGCAGCGATCCTCCGGAAGGAGCTGCGCGAGCGCATCGCCGAGACCACGCCGAAATGGGCGGCCAGCTGGACTTCGCCCGCACCGACGCCCGTTCGCCCAAGCCCGATTTTCTTGCTTGGCTTTCCCAGGTCCGGAACCACCTTACTCGATACGATGCTGATGGGTCATCCCGACGTTGAAGTCCTGGAGGAACGCCCCCTCGTCAATGATATCTCGAAATCGCTCGGCGGCCTTGATGCAATCGCCAAATTGGGCCCTGATGAACTGCGGGCCGCTCAGCAGCGCTACTTTCAGAAGGCGGCGGATTACGCGCCGCTCGCCTCGGCAAGCAAGCTCGTCGATAAATCGCCGCTCCACCTTTATGCTGTTCAATACATCCATCGGCTGTTCCCCGATGCTCATTACATTCTCGCGCTCCGGCACCCCGCGGACGCGGTGCTTAGCTGCTTCATCAGCAACTTTCAGTTGAACGATTCGATGGCCAACTTCCTCCGCCTGGATACGGCCGCGGAATTCTACGATCTTTGCTTCTCTAATTGGGAAGCCACGCGCGCCTTGTTCCCGCTCAACGTGCACGTGGTCCGCTATGAGGATCTGATCGACAATACGGAAGCTGAGCTTCACCGCGTGACGGATGCGCTTGGCATTCGATGGCACGATCGAATGCTCGATCATCAGGAGACCGCGGCAGGGCGCGGTGTCATATCCACTGCCAGCTACGCGCAGGTGACCGAGCCGATCTATCGCCGCTCGGTCGGTCGCTGGCTCAATTATCGCAAGCACCTCGAACCGGTTTTTCCGGTCTTGCACCGATGGATCGACAAGTTCGGCTACACTCTTTGAAAAGCCATGGACGCGTGCCCTTACTCGGCGGCGGCTCGGACCTCCTCGGCCGTCTTGAGCATAAGCTGGCCGTCGCCTTCGTCGACCCGCACCGTTGAACCATCTGGGATCTCGCCGGCGAGAATCTTGTCAGCGAGCTGATCCTGCAAGTATTTTTGGACCGCCCGCTTCAGCGGCCGGGCACCATAGACAGGATCATAACCAACGCGGCCGAGCCAGGCCCGCGCGGCATCGCTCAGATCGAGCCGGATCTTGCGATCCTCGAGCAGCTTCTGCAGCCGTGCAACCTGGATATCGACGATCGGCCCCATGTGCCCCGCGCTGAGGCGGTGGAACAAGATCACCTCGTCGAGCCGATTCAGGAACTCCGGCCGGAAGTGCGCTCGGACAACCTCCATCACCTGCGGCTCCGCCTTCTCGACCGGCTCGTCCTCCGCCAGCTGCGCGAGATATTGCGAGCCGAGATTCGAGGTTAGGATGATGATTGTGTTGGTGAAATCCACCGTGCGACCTTGGCCGTCAGTGAGACGACCGTCGTCGAGGACTTGCAGAAGCACGTTGAACACGTCGCCGTGCGCTTTCTCGACCTCGTCGAAAAGGACGACTTGGTAAGGTCGCCGACGAACGGCTTCTGTCAGGACTCCGCCCTCCTCGTAACCGACATAGCCGGGAGGCGCGCCGATCAGCCGTGCAACGGCGTGTTTCTCCATGAACTCACTCATGTCGATGCGGACCATCGCCGACGCGTCGTCAAACAGAAACTCGGCCAGCGCCTTGGTGAGCTCGGTCTTCCCGACCCCGGTAGGGCCGAGGAAGAGGAACGAGCCGAGCGGCCGGTTCGGGTCCTGGAGGCCGGCTCGCGCGCGGCGTACCGCGGCCGACACTGCCTTTACCGCGTCTTCCTGACCAATGACGCGGGCACCGATCAATGCCTCCATCTGAAGGAGCTTTTCGCGCTCGCCCTCCATCATCCGCTCGACTGGAATACCGGTCCAGCGGCTGACCACGCCGGCGATATCCTGGTCGGTGACCTCTTCGCGAAGCATGGCGCCCTTGGAAGCGACTTGCGCGTCCGCCAGCTGCTTCTCGAGCTGTGGGATGCGACCGTACTGCAGCTCACCCGCCTTCGCGAGATCGCCGTTTCGCTGCGCCTGCTCGAGCTCGAGTCGCGCCGCGTCCAGCTGCTCCTTGATTTTGGCCTCGCCGGCGATCTTTTCCTTCTCGGCCTGCCAGCGGGTCGTCAGCTCGGCGGACTGCTGCTCGAGGTTCGCAAGCTCTTCCTCGAGCTTTGCCAGACGATCCTTGGATGCACGGTCCTGCTCTTTCTTGAGCGCCTCGCGCTCGATCTTGAGCTGGATAATCCGCCGATCGAGATTCTCGATTTCCTCGGGTTTGGACTCGACCTCCATGCGAATCCGGCTCGCGGCCTCGTCCATGAGGTCGATCGCCTTGTCGGGCAGAAAGCGGTCGGTGATGTAGCGGTTGGACAGCGTTGCGGCCGCGACGATCGCCGCGTCGGTGATTCGAACACCGTGATGGAGCTCGTACTTCTCCTTGAGGCCGCGCAAGATCGAGATCGTGTCGGGAACCGTAGGCTCACCCACGAAGACTGGCTGGAAGCGCCGTTCGAGAGCCGCATCCTTCTCGATATATTTGCGATACTCGTCGAGCGTCGTCGCACCGATGCAGTGCAACTCGCCGCGCGCAAGCGCCGGCTTCAGCAAATTGCCTGCATCCATCGCCCCTTCGGCCTTGCCGGCGCCGACGAGCGTATGCATCTCGTCGATGAACAGGATGATGTCGCCCTCGGCCTGGCGCACCTCGTCGAGCACGCCTTTTAGACGCTCTTCGAAGTCGCCGCGATATTTCGCTCCCGCAATGAGCGCTCCCAAATCGAGCGCGAGCAGCCGCTTGTCCTTGATGCCGTCGGGAACGTCGCCATTCGCGATCCTCAGCGCGAGCCCTTCGGCAATCGCTGTCTTGCCGACCCCCGGTTCGCCGATGAGCACCGGATTGTTCTTGGTCCTGCGCGCCAGCACCTGGATCGTGCGGCGGATTTCCTCGTCGCGCCCGATTACCGGATCGAGCTTGCCCGCACGCGCAGCATCGGTGAGGTCGCGGGCATATTTCTTCAGTGCATCATAGCGGTCCTCGGCGCCCTGCGTGTCAGCCATACGTCCGCCGCGCAGCTTGTCGATCGCGGCGTTGAGGTTCTGCGGCGTCAGCCCCGCCTTCGACAGCACGTCGCCAACCTCGGTGGCTTTTGCGAGCGCCATGGCCAAGAGGATGCGCTCGACCGTCACGTAACTGTCGCCGGCCTTCTTCGCGACTTGCTCAGCTTGATCGAGGAGCCGGATCGTGTCGCCATCCATCGCCGGCGCCTGCGACGCGCCGCTGCCTGTCACGGCCGGGACCTTGGCGACCAGTGCGTCGACTTCCCGCCTCGCCGTCTTGGCATCGCCGCCCGCAGCCTCGATCAAGCCCGCGGCCATACCCTGCTCGTCGTCGAGCAGCGCCTTCAGCAAATGCGCAGGTGCGATCCGCTGGTGATGCTCGCGAACTGCAATCGTCTGCGCCGCTTGCAAAAAACCGCGCGCACGATCGGTGAGCTTTTCGAAATCCATTCAAGTCTACCCCTCTTCTGTTGGGGTCGATATGGTGTTGCACATCAGCAACACAAGGTCCGCACAGAGCCAGTTCGGGAACTGGCGAGTGCATGTTGAGCCGCCGCTAGTGGGGCTGTCCTCGTTCCGGCCGTAGCGCGGCCTGCGGCGTGGCGACGGGTACGCCGGCAACCGGAGTCGCGACCGGTGGCGGCAAAGGCTGCCCGACGCTTGCAGCATCTTCCGGGTGGACGATTGGCGGACATTCGGCCGCAACTGCCGGATCCATGTTCCACCGCCGGTACTTGGTGCTGTCCACGTGGAAGCGCATGTAGGCATAAAAGCCGAGCCCGGCATGATAAGCGGCACCATGCTGGCTGTGCCCCCCGCAAAGCGTCCGCATCATTGCCTCGCGGCTAATTGGGCGCAGCGGGACCATGTCGATCGCCGAATAAAGCTTGTGAGCACTTTCCGGTGCGCCACCCGCGCAGACGTTGAGCGCGGGATTGCGATAGACAGAGACCGGCTCGACGGGGCCGAGCGCGGGAATCACATAGTCCCGGATGTAGCGAAGCGTATCGACGATGTGTGGCCACTCGTCGGTCGGCGGAATTTCGAACGGCTGCGCTCCGCAGCTCTGCCACGAGGTGGCGGTGCGGAAGAGCTGCCAGGTCGGCACGATGCCCCCCACCTGGGCGCTGACCAGATAGTCATTGAATGTCCTGACTTGAGCGGCGCGTGCCGGAGCTGCGAGGTACCAGCTTCGGTAGCCCGGCTCGTCCTGCCCGGCAGTGATGTAGGCGGCCCCCGGATCCCATGCGGCCTGGACGGCGGGAACTGGCGCCGTCGTTACGGTTTGAGCAGCCGTGGGCGAGGCCATCACGAGCAGGGAATAAAGCAATCGGCGCATCGAAGACGATGATAGTCGCGCTGCTCCGCTTGAAAAGCGCTGAACTGCGGGCAACATCGCAAATATGACTCAACCCATCGACGTTGATCTGCCTCACAGCCTCGGCAAGGACGAAGCGCGGCGCCGTATTGCCAACAACATTCACAAGCTCGAGCAGCATATCCCCGGCGGCGCACACGTGCAGTCGGGTTGGACCGGCGACCAACTCAACCTTCAGATCTCGGCGATGGGGGAGACGGTGAGCGCCTCCATCGACGTGCTGGACACCAAGGTTCACCTCAAGGTGTTGCTTCCCGGCATGCTCGGCATGTTCGGGGGGCTTGTTCAGGCATCGCTGCAGAAGAAAGGCAGTGTCCTCCTCGAGGATCATTCCAAGGGCTGACGCTCGGCGGATGCGCCGCTAAGCTTCGCTGATAAAGGGAGGCGGCATGCGGCATTTCGCGGTAGTCGGTTCGGGACCGGCGGGTTTTTACACCGCCGAGGCGCTGGAGAAGGCTTACGGCGGAGCAGATGGTCGCGGTGCGCGGATCGACATCCTTGATCGCTACCCGGTCCCCTATGGCCTGATCCGCTTCGGAGTTGCGCCTGACCATCAGTCGCTGAAGGCGGTCAGCAAGCGCTACGACAAGGTCGCCGAGAGCGCCGGCGTCGATTTCATCGGGAATGTAACCGTCGGCCGCGACATTTCTGTCGCCGAGCTTCTGGATCTCTATGACGCCGTGATCCTCGCCACCGGCGCCCCGCACGATCGCAAGCTCGGCATTCCGGGCGAGGAATTGCCCGGCGTTATCGGCTCGGCCGAGTTCGTCGGGTGGTACAACGGTCATCCGGAATTCGCTGATCTCAACCCGTTCTTGGACGGCACGCACGCGGCAGTGATCGGCAATGGAAACGTCGCGCTCGATTGCGCCCGGATCCTCACGAAGACCCGCCACGAGTTCGAAGGCTCGGACATTGTCGGTCATGCACTCGAAGCGCTCGATGCTTCCGCGATTCGCACGGTGACCATCCTTGGCCGACGAGGACCTCACCAGATCGCCATGACACCGAAGGAGCTGGGGGAACTCGGCCACCTTGAAGCCGCCGTGCCCGTGGTGGATCTCGACGACTTCCCGCCGCCTGAGGCCGACGAACCGCTAGAGCCAGGGATTCGCAAGTCGGTCAGTCTCCTGCGCGGCTTTGCCGACATCGAAGCGAGCAAGGCCAAGCGCATGGTCTTTGACTTCTACGCCAAGCCGATCCGGATCGAGGGCGACCGCAAGGCCGAAAAGATCATCGTTGAACGAACGGTACTCGATGAAAAGGGCACCGCGCGAGGCACCGGCGATACCTACGAGGTCGCTGCCTCACTGATCATAACCGCGATCGGCTATTCGACGTCACCGATCGTCGGCGTGCCTTTCGATGGCGGCAAGTTCGTCAACGACGGCGGTCGCATTGCCGACAGGCTTTATGCTGTCGGCTGGGCGCGTCGCGGGCCGACGGGCACTATCGGGACCAATCGTCCCGATGGCTACGAAGTTGCCGATCAGGTCATCGCTGAGACGCCGCCGAACAGCTCTACCGAGCGATTGGGCGCCGAAGGGCTCAAACGGCTCCTCGGGGAGCGCGGCGTCATGGTCACCGATTATGACGATTGGAGAAAAATCGAGGAGACGGAGACTGGCCGCGCCCGGCCCGGGAGCCCCCGCGAGAAATTCGTTCGAGTCGAAGAGTGGCTTCGAACTCTTGGCCGGTGAAACGCCGCTTGCACTGGCGGAGACCCGCCTCTATCTAGCCCCCGCCTTGGCTCCCGCCGCGACCGGCTGTCGCAGTCGAGCGGGTTCCGGTCGGGGAGTAGCTCAGCCTGGTAGAGCACTGTCTTCGGGAGGCAGGGGCCGGAGGTTCGAATCCTCTCTCCCCGACCACTTATTTGTGAGAGCGATCAGCCCGCAAAACGACCATAAAGGACAGGGGCCGGAGGCACTGAATGAACCTTCGGCCTTTTGTCACGGCCTTGCCTGAGCTTCATTTAACTCCGAGGCTTCATTGCGAGCAGCTCTGAGGTTGGAGGCGACCCTGCGGAGATAGCTTGGTGAAAAGCGGGCGTAGTGCTTCTGGGTCGTCCGATCGTCATCGTGTCCCATGAAGTGAGCTAGCTCTGCCATGCTCGTTCCGCGCTCGACGGCCCACACGGCGCCGGTATGCCGAAGCGTGTACGGAGTTAC